>NC_010628.1:2027500-2724000 GCF_000020025.1 Nostoc punctiforme PCC 73102 | reverse complement strand
ACTAGAAAGTCCTTCGGGAACGTTAGAGAGAAAAACAGCCGCTACAGTTACCCAACTAACAACTCCACCGTCAATCATGCTCACACCAATCACAATAGATTCGGGAATACCATCGAGTAATGCACCAACTGCGATCGCCATCCCACTCCCACTATTTTCCTCTTCCGATGGTTGCTGTTCACCTGAACGTTTGCGGTGCTTTGCACCTTGATAGGACAGAAACCAGTTTGCTGCTGTATATACAACTGCACCACTTACAAATCCGATCGCTGTTGAGTCAAAGCCACCACGCTTATAAGCTTCATCCATTAGTTCAAACGCTAGTGCCGAAATTAGCACACCAGCACCAAAAGCCATAATTGCAGCAATAACCCGTTGAGGAATCTTGGCGTAGTAACCTACTGCGGAACCCAGTAGCAGCGCTGAACCACCCACCAAACCCCAAAAACCTGCTTTTAACCAAAGTGGAAACATGATTAATTCGTAATTCGTAATTCGTAATTAAAATTATTGGCTTAGGTGGCTTGCATTTTTTCACCTTGGGGTTTTGATAGTGCTTGTAATTCTTCCCAAGAATAGTGAGAGGGTAGTTCAATTGGTTTGTGATCTGCTCCTAATCCTAAGCCTACTGTCGGCTGGAGTTCTTCAATGAATTGCTCGGTGTATCCTGCCAGTTCATTGGCTGCAACTCCAAGTGCGATCGCACCTGCAACACCACCAATTGCAGCACCAAACTTACCACCAATTGAGCGGCCTAGTGCGGCTCCGGCAATTCCGCCTCCGGCTGCTCCCAATCCTGTTGCAATAGGATGAGTATTTGGGGGCGTTTGATTTTCATTTTCTTGGTTAGAAGTAGAGTGTTCTTCGTTCATAATCTGTTTCTCCTTGAAATTATAATTAACATGAAACTACTTCTGGCTCAGGTGTACCAGAAACCACAGAGCAAAGCGTTCTAGTCCAACCAACAGGGCAGTGATGCCCACAGCTAGACCAAACACAACTAATTTGTTTTCATTGCCAGCTTTTAAAGCAAAGCTTAAGGATGTAGAAACGGCTGGAGGATGCATCACATCTAACAGGATCATCAGTACGATGGTGACGATCATTGCAGTTCCCCCAGATACATAACCCGAACCTAACAGCATATAAGTTATAAAACCGATTCCAGCTGCCATCATTTGGGAAATGGCTAGAGTTCGCACCGTATTTGTACCGTGCTGGGGATCGAGATAAATGAGAAAGGCACTAGAAGCTAGGGACGCAAACAATAAACGCTGGCGGGTTAGTACCTCCACTAGTGCAAACACAGACAATATAACTAATGTCGATGCAGTGGCTAATGCCAACTCACCTTTCCAATCGAGACGGCGGCGGAGCGAGCGATTTGCACCTTCTAAAGGTTTTAAGCTGGAACGATGGGATTTCATCGTATACTCCTATCGAGTTCCGGCTCCGATGAACGGCGTTGTTCTCCTTGCTGAATCTCTCGCTCTAAGAAATAATTCAGCAAGGTTCGCAGCAAAACGATCGCTCCTAAATTCAAAATATCCTGGCGGGTGGGTGCTACTGCTGTCCGCAAAATATCGCTGGCGACAGTAAATTCCAACCCCAATGCCAGCACTCGACCCAATTGTAGACGAATTGCTTCTGTGGCATCAAAATGTTGTTTGGAGCGAGAGAACAACAAGCGCAAATAAGTAGAAATACCTCGGATCACTGCTCCGCCAATCACAACTGCTGCGGCAATTTCTGTCCCTGCTGCCAAATAACCAACAATGACTTTGAGCCATGTCTCTAGAGGAGTAGTTTCCCTGCTTTGCCCTCCGGCTTCCACATTCAAACTCAAAAGCAGAACTAGCCCTAGTATGAGGGCTAGGGGCAATATTAAATTAATTAATGAATCTTGTGATGCCTCTTTTTTCATAGCTTTTTACTTCAATTATTCAGCTATGCGTTAGAGAAGCGATGCTGCAAGCAGATCGCCAACACGCAATGCATTCGCCATAATCGTGAGTGTGGGGTTAACTCCCGAATTTGACGGAAAGAAACTACTATCTACAATATAAAGATTCTCAACATCATGGGTACGGCAATTGAGATCCAGGACTGAGGTTTTGGGATCTGTGCCAAATCGACAACTACCGCATTGATGAGCAACTGCTTGTTCTGGTATATGAGTGCGGGGATAAATGCTAAATGGCAAGACGCTTTTAGCAGAGTGAGGGATTGACTTGAGTACAGATGTCCATCGGTGAATTAAGCGATCGCTTGCTTCGATATTGTTCAGTGTATAGTCAACATGAATCTTGTCGCCCACCACCCGAATCCGATTATTTGGGTCTGGTAAATCCTCTGTTTGCAACCACCAGCCCACCGATCGCTCGGCCAGCAAATGGCGCTCAAAATGAGGAATCAGCTTGATAAATGGAGCCATTAGTGGCGGCGCTTCTCCGGGAATCATATCAGCTAGGACATTACCTGTATTCTGCACCATGCCCATCGGATAAGGAAAATCCGGCTCTCCCCAGTAAAAATCGTTGACAGCGATCGTTTTTTGAAAGTTGGCGTGATTCACCTCTAGATGTATGGAAACTATGGCGGTTTCCAGTTGTTTCATGAAATTCCGCCCCACTTGATCGGAACTATTTGCTAATCCGTTGGGATGTTTGTCATTAGCAGAGCGTAACAGCAAAGCAGCTGAGTTGACAGAACCACAGGCAACAACCACAATATCGCTTGTGAACCAATGTTGCTCTCCTGCAATTTCAGTTTCTATCTTCGTCACTTCTCGTCCCGACTCACTAGTATGCAGCCGCAAGACTTTAGTATTAGTTAAAAGAGTAACATTGGCATATTTTTCACGAGCCGGACGAATAGCATTAACATCGGCATCGGCTTTTGCATGTACGAGACAGGGGTATCCGTCAAAGGTATCGCAGCGAATGCAGGGACTCTTGGTGCGATCGCTTTCATTCAGCTTTAATCCTAGTGGTAAATGAAATGGATAGTAACCCAGTTCCCGGATGTCATCAGCAAGGGACTGCATATCTGGCTCATGGCTCACTGGCGGATAAGGATATGATTCGCTGCGAGGCGGTTCGGTGGGGTCTTCTCCTTCCTGTCCATGCACGTCATATAGCTTTTCTGCTTGGGTGTAGTATGGCTCAAAGTCTTGATACTTCAAAGGCCATTCTGGAGAAATTCCTTCTTTATGAATTACTCTTTCAAAATCTCGCTCTCGGAATCTAATTAGGGCTGCACCATAGAGTTTGGTATTGCCACCAACCCAGTAACCTGTCTGAGGTTGAAAGGCTTTACCTTCCTTGTTATACCATTGCTCATCAGTATGGTAACGATGTTTTTGATAGACTTCCTCTGGATTCCAGTTAGCTTTCTCTCTCGGTAAAAAGTCGCCTCTTTCCAGTACTAGAATTTTTTTACCTGTGGGTGCAAGGCGGTGGGCTAATGTACCTCCACCGGCTCCTGTACCGATAATAATGATATCGTAATGTTCGATGCTAGTCATAATTGATAATTAGTAATTTCATATTAATTACGGTTGATTTTTTTTGATGCCACAAAGTAATTTGGCAAGATTTTAAGTTACTTTATAAGTTTTATCAAAATTTAAATAGCTCTAAAGGCAGATTCTTATGCTTAGACTAAAGCTTTAATTACAATATTGCTTCTCTCTAATGGATTAATATTTATTTCTGCCTAAAGACAGGTTGGTATTTCATTTTAATTTCATTTTTTATTTATATTATGTTAATTAGCTATGTAATCTATTTATAAAAGTAGTAAATAAATTTTGCTTGGCATTTTTGATAAAGCTATTAATTCGACCGTATTAAAAAATATTTAATTTTGAAGCTGTTGGTGTCATGGATAGAGGCTTTGCCGGATTAAAATTTATCAAAGAATTAGTACAAGAAAATATATACTTTGTCTTGCAGATTAAAAACAATTTCGTTACTAGAATTTGAGGATGCAACTGGATTAATCAAAGTTGGTGCATCTGATAATGCTCAAGCCTATAGAGTTATTAGTTTTTGCGATTTAGAAGCAAAAACTGAGTAACGCCAATGTGACTAATTTACCTGCGTCAGGAGACGCAGCAGTTAGTGATGATGAAACTAAAAATATTTATCGGTTCCGTTGGGGAATTAAATTGTTGTGGAAGTTTTTAAAGATGCACTTTTAGTTCTCTTGAGATTTTCTTTACGAATCAGCTCTAAAGCTATCTAAAAAGTATCTATTTGACAAATATACTGAAGTTACTTTTTAGCGTAGGCGTAGCCCGCCGAAGGCATCGCTCGTTTTTTATCCGACTTCAGAAAATCGCGTTGCTCCCCAGAATATGGTTGCTGGTGATGGGGTGCTGAGTAAGGAAATCTGGGAATGGAGAAAGTAGCGATCGCTACTTTCTCTTATTGCCGAAAGCCCTGCCGATGTAGGCTATTGGAGCGATGAATGATGTGTTGGTGTTGAACCTTGTGCCGAGATTTCATTGTCTAAGTAAATCGTTCCTCTACATTTTTGGTGAAAGTCAATCAAAGCAAGTTCCGCAATGACTCAAACCGAGCAAATTCTGACTCTAGCTGCCATTGAATCCGCGCGTGCTCGTTCTTGTGCAAAAAAGCACTGCACCCTTGAGAAACAGAGGTTTCACCAGGGGTATCGCTTGCACAAGTTGGAACCATTTCCTTAAACTCAGGCGACTTCCAGAGACTATTTCCCGGAGCGAAACTATATTCTAAGCTATTGCGAGCCAGTCGCTTGAGGTCTTTATATCCCAGCCCATATCTCGTTGCCGCTAACAGATACTCATGACTCAAATCAATGCGGGAAATGCCTTCATCATCGGAAGCAAGGGTCATTGGTACTCCAGCCTTCCAGTACTCCCTAAAAGGATGCTGATCTCCCTGGACATTCAAAATGACCTCATTACTGGTCAGGCAGATTTCGACCAACACGCCGAGTCGCCGCATTTGCTCCATCAACTCGAAGGGACGCTCCTCAAAAAGAATATCCACGCCATGTCCGATGCGAGATGCCTGGGCCACTTCTACAGCTTGCCGAATATGAAAACGTAAATCCTCTGTCGGAACCAACCCCAGAGTTAACTCTCCAGAATGGAGCGCGACCTTGACATTGGGAAATTGGCGTTTTAAAAATTGCAGCATTTGCATTTGCAGGGTATAGTCGCGCAGTGCAATCGGGTTATCTTCCGGGGCGACTAGATTGATGCCAACCACACGCTTTTCCGATGAAGCTAATTCAAAGGCATAAGCTAACTGAGCAAACACTTCAACGGGCGACTTTGTTCTTGTCGTTTGCTGCAAATAGCGCACCGTTACTGCACATCCGGGCTGTGCTGATAGAGTTCCGCAACCAAGTGTTTTCCAGACTTCGCGCTCCAACTGTGCTAATTGCTGGCTGCCAAGTATGACTAGCTTGGTTAATCCTCCTTTGAGCAATTGACTGTGCATCAGAGCAAAATCTTTATTCCAACCAACTTCACGCCCTAGCTGTCGAACCTCACTGCCCTGAACGGTAAGCATTAACTCTAGATAGGTAATATGCTGCGAAGCTGCCCGATTTGCTACTTCCGCGACCATATCATCCCGACGGCTCATAGAATCTGATATTGGTCCAAAACCACTAAAAGCCTCAAAAAATTGGTCGTGTCCTGATTTTCCAGCAAATTCGAGGTTACGAGTAGACCAACGATTTATTAGGGAATCATAAACAGATGTTCGGTTTAACAATTCGGAAGCTGGAAAATAGCTACTGTCCTGACCGCAAGCTTTAGGTTCAACTAAAGCCCCCACCTTTGGATTCACACAATACCCATCGGTGGCAGCCCACTCCAGATAGTGTTCTGCGTACACAGCTCCGCTTAGATGACTGTGGATATCTCCTCCCTTCGGCATTCGTTGTACAAATGCTCGTAAAGCTGCTGGCTGCGCGCGATGAGCTTCAAACCAACTAGCAGCTTGAGCTTCACTCCGAGTCGAGGACTGCTGCGAATTAGATGGGACTTGGGCTGCTACACTGAAAACAAAACAGCTAGAACTCGTTAATACTCCTAAAAACAAATATAAGTGCGCTCGTCTATGCATATAGATTTATTTTTTTGTCAAACATGACCATAATTATCTGCTTAAATTGCCGCATCATTGTAGCGTTTATCTGCGTTAATAAGCATTGAAAACAGCGATCGGATGTCTGCCATAGGCCGCAAGTAGTTTTTGAGAGGAAAATACGAATGCCAGAAAAATCAGGACTGTTCACGCCAGTTAGACTAGGTTCGCTTGACCTGACCAACCGCATCATCATGTCTCCCATGTCCCGTCTCCGAGCTACTACTGACTGTGTACCTACCTCGATAAATGGTCGAATACTACACCCAAAGAGCTTCGGCGGGACTCATTATTACCGAAGGAACGCATCCTTCTCCAATGGGGCGGGGCTATACAACCTGTCCTGGGCTGCATAACCAGGAGCAGGTTGGAGGCTGGCGAAAAGTAACAGATGCAGTTCATGCTGCTGGGGGTCGGATATTTGTGCAACTGATGCACGCTGGACGGGTGTCACACTCCTCTCTATTACCTAACCATGCCCGACCGATCGCCCCTTCGGCTGTCCCGGTGGTGTCCGAAGAAGTTCACGTTTGGGATGGCAAAGTCCCTTTCGAGATACCCCGTCCGTTAGAGTTGTCCGAAATACCCGAAATCGTAGAGGAGTTCCGCAGAGCTGCGGAACTCTCTATTGAAGCAGGTTTTGATGGTGTGGAACTTCATGCAGCAACTGGATACCTACCCAACCAGTTCCAAGTCAGTGGCTCCAACCAACGCACCGATGCCTATGGTGGCACATTGGAAAATCGAACTCGCTTTACGCTCGAAGTGGTCAATGCTCTCTGTAAGGTTCGGGGAGCAGAGCAGATTGGAGTCAAGATCGCCCCCGGCTTCACAGTCAACGATACATTCGATGACAATCCTGCTGAAACTTACACTTATGTTGCAAAAGCACTTAGTCCACTCGGTTTGGCATACTTGCACGTTGGGTATAACCAAGGTTATGCCAGAGGAACTGCACCGAACTTCAACCCTATCGATCTCCTACGTACCGTTTACCAAGGAACACTGCTGGCTGTGGGTGGTTTTGATCGACAACAGGGTGATGAAGCAATTACAAGCAGGCGGGCTGATGCCATAGTTTTCGGGCGACCATTCATCTCTAACCCTGACTTAGTCGAGCGGCTACGACTCAATGCCCCTCTGAGCAAAGGTGATATCAGGACGTTCTATGGTGGTAGTGAACATGGCTACACAGACTATCCAACTCTGCCGCAACTCCATTGAACAGTATGTCAGAATTCGTGGTCAATTCCGCCAAATAATCTGATTTAATCACTTCAAACCCATTTACAACTAATGGGAATAACGCTTTAGTAATTGTGCAAAATCATCTGTTTATTTAGCTACAAAATTAGATGCGCTTACCCTGTTGTCGATATAATTGAGATAACTTTAACCATATAGCCTTAATCTATTACCCATTTCAATACCTCCGGGTTTTTGTTATAGCGGTAGGTTACACCATCCTTAGTAGTCACAGACTTTTCTTGACTAGCCTTGGTTCTGATAGTACTAAGAGAATAGTCTGTTAATGTCTGAAGCTCTTTATGAGAAAGTCCTATAATTGTGGCGGTTGCTGCTGATTCTAGTTTTATTTTGAGTTCATTTTTCGGGTAAATATCTATCGGAATTTGCTCTTTTTGTGATGGGTTAACAGCAATTCCTTTTTGCAATTGGTAATCTTGTATAGAAACAAGTTGCCAACTAGAATCTTGTGAAAGTTCTAACACCCATTGATGATAATTAAATAAGCTTTCTCTATGTCCAACACTGATAAAAGTTGTTTTCGTTGATTGTAACTGTTGATATAAATTACCTTCGTTATTTAAGTCTAAAGCACTCGTTGCTTCATCTAAGACAGTGAAACTAGGATGTGTAATTAATAGCCGCGCAAAAGCGAGGCGTTGTTGTTCTCCTAAAGACAATATATTTTCCCAAGGAACTTCTGTATCAAAGCTGTCTACACGGGTAAGTAAGTGTTGCAGGTTAACTTGTTGCAAAATGTGTTCAAGTTCGCGATCGCTCATTTTTCTGTCTGTGTGAGGATAGAGCAATTGTTCGCGCAAAGTCCCTAAAATGATATAAGGGCGTTGCGGTAAGAATAATACTTCTTTTAGAGGAGGACGAACTAGACGGCCAGTTCCCGCATTCCACAAACCAGCGATCGCTCTCAACAAAGAACTTTTACCCCTACCACTAGGGCCAACAATCAATAAACCTTCTCCTGGATCAACAGCTAGTGACAAGTTTTCGACGATTACCTGTTCATAATTTGGCGTTTGTAAAGTGACATTCTCGAAAGCTAAACGTTCTTCTTCTATAATTTTAATAGTACTGACGTTCTCTGGTTGTTTACTAGCAGCCTGTAGCGCATCTGAAAACTCTGCTAAACGCTTTACATAGCCAGAAAATCGTCCTGAAATTCCAAACTCGGCTATTAGTTCTCCTAGAGCATTAGAAAACATAAAGCAAGCAAAACTAGCTTGGTTTATTTGTCCATAATCAATTTGATCTTGAAGAAATAAAGGTGTAAGAATAAACATCGAGAATACGCTAATGGCAGACTGATATGCTCTGCCAAAAGCGTCTTGTCCCCTCTCCAAATTCAGCCTGCGTTCAGCAGTTTTTAAAACATTATTAAATCGGCGCTTAATTATATTTAATTCTTCATCTTCCCCCTGAAAAAAAGCGATTGATTCAGCGTGATTACGAACATGAGTTAAGCAATAGGCAAAATCTGCTTTAAATGCAAGTTCTTCTTGGTTAACTTTATTTATTGCTTGATTAAAGTAAACAGCTATTAAATTACCTATAATTGTATAAATAATTAAATATATTGCAATTTGTGAAGAAACTATCCAGAGGATTATCAAAGCACTGACCATTTCTAAAGATTTTTCTAGTAAAGAAGATGAAAATCTCAAGCCAATACTAGTAATGGGTTCTATTTCTTGGGATAAGCGTTGATCTGGATTATCTATATCAGATTTAAAATTGATTTTATAATAAGCTTGATTGCTTAAATATTTTTCTAAAACATGAATATTTAGCCATTTGTACCAGTCAAGAATTATTTTTTTTCTGACATATCTCAAAAGAGTTACTAACAAGACCATCCCGACAATAATGAGACTAGACAGCCATAAAGTACTATTATATTTATCAAGGTCTCTCTGTTCAATAACGATATCAATTACATAGCGATTCCAGTAACTATTTGCAGCATTGGCACCGACAATTACAACTATTAATAATACTAAGACAATGAGCATTCCCCATGAGCGAATTACATCTGAAAAGGCTCTTCCTTCTGCTTTTGTTGGATACCAATAAGGTTGAGCAACTACTTTCACATCCTGCCAAAATTGAATCAAGGCTGAAAAAGGATTTGTTGTGTTTTGCTCACGCACAGATGGAGTTTGCATATTCTAAAAATGTAGCCGTTACTAATTACACTAGGAATTTTCAAATGGCCTTTGAGAATCAAGTTAGACTCAAAGGCCATTTTTCCTTTTAGAGAATGTCTGAAAACTTTTATAGTGTTGTATTCGAGATTTGTAGATCCCCATAAATTCCCCTTTTTAAGGAGGAATTTAATTAAATTTTCCCCCTTTTAAGGGGAGCCAGCGCTGTGAGTAGGTTTCCCGACTTGTACCCTACGGGGAACCAAGCTACGCTGTCAGCATTAAAGCAGGGTAGCAACTGGCGTGGGGCTAGAGGGATCAAATCGAATGCACTAGGTCAATGGTTCCTCATCAACAATTTCGACTGTTCTCGGAAAAGGGCCTTCGTCAGGCTCAGTAACGACTACTGGGCTAATATGATGTTTCAGTTTGAGTTTTAACTCATCTGAAATGGGCAATTCTTGAATTTCTTTGAGAAGAAATCTGACAGATTCAGTTTTGCTACGTTCTGTATAGATGAGCTTGAGAATGTTTTCAATTCCAAATCCCGCTATATATTCCCCTAGAATAGCTACCAGCCCAAGCAAGCCCAAACCTCCTAAGAGGCCTAAAGGCCCGCCCAGCGATGAAAGCATAGCGACAACGGCGGCGACATTACCCCCTGATGCACCCGTTGCGATCACGAAAAGTATGCCAGGAAGGCCTAAACCGGAAATTTTTTTGACGAGTTCATCCATTGTACTTACCTACAATCCTTATAAAGTGAAAACGTGACTAAGAGAGTCGTTACTAATTTCTTTTGTGAAGAAATTAAAATTCTTACATCTTGCACCAACTAACTGGTGCAAGATGTAAGAAATGTGAGTTAGCCCAACAAAAGACTACACATTTCATCGATTTGTTGACTTTTGTTAGATATTAGTCGATGGGCTATAGCTTGTAACTGACGAGTATTTTGGAGTTTGGTATTATCTATTTCTTCTAATTCACTATCTAACAAGGTTTGAAAGCGATAATAAAAACTTTTAGCCTCTTGATCGCTAGGTTCAAACAACTGTTCTAATTCTCCAGCTACCACTTCACTACCACCATCAAACATAATATTTAAAAGCGGTCTTCCCCATTGCAAAAGTCCCCAATTTTTGACTTCTTTATAAGGGTAGACACTCGTCAGTGAACCTGTACCTAAAGAAACTACTAAAATATCTTCTGTATTGAGGACTTTTTGGGCTTTTCGTTTACTACTAATTTGTGCTTCTAAAATAGCTAAATGGGCTGGATTATTAGCAAATACTCCACCATCGATTAAAGTATAGGCAATACCGCTATTATGGGGGTTTACAAGCCGATGAGGAGCAAAATAAGTCGGAGTGGCACTAGTTGCCAATGCTGCATCTAGGAGCGAAAAACCGCCACATAACTTCTGAAAATTCTTAGATTCTATTTGCTGTTTTTCTGGTTGGTTTGTAAAAAATATCGGAATTCGCTGCTCAAGATCGTAACTCGTTACAAAAACTTCTTTGAGATTATTTTCTAGAGGTGCATTACCAAAATATTGCCTAAAAATTTCTTCTTTGCCTTCAGAAGGGTATTTTGGCTGGAGAAATATATCCTCTAATGGGCCAAGTAGTCTTTCAAACAACGGCTCATAAAATATTTCTACCCCATACTCAAGAAATAGCTGTAAAAGATCCTCAGCAGTGTATTCAGCTACTGGCAAGTTATCAGATACATCGGAACTTAATCGTGGTTTAGTTAGTCCAAGTGCTAAAATTCCGCCACTGGAAGTGCCAGTAATTAAATCAAACAAACTAAATATGGGCTTTTGTGTCCGCCTTTCAATTTCTGCTAGGAGTAATGCAGGAATAATGCCTCGAATACCGCCTCCATCAATGGAAAGTATTTTATATTTGGGATGGGCTTTTGTATTCATAGCTTCTACCGATTCCTCCTGAGTTAGTATTTGTGCTTGTTGGATATTTACGGGATCTTCAGCTTGGTGTGTTTTGGTTTCTTCGTCATGTGGACTGAGAGCGATCGCAGTTGGAATAATCTCGGATTCTTCGCTGTTTATTCCTGTTTGTTGAATTTTCTTTGGTTGGTTTTCGTCGTCGCTTACTAACGATACCGTTGCTGCTAATAAATTTGTGGTTAGTGGTGAAATATTTTCTTCAGGAATAACTGCTGTCTCAGTTTGGATCTCTTCTTTTATATCTTCTTGATTGGATAATTCTCCTACAAATGGAACTGGATTTGATGATTGTGTTGCGAATGGAATTTCTGCTAAAGTCCAAATAGGATTACCACGAAAATTTCCTTGATAGGACTTTCCAGTTTGGTTTTTGACAGTTGTGCCTTGTCCTTCGTCCAATTTCCAGTAAGCCACTAATCCTTCTTCATCACCGGCTATTAGCCCACAACGATGAGTCTGAATTTGTGCTTGAGTACAGGGATAATTCCAAACGCTAATATTTGCTAATTGTCCTTTGAAATAGACCTGTTTGTGTAACGTTGCTCCCAGAGTTATAGAACTTGTGGCTTTGTTTAAAGATAAACCTCTAAGAGAATCGCTATATTCACGATCGTCAAGATATACGGTTAGCTGACTACTATTAAAAACAATAGCAAAGAAGTGCCATTGCCCTATAGTTAGTTCTCCTTGTCCAAAGGTTTTGATACCCTTGCTAACACTTTCATCAATGTAGACATCTAGGCTTCCTGTTTCACTGATGCCGAATTCAAAGTTATCGCTGTATCTCTCTGAAGAACGGGCAAAAAATACATTGCGCGTCCCGTAGCTAGTAGCTTTATTTGTTAGTTCATGTGGATTTACCCATCCTGAAACCGTAAAAGCTGAACTCCCTTGAGCGAAAACGCCGCCAATATCGTTTCTGCCAAAATCTATATAATCTTTTTCCCCATCAAATGTCAAAACTGTTTGTGTATTTACTAGGTTTATCACAAGGATTTAATCTCCAAATATCAATAATTTCGTAATTTTAAATAAGGAATTTAATATTAATAAACTTAATAGTGAAATCTCACTAACACTTTTCGAAATATAAGACGATAAAAATATACAAGGCTCATCACCTAATTTTTATTAGTCAGTAATACTTCTGCGATCGCTTGCGAAATAGGGTAGTGTGGTGAATAGATCTCCATCCAAAAAAATTCCCCGACTGGGTTAACTTCGAGGAATACATGGCGACCATCGGGCGTGACAATAATATCAATTGCTCCATAGTTTAAGCCAAAATAAGCCATCAGTTTGAGCAGTTTTTTCTCAATATCTTCTGGCAAGTCGTAGAGTTGCCAATTTTTAACTAAGGCTCTCCCCTCTTTGCGCCAGTCGTAAGTAGATCCTGACAAGCTTTGGGAATCTACTGCGGCAGTAAATACGCGGTGTCCAACAATAGTTGTCCGCAACTCCAGCGCCTTGGGCACATTTTCTTGAAAGGTCATCGGACAAAAATGTAGCCCTTCCATATTCTCCAGATCGTCATTTGTAACTGGGGTGGTAAACACAACGTTTTCTCGCCCCCGATCGTCATAAATAGCAAAGGAAGAAAGCATCTTGGTAACTATACCTTGATTACACTCTTGAGCAAATTGCTTGACTGCTTCTGGATTGTTTGAAGTCAGGGTACGTGGAGTTAGAAGACCGACTTCTCGTGCAACTTGCAATTGTAGTTGCTTATTATTAGCCCGATCCACATTGGACATTCGATCGAAGTGGAATCCCTGAAGGCTGGCAATCATACCCCTGACTGTGGCGCGACATTCATTAATCGACGCATCTCTGTATTGCTTGTCCATTGAGTCGGGGATTTTTTGTCCGTAGCGCATCCGCCGATACCAAACTGAGGAGACTTCACTCAAATTTAGCTTTTGTTCGCCATCAGTAATAATTACCCGTTCAGTATCCCCGGAGTAAATATCTAGCTTGACTTCGGTGGGATATCTGTCTGTGTCAAACCGAAATGCTTTTTCTCCTCTAGCCTCAATTTCTTTGATGACCAGAGGAATGCTTTCGTTATCTTTACTAAACGTGACTATTAATACGGTCATAAAAAGCATGAAGTGTGAAGTATGTAGACACCTTTTGGGTGGCTTGCCGCAGGCTAATATCAAATATTAAATTTTTAATTATTCATTCTTTGAAGTAGGGCTTCTGCGATCGCACTTGCAATGGGTAAGTCCAAATCCTTTTCCAGCATTCCCCACTCCCCTACAGGGTTGATTTCCAAAAAGACGTATTCGCCTGATGGTGTAACGATGAAATCTAACGCTCCAAACAACAGCCCAAATTTCCCCATAAAGGCTTTGAGACGGCGAACTACTTGATCGGGAAGCTGATGATGTTGCCATGCGCCAATCTCAACACCAGGTTTACGCCAATCAACTTTGGCTGCTGCATACATATCTGCATTTAGCGCCCCCACAAATACATTACCATTCACATACACCACCCGTAATTCCTGTTGCTTTGGAATTTGCTCTTGAAAAACCATTGGGCAATAGCGTAGTGACTCTGCATCTTGTAAGTCTTCTTCCTTAACAATGCTGGTGTACAGAAAAAACGAAGAGTTCGCTTCCATACTACGGGAAAGAGCAGTTAAGAGCTTGCTCACCATTTTGCCGTTAACTTGCTGAAAAAACTCTCGTGCTGCTTGGGCTTTGTTGGTAATAAGAGTCTGGGGAATAACAAAACCTACTTCAGACGCAATCCGCAGTTGACGCAGCTTGTTACTTGCATAATCTATCCGCTCTAAATTATCTACCCACGTAGTTTCCTTCAGGCTGTCCCAAAAACCATCTAAAGTTGCTTGTGATTCTTTAATGCAGGCTTCTCGGAACTTTGGCGCTAATTCTTGACTCAGTTGTGGTTCCCAAATACGACGCATCCATACAGCTTGCACCTGCTCTGTGCTGATAGAGCGGTTGTTACATTCTATAGTGTGGTAGCTTTTAGACTTATCAAAATGTGCTGTTAATTGCACTTCTAGAGGAAACTTATCAGTATCTAGACGAAATGGTTGCACCCCTTTTTTTGATAAGGCTTCTGCCACTCTATCTATTGTGAAGAAATCACCACTGTAAGTGATTAATAAAACAACATCACGAGACAGGTGCATATATTTTTTTGATAATTTTAGGAGGTAGCTATTAAGAAATAGCAAATAAGTTGCTTTCAATACCCAAAAATCTTTGAAGCATTTAGGGAACTAGAAAAAGCAATCACCTCCATGTTTGGAAAAGGTAATATAAAAGCGATCGCCTACGACGGGCGCTCTGCGCTATCGCATTTCTATGAGTAGTCTTTACTTATTTGATAACTGCTACTCTATGAAATTATGATTCAGCCAATTACAAGGTATCTTACCGATCGGGAAGGTACTTTCAAATGTAGAAGAGTAAAGAAATTATCTATCTTCCAAATCTGAAGGAAACTTGTAAGTCCAAGGAACCTCTGTTCCTTCAGTAGCTTGCTCTTCCAAGAAACGCGCAAAGAATGGTACTGCTACAACATCCACTGTTTTGACTGTGTTTGTAGGCATAGATTTTTCCTGAAATTAAATTGATTTTTCAACTAAAAATATATCATTAATTAAATATATTTTCAAGGTCAGTTAAGACAGTTAAGAAGTAATTTTTATAAGGTAGTTAGGAAAGTTAAGAAAGTTAAGAAAGTTAAGAAAAAATTATTTAATAATTATAAGTTAAGTAATCAAGAGCATAGTAATTTTATTTGATTATTGAACAAGTAAGGGCGAATTCGCCGAGATCATCATTAGTAATTGATAACATTTTTAAACCCACCCCTACTCTTGCCTATTTTATTTGCTGTTAACTTCTTTCATACATAATTATGTTTAATAATAAACCAGATTTCTATACACACCAGTCATAAGTCATTAGTGAACAACAAAAACCCCAATTTTTTAAAAAACTCGGGGTTCTGAGCAAGGACGATTTTTACAAATCAAAATAGAAAACTATTCTTTCACAAATGATAATTCAACAGACTGAACAGATTGTCTAACTGCTAAACTCTTAGCCATTTCAACACACTTGAGTTCTTGTCATAGCGGTACGTCAAGCCATCCCTAGTAGTAATAGAATCTCCTTTGCTTGCCTTACTTCTAATAGTGCTAATGGAATAGTTAGTTAATTCACTTATTTCCTTATGAGTGAGCTTTTCACTTGTGATTGTTTCCGTCAATATTTGTGATTGACTTCGCGGCTCATTATTAGACGTGCTTTGAATATTTATTGCTTTTTGATTTCGATAATCCTGCACAGTCACAAGTTGCCAGCTGGAATCTTGTGAAAGTTCCAAAACCCATTGATGATAATCAAAAAGACTTTCCCGATGCCCAACACTGATAAATGTTGTTTTCGTTGATTGTAACTTTTGATATAAACTACCTTCATTTTGCAAATCTAAAGCACTCGTTGCTTCATCCAATATAGTAAAGCTAGGATGAGTAACTAACAGTCGTGCAAAAGCCAAACGTTGTTGTTCTCCTATCGATAATATATTCTCCCAAGGAACTTCTGTATCAAAGCCATCGACTCGACTCAGTAAGTTTTGTAGGTTGACCTGTTGCAAAACTTCTTTGAGTTCTGCATCAGTCATTTGACGACTGGTATTAGGATAGAGCAATTGTTCGCGCAAAGTTCCCAAAATTATGTAAGGACGTTGGGGTAAAAATAAAACTTCTTCTAATGGAGGTCGCACTAAACGGCCAGTTCCTGCATTCCACAAACCAGCGATCGCTCGCAATAAAGAACTTTTACCTCGACCACTTGGCCCAACAATCAATAAACCTTCTCCCGGTTGAACAGACAAGGACAAGTCTTCGATGATTACCTGTTCATAGTTAGGCGTTTGTAAGGTAACATTCTCAAAAGCAAGATGGTTTTCTTCTATTATTTTAATAGTGCTTACATTCTCCGGTTGTTTAGTCACTTCTTCTAACGCACTCGAAAACTCAGCTAAACGCTCAACGTAACTCGAAAAATTTCCAGAACTGCCAAAAGCAGTTATTAGTTCTCCCAAAGCAGTAGCAAACATAAAGCTAGCTACACTAGCTTGTCCAACTTGTCCGAAATCAATTTCACCTTTAATATACAAAGGCGCAAGTATGAATAACATAAAAAGTTCTATGGCAACCTGATATGCTCTGTTAAAAATGTCTCTATTTCTCTCCCAATCAATCTTGCGTTTAATATTTGTTATCAACTTAGTAAATCGGCGTTCAATTATATTTAATTCTTGTTTTTCTCCCCTAAAAAAAGCTATTGATTCAGCGTGAGTGCGAACATGAGTTAGGCAGTAATTATAGTCAGCTTTAGATTCAATTTCTGCTTGATTAATACTATTTAATTCTTGATTTAAGTAGACAGCAATCAAATTGCCCATAATTGTGTAAATAACCAGAGCAACAGCAATCTGTTGGGAAATTGACCAGATAATTGCTGTAAAAGTTATCATTTCCAGTACTTTTTCTAGAAAAGTAGCTGAAAAATAGAGGACATTACTGGTAATTGGTTCAATCTCTTGGGATAAACGTTGATCTGGGTTATCAATATCAGCTTTAAAATTAATTTTATAATAAGCACGATTGCTTAAATATTTATCTAAAATCTGATTATTAAGCCATTTGTACCAATCAAGAGCAATTTGTTTCCTAACAAATTTAGAAAATCCTAATAAAAGCGTTACCAAGACAAGACCAGCAGCATAAAAAGATATAATATTAATAAATTTAGAATAATCTTTTTCTTGAAGTATGATATCAACTATGTAGCGATTAATAAAACTATTAAAAGCAGTTACACCTACAAATGCAATTATTAGTAATATTAGGAGAATAAGCATTCCCCATGCACGAATTACGTCTGAGAATGCTCTTTGTCCTGGCTTTGTTGGATACCAGTAAGGCCCAGCGATCGCTTTGGCATTTTCCCAGAATTGGATAAAATCTGAAAAAACATTCTTTGAGGGTTGAGCTTGAACAACTTGGGTTGGCATATTTGAGAAATAAATTAAAATCTTTTATCAGCTTTAATACTTTTTAGTGTTGAATAATCAGTAATAAGTACCAAATGAGTAACCCCAATCAGCGCTAATTTTTTAACTGATATTACCTAATTGTTGATTGCGGCTCAAAGCGGCAAGTACTGCATTAGAAATAACAGTTCTCATACCACCTTTTTCTAACTCGTAAAGACCAGCAGCAGTGACTCCCCCTGGGCTTGTTACCTTGTTTCGTAAAACTGCTGGATGTTCATGAGTCTGAAACATCAGTTCTACACTACCAGCAATCGTATGCAATGTTAGTTCTTGGGCTTGTGTCCGAGTTAAACCCATCTGAACGCCAGCATCAATCATCGCTTCGATGTAGAGAAACACAAATCCAGTCCCCGCGCTACTCAACGCCGTTGCCATATCAAGGTAATGTTCATTTTGGGTAGTAAATTCCTTACCTAATGCTTGTAAAATGACTTGGGTATGCGATCGCTGTATCTCTGTCACACTTGATGATGCACTCCACACTGTAGTCCCATGACCAACTTGTACTGCAATATTGGGCATTGTACGGACAACAGCAGGATGATTCAACCCTTGGCACAGAGATGAAATATTCGCTCCACTCACAATACTAATTACTAAAGCATTAGGTGGAATTTTATCCTTAAGCATACCTAGAACCTCTGCTAAAACCTGCGGCTTCACCGCTAATATCACAATAGATGCGCCAAGAACCGCTTCTATATTGGAGGTTGTAGTACGTACTCCATATTCCCTTTCTAAATGAAGGCATCGCGCAGAAACTGGATCGCTGACTATAATTAGATCGGCTTTTGGAACAATTTTCGTTAATAACAATCTACTAATTATCATTTCGCCCATCGTGCCACCGCCGATAAAGGCAATTTGTAAATCTTCGAGCATATCTTCTCCCTATTATCTAAGTCATTTGATATCTTGGCATCAAGACAGATTAGGTTGAATCACAGCTTTTAATACAGAGCCTTGCTCTACATCTACGAGTGCTTGATTAATTTCTTTTAGTGTATATGAACGACTAATTATGCTTGACCAAGCAATATTTTTACTGGAATCGCTATGACGTTTTAGTAATTCAATCATTCTATAAAAATGGCTGAAATCAATTCCCCAAGTTCCGCGAATATCAATATGCTTTAGATTAATCTCTAAGTGTGGATTGATGAGAATCTCACCCGTGTTTGTGTAATGCCCGACAATAACATAGCGACCTCCATTTCTGGTCATATTTAAGCCCTCTTTGACAGCAATAGGAATGCCTGTAGCTTCAATAGTGACATCAGCGCCGTGTCCGTTGGTTAATTCCAAAACTCGCTCAATATGTTGTCGTGGATCATCAGCCCTAATTGCAAGGGTTTCATCTACACCGAAAGATTTTGCAACTACTAATCGGCTCTCAAATTTATCAATTACAATTACTTTGCCCGCACCTGAGAGCAAAGCTAGAATTGCCGCACTCAAACCCACAGGTCCGCAACCCTGCACCACGACGACATCACCAATTTGAATCTGCGCTCGATCAATAGCGTGTAGTGCAGTTGGTAAAGCACATCCTCCAGCAATGAATTGCTTTGGTGAGACTTCTTCGGGTAAAGTGAGAACTTTAACCCCTGGTTTGAGGTAAATTAATTCAGACCACCCACCCAGCAACCCATCTTTGGCTGAGTAGGTGACACCATAAACTTTACGTTTTGGACAGCGAGTGGATGCTTTGGCTACTAGACAATACCAGCAGTTGTAACAGGTTTCGTGGACATCTAAAAAAGTAGCGATCGCTCCAGGCTGAATTAATTTACCATTGACATCACTAACTGCTCCACCTGTTTCCACCACACGACCAACTGAGAAGTGTCCAGGGATGATAGGATATGGTACTCCCTCTAAACGCCCATGTAATAAATGTACATCAGTTCCACAAACCTCAGAATATAAGGTTTCAATAATGATTCCACCCTTTTCCAGAATCGGCTCTGGTAATTGTTGCACTTCAACTGGTTGATTAGGTGCAGTCATCACAGCGGCTAAGGGCATGAATCACTTCCTCACTATATTTACCAAATTGCTTCCTGCTGCTCACTTTCAAGACCACAAAATAATTTCACCGTTAGGTAGTAATCCGATCGCAGAGGTGAAAGTCACACGTTGTCCATCCATCGGCTCAACAGTGTGATAGTTGCGTGTATTGAAAATGAACACATCTCCTACATAAGGTTGGAAGGCGATCGTGTCTGCATCTGCAATTACTGTATCACCATAGCCGTAGGAATCGAGTTTATATTGCTCATCTCCTGGTTGCCACTGGCGATCGTAAATGCGTGTTTGACCATGATTGTTTGGAGAAAATTTCAAGTACAAATTCCAAGAAAGTTGATAAATAACTGTACCAATTTCCCATTTTGATTGTTCTAACGGAGCATAATCAATATGAAGTTGAGTACCCTGCTCTATTTTTCTGATCAGTCCTGCATAATAACTACCATAGAGTGGTTCCGAAGCAATTCGTACAGTCGCGCCTGTACACTCTTGAATTTTCACCATTAAGCGTTCTAATGGATTAAAAGAGGCTGCCATAATGCAGTCTCTTAATTTAGTTGTGCGTTCTACTGCTTGAAAATAAGCTGCTTTACTAATGCGATTATATTCAAACACTGTGATACCAATTCGCTCAATCTTGGGATTCACATTTTGATAGCAGTCGAAGTTGAATAATTCAGCTTGAGCAACTAATATTTCACACTCTTGGGGTGTAGCAAATTCTTTTAGCCGAATTAAAGGAATTCGGTTTTCCAACAGCATTCTTAAAGACTCTATAGTTAAGTGATACTCTTGCTTGTTGTCCCAAACCTTGGATTTAATCTGGTTAGAAGTAGCAGCCATAATACAATTCCTTACATTTAAATTTCAACTCAAATTAACTCACTTAATATCTACAGGATGTGGATTAGATAAAAACTTAATAGGCCGAATCTGATTATCAAAATCAGGTTTATATCCATCGCCTCTAACTTCTTGTGCTTGCTCAATGCAAGCTTTCAACTGTTCCGCTAAGGTCTGAACATGGGGCAGATTCATCATCGTTACATGATTACCTGGGACAAAATGGACATTCACTGGTTCGGCAGAAAATTTGCTCCATCCCCAGTGCGAATCCTGCAAAATATCAGAAAGTACTTCACTATTAGATTCATTAACCTTGACGACATTCTCCTTGGCGCGTAAGAGAGTAATTTTGGTTGGATAAATCTCTTGTGGTACATAATTCACTACAGCGTTAGCTTTGAGCAGTTGCACCATATTATTAAGCTGCGTAATTTCATCGTCAGGAGGTAAGATGTCAGCATTTTTTAACCTTTCTAGAACGTATTTCAGCTGATCTTCCCAAACCATAGATTGAAGAGTATCAACAGAACAATCCATCTTTTTCCCGTAAACAACTTCGATTGTGTCTGCTAATTCAGCCAACCATTTAGTGTTATCCAAATCAAAAGCTGATGGATTTTTCTGATGAAATGGTGCTGTAGTATCAAGAATGGCAACTAAAGCAACCTTATAACCTTTACGAAGTAACTGCTGCGCCATTTCAAAGGCTAATTTACCGCCAAAAGAATGCCCTGCTAAAAAATACGGCCCCTGTGGTTGAACAACAAAGAGTTCTTGAATATAACGGGCGGCTACATCCTCAACTTGGGTAATTAGTTCTCCTCCTTCACCAGGAGCAATTGCTTGGAAACTGTAAAATGGTTGGTCTGAACCCAGACAACGGGCTAAATCATACAAGTAAAAGGGATAGCCCGCAGCCCCTGGAAGACAAAACAAAGGTGGCTTAGAACCGTGCGGCTGAAGTATTACCAAGGGAGATCCACTCTTAGAATCTGAATCGAATGGTACAATAGTTGCCAATTGTTCAATAGTTGGATTTTGGTAAAGGCTGGCGATCGCAATATTTTTACCAAACTGCTGTTTAATTTGAGCCATTAAGTAAGGAGTTAAAAGAGAGTGACCACCGAGGTCAAAGAAATTATCTTTTACTCCCACTTTGTCAACTTTCAAAATTCTTGACCAGATTTGCGTTAGTTCCAGTTCTACTTGGTTGCGTGGAGCTACATATTTGTCTGAATTACTGCTGTGTAAATCCGGTGCAGGCAATGCACGGCGGTCTACTTTGCCGCTAGGAGTTAGTGGCATTGACTCCAACATTACAAAAGCGCTTGGCACCATGTAGTCTGGTAGCTTTGCTTTCAGGAATTGCCGTAGTTCGCTGATTGTGGGTGTAGAGTTCTGATGTGCTACCACGTAGGCAACTAGCCTTTTATCACCTGGCGTATCTTCGTGGGCAATGATACAACATCCCTCCACATCTCCATGCTGGCTCAGTACTGCTTCAACTTCTCCCAATTCAATGCGGAAGCCTCGCACCTTAACCTGATTGTCAATACGTCCCAGGTATTCAATGTTGCCATCTGGTAAATAGCGGGCTAAATCCCCTGTTTTGTAGAGGCGTGAATGCCCGTCAGTGCTAAAGGGGTTGGAGATGAATTTCTCAAGTGTTAACTCTGGTCGGTTGAGGTAGCCTTGCGCCAAAGAGACACCACCAATGTGCAATTCTCCTGCTACACCGACGGGTACAGGCTGTAGGTACTGATCCAGGATGTAAATTTGCGTGTTAGCAATGGGACGGCCAATAGGAGGCAGTAGCGGCCAAGTCTCTACTGAGTTATTCAGAGTAAAAGTGATAATTACATGGCTTTCCGATGGCCCGTAATGATTGTGCAAAGTACAATCGGTTAGTTTGCTTAACCATTGAGAAATCGCGGGAGTAATTTGCAACTGTTCCCCAGCAGTAATGATTTCCCGCAGATGACTATTAACTAATTCACTACCAACAGCGACTTCAGCTAGTTGCTGTAAGGCAACAAAGGGAACAAACAGTCTCTCAACAGCTTTTTCTTGGAGAAAACCTAACAAAGCTGAGGTATCTCGGCGCAATTCCTCCGTAATTAAGAACAATGTGCCTCCCGAAAACCAGGTAGAAAACATTTCTTGGAAGGAGACATCAAAGCTAATAGGAGCAAATTGCAGCGTTTTTGCTCCAGTGGAAATTGTATTATTTTGCAGTTGCCACAGAATCAAATTGCAAAGAGCAAGCTGATTCAAGGCTACACCTTTAGGCTTACCTGTAGAACCAGAGGTATAAATTACATAAGCCAAATTAGTTGCTTGCACATCAGAGATGAGATTATCCTGACTAGACTGAGAAATCAGTTGCCAGTCAGTATCCAAAAAGACAAGGTGAGCTTGATGCTGAGGTAATCTGTTGAGGAGTGAATGTTGGGTTAACAACACTGAAACTTGAGCATCTTCTAACATGACAGCCAAACGCTCTTGAGGGTAGTTTGGATCGAGTGGCACATAAGCCCCACCAGCTTTGAGAATGCCAAGTAGTCCTACTACCATCTCTAGCGATCGCTCTACACAAATGCCTACCAGCACATCTGCGGATACTCCCAAAGACTTCAGGTAGTGCGCCAACTGGTTAGCACGGCAGTTTAATTGGTGGTAAGTCAGTTGTTGATTTACTCTCCGAGAAGCCTCGCTGCGCTCGTCTACAAACTCCACCGCCACTGCATTGGGTGTACGCTCTACTTGTTCCTCAAACAACTGATGGATAGATTTATCACGGGGATAATCCGTCAGAGTATTGTTCCATTCAACTAATAACTGCTGTTGCTCTGTCTGTGACAGCAAAGGCAATTGCGAAATCCGCTCCTCTGGGTTAGCAACAATTCCAGAGAGCAATGTCATAAAATGTCCAGTCATCCGTTCAATTGTGCTGGCATCAAATAAGTCAGTGTTATATTCCCATACACCCACCAGTCCATTACTTGTACTGAGCGTAGTCGTTGGCGTTCGCGTAGCGTCTCCGTTAGGAGAAGCCTCTGCCTCAGCAGAAGTACCAGTGTTCTGTATTGATAAAAACAAATCAAACTTGGCAGTTGCGCTTTCTACTGGCAAAGAACTGATAGTTAAGTCAGCAAGCTCTATCTCAGACATAGGCACATTCTGGAGGGCAAACATGACTTGAAAAAGTGGTGTATGACTGAGATCCCGTTCTGGCTGCAATACTTCTACTAGCATTTCAAAAGGTAAGTCCTGATGAGCATAAGCATCTATTGCCATTAATCGAACGCGACCAAGTAATTCGCTAAAGCTGGGGTTGCCTGATAAGTCAGTACGTAACACTAAAGTATTGACAAAAAAGCCAATTAACCCTTCAATTTCATTACGATTACGGTTTGCAATTGGCGAACCCACCAAAATATCTTCCGTACCTGTGTAGCGGTAAAGTAGCGTATCAAACGCTGCCAACAACGTCATGAATAAAGTAACCCCTTGCTCCTGGCTCAGTTTTGTCAGCTTATTGCTTAACTCAACTGAGAGTGCAAACTCTTGATGTCCACCAGCGAAAGTCTGCACAGATCCTCTGGGTCTATCTGTTGGTAGGGACAACAAGGCTGGTGCAGCTTTTAGTTGCTGTTGCCAGTACGAGATTTGAGTTTGCAGTACCTCTCCTTGCAACCAATTTCTTTGCCAAATGGCAAAATCTGCGTACTGAATCGACAGTGGTGTTAAAGGTGACGGCTCACCTTGAGAGTAAGCGTTGTACAGTGCTGCTAGTTCTTGGATAAACACACCCATTGACCAAGCATCAGAGACAATATGGTGCATACATACACTCAAAACGTGTTCTGTCTCGGACAGCACAATTAATGTTGCCCTAACTAATGCTTGGTTTGCTAAGTCAAACGGTTGATTAGCTTGTTGTTGCGCTAATTGCTGTGTAGCAATTTCTTGTTCAGTTACTTCTGCTGAGGCAGAGGCTTCTCCTAACGGAGACGCTACGCGAACGCCAACGGCTTCGCTCAGTACAAGTGTTGATAAATGCTTCAAGTCAACTACTGTTACTGTCCAATTCGTTTGTGTTTGAATAAGTTGAGAAGGTTTTCCATCAACTATCACAAAGTTGGTGCGTAAGGCTTCGTGGCGATTAATGATTTCATACAAGCTTTGTTCTAAGGCAACTTGATTAAGTGTTCCGACTAGACGCAAAGCCATAGGAATGTTGTATATGGCACTGTTTGGCTCGAACTGGTCTAAAAACCAAAGACGCTGTTGAGCATAAGACAGTGGTAATTCTGCATTCTCTGCCCTTGGTAAGATGGGTGGGGAAACCAATTCTAAGTCTTGTTGCTGCAATTGCTCAATCGAACGCGCTAATTCGGCAACTGTTGTTCTGGCAAAGAACTCACGCAATGGTAGTTCCACTTTGAAAATGTTGCGGATACGTGAAACTAATTGCGTTGCTAGTAGTGAGTGTCCCCCAAGTTCAAAGAAGTTATCATATATGCCTACTTGGTCTACTTTCAGGGCTTGTGTCCAAATTTGCGTCAGGATTTCTTCAATCGGAGTGCGCGGGGCGACAAAACTTATTTCCAGTCCCTC
Organism: Nostoc punctiforme PCC 73102; assembly: GCF_000020025.1. GTDB lineage: Bacteria > Cyanobacteriota > Cyanobacteriia > Cyanobacteriales > Nostocaceae > Nostoc > Nostoc punctiforme. Next base: position 2,698,870 of record NC_010628.1, on the reverse strand, counting down.
ACGAGAGTCTGGCGCTCTCAATGCGCGACGGTCTACCTTGCCGTTGGGAGTCAGAGGTAAAGACTCTAGCATCACAAAAGCATGAGGTATCATGTATTGTGGCAGTTGGCTAGAGAGGAAGGATCTTAACTGGTTAATTGTAGGTGAATGTTGTTTATGTCCTACCACGTAGGCAACTAAGCGTTTACTTCGACTTACCTCGGCTCCGGTTCGATCGAGCGAAGTCGAGATGCTCGGCACGAGTCGCTCAGTACAAGTATCACCTGGATGATCTTCACGGGCAATAACACAAGCTGTCTGCACATCACTATGTTGGTTCAGTAATTCTTCAATTTCTCCCAACTCGATACGGAAGCCACGGATTTTTACCTGATTGTCGATGCGTCCCAGGTATTCAATGTTGCCATTTGGTAAATAGCGTGCTAAATCTCCGGTTTTATAAAGTCGGGGATTGGGGATTGGGGATTGGGGACTGGGGACTGGGAATTGGGAATTTAGAAGAATTTCTGCTCCTCTGCTCCCCTGCTCCCCTGCTTCCCTGCTTCGAGCGAAGGGATTGGGAATAAATTTTTCTTTTGTCAACTCTGGACGATTAAGGTAGCCTCGTGCCAACCCCAAACCACCAATATGCAATTCACCTGGTACACCAATCGGTACTGGTTGCAGATATTCATCTAAAATATAAACCTGGACGTTGGCGATCGCCTTACCAATAGATATTTTATTGTCATCTTCAGTGCATTTTGCGATTGTGGCACAGACACTAGCTTCTGTTGGCCCATAGGCATTGAAGAAGTTTCTGCCAGCAGACCATTGTCTGATTAATTCAGATGAACTTGCTTCTCCCGCTACAATTATTGTTTGCAGTGCCGGAAGTTCCGACCCAGGCATAACTGCTAACGCCGATGGCGGTAGGGTGATATGGGTAATGCTGCGATCGCTTAATTGCTCAATTAATGGCTTCCCAGGCAGTAGAGAGTCTTTTGTTCCCAGATACAGCCTTGCACCCGACCCCAGAGCCATCAAAATTTCTGAGATAGAAGCATCAAAACTGAAGGAGGCAAACTGAAGAACGCGACTATCCGAAGTCAAGCCAAAAGTTTGAATCTGAGCTTGAGCTAGGTTGCATAATCCCTTATGCTCAACCATCACACCTTTAGGTTTACCTGTTGAACCAGAAGTGTAAATCAGATTAGCTAGATGAAAAGCTTTGACTTCACTTGTTGGGTTATCTTGATTGTTTTGGGCAATTTGTTCCCAAGCTTCATCTAAACAGATAAATTTTGCTTGATGCTCAGGAAGTCTGTCAATAAGTCGCTGTTGAGTCAACAGTATGGAAACTTCAGCATCTTCTAACATGAAAGCCAAACGCTCAGTAGGATACTCTGGGTCAAGTGGTACATAAGCTCCGCCTGCCTTGAGAATCCCCAACAGTCCCACTACCATTTCTATTGAGCGTTCCACGCAAATACCCACCAGCGTATCTGATTTTATACCCAAAGACTTGAGGTAGTGCGCCAACTGGTTAGCACAACTATTCAACTGGTGGTAAGTTAGTTGTTGATTTTCAAACACCACAGCTACAGCATCGGGTGTACTCACAGATTGCTCCTCAAACAACTGATGAATACACTTATCAACAGGATAGTCTGCTTGAGTATTATTCCATTCAACTAATAACTGCTGTTGCTCTGTGTGGGACAGCAAAGGCAATTGCGAAATCCGTTCCTCTGGATTAGCAACAATTCCAGAGAGCAGTGTTACAAAATGCTTTGCCATCCGCTCAATTGTGCTGGCATCAAATAAGTCAGTGTTATATTCCCATATCCCCACTAGCCCAGTAACTGAGTTGTGCATTGATAAAGTTAAATCAAACTTAGCAATTGTGTTTTGGGGTGGCAAAGAACTGATAGTTAAGCCAGCAAGTTCTACTCCAGACATGGGTGTATTCTGGAGTACAAACATCACTTGGAACAGTGGTGGATGGCTGAGATTCCGTTCTGGTTGTAATGCCTCAACTAGCATTTCAAATGGCAACTCTTGATGAGAGTATGCTCCTAGAGCTACTTGCCGAACGCGAGAAAGTAATTCGCTAAAACTGGGGTTGCCTGATAAATCAGTACGCAAGACTAAAGTATTGACAAAAAAGCCAATTAACCCTTCAATTTCACTGTGTTCGCGGTTTGCGATCGCAGACCCTACTAAAATGTCTAACTGTCCTGTGTAGCGGTAAAGTAGGGTATCAAAGGCTGCCAAAAGTGTCATGAACAAAGTCACCCCTTGTTTTTGGCTCAGTTGTGTCAGCTGATTGCTTAACTCAACTGAGAGTGCAAACTCTTGAATTGCGCCAGCGAAAGTCTGCACAGCAGGTCTTGGTCGGTCTGTGGGTAGGGACAACAAGGCTGGTGCATCTTTTAGTTGTTGTTGCCAGTACGAGATTTGATTTTGCAGTAGCTCCCCTTGCAACCACTCTCTTTGCCAAATGCCAAAATCTGCGTACTGAATCGGCAGTGGTATTAAAGGTGACGGTTCTCCTTGAGAATAAGCGTTGTATAGTGCTGCTAGTTCTTGGACAAATACACCCAATGACCAGGCATCAGAGACAATATGGTGCATACACAGTAACAATATGTGTTCTGTCTTGGATAGCACAATTAATGTCGCTCTGATTAATGCTCCCTCTGCCAAGTCAAAAGGCTGAATCGCTTGTTGTTGAACGAATTGCTGTGTAGCGATTTCTTGTTCGCTTGGTGGCAGATGTTCGCACTCAACAACTGAAATTGTCCAATTAATTTGTGTTTGAATAATTTGAGAAGGTTTTCCATCAACCGTAATGAAATTAGTGCGTAATGCTTCATGACGATCAATAATTTCTTGAAAGCTTTGTTCTAAGGCAGCCCGATTGAGATTTCCCTCTAGACGCAAAGCTAAAAGGATGTTGTATATAGCACTGTTCGGCTCTAACTGGTCTAAAAACCACAAACGCTGTTGAGCATAAGATAGGGGTAATTCTTCAATCATCATCTCTTGCTCCTTGGTAGAATGCGTGGAACAGTTAGGTCTGAGTTTTGTTGCTGTAACTTCCCGATTGATGGCGCTAATTCAGCGATGGTTGGGGTATTGAACAATTCGTGTAAAGGGAGTTTGACTTTAAAGCGATCGCGGATACGTGAAAGTACTTGTGTTGCTAGTAGCGAGTGTCCCCCAAGTTCAAAGAAGTTATCGTGTATGCCTACTTGCTCTACTTTCAGCACTTGTGACCAAATTTGTACCAGTATTTCTTCAATCGGAGTACGCGGGGCTACATATTTTTCTGTGCGTAGGCGTAGCCCGCCATAGGCATCGCTGTGTAAATCTGGTGCAGGTAGGGCGCGACGGTCTACTTTGCCGTTGGGAGTGAGTGGCATTGATTCCAACATCACAAAAGCGTTTGGCACCATGTAGTCTGGTAGCTTTGCTTTCAGGAATTGCCGTAGTTCATTGATTGTGGGTGTATGCTGATGCGGCAGCACGTAGGCAACTAAGCGTTTACTTCGACTTCGCTCAGTACAAGTATCACCTGGGGTATCTTCACGGGCAGTGACTACAGATGCCTGCACATCATCATGTTGGTTGAGTAATGCCTCAATTTCCCCCAACTCGATGCGGAAACCGCGAATTTTTATTTGGTTGTCAATGCGTCCTAGGTATTCAAGATTACCATCAGGCAACCATCTGGCTAAATCGCCAGTTTTGTAGATTCGTTCTTTTTTACCAAATAAGTCGAGTTCGATGAATTTTTCAGATGTGAGTTCGGGACGGTTGAGATAGCCACGGGCTAAACCAGCCCCGGCAATACAAAGTTCCCCAGGAATACCGACAGGCAGGAGTTGGTTTTGGTTGTCTAAAATGTAAATACGTACATTGGCAATTGGCTGTCCGATTAATAAATCACCCGCCAGATCCCTTTTTCCAGTTGCTTCGTAGACACAACACCCGACAACCGCTTCTGTCGGACCATATTCGTTAATCAAGCGGGTATTGGGGGCATGAGTCAACCAGGGAATTATTTGGTTAGCGTGTAATGCCTCACCGCCCAAAACAAAGGCATTGACCCGATTCGGCATGGTATCAGGCTCAATTTGCTGATTGAGTATTTCCAGATGCGAAGGTGTGATTTTGACGAGGGATAGATGATTGTTTTGTTTAACAATGTCTGCTAGAAGCTGCAATTCTTGTTTTTCTCTTACCAAAATGGTGGTACGCCCACAAATTAGCGGCAGGTACAGGGAGGTAATGGTTGCATCAAAGCTCAGGGAAGACTGCACAGGTGTACCTTGTCCTTGTGCTACTGCGTAGTAATCTTTAGCCCAGTGTAAATAGTTACTTAAACCCCGATGCAGTAGTTGTACCCCTTTGGGTTGTCCTGTAGAGCCTGATGTATAGATTACATAAGCTAAATCATCTACATAAGCTAAATCATCGGGTTGACTTTGCCGACTGGGGTTCTCTGTAGATTGGTTGGCAAAGTTATCGCGATCTAAACACAGTATCGAGCGGGATTGCGGAAAAGTTTCTTTATTCCCAGTCCCTGATTCCCAACCCCCAGCCCCCAATTTGAGTTGACTATGGGTGAGCAAAACCTTTGCTCCACAGTCTTGCAGCATGAAACGAATCCGCTCTTGTGGGTAGTTCGGGTCAATTGGTACATAAGCCCCACCCGCCTTGAGAATGCCCAACAATCCGACAACCATTTCTATTGAGCGTTCCACACAAATACCCACCAGCACATCTGCTCCCACTCCCAAAGAGTTCAGGTAGTGCGCCAACTGGTTAGCACGACTATTCAATTGCTGGTAAGTGAGTTGTTGATTTTCAAACACAACTGCGATCGCATCTGGAGTGCTATCAACCTGATCCTCAAACAACTGATGGAGACATTTATCTAGTGGATAATCTGCCTGAGTATCGTTCCATTCCACTAATAATTGCTGTTGCTCTGTCTGTGACAGCATAGGCAATTGTAAAATCCTCTGGTGTGGGTTAGCAACAATTCCCTCAAGCAATATTTGGAAATGTCCTAACAAGCGAGTAATTGTTGCATCATCAAAGCGGCTAATATCATAGCTAATCTTCACTAACAATTGCTTACCAACAGCAGCAATTACAGTCAGAGGATAATTAGTTTGTTCAATAGCGTGAATCTTGTCTATAGAGAAACTGTAATTGTGTGATTGCACTGCCTCATCAACTGGATAATTCTCAAAGACAACAATGCTCTCGAACAAAGGTGTTCCTCTGTTGATTTCACTCTTACCTTGAATCTCCACCAATGAGCTATATGAATATTGCTCAGATTCAACTTGTTGCGCCTGTAAATCCTTCAATAAAGCCAACACTTGGGTATCGTCTGAAACTTGAACTCTCACTGGCAAGGTGTTGATAAATAGTCCCACCATCGACTCGATACCAACAAGAGATGGCGGACGACCAGATACAGTTGCACCAAAAACTACATCAGTTTCTTGGCTGTAGCGACACAGCAGTAATGCCCAAGCTGCTTGCACCAGATTATTTATCGTCAGTTGATGCTTCCGTGCAAAACTTTGGATTGCGGCTGTCGCTTGCACTGTCAGTTGAGTTTGTTGTTCGCTATAGCTAGAATCTAACTTTTTACGGTTTGATGATTGTTTTTTATCAACACTAAAAGGAGTGGGTGCAGTAAAACCTTGGAGTTTTTCTCTCCAAAATTGTTCAGCTTGGGCTAAGTCTTGTTTCTGTAGCCAAGCAATATAGTTGCGGTAGCTTTGGGTTGGTTGAACAGCTAAGTTTTCACCCTGAGAAATTGCTTGATAAAAGTACAATAAGTCTTTGAAAACCAAAGGCATCGACCAGCCATCAAGCAATAAGTGATGAGAACTCCAAATAAATTGATAAGTATCTGCACTCAATTGGATGAGGCTCAGATGTATCAGTGGTGGTTGAGACAGTTGGAAACCTTGTTTTCGCTGTGAGTGCAACAAAAGCTCTAATTGCTGTTGTTGATCTTGTGCAGATAACTGTTGCCAATCATGGCTGTTGAGGTTAACATCCACCTGCCGATACACTACTTGAAGTGGCTGGGCTAATTGCTCCCAAACAAAAGCAGTCCGCAAGATTGAATGCTGTGCTACCACTTGCTGCCAAGCTTGCTCAAATGCTGTCACATTCAACTTACCTGTCAAAGTGCAACTTAACTGCTGAAAATATACTCCTGAGTCTGGAGCGTACAAACTCTCAAACAGCATACCCTGTTGCGTTGGCGAGAGCGGGTAAATATCTTCAATATTTCTGGAGTTAGTTTTGCCTGATTGATTTTTGGATACTAACCTTGCCAACAATTGGTCTATTTCTGGCTGATTGAGCTTGACTAGCGAGAAATCTGAAGGTGTGTAACCTCCACTCTCAGGCGATGAACAATGAGCAATTAGTCCAAGCAATGTCTTGACAAATTCTTGTGCCAGACTTTCGATTGTGGCGTGCTGGTGGATATTTGGGCTGTAAGTCCAATCTATTTGTAACCGTTCTCCAGCAATAACGCTATTAATATCTAGTAGATGAGCGCGGTTGTTCTGCAAACTGTGGCTGTGTCCCGTAGACTCACTAACTAGCTGCATCCAAGAAGATGTATTGAGCAGTTGGTCACATTGACCCAAATAATTAAAACTGATTTCTGCTTGCGGTAATGCCTCTAGTTGGGCAGCAATTTCTGCATCCTGAATCAGATAACGCAATAAGCCATAGCCAATTCCTTTATTAGGAATAGCCCGCAGTTGTTCTTTGACAGATTTTAAGGCATCGGCTGGATTTTCTGTTGCTCCCAGTTCCAAAAGTACAGGGAAGATGGTTGTAAACCAACCGATAGTGCGCGACAAATCTACACCATCAATAATGTCTTCCCGCCCATGACCTTCTAAGTTGAACAGCACAGAGCTTGAGTTAGTCCATCTGCTCAAAACCAGCGCCAAAGCAGTTAGTAGCACATCGTTAATCTGAGTGTTGTAAGCTTTTGGCACATCTTGTAGCAAAGCGCGAGTTTGCGCTTCATTTAACGACACTGTTACTGTACTAGCTGCTTCAACAGTGTTTGCCCCTTGTGTATAATCAACTGGCATAGGAGAAACTGCGGCGCGAGATTCATTCAACCAATAAGCCATCTCGGATTTTATTGTTTCTGACTGTGCGTATTTGGTTAGTTTGTTAGACCAATCTTTGAAAGAAGTTGTTTTAGCAGGCAGTGCGATTACTTTACCGTGAGCAAGTTGCTGGTAAGCTGTTTGCAAATCCTCTAACAAAATTCGCCAAGAAACGCCGTCAACTACCAAGTGGTGGATAATAATTAGTAATCGTGCCCTTTTGTCAATACCCAGATAGAAAAAGGCGACTTGCACTAGATTTTCTGACAGATTCAAACTCGCCTGTAAGCAAGTTGCGCTAGCTTCAATCGCAGTTTTTTGTTTATTCTGTGGGAGTGCCGATAAGTCTATATAAGAGAAAGCAACACTATCAGTCACAGCAGAGTGAGTTTGCTGCCAAGTAGAGTCAGATTGTGTAAAACGTAGGCGCAGAGCATCATGATGTACTAGCAATTGCTGTAATACTTGCTTTAATAGCTCTGGCTTGAGGTCAGATGGTACTGAGAGCAGAAATGATTGATTAAAGTGATGCGGTTGTTGTAAATTTTGCTCAAAAAACCAGTGTTGAATTGGCGTTAGAGGTAATGTCCCTGTTACCAAACCTTGTTCTATTTGGATAACACTCGCTACATTTGCCACTATGGCCAATTCTGCAATTGTTTGATGTGCAAATAATTGCTTGAGAGTCAGTTGCAATTCTGCAAGCTTTGCTCTGTTGATGATTTGAAGACTGAGAATAGAATCTCCACCGAGTTCAAAGAAGTTATCGTGAACTCCTACTTGCTCTACTTTGAGAACTTCTGTCCAAATCTGCGCTAATATTTCTTCGGTTTGATTGCGTGGGGCTACAAAACTGACTTCTAGTTCTCCACGAGAGTCTGGTGCTTTTAATGCGCGGCGGTCTACCTTGCCGTTGGGAGTAAGAGGCAGGGACTCTAGCATCACAAAAGTATGTGGCACCATGTAAGTAGTCAGTTGGTTAGACAGGAAGGAGCGCAACTGGCTAACTGTAGGTGTCTGTCCTAGATGCGGTACTACGTAGGCGACTAGGCGTTTATCACCTGGGGTATCTTCGCGGGCGATAACACAAGATGCTTGCACATCCTCATGTTGGCTCAGGACTGCTTCTATTTCTCCCAACTCAATGCGGAAACCACGTATTTTTACTTGATTGTCAATTCGTCCCAGGTATTCAATTGTGCCATCTGGTAAATAGCGGGCTAAATCCCCTGTTTTGTAGAGGCGATTAGAATTAAAGGTTTCCCCTCTGCTCGCCTGCTCCCCTGCTCCTCTGCTTCTTTTGAAGGGGTTAGAGATAAATTTTTCTTGTGTCAATTGTGGGCGGTTAAGGTAGCCTTTTGCTAAACCTAAACCACCGATATGCAATTCTCCTGCTACACCTACAGGAACTGGTTGTAAGTGTGAATCTAAAATGTAAAATTGAGTGTTAGCTATGGGACGACCAATGGGTGCGATCGCACTTTTAGCTTCTAGTTGCGTTGACTCATTCCTAAGTTGGCAAATACTCGACCAAATTGTTGTTTCTGTCGGCCCATAGAGATTCCATACTTGGGCACCAGTTTCTAGTAATTGATGGGCTAATTGAGGTGGTAAGGCTTCTCCCCCACACAAGAGTTTCATTCCCAACTGTTGAGTAGATAAGCCGGAAGCTACCAGCATTTGCCAAGTCGCTGGAGTCGCTTGCATCACCGTTGTGCTTGAGTGCTGTAACTCTAGTAACAGCCTAGCGCCATCACTGGCGACTTCACGCCGAACTACTACTACCTTCGCTCCTACCACCAGTGGCAGATATAGTTCCAAAGCCGCAATGTCAAAGGATATGGTAGTAACGGCACAGAAAGTATCAGAGTCAGTTAATCCCGGACAATGACTCATGGAAGCTAAAAAGTTGACTACACTGCTGTGGTTAACTTGAACTCCTTTTGGCTGGCCTGTGGAACCTGAAGTATAAATTACATAAGCCAAGTTTTCTGGTTTGCCGCCAGTGAGTGGATTTTCTCGACTGTGTTGCTCAATGAGTTGGCGATCGCTATCCAAACATACTACCTGTGCGGTATGCTCTGGCAAAGATTCCAATAATGATTGTTGAGTTAACAACACTGGCAGCGCCGCATCATCTAATATGAAACTCAAACGTTGTTGGGGATAGTCTGGGTCAAGTGGCACATAAGCCCCACCCGCCTTGAGGATGCCCAGTAATCCAACAACCATTTCTATGGAGCGCTCCACACAAATACCCACCAGTACATCTGCGGACACTCCCAAAGACTGCAAGTAATTTGCCAACTGATTAGCGCGACAGTTTAATTGGTAGTAAGTAAGTTGTTGGTTTTCAAATATAACCGCTACAGCATCGGGGGTGCGCTGAACTTGCTCTTCAAATAACTGATAGATGCACAAATCTTGTGGATAATCTACCTGAGTATCGTTCCACTCCACTAATAACTGATGCTGTTCAATTTGTGTCAGCAGGGGCAATTGTGAGATTTGCTGTTCTGGGTTAGCAATAATACCTTCAAGCAATGTCACAAAATGGCCCGTCATCCGCTCAATTGTGCTGGCATCAAATAAGTCAGTGTTATATTCCCATACACCCACTAGTCCAGTAGCAGTATTCTGCATGAATAAATTTAAATCAAACTTTGCAGTTGTACTTTCTGGCATCAATGGAGTGACACTTAACCCAGCCAACTCTACTCCAGACAAAGGCACATTCTGAAGTGCAAACATGACTTGGAACAGTGGTGTATGACTGAGGTCTCTTTGTGGTTGCAATGCTTCCACCAGCATTTCAAAAGGCAAATTCTGATAAGTGTATGCCTCCATTGCCATTTCTCGAACACGACCCAGTAATTCACTAAAGCTCGGATTACCTGCTAAATTGGTACGCATCACTAAGGTATTGACAAAAAAGCCAATCAACCCTTCTATCTCACTGCGATCGCGGTTAGCAATGGGAGATCCCACCAAAATGTCTTCTGTACCTGTGTAGCGGTAAAGCAGGGTATCATAAGCTGCCAACAGCATCATAAACAAGGTTACTCCTTGCTTTTGACTTAGTTGTATCAATCCTTGAGTGAGCTTCTGCGAGAGTACAAACTCTTGATGTGCGCCAGCGAAAGTCTGCACAGCAGGTCTTGGTCGGTCTGTGGGTAGAGACAACAAGGCTGGTGCGTTTGCCAGTTGTTGTTGCCAGTAACTCAGTTGGCTTTGCAGTACGCCTCCTTGCAACCATTGTCTTTGCCACAGTGCAAAATCTGCATACTGAATCGGCAGTGGTGCTAAAGGTGTACCCTTTCGGGGAAGCAAGCTACGCATAGCGTCTCGTAGAGACGGTTGATCTTGAGAATAAGCGTTGTACAGTGCTGCTAGTTCTTGAAGAAATACACCCATTGACCAGCCATCAGAGACAATATGGTGCATACACACTAACAAGATGTGTTCTGTCTCGTTAAGCACTACTAATGTCGCCCTAACTAATGCTTGATTTGCCAGATCAAAAGGCTCAATAGATTGTTGTCGCGCTAATTGCTGTGTAGCGATTTCTTGTTCAGTTACTTCTGCTGAGGCAGAGGCTTCTCCTAACGGAGACGCTACGCGAACGCCAACGGCTTCGCTCAGTACAAGTGTTGATAAATGCTTCAAGTCAACTACTGTTACTGTCCAATTCGTTTGTTTTTGAATAATTTGAGTTGGTTGTCCATTAACGGTTACAAAATTGGTGCGTAAGGCTTCGTGGCGATTAATGATTTCATGTAAGCTTTGTTCTAGGGCAACTTGATTAAGAGTTCCGACTAGACGCAAAGCTAAGGGAATGTTGTATAAGGCACTGTTCGGCTCGAACTGGTCTAAAAACCAAAGACGCTGTTGAGCATAAGACAGTGGTAATTGAGCATTCTCTGCCCTTTGTGTGATGAATGGTGTAGAAAGTTCTAAGTCTTGTACTGAGCGACTCGTGCCGAGCATCTCGACTTCGCTCGATGGAACCGGAGCCGAGGTAAGTCGAAGTACCTGTTGCTGTAATTGCCCAATCGATTGCGCCAATTCGACAACTGTTGATCTGGCAAACAATTCACGCAATGGTAATTCCACTTTGAAAATGTTGCGGATACGTGAAACCAGTTGTGTTGCTAGTAGTGAGTGCCCTCCAAGTTCAAAGAAGTTATCATATATGCCTACAAGCTCTAGGTTCAGCACTTGTGCCCAAAGGAGTGCCAGCATTTCCTCAATGGGTGTGCGCGGGGCGACATATTTTTCTAGCAGTGTGGTGTCTAAATCTGGTTTTGGTAAGGCGCGGCGGTCAACTTTGCCGTTGGGAGTCAGGGGTAAGGATTCCAAGATTACAAAAGCACTTGGCACCATGTATTCTGGCAGCTTTGTTTTGAGGAATTGTCGTAGTTCGCTGATTACGGGTTTACAGTCTTGATGTGCTACCACGTAGGCGACTAAACGTTTACTTCGACTTACCTCGGCTCCGGTTCCATCGAGCGAAGTCGAGATGCTCGGCACAAGTCGCTCAGTACAAGTATCACCAGGGCTATCCTCACGGGCGATGACACAAGATAACTGCACATCACTATGTTGGCTCAATACTGCTTCAATTTCGCTCAACTCGATGCGGAAACCACGTATTTTTACTTGGTCGTCAATGCGTCCGACGTATTCTATATTGCCGTCATTTAAATAGCGTGCTTTATCCCCAGTTTTGTAGAGGCGGGAATGTGATTCATCACTAAAAGGATTGGGGATGAATTTTTCTTGTGTTAACTCTGGACGGTTAAGGTAGCCTCTTGCTAATCCTGCACCACCAATATGCAATTCTCCTGGTACACCTATAGGTACTGGCTGTAAATAAGAGTCCAATATATAGATTTCAACATTGGCTATAGGGCGACCGATGGGTGGTGAGATATTATTATCCCGCCCATTAGAAACTACTAGTCCTGAAGTTGTGACAACAGTATTTTCAGTTGGACCATAATTATTCACTACCTGGAAAGGGAGTAAACCTGATGGATATCGATGAAGCTTATCTCCTCCAGTCACTATGGTTCGCAAAGTTGTACTTTCTGGCCATTCCAGAGACAATAATTGCTCTGCCATTGGTGTTGGCAAAAAACTGATAGTGATCTTTTTAGATTCCAACCAATCTTGCAAATCCACTGGAGATAAAAGAATTTCAGGTTTGACTAAATATATACTTGCTCCTGCGGTCAGGTAAGGCCACAATTCCCATACAGCAGCATCAAATGCTGTTCCTGCTAGCTGAGTAGCTTTGTCTAAGGTCGTGATTTTAAAAGTGCGTTGATGCCAGAACACCAAATTTAATAATCCTTGATGGGTAATCAGTACTCCCTTGGGTTGACCTGTAGAACCAGAGGTGTAAATCACATAAGCCAAATTAGTTGCTTGTGTCTCAGATATTAGATTATCCTGACTTAACTGAGAAATAAGCTGCCAGTCAGCATCTAAACAAACCTTGTACTGAGCGGCTTGCCCTGAGCGGAGCCGTTCGCGTAGCGTCCCGTAGGGAAGGGAGCCGAAGTGAAGCTGTGCAGTATGCTCAGGCAGTCTGTCGAGGAGTTTCTGCTGAGTCAGCAATACCGAAACTTGAGCATCTTCTAACATCAAGCGCAAACGCTCGGTAGGATAGTCTGAAGCAAGTGGCAAATAAGCGCCACCCGCCTTCAGAATCCCTAGCAGTCCCACCACCATTTCTAAAGAACGTTCTACACAAATACCCACTAGCACATCGGCTTTTACACCCAAAGACTTGAGGTAGTGCGCCAACTGGTTAGCGCGACAGTTTAATTCGTGGTATGTAAGATATTGATTTTCATACACCACTGCTACAGCATCGGGAGTAAGTTCAACCTGCTCCTCAAATAACTGATGAATACATTTATCTTGGGGATAATCTACCCCTGTATCATTCCACTTTAGTAATAACTGCTGTTGTTCAATTTCTGTTAGCAGAGGCAATTGTGAAATCTGCTCTTGAGGGTTAGCAATAATTCCTTCGAGCAATGTTTGGAAATGCCCCCTCATCCGCTCGATTGTGCTGGCATCAAACAAGTCAGCATTGTACTCCCACACACTGACCAATCCAGTTGCAGTGTTCTGCATTGATAAAGTTAAATCAAACTTGGCAGTTGCGCTTTGGGCTGGCAATGAACTGATAGTTAAGCCAGCAAGCTCTACTTCAGATATGGGCGCATTCTGGAGGACAAACATCACCTGAAACAGTGGTGTATAGCTGAGGTCACGTTGTGGCTGCAATGCTTTTACCAACTCCTCAAAGGGCAGGTCTGGATGAGCGTAAGCTTGCAGTGTCAGTTGCCGCACTCGACTTAGCAATTGCTGAAAACTGGGGTTGCCAGATAAATCGGTACGTAATACTAAAGTATTGACAAAAAAGCCAATTAACCCTTCAAGTTCTAAGCGATCGCGGTTAGCAATGGGCGTACCCACTACAATGTCATCGGAGTCTGTATAGCGATAAAGCAAGGTGACATAAGCCGCAAACAGCGTCATGAATAGGGTGGCTCCCTCTTGCCTAGTGAAATTAGCGATCGCTTCACTCAGTTCAACTGAAAATTCTCCATATTGAATTTCGCCCCGAAAAGTTTGAATCGCTGGTCTTGGTCTGTCTGTGGGTAATTCTAGTAACGTGGGAGCGTTTTTGAGTAGTTGGTTCCAGTAATCAAGCTGCGTTTGGAGTACTTCTGATTGCAACCATTGCCGTTGCCAAATAGCAAAGTCGGCATACTGAATTGGTAGCTCAGGTAGCTCTGGGGACAAGTTATTGCAGATGGCTGAGTAAATGGTTGCTAACTCGCGCATCAATACGCCTATTGACCAACCATCCACTACAATGTGGTGTATTGTTAGTACCAAAGCGTATTCTACCTCTGTAAGTTTAACCACAGAAGCTCGGATTAAAGGAGAACTAGCAAGGTCAAAGGGTCGATCAGCTTCAGTTGTGGCTAATTGTTGGCAAGCGATTTCTCTTTCACTTTCAGGTAATTTTGATAGGTCTACTATTGGCACATTTAAGTTTAAGCTGTCAGTAATTACCTGGACTGGCTGCTCGTTGATAGTGCGGAAGTTAGTACGTAAAGCTTCGTGGCGATCGATAATTTTGTTGAGGCTTTGCTCTAGCGCCACGACGTTTAATTCCCCGTGAAGTTTTAGAGCTGCTTGTTCGTTATAGGAGGAGTTATCTGGTTCCAACTGGTTTAATAACCAGAGTCGTTCTTGGGCAAAAGACAGAGGTAAGTTCTGAGGACGCTCGGCTTTGATCGGGGGGAAATCTGTATCGGTGTCTGTATTTTTCTCATGCAGCAAGAAGATAAGTTCTGCTTTATTTTTAGCTAATAAGTCACGAGTTTCTAGTGTCAATACCCCTTTTGGAGCATTAACACGCAACTGCTCACCTTCAACCCACAACTTTACACCCTGTTTACTAAGATCAACGACCAATTGTTCGATATTCACAGAAACATTACCTCTACATCAGCTAATTCGTAATTTAAAATTATTTGTTACTCAAATTGTTATTTCTTCTCTCTCACCTGCACTAAAGTTTGTATCCGGATCTATTTGTTTTTCTAGCTTTGGTGCTATTTCAGCTATTGTGGGTGACTCAAATAAATTTGCTACAGATAATCGGATAGAAAAAATATTTCGTATTCGGGATAAAACTTGAACGGCTATTAAAGAATCTCCTCCTAATTTAAAAAAGTTGTCATGGATTCCCACTTGCTTAATTCCCAATAATTCTTCCCATATATCGGCAATTTTTTGCTCAATCTCATTACGGGGAGCTACATAAGAATTAGGCAAATCAGGTCTTGAGTGGAGTGCAGATAATTTTTCTGGCTGAAAAATATCCGGCTTTTTTTGTAATGAAATCTCTGATTTCTGGTTATTCTGTTCTAGCCTAGATTTTATGCTAAATGCGGCTGATGCAGAAGCTTGAGGCAATGGCAATAATTTGACCACCTGTTCCAAACTTGAGTGCAAAATAGAGTTGTAGTAAGTATTTAAGGGAGATTCTGAATGTGAACCGTTGTTTCCTTTTTGGTAAACCAGTTCATTGAAAATCTCTAAGGGTTCTTGTTCAACAACAATAGCAGCTAAATTTTCACCACAGCGTTGCACTAAATCTAAATCTACTAAAGATGAAGTAGCAAACCTCGCTCTAACTTCTTCTAAATGTTCATTAATATAATCTTGTGAACATGGTCGTAGCCCAGTAAATAACCCCTCCTGTTCCTGTAGTTGTCCTTGCTCAACTAATATTTGCAACCATCTAGAAAACAATTGCTGATAGCGAGGAGAAATATGGCATTGCACCAACAAATTCTCCAAAGAATACTTTTCTTCGACATTGCTAAAAGCCCCTAATTGTCTGAATGCAGAGTTGATGTAGGCTGTACATAAACGATTCAACCACTGCCTGTTTTCCTGATATGTTAACTCGTTGAGTTCTGCATTTTTAGTATTTGCTTGATTTTGACCTCCTTGTACAAGCGATGTCCATAATTGTGATGGTGTGGGTAATGCTTGCAACTGTCCCCAAGCTGTTTTTTGTGGGGGGTCAATCCAATAACGTTGGCGCTCAAAGGGATAAGTCGGTAAGGGAAGGCGGTAATGCTCCTGGTGACTATAGAATCCAAACCAATCTATATTGACTCCAGCCAGCCAGAGTTGACCTAATGTAGTGAATAAAACATGATTATCAGATTGTTTTTCTTGAGGATGACGTACCGAAGTCAACACCGTTTGTGCAGCTGCTTTGTCTGGATGTCTTTTGACTAATGTAGTTAGTGTGTGCCCTGGCCCCACTTCTAGTAAGACTTGCTCTGGTGTTGCCAATAATTTCTCGACACCTTGGGCAAATAGCACTGTGGAACGCAGATGTTGAGCGTAGTAATCGGGATTTGTGGCTTGGGTAACTGTAATCCAAGTACCAGTCAGGTTGGAGATATAAGGAAGTTTTGGGGGATTTAAAGTAACTTTTTTGACTCGTTCTGCAAATGCCTTTAAGATTGGCTCCATCATTTGAGAATGGAAGGCATGGGAAGTATGCAGTTGGCGACATTCAATCCCTTGAGCAGCAAGCTGATTTTGTAGTGTATCTACTGCTGCTGTGGAACCAGAAACTACACACTGGGAGGGTTGATTAATCGCTGCAACAGAAAGTTCTTGCCCTAGTTGGGATTTTATCTTGTCTGCGGGTAGGGGAATTGAAAGCATTGCTCCAGTAGGCAGTTGCTGCATCATCTGTCCGCGTGCTGCTACCAGAGATAAGACATCTTCTAGGGAAAAAACTTCTGCTAGAGTTGCTGCTACATACTCGCCAATACTGTGACCGATCGCAGCTTGTGGTTCCACACCATAAGACTGCCATAATTTAGCTAGGGCGTACTCAATTACAAAAATAGCAGGTTGAGCAACGGCTGTTTGTTGAAGTTGCTTTGATGCTTCATGAATCTTTTCTTCACTGGGGTAAAGTATGTGACGTAAATCTAGCCCTAGTAAGGGTTTAAGAACTTCTGAGCAATAATCAATTTGTTCTTTAAATACTGTCTCAGTTTCGTAAATTTCCCGCGCCATGTTGACATACTGAGAACCTTGACCGGGAAACATAAAGACAACAGACCGTTCTGTAATCTCTGTATAATTGCTAAAAACTTGTTGTGCCTCTAAACTACTGAGAGTTTTGACAGCATCTTCTAAGTCTTGACAAATCAACATCCGTCGGTAATTAAAACCCCGGCGACCACTATTGAGCGTATAAGCTACATCGCTTAAGTTCAGTTCTGGATGCTCTTTTAAATGCGTGATTAAATTAGCTGTTGCTTGCTCAAGCGCACTCGCAGTTTTAGCTGAAAGTACCAATAATTGATAATTTCTCCCCTGCTCCCCTGCTCGACGGCAGTTGCTCCTGGGGGGAACCCCCAAGACCGCACTGCCTTCCCTGCTTCCCTGCTCAAAAACAGGTGCTTCTTCTAAAATTACATGAGCATTAGTACCCCCGATACCAAAAGAACTAACTCCAGCACGGCGAGGAGTGTTGTTTGTTTTCCATTCAGTCAGGGTTGTATTGACGTAAAAAGGACTGTTGGCAAAATCAATTTTGGGATTTGGTGTCTCGAAGTGCAAACTAGGAGGCAGCATTTGATGTTGCAGTGCTAATACAGTTTTAATCAGACCTGCGACACCTGCTGCTGTATCTAAATGTCCTAAGTTGGTTTTTAACGAACCAATAGCGCAAAAACCTTTTTTATCAGTACTTTGATTAAAAGCTTGAGTTAAAGCGGCAATTTCAATGGGATCTCCTAAAGGTGTAGCTGTCCCATGAGCTTCGATGTAGGAAATGGTTTCGGCATCTACACCAGCTATAGCTTGAGCCTCGCCAATGACTGCTGCTTGACCGCTAACACTAGGAGCAGTGAAGCCCACTTTCATTGCACCATCATTATTAATTGCCGAACCTTTAATGATTGCATGGATGTGGTCGCGGTCTGCGATCGCATCCTTTAATCTTTTCAACACCACAATACCAGCACCGCTACTAGCAATTGTTCCTTGTGCCTTAGCATCAAAAGCACGGCAGTGTCCATCAGGAGAAAGAATCATTCCCTCTTGATGCAAATAACCTATTTTTTGGGGAATGCTGAGAGTAACTCCACCAGCTAAAGCCATGTCACATTCACAATTTAATAGACTTTGGCAAGCTAAGTGAACAGCAACCAAAGAAGTAGAACAGGCTGTTTGCACATTCACTGCTGTCCCAGTCAAGTTGAGTTTATATGCAACTCGTGTTGGCAAGAAATCTTTATCGTTGGAGATTGTTAATTGCAGTGGATCAACTGTCTCTAATAATTGATGATGAGGGTAGAGATTGTTGACAAGATATCTGTTCATTCCAACACCAGCATAAACCCCTATTAACCCATTATAGGTATGCGGATCATAACCAGCCTTTTCTATTGCTTCCCACGCCAATTCTAAAAATAAGCGTTGTTGGGGATCTATTAACTCAGCTTCTTTCGCGCTATAGGCGAAAAAGTTTGCATCAAACAATTCAATGTCTGATAAAACAGCATTAGCTTTTACATAATTAGGATTATTCAGTAAATCTAGAGAAACGCCAGAATTTATTAGTTCTTCATCCGTCAACCTGGAGATAGATTCTACGCCATCACGCAAATTCTGCCAAAAAGAGTCAAGATATTTGGCTTCTGGGAACCTACCAGCAAGAGAAATTATTGCTATTTCATTATTGAAACCATTAATATTAACGGAATTTATCATAATTTTTTACCCTTTCTTTGAGAAAGATACTGCTGTCTAAGCTGTAATTGTTGGTTCCTGAAAGCTTTACTTTCACTTGGAGATTGAGGGCGAGAATTATTTTGTTTTAATGTATCTTCTTTGTTAAGTTTAGTACTTAAATATTGGCTTAGTCTATGTATAGTTGGGTAATTAAACATATCAACTATTGACACTTCCAAACCAAATTTTTCTTGCAATTGCTGATTAATTCGTATTAGTAGTAATGAATGACCTCCTAGTTCAAAGAAATTATTATAAATTCCCACTTTTTCTACTTCCAGTGTGTTTTGCCAAATGCCAGCAATGATTTTTTCTACTTCAGTATTTGGCATTACATAATTTGATAGTTCCTGTTGTAAATCTGGAGCAGGCAAAGCGCGACGGTCTACTTTGCCGTTGGGTGTCAGGGGTAAGGACTCCAGCATCACAAAAACACTTGGCACCATATACCCAGGCAGTTTATCGTCAAGAAACTGACGCAGTTCGTCCGTTGTGGGTGTACTTCGACTCCGCTCAGTACAAGTCGCGTGTAAATGCGGCACTACGTAAGCGACTAAGCGCTTACTTCGACTCCGCTCAGTACAAGTATTACCTGAAGTTTCTTCACGAGCAATGACACAACATATTTGCACATCATCATGTTGTCCCAGTAATGCTTCAATTTCTGCCAACTCAATGCGGAAGCCCCGAATTTTTACTTGATTGTCAATGCGTCCCAGGTATTCAATGTTGCCATCTGGGAGATAACGTACCAAATCCCCAGTTTTATATAATTTACTTACTCCCTCGTCAAACGGATTGAGGATGAATTTTTCAGTTGTCAGTTCGGGGCGGTTAAGGTAGCCTTTTGCTAACCCGACACCAGCAATGTGTAACTCTCCTGGGATACCAATGGGAACTGGTTGCAGGTTGCTATCTAGAATATAGATTTGAGTGTTGGCGATCGCTCTGCCAATACTCGGTGATATCTGATCTTGCTCCTTGGCAACTACCAGCCCAGAAGTTGTAACAACAGTATTTTCAGTTGGGCCATAATTATTCACTAGTTGGAAGGGGACTAAATCTGATGGATACTGATGAAGCTTATCTCCTCCAGTCAGTATGGTTCGCAAAGCCAAACTTTCAGTTGGCCATTCCAAAGACAATAATTCCTGTGCCAGTGGTGTTGGCAGAAAACTGATAGTAATCTGCTTTGAAATCAACCAGTCTCGTAGCTTCACTAACGAGCTAAGGAACTCAGATTTGACTAAGTAGATACTTGCTCCTGCGGTTAAGTAAGGCCATAATTCCCATACCGCAGCGTCAAATGCTGTTCCTGCTAGCTGAGTAGCTTTATCTAAGGTCGTGATTTTAAAAGTATGTTGATGCCAGAACACCAAATTTAATAATCCTTGATGGGCAATCAGCACTCCCTTGGGTTGACCTGTAGAACCGGAAGTATAAATCACGTAAGCCAAATTAGTTGCTTGCGTCTCAGTGATGAGATTATCCTGACTGGACTGAGAAATAAGCTGCCAGTCAGTATCCAAACAAACCAGCTTTGCTTGATGTTGGGACAGTCTATCAAGGAGTTTCTGCTGAGTCAGCAACACCGAAACTTGAGCATCTTCTAGCATAAAGTGCAAACGCTCAGTCGGATACTCAGGGTCAAGTGGTAAGTATGCGCCACCCGCTTTCAGAATACCTAGTAGTCCCACCACCATTTCTATTGAGCGTTCCACACAAATGCCCACCAGCACATCTGCTCTCACACCCAAAGACTTGAGGTAGTGCGCCAACTGGTTAGCACGACTATTAAGCTGGTGGTAAGTCAGTTGCTGGTCTTCAAAAACAACTGCCACTGCATCAGGTGTACGCTGAACCTGCTCTTCAAACAACTGATGGATACACAAATCTAGCGGATAATCTACCTGAGTATCAGTCCACTCTACTAATAGTTGATGTTGCTCAACTTCTGTTAATAGTGGCAGTTGAGAAATTCGCTCTTCTGGGTTAGCAATAATACCTTCAAGTAATGTCAGAAAATGACCCGTCATTCGCTCAATGGTGGATGCATCAAACAAATCAGTGTTGTATTCCCACATCCCAACCAGTCCGGTGGCAGTGTTTTCCATTGCCAAGGTAAGATCAAATTTGGTATTTGTACTTTTTACCACCAGTGGACTAACAGTTAACCCAGTCAACTCCAATTGTTGAGATATAGGAGCATTTTGGAGGACAAACATCACTTGGAACAGTGGTGTATGACTGAGATCCCGTTCTGGCTGCAATGCTTCTACTAGCATTTCAAAAGGCAAATTCTGATGAGAGTATGCATCCATCGCCATTTCACGAACACGACCTAGTAATTCGCTAAAGCTAGGATTACCAGCCAAATTGGTACGCATGACTAAAGTGTTGAGAAAAAAGCCAATTAACCCTTCTATCTCACTGCGATCGCGGTTAGCAATTGGCGAACCCACCAAAATGTCTTCTGTACCTGTATAGCGGTAAAGTAAGGTATCAAACGCTGCTAACAGCGTCATGAACAAAGTAACTCCTTGTTGCTGGCTTAGTTGCGTGAGTTTATCAGTTAATTCCTTTGAGAGCGCAAACTGTTGATATGCACCTGCGAAAGTCTGCATAGATGGTCTAGGTCGGTCAGTGGGTAGTGACAACAAAGCTGGTGCGTTTGCCAGTTGTTTTTGCCAGTAACTCAATTGACTTTGTAAGACATCTCCTTGCAACCAGTTTCGCTGCCAAATTGCGAAATCTGCGTACTGTATCGGCAGTGGTGTTAAAGGTGACAGATCACCTTGAGAATAAGCATTGTATAAGGCTGCTAGCTCTTGAACAAACACACCCATTGACCAGCCATCGCTAACTATGTGATGCATACAGACTAATAAGGTGTGTTCTGTCTGGGACAGCACTATTAATGTTGCCCTAACTAATGCTTCATTTGCTAAGTCAAAGGGCTGTTGCGCTAATTGCTGTAAAGCTGTTTCTTGCTCGGTTACTTCTGCTGAGGCAGAGGCTTCGCCAACGTCTTCGCTCAGTACAAGTGTAGATAAATGCTTGAATTCAACAACTGAGAGTGTGCAATTTATTTGTGCTTGAATAATTTGAGAAGGCTTTCCATCAACGATGACAAAGTTGGTGCGTAACGCTTCGTGGCGATGAACAATTTCTTGTAAGCTTTGTTCTAAGGCAGTTCGATTGAGAGTTCCGACTAAACGCAAAGCTATGGGGAAGTTGTAGAAGGCGCTGTTCGGGTTTAACTTGTCTAAAAACCATAGCCGTGTTTGGGCAAATGACAATGGTAATTCTGCATTCTCTGCCCTTTGTAAGATGGGTGATGCTATTAGTTCTAAATCCTGTTGCTGTAACCGTTGAATGTTTTGGCACAATTCAGCAACAGTTGGTGCAGCAAATAAGCTACGCAATGGTAATTCTACTTTCAAGCTAGTACGCACACGGGAGATGAGTTGCGTTGCTAGTAGGGAGTGTCCTCCAAGTTCAAAGAAGTTATCATATATACCCACTTGCTCTACTTTCAGAACTTGTGCCCAAATTAACGACAGAATTTCTTCGATTGGGTTACGTGGGGCAACATATTTGTCCAATAATTGGCTGTGTAAATCAGGTGCGGGCAATGCGCGGCGGTCTAGTTTACCGTTGGGGGTAAGCGGTAAAGCGTCCAAGATCACTATTGCACTTGGCACCATATATTCTGGTAACTTTTCCTTCAGGAAGCTACGCACAAAGCTGACTGTGAGTGTACTTCGACTCCGCTCAGTACAAGTCTGCTCTTCTTGAGGCACAATGTAAGCGACTAGGTGTTTGTTCCCAGGAATGTCTTCGCGGGCGATCGCACAAGATGCTTGTACATCAAGTTGGCTCAGTACTGCTTCAATTTCGCCCAACTCGATGCGGAAACCTCGAATTTTCACCTGATTGTCAATACGCCCCAAGTATTCAATATTGCCATCACTTAAATAGCGTGCTAAGTCCCCTGTTTTGTAAAGGCGATCGGAATTAAAGGTTTCCCCTCTGCTCCCCTGCTCATCGGTCACTGAGCGTAGCCGAAGTGCTGCTCCTCTGCTTCTTTTAAAGGGGTTAGGGATGAATTTCTCAAGTGTTAACTCTGGTCGGTTGAAGTAGCCTTGCGATAAAAGGACACCAGCAATGTACAATTCTCCTGGTACACCCACGGGTACAGGCTGTAGATACTTATCAAGGATATAGATTTGCGCGTTGGCAATGGGACGACCAACGGGAGGAAGTAGCGGCCAAGTCTCCACTGAATTAGTCAGAGTAAAACTGGTCGCTAAATGGCTCTCTGATGGCCCATAGTGATTGTGCAATGTACAATCAGTTAGCTTGCTTAACCATTGGGAAATAGCTGGAGTAATCTGCAACTGTTCCCCAGCAGTAATAATTTCCCGCAAATGACTATTAACTAATTCACCACCAATTGCAACTTCAGCTAGTTGCTGTAAGGCAACAAAGGGGAGAAACATTCTCTCAATTGCTTTTTGTTGGAGAAAACCTAACAAAGCTGATGTATCTCTGCGTAATTCCTCCCCAATTAAGAACAATGTGCCTCCAGAACACCAGGTAGTGAAGATTTCTTGGAAGGAGACATCAAAGCTAATCGAAGCAAATTGTAGGGTTTTTGCTCCACGAGGAATTTTCAGATTTTCCCGATGCCACAAGATCAGATTGCTAAGGGCAAGCTGATTCATCGCTATACCTTTAGGTTGACCTGTAGAACCAGAAGTATAAATTATATAAGCTAAGTTATTTGCTTGTACGTCGGAGATGAGATTGTCCTGACTGCACTGGGAAATCAGTTGAGCGTCAGTATCCAAACAGACAAGGTGAGCTTGATGCTGGGGCAATCTGTCAAGAATTGACTGCTGGGTTAGCAAGACAGAAACTTGAGCATCTTCTAAAATAAAGCTCAAGCGATCGCTGGGATATTCTGGGTCAAGTGGCACATAAGCAGCACCCGCTTTGAGAATCCCCAATAATCCTATGACCATCTCTAAAGAACGCTCTACACATAGACCAACTAGGGCATCAGATCCTACACCCAAAGACCGCAAGTAGTGCGCCAACTGGTTAGCGCGGTAGTTTAATTCATAGTAAGTCAGTTGTTGATTTTCATATACAACTGCGATCGCATTGGGTGTACTATCCACCTGTTCTTCAAACAACTGATGGATGCACAAATCTTCTGGATAATCTACCTGAGTATCGTTCCACTCGACAAGTAACTTTTGTTGTTCTGGTTGTGTCAGCAGTGGTAATTGAGAAATTCGCTCCTCTGGGTTAGCAATAATACCTTCAAGCAATGTCACAAAATGACCAGTCATTCGCTCAATGGTACTGGCATCAAACAAGTCAGTGTTGTACTCCCACACCCCTACCAGACCAGTAGGAGTGTTCTGCATTATTAAGGTTAAATCAAACCTTGAAGTTGTACCTTTTATTGGCAATGAACTGACAGTTAACCCAG
This sequence comes from Nostoc punctiforme PCC 73102, assembly GCF_000020025.1. Taxonomy (GTDB): domain Bacteria; phylum Cyanobacteriota; class Cyanobacteriia; order Cyanobacteriales; family Nostocaceae; genus Nostoc; species Nostoc punctiforme. The sequence goes on along the minus strand of NC_010628.1, from coordinate 2,674,846 downwards.
TCAGTTCTAATCCAGATGTCGGCGCATTCTGGAGGACAAACATTACTTGGAACAGTGGTGTATGACTGAGATCCCGTTCTGGCTGCAATGCTTCTACCAGCATTTCAAAAGGCAAATGCTGATGAGAATATGCCTCCATTGCCATTTCTCGAACACGACCCAGTAATTCGCTAAAACTGGGGTTGCCTGATAAATCAGTACGCATGACTAGAGTATTGACAAAAAAGCCAATTAACCCTTCTATCTCACTGCGATCGCGGTTAGCAATTGGCGAACCCACCAGAATGTCTTCTGTACCTGTGTAGCGGTAAAGCAGCGTATCAAACGCTGCCAACAGCGTCATGAACAGAGTCACCCCTTGCTCTTGGCTGAGTTTTGCTAGCTTACCAGTTAGTTCTTCAGAAAGTGCAAACTCTTGATGTGTCCCTTGGTAAGTTTGCACAGCCGGTCTGGGTCGGTCTGTGGGTAGCGACAATAAGGTTGGAGCCGAAGCCAATTTTTGTTGCCAATAACTCAATTGGCTTTGTAGTACTTCTCCTTGCAACCACTCTCTTTGCCACAGTGCAAAATCTGCATATTGAATCGGCAGTGGCGCTAAAGTCGAGCTTTTACCTTGAGAATAAGCATTGTAAAGTGTTGCTAGTTCTTGGAGAAACAAACCGATTGACCAGCCATCAGAGACTATGTGGTGTATACACATTAACAGTATGTGTTCTGTCTCGGATAGCACTACTAATGTCGCTCTCACTAATGCTTGTGTTGCCAACTCAAAGGGTTGAATAGCTTGTTGTTGCACTAATTGCTGCGAAGCTGTTTCTTGCTTAGTTGTCGATAAATGCTTCAAATCAACAACTGATACTGTCCAATTCGTTTCTGTTTGAATGATTTGTGTTGCCTGTCCATCAACCGTAATGAAATTAGTACGTAACGCTTCGTGGCGATGAATAATTTCTTGGAAGCTTTGTTCTAATGCGGCAACTTCCACAGTTCCTGCTAAACGCAAGGCTATGGACATATTGTAGAAGGGACTGTTTGGCTCGAATTGGTCTAAAAACCATAGACGCTGTTGAGCATAAGACAGTGCTAATAGTGCATTCTCCGCCCTTGGTAAGATAGGTGGTGCAGACAGTTGTAAGTCTTGTACTGAGCGACTCGTGCCGAGCGGAGCCGAGGTAAGTCGAAGTACTTGTTGCTGTAATTGTTCAATTTCTCGTGCTAATTCGGCTAGTGTGGCGGCGGCAAACAACTCTCGCAATGGTAGTTCCACTTTGAAAATGTTGCGGATGCGTGAAACTAATTGTGTTGCTAATAGTGAGTGTCCCCCAAGTTCAAAGAAGTTATCATGTATGCCTACCTGTGGCAGTTGCAGTACTTGTGACCAAGTTTGCGCCAGTATTTCTTCAATTGGAGTACGTGGGGCTACATATTTATCTTTGATTTCGCTGTATAAATCTGGTGCGGGTAAAGCGCGACGGTCTACTTTGCCGTTAGAAGTGAGTGGCATTGATTCCAATATTACAAAAGCACTTGGCACCATGTAGTCTGGTAGCTTTGCTTTCAGGAATTGCCGCAGTTCATTGGTTGTGGGTTTAGAGTGCTGATGCGGCACTATATAGGCGACTAAGCATTTATCCCCCGTCGTACCTTCGCGGGCAATAACACAAGATGCCTGCACCTCCTCATATTGGTTCAGTAATACCTCAATTTCTCCCAATTCGATGCGGAAACCTCGTATTTTTACTTGGTTATCAATTCGTTCGATGTATTCAATTGTGCCATCAGGTAAATAACGCGCTAAATCTCCAGTTTTATATAATTTTGAATTTTCAAAGGGGTTGGAAATGAATTTTTCTTTTGTCAACTCTGGACGGTTGAGATAGCCTCTTGCTAATCCTGCACCACCAATATGCAATTCTCCGGCTACACCTACAGGGACTGGTTGCAGATGCTCGTCTAAAATATAAATTTGTGTGTTGGCTATAGGCTGCCCAATCGGTACTATCCTAAGATTCCCATTTGGAAAGCATTGCCAGTAGGTGACATCAATTGCCGCTTCTGTTGGGCCATAGAGATTGTGCAATTCACACTCTAACCGAGCAAAAAAGCGTTCCTGAAGTTCTACAGGCAAAGCTTCACCACTACAGATAAATCGTTTCAAGCTACGGCAATTTTCGAGACTTGGTTCTTCTAAGAAAACCTGGAGCATAGAAGGAACAAAATGCACATGAGTAACCTGCTGTTCTAAAATTAGGTTGACCAAGTAAGCACTATCTTTATGTCCTCCTGCTTTAGCCACAACTAAACGCGCTCCAGTGATTAATGGCCAGAAGAATTCCCAAACTGAAACGTCGAAGCTAAAAGGAGTTTTCTGTAAAATGCAATCTACATCTGTTAATTGATAAGCTTGTTGCATCCACAGCAGGCGATTGCAAATTCCCAAGTGGGTGTTCATTGCTCCTTTGGGCTTGCCAGTGGAACCGGATGTGTAAATCACATAAGCCAAGTTACTACCTTGTACAGTAGTAATTGGATTTTCCTGACTGGACTGAGAAATAAATTGCCAGTCAGTATCTAAATATATATCCTGCCCTTGATGCTGAGGTAACTTTTTCTTGAGTTGCTGCTGTGTCAGCAGCACTCTCACTTGAGCATCTTCTAGCATGAAGCTCAAGCGATCTTGTGGATAGTCTGGGTCAAGTGGTACATAAGCTCCACCTGCCTTAAGAATCCCTAATAGTCCTACTACCATCAAGAGCGATCGCTCCAGACAAATACCCACCAGCACATCTGCTCCCACTCCCAAAGACTGCAAATAATGTGCTAACTTATTTGCGCGACAATTCAACTGCTGGTAAGTCAGTTGTTGGTTTTCAAACACCACCGCTACAGCATCGGGTGTACGCGCTACTTGCTCCTCAAACAACTGATGGAGACATTTATCAAGGGGATAATCCGCTTGAGTATTGTTCCACTCAACCAATAACTGTTGTTGCTCAATTTCTGTCAACAGGGGCAATTGAGAAATGGACTGTTGTGGGTTAGCAATAATACTTTCAAGCAATGTCACAAAATGACCCGTCATTCGCTCAATTGTGCTGGCATCAAACAAGTCAGTGCTATATTCCCACACACCCACTACTCCAGTAGCAGTATTTTCCATTGACAAGGTAAGATCAAACTTGGCAGTTGTACCTTCTATCAACGTTGAACTGACACTTAACTGATTTAACTCCACGGTCGATATGGGCGCATTCTGAAGTGTAAACATCACCTGGAATAGCGGTGTATGGCTAAGATCCCGTTCTGGCTGCAATGCTTCCACTAGCATTTCAAAAGGCAAATGCTGATGCGAGTATGCCTCCATCGCTATTTCGCGGACACGAGTCAGTAATTCGCTAAAACTGGGGTTGCCTGCTAAGTCAGTACGCATGACTAAAGTATTGACAAAAAAGCCAATTAACCCTTCTATCTCACTGCGATCGCGGTTAGCAATGGGAGATCCCACCAAAATGTCTTCTGTACCTGTGTAGCGGTAAAGCAGGGTATCAAACGCTGCCAAAAGTGTCATGAACAAAGTCACCCCTTGTTTCTGACTCAGTTGTATCAACCTACCAGTGAGTTCAGCAGAGAGGGCAAACTTTTGATATGCACCAGCAAAAGTCTGCACAGCAGGTCTTGGTCGGTCTGTGGGTAGGGACAACAAGGCTGGTGCGTTTGCCAGTTGTTGTTGCCAGTAAGTTAGTTGGTTTTGCAGTACATTTCCTTGTAACCACTCTCTTTGCCAGATAGCAAAATCTGCATACTGAATCGGTAGCGGTGTTAAAGGTGACGGCTGACCTTGAGCATAAGCATCGTACAGCGCTGCTAGTTCTTGAACAAACACACCCATTGACCAGCCATCACTGACAACATGATGCATACAAACTAACAATATGTGTTCTGTCTGGGACAGCACTAGTAATGTTGTCCTGATTAATGCTCCGTTTGCCAGGTCAAAAGGCTCAATAGCTTGTTGTCGTGCTAATTCCTGGCTAGTAATTTCTTGATCGGTTGTAGATAAATACTTTAAGTCAATAACTGAAACTGTCCAATTCGTTTGTGTTTGAATAATTTGAGAAGGTTTTCCATCAACTCTAATAAAATTGGTGCGTAAGGCTTCGTGGCGATGAATAATCTCTAGTAAGCTTTGTTCTAGGGCTGGTTGATTCAAATTTCCCACTAGACGCAAAGCCATAGGAATGTTGTAAAAGGCGCTATTCGGCTCGAACTGATCTAAAAACCACAGACGCTGTTGAGCATAAGACAGTGGTAATTCTGCATCCCTCATCTTTGGTAAAATAGGTGGTTCAGATAGTTCTAAGTCTTGTACTGAGCGACTTGTGCCGAGCGGAGCCGAGGTAAGTCGAAGTGCCTGTTGCTGTAACTGCCTAATTGATTTTGCTAATTCGGCTACTGTCGCTCTTGCAAACAACTCACGCAATGGTAGTTCCAGTTTAAAAACGTTACGGATGCGTGAAACTAATTGTGTTGCTAGTAGCGAGTGTCCGCCAAGTTCAAAGAAGTTGTCATGAATACCTAAAAGCTCTACTTTCAGCACTTGTGTCCAAAGGAGTGCCAGCATTTCTTCCATTGGATTACGAGGTGCAACAAATTTTTCTTGTTGTTCGCTGTGTAAATCCGGTATGGGTAAGGCACGGCGGTCTACTTTGCCGTTGGGAGTAAGCGGCAGTGACTCCAAGATAACTATTGCATTTGGCACCATGTAATCTGGGAGTTTTGCTGTGAGGAATTGCCGCAGTTCGCTGATTGTGGGTTTACAATCTTGATATGCTACCACGTAGGCGACTAAACGTTTACTTCGACTTACCTCGGCTCCGCTCGGCACAAGTCGCTCAGTACAAGTATCACCAGGGGTATCTTCCCGGACAATGACACAAGATACTTGCACATCACTATGTTGGCTTAGGACTACTTCGATTTCGCTCAATTCGATGCGGAAACCACGTATTTTTACTTGATTGTCAATGCGTCCTAAGTATTCTATGTTGCCATCTGCTAAATAGTGTGCCAAATCCCCCGTTTTATATAATTTGGAATTATCAAACGGATTGGGGATGAATTTATCTTTTGTCAATTCAGGGCGGTTGAAGTAGCCCTGTGCTAATCCTGCTCCACCAAGATATATTTCTCCTGGCACACCTACTGGTACAGGCTGTAAGTTTTGGTCAAGGATGTAGATTTGCGTATTGGCGATCGCCCGACCAATGGGAATAGTTGTGGCTGTCGTTGCTAAATCCTCTACCAAATACCAAGAAGAAAACGTGGTGTTCTCTGTTGGCCCATACACATGGAGCAAATGCTGGGGAGCGCCTTTATCTAGTACTTCAAGCACCCATTTGGGATCAACCGCTTCACCACCAAATAATAGATATCGTAGAGAACTAAATGCTTGCGGGACAACACTTGCTAACTGATTAAATAAAGCTGTGGTTAAAAATAAGACACTGATTTGATGCTCGTGGATATTGACAGCAAATTCTTCTGGGATCAGCAATACGAATTTAGTGATAATGACTAGCTTGGCTCCGTGCAGCAATGCTCCCCAAATCTCAAAGGTAGCTGCATCAAAAGCAATATTTGCCGCTTGAGCAACGCATTCATCAGCTGTTAACTGTATATAGTTGGTGTTTAACATCAGGCGATTGACGGCCTGATGAGTAACGGCGACTCCCTTGGGTGTGCCTGTAGAACCGGAGGTGTAAATCACATAAGAGAGGTTTTCTGCACTGACTGTGCTATCAAGATTATCTTGATTTACTTGGCTAATGCTTTGCCAGTCTGTGTCTAAGCAAACGACACAAGCTTGATGTTGAGGAAGAGATTCTACTAATTTCTCTTGAGTCAACAGCACTTTTACTTGAGTGTCTTTGAGCATGAAGCTTAAGCGTTCAGCAGGATACTCAGGGTCAAGTGGTACATAAGCTCCACCCGCCTTGAGAATCCCCAATAGTCCCACCACCATTTCTAAGGAACGTTCTACACACAAACCCACCAGCACATTTTCACCCACGCCCAAAGATTGCAAGTAATGGGCTAATTGGTTAGCGCGACAATTCAACTGCTGGTAAGTCAATTGTTGATTTTCAAACACAACTGCTATAGCATCGGGGGTCCGCTCTACTTGCTCCTCAAATAACTGATGGATACATTTATCTTGGAGATAATCTACACCTGTATCATTCCACTCAACTAATAACTGCTGTTGTTCAATTTCTGTCAGCAGAGGTAATTGCCAAATCTGCTTTTGAGGATTAGCTACAATACCTTCAAGCAAGGTAACAAAATGCCCTGCAATACGCGTGATTGTACTAGCCTCAAACAAGTCAGTATTATATTGCCAGCAGAGTTGCAATACTCCCTGAGCTTCCATCACCATTAAATTCAGATCAAAGTCTGCACCGCGTTGATGTCCCAGCAAGTATGGCTTCATTTCAAGCACTTGTTCTTCACTGTGCAATGAATTCTCTGTTTGTTCGCACCAACGTTGTCTTTGCCAAGTGAAACTAACTTGACATAAAGGAGAACGACTGGGATCTCGTTCTGGTTCGAGTTGTTCTGCTAACAGAGAAAAAGGGTAATCTTGATGTTTTTGGGCTTCTTTAACTGTCTTGCTGATGTGAGCCAGAAATTCTGTAAATGTGGCGTTTTCCTGTACGGAAGTTCGTAAAACCATCAGGTTAACAAAGTAACCGACAATCTCTTTAAAATCTCCACCCCATCTACCTCTCATCGGGCTGCCTATGAGGATGTCTGTTTGATTCGTGTAGCGATAAAGTAGCACGTAAAATGCTGCTAGCAAAACCTGATAAAGGCTTGTTCCAGAAGCTAGAGCTAGACATTTGAGTTTTTGAATTAACTGTTCATCTAGTTTTAAACTATATCCTGTTCCTTGATAAGTCTGTACTGGGGGACGGGGTTTGTCTGCAAACAGATTTAAAATTGGTAATTCGCCAGCTAATTGTTTTTGCCAGTATTGCCACAGTTTTTCTCCTCTAGAACCAGATAGCATTTCTGACTGCCAGCGAACAAAATCTAGATAAGATTTATTTTCAGTGAAAGAATCTGGAGCGGTTTGGATCTGCTCTTGACTAACTTGCTCAACTTCCTTGGCATACAAAGTTTGAAATTCACTCAACAGTAAATCAAAAGACCACATATCACCTGCAATGTGGTGCATTGTTAGCAAGAGAATGTGTTCTTTTGTTGAGCGAGTAAATAAATTAATTCTCAAAACAGCATCTTTTTCTAACTCAAAAGGGCTGTCAGTTATAGCAAATATTTTCTCTTTTAAGTAATCTTCACTCCAATTGCTGGCATTTATTACCTCAACATTACATTTATATTGTTGATTAACTTGCTGAACGGGTTTGCCTTCAAAATTGGTATATGTGGTTCTGAGAATAGGATGGCGTTCAATAATTTTCTCCCATACACGATTGACAGCAACAATATTTAAATAAGAATTGATTTTTACAGTAGTAAATATATTATAAGCAACGCTCTCTGGAGCAATTTGGTAGATAAACCACATTGCTTCTTGTCCAGAAGAGAGTGGGAAACTTGTTTTTATAATTCTATCCATTAAAACCCCTTAAAATCCTGACAATCTTAGTTATAAAAATACAAATAATGCACAAATAGAGTCTTTGCTACTCAAAAAACTTTTGTTTAGATGAACTTACTCTTTTTGCCACTGTTACATTGGTAGTATTAGAACTATTTTTCTTGGCTAATATCTAGGTTTTGTACCAAGATATATTTCGTTTTTATGATAGTGAAATTAGCTAAATATAATTATGCTCAAAGTGAGTTGATATTAACTAACAAATAGACATCAAAATTATTTATTAAAAACTTAAACTTTTTTGAAATTTAAATATCTTGGTTATCGGTAAAATTTTTTGGGCTAAGTTCATTTTTTAAGTTTGATTTTTTGCTCCTCTGTAATCGGTAAACTTTTAATTTATTTGAGGAGAACTTGAACAGATTTGGTTTTGCTACGTTCTTTATGAATAGCCTTAATAGACTTGTCGATTAATTAAGATAAAGTGAAGTATTATCGACTGGAATGAAACAGGAAAATGCTAGATAACAATCGGGTAATAAAAGTTGACCGCCTACTGAGGGCATTTACTGGGCTAAACCACAAGGCATTTGATAAACTTTTACATTTGAAATTATACTCAATCAGGAGGCGTAGCTTGCCACCGTAGGCATCGCCTCATCTAGAAAAAAGCTACGGAAACGTTCCCTGGGAGGAGGCAGAAAGGCGAGGTAGAAGACAAGCTATTTTTCATATTGTTCTATTTCAAGTGTTATCTTACCTTTGATGTCGCAGGGGTGTTGTTTGACCTACACCGCAGTCAGGCACATCGTTGTATGCTAAAACTACAATCCTACTATTAATTAAAATTATTAATTTGTAAACAACATCATAATTTATTTTTAATCATTCAGTAGATATATTCAAATAGATAATCCCAGTTTTTTAAATAAGATGCAAGACCAGTTAAGACATTTAAGAAGATATTTAAGAGAACAGTTAAGAAATTTAAGAAATTTAGGAAAGTTAAGAAAGTTAAGAACATAGATATTTAAAATATACGCTTTATGTGAATTAAGCCACAGGATGTTGTTCAAAAATAAGGACATCAATGCCTAAACGCTTCATTTTTCGACTGGCACACCACCCATAATCAGCACTGGCAGTAAAATCACTTTGGACTTTGCCGCGTTTGTAGCCAACTACTGCTACTGGTTTTGTATCTAACAAAAAAGTGCGCTCAAATATTACCCCTAAGTCTCGAACCCAAAAATGTCTTAGTTCTTCGAGCATTCCCTCCATGCGTCTGGCTCAACGCTAGAATTGGCTTTGGTCTGGTAATTTCGGGAATAGGCTCGCATTTGTTTACTCTGACAAACCCTAAAAACTGCTGTTCTCCTGGGTATGGGAAAAATCTATTGCCACTAACAGCGTCAACATCTCACTATCTGTAAATCTTGGTGATGGTCTTGATAATAACGGTATATAACGATAGCCTTTTTGCTGATACCAATCATCTACTAGCACAAAAATTGTGGTCAACAGGGTTGAACCATCTACCATATTTATTGGGAGACCTCAAGCTTTGGTGTGCTTAGTTTGTCTGGTGATAGCGATGAGCCTGTGGTCGATAGATTCAATTTTAAAAACACTTCATGGATTAAAAAGTGTAATAGTTACTAAAGCAAAATGTCAAAAAGGAAATTTTAAGACCAGTTATAAATTTGAGTAAATTCAGGCTTTTTATTACTACGTAATAATCGCGTTTTCTTGATTTATAATGGTTGCGTCATTACTTTAATAATTTTTTAGTTCAAAACGCAACTTACTTATTTTTTTATTAACTGGCTTAATTAATACTGCTCGTTTAAGCTCTTTGGGAATTATAGACAAGGATATATCAAGGGTTTGAGCCTACTTTTTCCCTTAACCGATCAGTATTCCTGTCTTAACTATTTCAATAATTTACTTAAATGTCTTAACTTTCCTTGATTTTTATTTTTAGCTAAGAGAAGATAAGTCTGTAAATAATATAGTGATTAAGTTTGGCACTATCTCTTGAGTGATTGCTTTTTAGTTATCTAAAAATATATAATTTTTCTCAAAAAATTTGCTTTTTTTATAGAATAATTTAGCTGTTATTTTCTACTACACGTCTGCTGTGAAAAATTATGAACTATGTTGACTTGCAGTCTTGTTTGCATTGCCAATAAGTAGATGGACTTAATTAAATATAAAATACCCTTTTACTGGCTATGGCAGGTATAATGCCCATCTTACATAAAACAATTAGCCTCTTGTGGCATAGGTATCTCACCTGCCCTGTCTTCACTTTATTTATGTCCATCTATTTATCCCGAACTCAGGTTATTTACTAACCAAGACAAGTTGAGTGAGGAATTATATGTTGCGAGCAGCTATGCTGGGCGGTTACGCCATCGCTAAAAATCTCAACCTAGATTTATCAAATTTCAATTCAACAGCCCAATGAAAAAGAAGTAAGTGGAATAAATAGAAAGCTCGGCAGATAGCATAAGAGTTAGAAACAAACTATTCCCTGAGAGTGGTGAAACAGGGCGATCGCCATGAGAGAATTCAAGTAAAGACGAGACAATTCAAACTTAACTTGCAGTAAAAATAATGAGTATAATAGTGAAATTATATCAGAATATTTTTGTGTTTAAATATAGTATTGGTTATAAAAGTACAAGTATCCCTATTTATGGGAATTGACTTGACTATGAGATATCAAGTCGGTGGTAGCCTTAAATATGATGACTCTACATATATTGTCCGTCAAGCAGACGAACAACTTTATACTGGATTAAAAACAGGAGATTTTTGTTATGTCTTCAACTGCCACCAAACAGGTAAATCATCTCTACTACACCGGACTATTCATCTCTTAGAAAAAGAAAATTATATATGTGTTTATCTGAATTTAGCTCTATTAGGTACTAATCAAATTACACCTATACAATGGTATAAAGGCATTATTTTCAGCCTGTTTCACAAGTTAAATCTGACAAAACAGGTCAACTTTAAAAGTTGGTGGGAGCAACAATCAGAGCTTGATCCTGTACAACGACTATATCAATTTGTTGAACAGGTGTTGCTGAGAGAAGTTCAAAATAATCGCATTTTCATCTTTATCGATAATATTAATAGCTTGCTAAGTTTGAATTTTCCGGCCAACGATTTTTTGATCTGGATTAGTTACTGTTATGAGCAGCAAGCATATAAACCAAGTTTTCAACGCTTGGGTTTTGCTTTGTTTGGTGTAGCCAGTCCATCTAACCTAATTGTTGGTCGACATCGAACTCCCTTTAACATTGGTCAAGCAATTAAATTATGTGACTTTCAATTACATGAAGTTATGACCTTAGTTGAAGGTTTAGAAAAAGTAGTCAGCCAGCCACAGGCAATATTGGCGTATATTATTCATTGGACAAGAGGACAGCCGTTTCTCACGCAAAAGCTTTGTCAGTTAGTTGTGCAAGTTGCCTTAGAAAGTTATAAAGGAACGATTACCATACCGAAGGGTACTGAAGGATATTGGGTAGAACAATTGGTGCGATCGCGCATTATTCAACATTGGGAATTCCAAGATGAACCTGAACATCTCCGTACCATAAGAGATCGCTTACTTTTTGACGAACACAAAGCAGGAAAGTTATTAAACATTTATCAACGGGTGTTACAAGTAGAGGAACTAAGGAATAGGAACCCGATAGAGAACTTGATACCAGCCGATAATAGTGAAGAACAAACGCAACTGTTTCTATCTGGTTTAGTAGGAAATTATAACGGCTATCTGAGAGTTAAAAATCCGATTTACCGGAGTGTTTTCACTCCTCAATGGGTATCAAGACAGTTAGAAAATCTTCCCTTTTCTTGGTAGAAGCTAGTAATCAGAATACATCTGTTAGGCAAGTTCTGCATTGCTTGTCTAATAAAAAATTATCAAATAGTACTAAATTATACACTATTTAGTCGTATATCTTTGGACTTTGCTGGTGCATAATTTCTGCCAATTTTTCAACCAAGTCTTGATTACAAGTAGTTCCACAACTATCAATACTTAGTATTTAGAGTTCTACTAAAGCGATAATATTTTTGCTACACCCAACAAAAAGTCATAAATTATACAAGCTAAAAATATTACATTATTTAATCATATTTGTACAAATTCAGGTAAATACTAGGACTTCATTTCTTCAAAGAGTTTTTGCAAGACTACCATCAAAACACCGAGTGAAAAAGTAGGAAAAGTGGGAAAAGTAGGAGAAATACATAATTGATGTCAGTGTTTACTATCAAGCTAATATAATGTAACTTAGTTCATTAGAGTTCCTATGGATTTTAAGAAAAAATAAAATGAGAGTGTATCAAAAATTGCTACGTTAAATTCCAGTTTCAGTATGAAATAGAAAAAATTATTTCTTGTGACACTCATTGATAATAAATACCTGGAACAGCAATGTATAAAACTAAACGCAAACGTGGAGTTGTACTAACTTCTACAGGAATTAAACGGTTACAATCAGCAATTCTTTCTGTGGAGATAGTAGAAAATAAAGGCGAACACTTGAGTTTAGAAGAAATAAGTTCGCGCGTTAATGTTTCTACTAGAACTTTGAGTAAATTATGGTCTTTAAGTGAAAGTGTAGATCAAAAAACTATAAAACTCTGCTTTAGCGCTTTTAATATAGAATTACATAGCCAAGACTACACCATAGTCAACAAAGCAAATGAGACTGAAACATCTGAGTTATTGTCTATTACAAATATAGAAGAAGATTTATCTCAACGTTCCGAATTAACCTCATTTGTCGAAGAACATCATACACAAACTGAACAGATAGAAAATCTTTGGTCATACCCGGATGGCCCCGTACCTTTAGATTCTCACTTTTATATTGAACGTCCTCCACTAGAGAGAAAGGTTTATCGAGAAGTAACTACTAGTGGCTGCGTGATTCGGATTAAATCCCCCAAACAGATGGGTAAAAGTTCTCTTGTGTTGCGGCTTTGTGCCTTTGCACAGAAACTTGGATATCAGACTGTGAATCTGAATTGCTACCAATTCGATAGTGAGTGTCTAACTGATTTAAATAAACTGTTGCGTCGTCTTTGCTGGAAAATTGCAACTCAATTAGGTATTGACCCCAACCTCAAGGAAAAGTGGAATGAAGAAATTGGCTACAACTTGAGTAGCGGCTTCTATTTAGAAAACTATTTGCTCGAGCAATGTCAAAGCCCAGTGGTTTTAGTGTTGAATGAAATTGACCGTTTTTTTGAATATCCTCACATTTGTCAAGAGTTTTTTGCTTTGTTGAGGTCATGGTGTGAGGAAGCACGACACAATCCCAACTGGCAAAAGCTGAGGTTAGTAATGGTTTACTCAACCGAAGACTATATCTCTATGGATATTAACCTCTCTCCTTTTAATATTGGTCTACCTATTCGTCTGAACGATTTTACTCAACCACAAGTAGAAGATTTAGCTAGGCGGTATAGTTTAGACTCGTTTAAAGCTAAAGATTTTGCCCAACTAATGTCACTAGTAGGAGGACATCCAGCACTAATTCAGATTAGTTTGTACTATCTTAGGTCTCACGAAATGACCCTGCAAGAAATAGTAGAGGATGCGATCGCCAATGGTGGCATCTACCGCGATCATTTATGGCGACAGTTGATCAAACTGCAAGAAAATCCTAGATTGGCAAAGGCTTATGCTGAAATTCTGGCAGCAACGCAAAGTATTTCTCTTAATCCTATTGACACTTATAAGCTTGAAGGTTTGGGATTAATTCGCTTTGAGGGCGATCGCATCTTACCCCGCTACGGACTCTACCAGGCCTATTTTGCAAAACAGCTATCGACAATTGCTTGATAGAGCAATAGTAAGGCACTCACTCAATATCAAGTACTGCGTAGGCGCAGCCCGCCATAGGCATCGCAGTAGTACAGGATCAAATTCGAGAAAATTTTAGTTCCGCGTTTTCAAAAAGAGCAGTTAATAGCTATTTGATATCAAGTATTTAGCTATAATCTATTTTCAGTTTAAAATAATTTTTTGCTAACTTTCTTAACTACCTTAACTTTCTTTGCATTTTCGCTTTGATGCTGAGAATATCTAAATGCTTAGATACCAATAGCAGTACATCAGCAATTATGGCGGTTCTCAGTTGGGTGCAATACAGTAACAGCAGTGGGTAAACCATCCAATAATGTCTTTTTTAGTTACTGCATTCAGAGCATTTGTAATGGCCTCGTCTAACTCAAGATATGTTCTAGCAGCAAGCGATGCCTGCGGCGGGTTACGCCTACGCAAAAACTCTTTCACCTTTGACCAACAGTTTTCAATCGGTGAAAAATCAGGAGAATAAGGAGATAAGTACACCAGTCTTATCCCAACGGCTTCAATGGCTTCCTTTATACCTGTGACTTTGTGAGAACTGAAATTATCCATGACAACAGTTGCATCGGTGAGAGGTTAAGATAAAGGGCTTGGGAAACCATCAAAATAACCTTTTCCACATGCCATGAAAAGTCAGGAGCCCGGATTTCTCACAAACTCGGAAAAAGCGCTTGTTAAAAATTTTTCTAATCCTCTCTTTTAATTCTTCGATATGTCCATGAAATTTTAAAAATGCTTCCTGAAATGCCTGAGCCTATTTTATTAACCCAGATTTTTGCCAAGCTTACTGCTTTAGGTCGTATTCATCCCATTTCTACGGGCGTTGGATCCTCGTAATTTGGCAGAGGTATTGTATCACCAGAAGAATTATTTGACCAAATCACTGCAGAGATTAACTTTTCTCAACAGCAGATTTTTGGTGAAACAGACATTTGATCGGTACCGTGCCCCTACTTATTGGATAAATTATTCTTTAGAAGTCCCTTATTTGGATGCAGAAAATAATTATTCTGTAAAATATGTAAATATTTATTAAGGATTATATCAATAAATATTTACATACTTAGGCTAAAATTCAAATATTCATAAGTTCCATATAATCCCTGATGTGATTAGCTAAGCAATAAAGCTATTAATATATCCAAGTTTACTATAATTTCAATTTCTGCCGTGCAAGTTTTTCTTAGTGCTATGCCAGGTATTTTGTCATAGACATTGCCTCATCTATTTCTTTGGAAAATGATGATATTGTTTAGCCAAAGTGAATTTAGAAATCAAGATGGGTATAGTAACCCTTCTTTTGACTAATGATGATGTTGAACAAAACTGCTAGTTCTCAAATACTTGTTTATATCTTTGATCGGTAAAGCTTTAAAAGGAGTTAGGCATGAGCTACATAGCTGTTCCGTATCAGATTCATTTTGAAGACACAATGGCCTATGGTTCCCATCATTATCTGACTAACTTCCGATTTCAGTGTATCGCACGGGAGCACTTCTTTTTCGGCGGACTGTTTAATAAAGAAACTTTTCAAGATGTTGTCATTCTAACCCAGCAAGGATATAGCCGGAATATGGCACCTGTAGGACTGGGTGAGCGTGTAGTTATTCTTCTAACTTTTGATGAGCCAACAAGGTCTACTACTCGATTGTGTTTTCGGGTAATTCGTGAAGACGGAACACCTGTTTGTTGTGGATATCAGGTGCTTGTATTCACTTCCAGAATCACAGGTGAACTGATTCCTATTCCGCCTGTACTAGTTGATTATGTGTTGCAAAACTTCGGTCTAATTGAGCGGTTGTTAGATCCGCCGTTTGCAGAAAAAGTAGTAGCAGGTGGAAAGGAAATTAAGAAGATTTTCACACCAGAAGTTTGTGAATTAGGTAAACTCATAACCAGTCGAAATCTAGCTAACGATCCTTCGGGAGTGCAGATTGTAGATACTTATTTTTTAACATTAGATAAAGTCAATATTACAAAAGTAAATCCTTTAGCTCAAAATAAAATAGTCTTCACATTCCCCGGTCAGGGAGCTTATGATTACCAGACTTTACAAACTCTCTATCAGAACTATCCTGCTAAAAAGTCACTCTTTACTAAGGCTGATGAATTAACTCAACGTTATTTGGGTTATTCCTTTTTAACATTGATCCAAGCTCAGTCCAATGACGAACATCAGTTTTTGCTGCAACAATGTCCAGACCTCGATCAAATAGGCATTTTATTGACAAATATCATCATTGCCGAACTTTTGATTGAGCAAGGACTGCACCCAGATATTTTGGTCGGCCATAGCTTTGGAGAATTAACCGCCTTGACCATTGGCGGTGTTTTTGACTTTGAGACAAGCGTCGAAATTGTATGCCAACGGATACAAGTTTTACGTAATTTTGCCAGCAATATTGGTGGTATGATGGCGATCGCCTGCGGTGCCCAACGGTTGACGGAACTTTTTAGCGCCATCAAAAAAACTGCTTTAACAGTAGCGGTTATCAACCATCCACAGCAAATTGTTTTGTCTGGACTTTATACAGAACTCCAGCAGGTTGAATCTGAGCTAGTTCCCCTGGGCATTTCTTGCACTTTTCTCAAAAGCCGATATCCTTTCCACTCAGCTTTGTTAGCTCCAGCTGTTGCATCTTTTTGCTCAAGTTTACAGCAGTTCTCGTTCCAAGCGCCAAAAATCCCAGTATATTCACCAATAAATAAAGCTTTTTACACTGCAAATACTGATTTTCCTCAAACTCTAGCTGCACATTTCATCCAAGTTGTTAACTTCTCTCAAGCTGTAAAAATACTCCAGCAACAAGGCGTCCATTCGTTTATCGAGTGCGGTGCAAGCAGAGTCTTGACAAAGTTAGTGCAAAAGAACTTGCCATCTGAACCAGAAGCGATCGCCCAGTCTGTGATGTCTGACGATCGCAATATAATTGAAGGACTGCAACACATTGTACAGACATATTCTGGGCAGCTATCTCATCCGCAGCCTACACCAGAAAATAATGAAAAACTCCATCCCGTTGTGGATGAAGCTTTTGAGTATGGGAAATGGGAAATCGAGCCTGAAGAAGTAACGGCTTTTAGCTCGGCAGCATTATCATCTGACTCAGACACGAATGGCACTAACGTTCCCATTGCTATTGTTTCTATGGGTTGCTTGCTACCTGGAGCTGATAGTCCACAAGCATACTGGCGAAATATTCAAGATGGAGTCACCGGCATTGTTGATTTAGGCCTCATCGATCCTTCCTTAGTACCAGATTTTATGTCTGATGGATCTGTAATTCCTGAGAAAACCTACACTTTACTCAGTGGCAGAATCAATCAGGTGGAATATGAAAAAGGTATACCGTACAGTCTCGAAGAATTCAACAACTTAACAAGAGGTCAGCAACTACTTGCTAAAGCATTAGCTCAGTGTCTCAATCCCATTCATCAGCAAGTATCTGCTACCAAAAAAGTGCATTGTCTCCTTGGCTCCACAGCTGACGGCATCAAAGAGTACGATGAAGCTCTGTTTGCTGAAAGCTTAAAGTATTTCGTTGAGAAACTAGACGAACCAGAGCAGTTGCGTACCACTTTTAGCAATTCCCTACAAACCTTGCTAGGACGAAAAAGTGGAGAACACGAATTTCTCGCACCTGACCTATGTTACAAGCGCGTAGTCCAGAAATTCTTAGGCGATGGTGTAAAAACCTTACTCTTAGATGCTGCCTGTGCTTCTTCCCTTTACACCGTTGACATCGGCATCAAACTACTACAAAACCATGAAAGCGACCTAGTACTTTCGGGGGGTGTATTCGCACCGGGAGTAGCGATGAACTGTCTATTTGCTCAGTTCAAAGGTCTTTCTGCCACAGGTAGCCGCCCCTTCGATGCTACCGCAGATGGAGTAGTTTTCAGCGAAGGAGCAGCTATTCTAGCACTCAAACGCTTACCTGATGCGATCGCTGCTGGAGATCGCATCCACGGCATCATCCGGGGTGTTGGGACATCAAGTGATGGTAAGAGTGCTGCTGTGAATGTACCTACTAAAGTTGGTCAAGTATTAGCATGTCAGCGAGCTTGTGAGAACGCCCAGATAAATCCGAATACGATTCAGTACATTGAAGCCCATGCAACCGCTACACCAGTTGGCGATGGTACAGAGTTTAAGTCGCTGTCTGAAGTGTTCGACAAACGAGAAGCAAATTTACCGCCAATTTATTTGGGTAGTGTCAAAGCTTTGATTGGTCATACTGGCTGGGTAGCCGGAACAGCTTCTATTATTAAAGTTTGCCAAGCTTTAAAAGCCCAAACTATTCCACGTCAGTATAACTACAAATCACCCAATAAAGATATTGAACTTCAAGGTTCTTGTTTATCCATTCCGACAACACCATTGCCTTGGCCGAATAACATAGCCGGACAACCCCGCCGTGCAGCAGTAAATGGCTTTGGTTTTGGAGGTACTAACGCCAACTTAATTATTGAAGCTTACGATCCTAGTTACCATCGGCAGTTTTCTCAAAGACCGAATACTCATTCTCTACGTAGACCGCTAGCGTTAGTAGGAATTGGTACTTTATTTCCATCCTTAAACGGACTGCAAGAAAATTCAGTTCCAGATATTCAAGTCAAGCAGTTTGCCCGAGAGACACTGCAATTGCCAGTCAAGCGACGGCTATTACCTGATGTCACAGATCGTATGGATGCCAGTCAGTACCTCAGTGTAATGGCAACTGAAAAAGCACTCCGAGGTCTGGGAGAAAAAGCATTAGCTCTCCAAAGTAGAACTGGAGTTGTAATTGGGATGCCTGGAAAAACTGGGCGAGGCATTACCGTCAACGAGCGTCTGTTTCTAGACCGGCTGCGGAGGCTTTTACAGTCCAAACCTGGACATTTCTCACAATCAGATATTGATTTTGAGCGTCTTTGCCAAAAGCTATTTACTGCCATCCAGCAAGCTAATTCTCCCTCGTCTCCATATACCTTGATTGGTTCAATGCCTAATATTACTGCTGGTCAAGTGTGCAACCTGTTTAATTTCAACGGGCCTAACATAGTCATCGATGCAGGTATTGATTCCTTACTAGAAACCTTACGTATCGCAGAGTTGATGCTGATGAGTCACGACTGCGACCTAATTTTAGCTGGCAGCATTAATGGCTATGTTGGTCATGGGGCACATACTTCAGGTAAGGACATGCCTACAGGAGAAGCAGCCTGTATCTTAGCACTGACCACAATTGAAATTGCACAGTCCCACGGATTCCCTATCTTATCTACCTTGGATGTCAATACATCAGGAATTCAGGAATCTATCGTTGAAGTAGCGGGTTCAAATATTCCCATAGATTTCTATGGAGCTACTGGAGTGGTGGAAATTGCACGAGCTGTAGAGCGTGTTAGTCAAAGCCGTGAGGTAGTTGCAGTTGAGTGGAAATCCGCAAGCCAAGGACAAATAACTTTCTCGCCTTTCCCTGCTCCTCAAGAAACTGCAAACGAAAAATATATAGGGACACAGGATATTAATTCTCAGTCCTTACATCAAACGCCCACCCATTTTTATACACCCTCTCTGTTTCCGGCTACTGTAGAAAAAATCGCTGTGCCGCGTCCCCTAGAAAAAAGGCAAATTCTCTTCTTAACAGACCAGCCTGAGTTGTGGACAGCATTAGCTCAAACTCAGATGCTAAAGGATTTGAACTATATAGTTGCCTGTCCAGCCAACAAAGCGATTGCAGATGCTATCCAAATCGATCTAACATCTGAAGATGCCATCAAAGCTACAGTTCAAAAACTAGATTTTAGTCGTTACGACACGATTGTGGCGATTAAAAACCTCAATGCCATCAGCGACGAGCAATTAATCTCAATAGATGACTCAGATTCCTTGCTCAACTTACTGTTTGCGGTTGTCCGTCACTCTTACCCCCAGCTACAAACTGGAGATAGTGCCCTAGCGACACTGTGCCTGAACGCCTGGAAAACCGGACAACTTAGCCCCTACACTGGTCTGCTAGCTGGTTTTATCAAATCAGTTGCTCGAGAACTACCAAAATGTATTTGCAAGAGTATTAATACTGGTGCAGCAAGTATTAAAGATGCTTGGCAACAGTTAGATACAGAGTTAAATAGTCAACCAGGTAAGCCAGTAGAAGTATCTTACATGAATGGCGATCGCCAAATTTTCCAGCTGGTGTCTCTAGCGGAAGTGACCAAAGACCACACTCCTGTTCTCAACCAGAATTCTGTTGTCATTACTACAGGTGGTGGACGGGGTGTAACAGCAGTTTTGATGGAAGAAGTACTGCAACGCTTTGGCTGCACCGTTGTGTTACTGGGTCGTACTGACCTCAAATCTGTGCCCGCCGAGGTTTTAGAACTAGATGAAGCTGACTTTGCCCAGTATGAGAGTCGATTTTATCAAGAACAATTGCACCGCGAGCGATCGCAAAAAATGCCAGCACTCAAAGCCCAGATAGAGTATTATCAAGCTGCCCGCGAACTTCACCATACCCTCAAACATCTGTCAGCATTGCCCGGTCGATTTGAATATGTCAACGTCAATATCACTGATGTGGAAGCTGTAAATCAGGTAGTAGCAAAAGTAGTCAAAACTTATGGACGAATTGACCTCGTGGTTCATGGAGCTGGCATTCAAACATCTAAACTCTTGCCCAAGCGTACATTTACTGAATTTCAACGGATTATTGCTACAAAATTATCTGGTTTGAAAAATCTGTACAATGCCTGCCATCAATATGCTCCAAATAATAAAGTTCACTTCCATTTATTGACTTCTGCATTCAGCTACATTGGTAACGATGGTCAACCAGACTATGGGGCTGCTAATGAATTTATGAATCGCTTTGCAGCCTATATGGATAGTTCTCTACTCACTGGTAGTTGGTCAACTATCGCTTGGCTGGGTTGGGCAGGTATTGGTATGACCCGTGGTTCGGAATATGCTGTGCTGTCTCAAGAACGAGGACTTCATGCAATCCAGGCTGAAGAAGGACAACAACTTTTCTCTCTGCTGCTGAATGGACAAGCTACTGCACCTATCAATGTGCTATTAACTGAGGGTGAGAAAAATTACTATCAAATTGATGTAGTTACAGCACAAAATAATCTATCTCCAGGTTTAGCAAAACTTGAAAACAAGCTAGCTAATAAAACAGAGGAAAATATTTTAATTACTCCCCGAGAACATATTGCAAATACTAAAAAATTTAGCGATGAACGGCAGTGGTATGTGAGCATTAAAACTGCTCCCTATCTATTAGACCATCTTGTAAATGATGTTCCGACCATGCCAGCAACATTTGAACAAGAGTTAGCAGCACAGGCTGCACAAGCACTGCGACCCAATCTGCAACTAATCGCCATTGAAAATAGTAAATTTTCGAGATTTATTAAATTTTTCAACGAGCAAGAAATATTACTCAAAACCCAGGCAACTATTGTTACAGAAAAAAATCATGAAACTGTCATCCACGTGAAGTTACTATCAGATTTTATTCACAAAAACGGCACTTTACTACAAAAAGATTGCGTTCATTGTGAAATGGATATACGGCTAGCTGCAAATACTCAAGCGATAGTAGGTCGTTATGAAACCTGGAACGGGTTTGAGGGAGAGACGATTCAAGAGCCGTATATGAACCCTAACTCTCCAGTGAGGCTCAAAGGTATGTTTGATTGTATTAACAATATTGTGATTGGATCTAATCGCAGACGGGCTAAGTTTCGATTAAAAAATACAACTCAACTACGTTTAACATCTGATTTTTGTACACCCGCAATTTTAATTGATGCCATGTTGCGAGTAGCAACCAGTAGCGGGGACAGTAACGATCCTAGAGCAGTTTTTGTACCTCAAGGATGGAAAAAAATTACTCTGACACCTGATTTGAATGATTGGAAACTCAATCAACTGCATCAAGAGTTATTTCTTGTTGGTTCTAACTCTCAAAAAACTGGGGATACCCTTTATTGTGATTGGCTGCAAGTGATGGATGCGAACGATCGCGTTTTGGTTTTGATGGAAGAAGCGATCGGTTTGCAAAAAAGTACACAACTGGCTCGGCTATAAAAATCAAACCTGGAATCAAAATAATGCCTGTGTAAAAAACCTCACTCATGCCACCATCAACCACTCACTTACCTGAATTCGCTCAATGCCTTCCTACAATTGCTGCCATGCACATTGATATCGGTGGCGAGCTGGCTGTCCATGCTAAAGACTATTTATCTGCAAAAGAACTGGCTTATTTTCATCAATTTAAGCATCCCAGGCGGCGTTATGAGTGGTTTACAGCCAGACTTGTCTGCAAATTATTATTCAGCCGCTATCTGAGTAATACTCACTTGGCAAACTCCAACTCTGTTTGGCCGCCAACCATCCAAAAGTTGGGATGCAATGATATTGCTACAGTTTTGCCAATTGTGTATCGCTCTATTGAAATATTGCCGTCTAACCCTAGCTTAAAAGGAGCGCCACAATTATTTTGGCAAGGCAATATTCTTTCGGCAATGTATCTTTCTATTTCTCATGCTGGCGGTTTGGCGATCGCCAGTCTGAGTTCTTCTGGGCCAGTCGGCTTAGATTTGGAGGAGCCTATTTCTCACTGCCCAAATTTTTACGAATCTTATTTCTCGAAACAGGAAACATTATGGGTGCAGCAGCAAATAAAAGATGAATTAAGCATTTCTCAGCTATATACACTTCTATGGACGCTCAAAGAGTCATACCTGAAAACAGGTATATCGCCAATAAATAATATTTGCGATTTCGCTAACTTAGAGATCAAGATTGATACGTCTTTATTTACTGTCTCAAAACATCTGCCAAAGATAGGATTTAATTCTCAATTGCACATTTTAAAACTTCAGTTTAGTTATGCCAAATCTACATTTGCACCCTACGCTGCATTTAGCATTATGGCAAATCTTATCTTGAGCATCGTGGCTTTTGAATTGAATACTCACTTAGAGAATGTTTTGAAAGTATTACGCGAAGATAATTCGCTACTACACAAATAAAATTAAGGGTTTTTAACCCAGGTCGGTGAATTTTATCTATATAGCCGCATCTGTAGTAATGAGGAACTTGGACAGTTAATTCAATACCTCACCCCATAAATAAATTCCTTCAACTAATAGGAGAATTATCGTGTTTCTACAAAATATTCCATCATCAGCTACTACCTCTGAGCTAACATCTGTATTGACTAACGTGCAACGTGTCTTTGCTGAAGTTACTCGTTATCCACTAGAAATTTTAGAAACACAGGCTTCTTTAGAAGAAGATTTAGGAATTGATTCTGTCAAACTCGGAGAAGTATTTTCTGTTCTCAGAGAACACTACAAATTACCACCGCTAACTCAGCTGAATATTCCTCAGCAACAACTACGCACTATCTCTGATGTTGCTGTTGCCATTAGCCAGTTTGTTGTACCTGAAAAGATTGAACCATCATCAATTCCTAATCATCAGTTAGAGCCAATCCCATCACCTGTTACTTCCGATTTCACATCTGTATTGGCTAACGTGCAACGTGTCTTTGCTGAAGTTACTCGTTATCCACTGGAAATTTTAGAAGCACAGGCTTCTTTAGAAGAAGATTTAGGAATTGATTCTGTCAAACTCGGAGAAGTATTTTCTGTTCTCAGAGAACACTACAAATTACCACCGCTAACTCAGTTAAATATTCCTCAGCAACAACTACGCACTATCTCTGATGTTGCTGTTGCCATTAGCCAGTTTATTGTCAGCAACGATTTTCCTGTGAAAGTTGAATTATCTTTACCCGAAGTTAATGGCAATAGAAAAACTGCACAATTACCCTTATCTGATGGTAATGAACAGGTAAAATCATTGACATCATCGCTATATCAAGAAAGTAACAAACCATTAGCTCACAAAATTGCCTTAATCACAGGATCTGGAAGAGGTTTAGGTAAAGTTATTGCCCAGCATTTAGCAGAGTTGGGTGCGACTGTTATTGTTAATTCTTTTCATTCCACTGCTAGCGGAGAAGAAACTGCGGCTGAGATTATAGCCAATGGTGGTAAGGCTATTCATATTTGGGGATCTGTGGCTAATGAAACACAGCTTCATCAACTTTTTGACAAAATTGAGGCTGAATTTGGCAGGCTTGACTTTTTTATTAGCAATGCTTCTAATGGAATGCTTGCTCCCTTAGAAGAGATTAAAGTAGAACATTTAGATAAAGCATTTCACACGAATGTAATTGGACTTCACCAGGGAGCGTTACGTGCTGCCAAATTGATGAAGAAGCAAGGAGGTGGAAAAATTATTACTCTTTCTACAAATGCGGCTCATCGTTACATTCCTTATTTTGGCTGTATGGCTACTGTTAAAGCTGCGGTAGAGGCATTAACGCGATATCTTGCTATGGAATTCGAGCCGTATAATATCCAAGTTAACTGTATTAGTTCTGGCCCCGTGTACGGTGAACTAATCAATAAATGGCCTGATAGCGAGAAGCTAATTCCTTATTGGGAATCTATTTCACTCGGTAACAAACTTTGTATGCCCGAAGATGTCGCTGACATGGTTTCCTATCTTCTGCGAGAAGAAGTTAAACGCATCAATGGCAGTATTCTCCTTATCGACGCTGGGCAATCTATCCATATGTAATTCAGGCATTTAATTAAGTCAGAGCAAGACTCAAGATAGTAAATTGTTAATTACATAGGAGCCACAATATGGAATTACATCTCATTAGAAATAAGGTTCGAGAATCCTTAAGCAGTGATGTCTTCCAACTTCAACCAATGAGAGGTATAGTTGCCATTCTCTTGATACCTGTTGTCATAGTTTTTTCCTGGTTGATTATCCATTATTCTCCACCCTGGTATCTATGCTTACTGATATCAATTATTATTGGTCAAATATATTTTATATGGGATTTGATCGGACATGAGGCATTACACGGTTCGATTTTTCAATCAAGTTTTGGTCAGTATTTCCTTGGTTATTTGGGATATACTTCATTTTTGATATCACCATTAACATGGAAATTTTGGCATTGTCAGTGTCATCATGGATATACTAATTTTGCCGAACGAGATCCCGATTTTGTCGGGACAATTGAGACATTTTCCAAAAGTCCTATAACTCGTTTGAGAGCCATGCTTAATCCAGGGATACAACACTGGATGAGCTACATTGGCTTTTTTTGTGGTTTGACACTTCAAGGACAATACGTGCTTTGGGTTTACGAGAAAGATTCAGATTTAGCACGTAAATTTGGATTCAATCGATTGAGAGCTAAGATTGAAACTATTTTGATGATTTTATTTTGGTCTTTCCTTGGTGTGATGATTGGCTTTCAAGCAAGTCTTTATATCATCATTATGCCGATGGCAATAGCAAACTTCTCTCATGTGACCTACATTGTCACACAACACTTTTTACGCCCTACCAACTCCGATGTAAATAATCCACTGCAAAACACAATCAGCGTGACAACACATCCGATAATCGATTTTATTCATCTTAATGGTGGTTACCATGTAGAACATCATCTTTTTCCCAGTATGAGTCCAAAATTTGCTCCCCTAGTTAGTCAAGTTTTACGCCAACATTTTGCTGATGAATATGTTTTAATTCCTTACTTAAAAGTCCTATTGTCAGCTATTAAAACTCCTCGGATATATTTTGACTCGGAAACTTTGATAAATCCTTCTTCTGGGGAGAAAACGCAAATTTCAGACATTATAGTATGGATGACACAGAAGTAAGGAGTTATACTAATTCAAATTCAAAATTCAAAAAGTGAGACTCAGCATATTTTTCGTGAATTGGCTTTATCTGTTGAGTGAGATAAATAATCCTATTTTCAACCCCCTTCCTGGAAAGAGGGACTATAATGTATCTCATTTGATTAAGAAAAGTTATATACAGCAGTTGTACGGCATTTTTTCTGTTAATAATTAACAACTTTTTGGTTGAATATAAAGTACAAATATGGAATTACACGCAATTAGAAATAAACTTAGAGAATCATTGCCAAGCGATGTATTTCAGCCCCAGCCAATGAGGGGTATCGCTGCTATTTTGTTGATATCTATTGTCATAGCTTGTTCTTGGATTATTATCCAGTATTCTCTACCTTGGTATGTTTACTTGTTGTTATCTATTGTCATTGGACAAATATATACAATATGGGGTTTTATTGCACATGAGGCACTACATGGGGCAATTTTTCAATCCAATTTTGGGCAATATTTTCTCGGCTATTTGGGATATATTCCATTTCTGATATCACCATTAACATGGAAATTTTGGCATTGTCAGTGCCATCATGGATATACTAATTTTGTGGAACGGGATCCTGATTTCGTCGGAACAATTGAAGAGTTCTCCAAAAGTCCCGTAACTAGGTTGAGAGCTATGTTTACTCCGGGTACACATAACTGGTTCAGCTACATTGGCTTTTTTTGCTTATTCACCCTTGAGGGACAATATGTACTCTGGTTTTATAAGACAGATTCGGATTTAGCAGATAAATTTGGGTTCAATCGATTGAGAGCCAAGATTGAAACTATTTTGATGATTTTATTTTGGATTTTACTTGGGAGCGCGATCGGCGATCGCGCAAGTCTTTATATCATCGTCTTGCCGATGTTATTGGGAAACTTTATTTATGTGTCATACATTCTTACACAACACTTATTACGTCCGACTAACTCTGATGTAAATCATCCATTACACAATACAATTACTGTCACAATTAATCCAGTATTAGCTTTTTTGCATCTTAATTTTGGCTACCATGTTGAGCATCATCTTTTTCCAAGTATGAGTCACCAGTTTGCGCCTCTAGTTAGTCAAGCTTTACGCCAAAATTTTGGAAATGAATATGTTTCACTTCCTTACTTAACAGTACTTTCATTAATTATAAAAACGCCTCGGATACATTTTGACTCGGAAACTTTGATAGTTCCTTCTTCTGGGCAGAAAGTGAAGCTTTCAGAGATATTATCTGAGGTTGGGCGAGAAACATCGCAGCCTACGGCATAATTCAGAATTCAGGAACAAAGCCAGAGACGTTTCCGTTGCTTCGGTCAGAATTAGGAAACGCTATATCCCTGTTTTAATACCATTTTGGATTTCGGATTGTAAAATATTTACTGGACAAGCTTTTGGGCGTTCCATCTGTTGCAATCATGATTCAATTTGGTATTACATCAGTTTTCAGGTATTGAGACTACGACTGAGATGGAAAATGGTGTAGTTCAATTACTTGAAAAGCTCTGTAGAAGGGCGTTTCAAGGTTATATGTAATCTGTAATTGGTAAATTGCCGGATTAATAAGGCTAGAATGTTGTTTTTTTGTGAGCGTAGGCGAATAAACTCACTTCTAAAAGGTAATAATGAAGGCTTTTGAAAAATCATCTAAATTTACGTGGACATATATAGCGATCGCAGTTGTCGCTCTAGTAGCAAGCATTACTAGCCTCAGTAGTATTTCTAAGATTTTACACTCAAAGCCTAATCTCGAATCATCATCTGTTCCCCTAGCTACAGATCCCCCAGTCAAAGCAGTGACAGCCTTAGGACGACTGGAACCAAAAGGAGAAGTTATTCAGCTAACTGCTTCTAGTCAGGGTAGCCGAATCGATCGATTATTAGTGAAGCAAGGCGACTGGGTACAAAACAAACAGGTAATCGCCATTTTGGATTCACGCCCTCGTCTCCAAGCTGCTTTAGAGCAAGCAATGCAACGAGTAGCAGTTACCCAAGCCCAATTAGATCGGGTTAAAGCTGGTGCCAAAATTGGAGAAATTCAGGCTCAAAAGGCAGTGATTGCCAGACTTGAAGTGCAGCTACGTGAAGATACTGCTGCGAAAAAAGCAACTGTTACACGTCTAGACGCAGAGGCTGAAAATGCCCAACTCGAATATCAACGTTACGAGTCGCTCTATCAAGATGGTGCTGTCTCTGCTTCGTTGCGTGATAGCAAACGCTTAATTTTTGAGACTGTTGTCCAACAACTGAAGGAAGCTAAAATCAATTTTTACCAAACTACTGCAATATTGACTCAACAAGTCAAAGAAGCTCAAGCTACACTCGATCGCATTGCTGAAGTCCGTCCTATAGATATACGAGTAGCGCAAACCGAGGTTAACAACACTAAGGCTATAGTGAAACAGGCTCAGGCAGAGTTAGATCTCGCCTACGTGCGAGCATCTAGACCGGGACAGATTTTGAAGATCCACACATGGGAAGGTGAGATTGTTGATAGCAATAAAGGTATTGTCTCATTAGGACAAACCAACCAAATGTATGCGATCGCCGAAGTCTACGAAAGCGATTTACCAAAAGTCCACAAAGATCAGCAAGCCACCATTACTAATGTCAGCGGTGGTTCTCTAACTGAAACATTACGAGGTGTGGTGGACGAAGTAGGATTGGAAGTTGCCAAAAAAGATGTTTTGAATACCGACCCGGCTGCCAATATTGATTCTCGAGTTGTTGAAGTCAAAATTCGCTTAACTCCAACAGATAGTCAGAAGGTAGCTGGGTTTACGAATATGAAGGTCAAGGTAGCTATCTTTCTATGAGACGACGAATTCCTTTAGCTTGGCTGCAATTATCGAGAGAGAAAGCTAGGATGCTGGTGGCGATCGCTGGCATTACCTTCGCCGATGTCCTCATGTTTTTACAGTTAGGATTTCGCAGTGCTTTATTTGAAGGTGCGGTAGAGATTCAAACTAGTTTAAAAGGTGATGTTTTTTTAATTAGCGATCGCTACAGATCGTTAATTTCCAGAGATAAATTTACAGAACGGCGTTTATATCAGGCACTTGGCTACACGGGTGTGCGAGCAGTTATTCCTATTTATTTGGACTACGTTCAGTGGAAAAATCCAGTCAATAAGCAGATTTGGAATATGTTTGTCATTGGCTTTAACCCAGATGACAATGTGATGATGCTACCTCCTGTAGAGGCCAATTTAGACAAGCTGAAATTCCCTGATACTGTCATGTTTGATAAAGGGGCGCGGAAAGAATTCGGGCCAATTCCTCAAATATTCCAACAAACTGGGCCCTTCAAAACTGAGATCGAAAATCGTGAAGTAGAAGTAGTTGGCTTATTTGAGCTAGGTACATCCTTTGGAGTTAACGGTCATTTGATTACTAGCGATCTCAACTTCCTACGTCTATTTGGTCGGCGGCGAGAAAAAGGTCTGATTGAGTTAGGTGTGATTCAATTAGAACCAGGAGCTAATTTAGCCCAGGTGATGAAAAATTTGAAAGCAGGACTACCAGACGATGTACGAGTGCTGTCGAAGCAGGAGTTCATCGAACGGGAGCAGGGTTTTTGGAATACGAGTACACCTGTGGGCTATGTTTTCGACCTGGGTGCTGTGATTGGTTTTATCGTCGGTGCGGTGATTGTCTACCAGATTCTCTACAGCGATGTGTCTGACCATTTATCAGAGTATGCTACCCTCAAAGCGATCGGCTTTGAGAATAATTATCTGCTTTCTGTAGTCTTTCAAGAAGCATTAATCCTGGCAGCAATGGGATTTTTTCCTGGTTTGATGCTTTCTCTTGGTTTTTATCAAATAACTCGTCAAGCTACATTATTGCCAATGGCAATGACCATCGGACGTGCTGCTTTTGTGTTGGCTTTGACAGCAACAATGTGTTGCGTTTCAGCAGCATTCTCGATTCGCAAACTCCAAACTGCCGATCCATCCGATATTTTTTAATCAGTCCATAGCATTGATTCACTAATCGCATTTAATGCTCAATACCCTTAGTTGGTACATTGGGTATTTTTTCAGCAACTTGTTTGACCCAAGAAATGACACTTGTGTGATAGCAAAGCGTAAAGCCTTCTCTACGAGAGGCTGCGCCCTAAGCGAAGCTATGCCGTAGGCTTTACGCTTAGAGCGAGTCCGCGAACGTCTGAACACCTTTATCACGTTCAATTGCTCGAAATCCCACACCATTTACATCTGCTTTTAAGCAATTTTGTTTTACCCGATCTGAGTACCCTTTTGCCGGGCTGTAAACATCGATAAATTGACGACCAAACTTGACACAAATGTGATTCTGCTTACCTCTTCGCTTTCCATTTTTTCTAATCTCAGTAGACTTCCAGTATTAAGACTACACAGTATAATACCTCAATTCATCCCTTTATTATGCAACGCCAAAAATCGCTCTCCAAAAAACTAGAGATGGACAAAACCATCTTGCAGAAATTAATTTTTTGATTTTAAAAATTGTTTTCTTGTAACCATGATTTGTCCGATAGTTGATTGTCAGCAAAAGATGTCCTTTTCTGCCAAGTTATCGTTCCAGTGACAAATCGTTTACTGCGCTGATTGAGTTCAAGCTAGAGATTTTGTGAGAAGCTGACCATCCAAAACCAGGCTAAGTTGCCCATTGGCAAGAATGCTAGTTCCTTGAATATAAGCAGCAACTGGAATTGCTTCCCCCAGAGGATGGATTGCAGAAGATTGTTTGCCGATGATGCAATCTACTTCTAAAGCACATCGTTTGTCTAAATAACGAAATACTAATAAAGGCTTATCTTGCTTGAAAGCATTTAGTGTATCTGTGCTGTAAGTAGTAGCTGAGGTGGGAAGGTGGTTAGGACAAATTAGCACATCAGTCAATAAGTGGATAGGGACGAGCATTTCTGTTGTTAGATGCTCATCAGCATAACCAAGGAAGCCACTGGATCTGCCAGAAGACTGCAATAATAACATCCGTCCCGCTTGAGTTTGGATGATTTGTTCGGACTGGGATAGACAAATCTGCTCTACAGAATCGGCAATAAACGCATAGACTCTGGAGTTAGCTTGACAGACGATAAGTTGAGCAATTTTTTGATCGAGGGGAATTTGGAGCGAGAAGGCTGTACCATGTCCAGCTTTAGACTTCAATACTATTCTTCCCTGAATAGCTGTTAATTGCTTGCAAACTTCAGTTAATTCTACTCCTAACTCTAAGGCAGCACGATCGCATAAAACAGATGAAACCTCTGGTTCAATTACCAGTTCTTGTAAGACATCTCCTGGTTTTGTCAGGGCGAGTCCTTTGGCTAAAGCTTCTTGATAAATTTGAGATAAGTTAATTCCTGCGCCATCATCACAGCCATCAATAATCAGTTGATTTCCTTGCTGATAAACTTGAATTTCGATAATACCGTTGCTATTTTTACCAAGGTATTGGCGTGTTTGACCAAACTCAATACTTTGCTCTAGTAAATAGCAACTTATATGCAACAGGAGGGTACGGAGGCGATCGCTAAATGCCCGATCGACTTGGATATCGCTAATTTGTAAATGTAGTCTAGCAGACTTATCTTGTAGAGCTTGTAACTGAGACCAAAGACGATGCAAGGATTCTAAGGCTACTTTTAAAGGAATAGTTGTAACTGTTTTGACTAAATTGGAAGAATGGTTAAGTAGCTTTTCCTGCTGTATGAGTTCTTGTTTGAGTTGATGATGATTGTTATTAAGTGAATGAGCAGTTGATGCCACCTGAGATGCTTCAGCCAAAACAGATTGCAGAGTACTGTATAATTGCTGAGAGCGAGAAGCCGCTAGAGGAGAAAGGGTATCTGAAATTGCTGCTAAACGTGCTGACCATTCCTGTAGATTATCCAGTAAATGTTGTAATCGTTTAACTTGTCGGAGCAACCGCCCGATCGTATGTTGCTGTTGTTCTTCTTGACAGGCTTGCTGATTATATGTAGTTAATAATGTGGCAACTAGCGCGTTTAGTTGTTCGAGATGCTTAATATTGATGGGTGTGGCGGTTGGAATACTTGTTGCAAGAATGGTAGAAATAGATTCTTGCAAAGAGAGTGGATGGCGATCGGGAAAAGATTTAACTAGGGATGCAACAGAAGTTTCAGTAGGCAGGGAAAAATCCCCCAACCAAGCATGAAAATCTTCTTCCCCATACTCCTTCGGGTTTGCTAGTTCCCCAACCTTGGCGGGAAGTTGCTCGGTATCTACATGAAAAAGGCTGCCAGACTGGGGGCTAGTTTCATCTATTAGTTCCCTATCAAGACTTTCCTTATGTTTAACTATAAATTGCTCTGGTAGAGCCGCAGAAGATTCTACCTCAACCAAGCGATCGCCAAACTGAATAACTGGTTGATGTTCCTGCGGTTGCTCTATCGATATCTCAAGGTTTGTTTCCTGGGAATCGCCAAACTCTGCTTGTAGACGAGCAACAATGGCAGACATCCGCTCCAGAATTTCTACTTCGTCAATTTGCGAGGCTGTTAAAAATGCCATCAACAGCATCTGTAAGCAATCTAATCCTTCTGACAACAGGGAGGCGATTGGGGCGTTGACAGTTGCCCGATACTGATGCAGAAGCTGAAAAATCTCTTCTAGTGCAGCCGCAACTATAGCAATGGCATCTAGCTCGGCTGCTATGGCAATCGAATGCAGAGAGCTAGCAGCTTCCATGAGAGCCAAAGCTGTACCAGGGTTACTGTCTTTTGTATAGTTAGGCAACTCCTGCTCCAAGAACAGCAACAGATCGATCGCTTCTTCTAGAAAGCGATCGTCGTTCTGCGGTTGGGGGACAAAATCGGTACTCATGAAAACAACTCTCAGTTTCTATGGGGTTTGTGACAATTCTATGGCTTCGACATTGATTTGAGGGTACAAGCAGCGATGTCGGCGATCACTCTAAATTGCTCTTGGATTTGGGCGATTGACTCCAGCCCCGCACTGATTTGGCGATCGCACGGTTCGATAGCAGAAGCAACGTCTGCTGCTGCCACTTGGAGTTCTTGGAACCATTCCTCTATATTTAGGGTGCTGTCGCGGGCTTGACGGGCGAGAATTTCCACCTGTTCGGCAGCAGCTAGCAAACCTTGTTCCTGGTCGTTAGCTTTTGTTGCTTCGATGGCTGTATTCAAAGACAAAACCTGAATTTTGGTACTCAAGCCTTCCACAAGGCGAACAAAGCCAGAAGCTTGCTGACAGAATTCACCAAGGTATTGCAGCTGTTTATTAGTAATAGCAACAGTATCTTGAATAGACATTAAATGCTCGTTGGCAAGCTCGGCGATTCTTACTCCTTCTTGTACGGTCTGGCTCACCTGCTGCAATGGCACTAGTAACTGTGAGCGATCGAGGGATTCAAGCTGTTGAGCAGGTGGAGCTACTATTTCAGCCCAGCGCAAGTTAATTGTCAACATCATTCCTACTTGTTGCAGCAAACTGCGCTCTGCTTCCTGCCATTGTCGGGGTTGAAGGCAATGATGAATAACTAAAAAACCCCAAGGCTGTTGTTTGACAATCAAGGGCAAGCACAGGCTAGCTTGCACCTGAAACCGTTGCCAAAATTGCTGTTGGCGGGGAGTTAATTCCAATACTTCAGTTAGGTTGCCCTGCGAGTTTTGTCCGTCGCCAACATCGGGTTTATTAACAAACAAATTTATCGGTAGGGATTGGTTGAGCAGGGATGTCCAACCCGTTTGTATAGCCTCGGCGATCGCTCGACTGCGATTATCTTCCTCAAAACGATAAATTAGGACGCGATCGGCGTTGAGAACATCTCGCAAGGCGGTGACTGTAACCTCCAAAAGTGCAGTTTGACCTTTTGCCTGTTGCATTTGCCGATCGATCGCCGCAAGTTGTTCTCGCTGGAGCTGAAAAGCCCCTCGAACATTTTCATCATTGTCACTGGGCGAATCCTTAGCCAAAGCTTGGATAAAAGCTTCGATTTGACTTACCTTCTGCTGCAATTGAGCGACCTTTGGTCCCTTAGCAGATTGAAAGACTGCTTTGATTAGAGCCACATTAGCCAAAATTTCTTCTATCTGGATTTCATTTTCAACAGGCTGGGTTTCAGAATTAGGGTCTAAAGTTGCGATCGTCACAGAAAACTCCTTGGCAGCATCAAGTTAAATCAGTGGGTTTGCCATTGCAATGTCTGGGCGATCGCTCTGGTGTCTAAAATCCAGCGATCGCCTGGCAGAATACCTCGAACAAAATTTAGCAGTTTGTTTGGGGAAAAGTCGGTTGGTGCCGATTGTGCTTGCTGTAAATCCTGCCACTCTACATCGTAGACATGAGCCACCAAAAACCCGATTACCTGATTTTGCAGTTCGATAACCAGAACCATTGGCTTTTCTGGTCGTGACTGCCGCTTCAAAAGCGGCGCATAACCAAGCAAATGTTCCAAGTCAACCAGCCGCAGCATCTGTCCTTGCCAATTATAGAAACCTAAAATCCAACTTGGTAAGGCCGGGGCTGGGGAAATTTCTTGGCTAGCGAGATGAATAATATCCTGTATTAAGTCAAATGGTAGCAATCCACTTCCTTGATTCCCCAAGGAAAAACGCAGAAATCTTTGCCGTTGTTCGCCTGATGTCTGCCCAGGAGGCAAGGTTGGGGTTGTTCCGGGCAACCCCAACTTATCAGCCAATATCTGGCTCATACCAAAAAGAAGTACTTTGAGTGATTCCTCGTTTGGTGCTACAGGCAAAACAGCCATGTGGCTAACACAGCTTAACTCCGCTACTTGCCGATAAGACCACGGCACCGGACGCACTGCTTCTAAAGGAATATCGATTAATGCAGGGGGCTTGTCCACAGGAATGCCACAAATTTCCCCAGTCCGCGTTTGAGTCAGAAGTAGGAAGCGCCCTGAAGTGTCAACCGCAGAGGGAACTTGATGCGCCTGTTGGCCTTGTACTTGCTGAATGAACTTCTGGCGCAAGTCCACAATTGCGATCGTTTGCGCTCCCAAGTCAACCATCCCGATACCACTTTCAACCGTACTACTAATAGGGGGACAAGCCATCACCTTGAGAACTGCACCAACTGGCAGGGCAAATAAATAGTCTGCGATCGCAAAAACAACGACTCGTAATGAGTCACGTTCGCTCACAGCGCCAGATAATCGCTTAAACGGAAAGGGAGTGTTAAGCATAGCAATTTACAAGATGAGGGCTAAGGGCTATGAACCAGTTCAGCGATCGCGGCCAGGAAGCTCTGTTCTGAATAGGGTTTGGTCATGTAAGCTTTCGCCCCTAGAGCTAAAGCTAATTGGCGGTGCTTCTGTCCGCTACGAGTAGTCAGCATCACCACAGGAATCCCGGACAAACGCTCGTCTTGGCGATGGTGTTCTAAAAACTCAAATCCATTCATACGCGGCATTTCAATGTCACAAATCACTAAATCGACATCACTGTGTTGCACCAATTGAGCGACCGCCTCTCGACCATCGCCTGCTTGCAACACTTGATAGTCGGCTTTTTGGAGCGTCTGCACCAAACTTTGCCTTTGTACAACCGAATCTTCCACGACTAACACTGTCAGTCGGTTAGGTTGAGCAACGGCTGTATTGACTTCCATCGGCTGTTGTTGCGGTTGCGTTATAGTTGCGGATTGCTGCGCCTCTAGAGCAAGAACAGGCTCAGGCGCGGGCAATATTGCAAGACTTGATGCCGGGGAAGTCGGCATCATATCTGTCTCCCAAGTTTGCCGAACTAACTCCAACGGGTCAACGATTAGGGTCAGACTACCATTGCCCAACACGCTGTAGCCTTGGATGTAACTAGGTAAAGTCAAGACTCTGCCGAGGGATTTAATTACTAATTCCTGCTCGACTAAAATCTGATCGACTTGCAAACACAGGTATTGATACTCTGTTTGCAACAGCAGCAGAGGTTCGATGGTGTTTCGTTGTTTGACTGGAAAAGGACTTAGGTTTAAATTGTGGTCTTGGGTGAATAAAGGATATTTGTAATCCAGCAAATTGGCAAGCGAGCGGATGGGAACTAGTTGCTGATTTTGCCCTTCTCCCCACTGCCAGAATTTTTGGCTGCCTTGCCCGTGTAAAGATTGCTGGACTTGAATCTGCTCTGGCTGCGGTAATAAAACCTGGCTAACTCCTTCAGACAGCAAGCCATAAGTAATACCTTGAGATTGACAAACGAGCAAGCGTGCTGTTGTCAAGCTCAGGGGCAATTGCAGCATGAAGGTGGTTCCCTGCCCTGAAAGCGATCGCACCACAATCGAACCTTGTAAAGCTTGCAATTGAGTGCGAACCACATCTAAGCCGATACCACGACCAGATAACTCACCAACCTGCTTGGCGGTAGAAAAGCCTGGTTCAAATAATAACTCTGCTAGTTGGTCTTCTGAGGCGTAGGCGGCTTGTTCGGGAGTCAGCAGGTGTTTTTCTATAGCTCGCTGACGAATGGATTCCCAGTTAAAGCCTCGACCATCATCCCGTACCTCAATAGTAGTGCGGTTGCCTTGATGATAAGCTTTAATTGTAATTGTTCCGGTTTCTGGTTTACCCTTCTCGCGGCGGGTTTCTACCGGTTCAATGCCGTGATCGAAAGCATTGCGAATCATGTGCAGCAAGGGATCGTATAGCTGCTCAGAAATGGCTTTATCCACCAGTACCTTCGTTCCGCCAAGCTTGAGTTCAACAGGCTTATGATAAGTTGCTACCATCTGTTGCAAGAGGCGGGGTAATCGATTCAACACTGTTCCCAGTGGAACCATTCTGGCTTGCAGCAAATCTTCCTGCGCTCCTGAAAGCAGTTGCTTGCGCTTTCCGAGACTGAAGCGAGATTGCTGAACTAAGCCATTAACAGCCTCAATATGTTCTCCTAATTGCACCATGTCTTCTGTAAGATTTTGCAGGAGAATGTGCAACTCGCTATAGTTATCCATTTCTAAGGCATCAAAATTGGATTGTGCCTCGGTAGCAGAGATAACTCGTGGAGATCCATGTATATGTCGCTGCTTGCGTTCGGGAAGCAACAGATGTCGATCCGACCAAGTAAAAACTTTACTAAGTTGTTGTTGACAGTACAAAAACTGTAGTAGAGTGTCTTGGGCTGCTTTGTGGATGTGGTTAGATTGCAGGTTTTGTTGGTTTTCGCTGATTAGCAATTCCCCAATTGTATGGCTGAGGCGATCGAGTTGTTCTATCGCGACTCGGATACTGGGAAGTGATGCCGATGACTGAGCCTGGAGGCTTGGCGCTGGTGGTGGAGAGGCTGGCCGATCTGAGTCTGAGTATCGGCAGGATGTCTGTGGATCTCCGATCCAGATTGACTGTAAAATCCGATCTATGGCAGAGGGGGCTACTACCGAATCCTGAGAAATAGGTGCCAGTACCTCCGGTGTTTTTGGTACGGAGTTATCAGTCCGCTTCGGGAAAAACGACCAAATTGATTCTGCTTCGCTGGCACTGAGGAGGGGGGATGGCTGATTCTCAGTTGTAGTCGTTGGTGTTGGTGGGGCTGCGATCGCAACTGGCTGTTGCGGTTCTGGGACAGGAGTAATTAGCCCTGCCCATTCTCGCAATTGTGGAGATATCTCACCCCCTTGAGTGCGATCGCCTGCAAGTACTGCTGTTTGAGCTGCTTTAAAATTTTCTAAAGCCGCCTGAGCGATTTGCAATACTTTGTCTGGATGTGCTTTGAGCGCGTTTAGGGTCGCCTGGGCAATTTCTTCTAATCCAGATAAGCCATAAGATGCTGCTAGTTCAACAAAAAATTCTGCTTGGGAGTTGAGTGTTGTTTGAATTTGTTGCGGATCTTGGCTTTGGATGTCAGTTTCCAGTTGTTGCAAATCCTGGGGTACACTCCCGGAAAAGATTGACTCTACGACATCGAAGCCAAGTTCTTCCGAACTGGGAAGCGGAGCCTCACGACCAAAAAAGTCGCCTAGTTTATGTTGAAGTTGGGCGAAGATGGAAGCAGTGCGATCGAGTATTTCTGCCTCATTGCAGGATAAGCCCATCAAGGCTGCACTCAATGGAGTTCGCAGGCACTCATAAGCATCTAGAAGCAAAGCACCCAATTCTGGATCGATTTCCAGTTCTGGAGCGTATAACGCTTGGAATACATCTTCCAAATGATGGGCAATTGTCTGAATAGTTTCTTGCCCAACACTGGCAGCACTCCCTTTGATAGTATGGGCGCTTCGCATCAAGGCATGAACTTTTTCTATTGTTTTTTCATCAAGCAAACCGATCAGATTCTGCTCAATGGTTTGCAACAACTCTGCCGCTTCAGCAAGAAAAGCCTGCTCTTGATTACTGGGATCGGGGTTCATAACAGTTTTGCGAGATTAATCAACTTTGAACTGGCTAACGCTGGTTTCCAGTTGTTGTGAAGTCATCCGTAGTTCCTCAAAAGACTCGGAAATGTGGATGGCACTTTCTGAAGTCTTGCGGGCGATCGCCGAAACATCCATCATCGCCTCTGTCAACATCTGAGATTGCTGACTTTGATGGGAAACTGCTTGGGTAATTCCTTGTACCAGTCCACCAATTTCGTTGGTAGCTACCACGATCGCACTCAGGGAATGACGAGTTTCATCGATCAAGTTCGAGCCTTGGACAACTTGGCTAATCCCTATTTCCATTGCTTCGGTAACTTCGTTGGTACCAGCTTGAATTTCTTGCACGAGT
Organism: Nostoc punctiforme PCC 73102; assembly: GCF_000020025.1. Taxonomy (GTDB): domain Bacteria; phylum Cyanobacteriota; class Cyanobacteriia; order Cyanobacteriales; family Nostocaceae; genus Nostoc; species Nostoc punctiforme. Next base: position 2,636,870 of record NC_010628.1, on the reverse strand, counting down.
CGCTCAATTTCTGTGGTGGCACTAGCCGACTGATAAGCCAGGGAACGAACTTCATCTGCAACCACCGCAAAGCCTTTGCCATACTCTCCGGCACGGGTAGCCTCGATCGCAGCATTGAGTGCCAGCAAATTAGTTTGAGTGGCAAAGTTTTCAATCAGACTGACTACTTTCGAGATTTTCTGAGAAGCTTCACCGAGGCGTTTAATCTTCTTCGCTGTTTCCGACACGGTTTCCCGAATCTCCAAAATGCCATCTACGGTTCTTTCCATCAGGGAATCGCCAGCTTGGACGGTGTTATTAGCTCTTTGCACCGCCTGTCCTACTTTTTGGGCATCAGCAGCGACTATCTGGGTGGAAGTTACCATCATTTGTAATTGTTCTAGAGCGTGTTCGAGCCGTTCTGCCTGCTGTTGAGCTTGGTCAGATAGTTTCACTACTGAGATCGTGTTATCGCTAGAAGTTTCACTCACCCTGCCAGCAGCAATCTGCACTTGTCGCACTAAATCTCGCAAACTTTGGATCGTAGTGTTGTAACCATCGGCGATCGTCCCAATTTCATCTTCAGATAGGGGCGCTCGAACGGTCAGATCGCCTCTGAAGGATGGTTCCAAAGCCATGAGAACGCGTATAGCTCCTTGTTGGAGTTTTTCGCGGGCGGTGCGTTCGCGCTCTGCTGCTTCTGCTAGTTGCTGCTCTTGAGTACGCACCTGTGTTAGGTAGTCTGCAAGATTGAGGGCAATACCAATCTGGACGCTGGCTTGGTTGAGAACATCCTCCTCGGATTGCTCCCACTGGCGCGATGCGCTATTTTGATAAACTCCCATCAGCCCCCATAGCCGATTTTCTTGAAAAATCGGAGAAATCATGTAGGCTTTAGTTCCCCACATCTCTAACAATTGGATGTGACATTCGTCATGGCCGACACTATATATATTGTCAACCCGCAAACTTTCTTTGCGGACATAACGCCCTCCTTGGTTGTACTGGAGATAGGTATCTCTAACTTTGGCAAGGCTAGTTCCCACCAGCTTAGGCCAATCCCCAGTCACAGACTCAACGACAAATTCTCCAGACCAATCAGGCTCAAACCGGTAAACTCCAACTCGATCTACTTTCAGCAGTTGACGAAGTTCGTGGGTGGCAAACTGGATAAATTCCAGAACATTACCATGACTTTGGGCCATCTCTGTTAACCGACTTGGCAGGCGATAGGAAAATCGGGCGTTTGCTACTTCCCGTTCTGCCAGTTTGATCAGTTCCTCATTCTTGCTTAAGGTTTGTTGTAAGTATTGCGATTGTTGGACGGCAACCCCAAACTGCGTGCCGATTTTCGCTACCAAGTTGACTTCATTCTCTTGCCATTGCCGCGACCCGCTATTCTGATATGCTCCTAACAAACCCCAGAGCTTGTTTCCGGCAATAATCGGGGTGATGATATAGGCTCTAATCTGAAATTGCTCGAGAATTTTCAAGTGGCACTGGGCATGGCCAGCAGTGTAAACGTCATTAATCACAAACGTCTCGTTGTTGCGATAGCGTCCACCTTGGGTTTGTTGTAGGTGTTCGTCTTCCCATATAGTCCTGATCTCGGGACCAACCAAAGCCACCCATTCACGACTTACGGATTCGGCAATAAACTCCCCACCCCAATCTGGATTGAAGCGATATACGGCTAGGCGATCGCATTCCAAATGCGATCGCAATTCTGGTAGGGCATTGCGGAAAATTGTATCTAGCTCTTGAACTTGGCGAATTTTTTCTGACAGCCGTGTTAATGCTCGTTCCCCTTCTGCGGTTCTGGCTAACTCTGCATTCTTATTCTTGAGCTGTTCGATATACTTAACCTGTTGCAAGCCTATACCCATTTGCACAGCTACTTTTCGCAACAGTTGCACATCCTTGGATTTCCACTCGCGAGGGCCAGTATTTTGGTATGCTCCGATAAAGCCCCAGAGTTTGTTTCCAATAAAGATCGGAGCGATCGCGTAAGCCTTAGCCTGGATTTTTTCTAATATCTCTAGGTAGCATTGAACGTGACCGACAGTGTAGATATCATTGACAACAAAGGTTTCATGATTGCGATAGCGTCCGCCCTGAGTTTCTTGTAAATGTTCGTCCATCCAAATCGTTTTGATGTCGGAATCAGCTAAAGACAACCATTTATCTTTTACGGATTCGGCAACAAACTCCACACTCCAGTCGGGATGAAAGCGAAATACTGCTAGGCGATCGCACTGTAGTTGTTTGCGTAAACTTGGCAGTACATTCAGGAAAATTGTGTCCATATCCTGTGCTTGACGGATTTTTTCCACCATCGCTGTCAGCACTTGTTCTTCTTCTGCTGTCCGCGCCAACTCTGCATTCTTCATCTTCAGCTGTTCGATGTACTCAACTTGCTGCACGCTTAACCCCAACTGAATGCCCAATTTGGTCAGCAATCGCACTTCCTCGGAATTCCACTGGCGCGGGCCGCTGTTTTGGTAAGCTCCTAACAAACCCCAAAGTTTGTTGCCAGCAAAAATGGGGGCGATGGTGTAGGCTTTAACCTGGAATTGCTCTAACAGGTCAATGTGGCACTGGGCATAACCAACAGTATAGATGTCATTGACGGCTAAGGTTTCATTGTTGCGATAGCGTCCGCCCTGGGTTTGCTGTAGGTGTTCGTCTTCCCATACGGTCTTGATATCGGGACCAACCAGAGGCACCCAGTCACTTCCTACAGATTCAGCAATAAATTCACCACTCCAGTCAGAGTTGAAGCGATATATTGCAAGGCGATCGCATTTGAACAACTGCCGCAATTCTGCCAAGGTAGTGCGGTAAATCGTTTCTAGCTGTTGGGAATTACGCATTCGATCTGCCATGCGTGCGATCGCGTTTTCTACTTCAGCTACTTGGGTCATTTCTAGATTTTTTAACCGTAGCTGTTCGATATATTCAGCTTGCTGGAGGGCAATGCTTAACGGTTCGGCGATCTGCAACAAAGCACCTGCCTCTTCTTCAGTCCATTGCCGAACCTCAGAATTCTGATAGGCTGCTAACAAACCCCAAAGATTACCAGCGCGGAAGACGGGAACAATGATGTATGCTTTGGCTTGGAACTTCTCTAATGATTCTAAATAGCAAGATGAAAAACCAGCAGCAGAAATATCGTTGACTTTACGGAAGCGCGTTCCTTTGGCGTACATTCCACCCTGCGTTTCCTTCAGATAGGTATCGGCATCAGCTTTAACAGGGGAGCCATAATCCTTAATATTGCAACGTTCTGAAGATATCAGACCTGTTTTTAAAATGCCGTCTTGTTCCTGCATCTCCACCAGTGACGACCAACCAGCACCCACAGATTCAGCGATAACTTCTCCACTCCAGTCTGGATGAAATTGATAAACGACAACGCGATCGCATTTTAAAAATCGCCGCAACTCTTGGGTTGCAGTGCGGAAAAGGGTGCGAAGATCCGTTGCTTGCCCAATCTTTTCAATAATGCCGAAAACAGTACGTTCTCGTTCAACAAGTTTGGCTGACTCCTCAGAGCGGTGATAAAGTTGTTGCTGATATTGCACCTGTTGAATAGTAATACTAGACAGAGTTGCAACCTGTACCATTAGGCGAACTTCACTATCTTTCCACTGACGAGGCTGAGAATTTTGATAGGCAGCGAGCAAGCCCCACAACTTTTCTCCCTGGAAGATGGCAACAATAATGTATGCTTTGGCTTGATAAGCTTCTAAAATTTTGATATAGCAGTCAGAAAAACCAGCACTATAGATATCATTAGTGACTCGATAAATCTGTCCGCGATGGAAATTTTTGCCTTGGGTATGCTGAATGTAGCTATCTGCACTGTGCGATCGCCCTGTTGTCCCAGCCAATCCGCCTTCGTCTGCAAGGTTCCTAACACTGCAATAGTTAACGTTATTGACAATTGCTGGGTTGTTTCGCTGTTCTTCTAATAGAGAAACCCACTCAGATCCAACAGATTCAGCTACAAATTCCCCACTCCAATCTGGCTGGAAACGATAGATTGCGACGCGATCGCATTTTAGCGACTGTCGCACTTCTTGGGTGGCAACGCGAAAGATGGTATCCGCATCTTTGGACTGGAGAATTTTATTCGCTACACCGACCAGAATTTGGTCTTTTTCCACTTCTTGTTGCAATGTAGCTTGAATCGCAGCAACTTGCAGTTGCGCTTCTAATTCCTGCTCGATTAATTTTAGTAACTGAATTTCAGCATTTTGCCACTGGCGAGCAGCAGTGCATTGCTGCACTACCAACAAACCCCAAACCCCATCTTTTGCTAAAATCGGCAAACTCACACAAGCTCTTATTTGAAACCGATCCACGAGCTGCTTTTGGTAAGGGGACAAGCTTGCAGTGTAGGTATCTGCGATCGCAGCTAATTTTTCTTGTTGATAAAGCTTGGCAGAACCCAACCCAAAAGTGACGGCGGGCAGTTTTTCCTTCAGCATTGGGGTAAAGCCGTCCCTCATCCCTTCCGCAACAACTATCCCCAGCGTCGGATTCGTAAATTCATACAGCACCACGCGATCGGCTTGCAGTGCGCTTTGTACCTCTATGACAACAGTGGCGAGCAAAGTATCTAGATCGGAAAATTGGCGGATTTTGCTAGCGATCGCCTGTACTTGCTCTACCTCTAATCCATCTCCTCCCTCTTGATATGGCAACGCACTTAGCAGTTCTTTTAACTTGCGGATTCTCTCTCGCAACGGCCCTGTTTCCACCCAATCAGCTTGATCCAGTTCATTTCGCAATTCTTCTAGAGCGGAGGTGATTTGCTGTTTTGCTGGTACATCAACGGTATGCCCGTTATCGGTTTCCTTATAACCGTTGCTGGAATTTGAGCGAGGTTGGCTGGGTGTATGCATTACCATGATCTTTCTTGCTATGAAGGTTGTCGGAGTTAATAAGTAGAATGCTTCAGGGGGCTAATTTTTTTAGAACGGCTTCAGCGTCCAGAAGCCTTTGTGCATCCGCCCTTGGCGTTGTATAGGAAGCTCTGAACTTTAAAGAGGCTGAAGGGCTTGAATCACAACCTGGGTGTCAAGTAACATCAAAGGGCTACCTTGAGAATCCACAAAGTAACCCTGTAAGAATGAGCCTAGTCGGCCAGGTAACATCGATGTCGAAATCTCTAACCGCTCTTGGGGATCGTGAACTTCAATGGTATTGACTTGCTCTACCAACAGCCCGACGGTTTGATTCTGGACTTGAACAAGCATCGCCATGCCAGAGTTACGCACACTTTCCCGCCGACACCAGTGTGTTGCCCCCAACAAACCTGCTAAATCAAGAATCCAGATCGCTTCTCCCCGCCAATTCATTATGCCTAACAGGAATTCTGCTACCTGCGGTACTGGTAAAATCTCGGTCAGTGCAACCTGAATTACTCCCCGCAAATCAGCTAATGGGAGTAACCCATTTACCTTTCCATTCAACGGAAATCTTAAAAATCTCTGGTTGTTTCCTTGGGTAGAGTTTTCAAGTCGAAATTGGCTATTAATGGGTAGCGAAGAAAAGCGATCGTTGCTCTGTACCATTGCCCCAGTTTCCTTTAGCGAATAAATTTACTAACAGTTTGGAGCAAGGTATTTTCGTCTACAGGTTTGACTAAATAGCCATCAGCGCCACTCATATTGCCCCAAGTTCTATCAACATCTGTGTTTTTAGTTGAGCAAATCACTACCGGAATTCCTTTTGTTGTCGGATCGGCTTTCAACTTGCGGCAGAACTCAAATCCACTTTGGCCTGGCAAAATCAAATCCAGTAAGATCAAGTCAGGTTTTTGTTGTTTCAACCGCAGTTGAGCCTCTTCACCACTACGAACTTCATAAACTGAATATCCTCCTTGCTCTAGGTAACGTGTCATCTTTTCGGATTCTGTGAGGCTATCTTCAACTAAAAGAACTTTTTTCATTTTTTTCCTAACTATTTAATTCAGAATTTGAAAAATAATGGCGACAAATAAATTAACACCAAGCTAGATTTAGGAAGCAATTTTCCATCCACAATCGGTTTTGAAAATGGATGTAGAGGAGCCACTGGTATGACTGTCGCTTTAACCTAAACGGTTAAATACTTGTGAAGCATATTGAGTACTTTGTCTGCTTCTACAGGTTTACCCAAAAAGTCAGTTGCTCCTACTAATTTTGCTCGCATCCGATCTACTATTCCATCTTTCCCCGTTAAGATGACAACCGGCACATTTTTGAGACTTGGAGTTTTACGGATTTGAGAACAAATTTCATAGCCATTTACTTTTGGCATCAATAGATCCAAAAAAATGAAGTCTGGCTTACTTTTAATTAGGTTTAAAACTGCCGTCAAGGAATCTTGAATGCCAACAAAGCGATAACCTTGATGGGTCATAATTTCCTCTAAACTGCGACAGATCGTTGGACTATCATCCACACATGCTACTAAAGGTCTTGAGAGATCAATAATTGCTTTGCTAGCTGCTGGGGGGGCAACTTGTATAACAGTGTTCTCTTCTTTCTTCAGTGAAGAATTGAAATTATTAACTGCACTAGACGGACTGACAATTTCTTTACTAGTCGCTGGGGGAACAACTTTATTGAAATTGGGTGCAAATTGTAAAACAGTGTCCTCTTCTGTCTTGAGTGAAGAATTGGAATTATTAACTGCACTGGACGGGTTGCCAGTTTCTTTACTAATCACAACCTGCCTGAGCTTTGGGATAGGTGAAAAAGCGATCGCCCCTGTTTTTACCAATGTCATCAATAACCGAGTCAAAGCTAAGACATCCCGACCGCTTTTTTGCCCTAGACCTCGTAAAGTTTTTGTTCCATCAACTAGAGCAATAATCTGTTTAGAGGATGCTTGTCCTTGGAGTAACTCAATTTGTTGAATGATCGGAAATAAATTGGGCGAGTAGGTTGCCAGTCCTGCATCTCGCCATTCTTGCCAGGCTTGTGTAGCCCGTTTCAAGACTTCCTCAGTTGGTATTACAGCTAGGAGAACCCCAGGAACTTCACCAACAACGGTAGTATGTGACAACTGCCCTGCTGGATTGTCGCCATTTCTTTTGGCTTCAATGTACTGCATGATATCAAACAGGACTTCAGCTATTGAGCTTGCAATCAGACTAACAAGTTGTTGTTGTTCGATTAATTTTTGTTCTCGCAACTTAGCAAGAATGGAATACTCGCGATAATTTTCCTGGGGAGAGACAAGCTGCTCCAACTGTGTCACATCCACATTAGAACAGTAGCGCAACAAATGTCGTCGCCATCGCTCATCGGCATTAGAACCACCAGCCTGCCAAATTAATCGTCCTAAGCGAAAATATAGCGTCCAAGTCGGCCCATCCCTTGCTTCAAGATTCAGCCTACCTGTGAATAATTTAGTTTGAAGTTGCTCAATCAATTGATTCACAATGGATCGCACCTCCTTATATATACTAAGTTTTGCATTTACATTAAAATTGCTCAAACAATCCAGCTTACTAACTTTATTGCGCGATTGCCAATAGCACAGTTCAAAACCTTGATTGAGCTATTCCAGCTTGTTATATCCCTTTCTAATATGGATATTTTTAAAGTTCAAAGCCAGAAGCTTGAACAAAGATTTAAGCTCTTTTTCTAATTATTAATAGGTTAACTAATTATTAATAGGTTAACTTGTTGTCATGTTACATCTACTGAGCAAATTGCTTGTATAGATGTAGTTGCAATGCAATACAGACCTGAAAAAGATGGAAATGTTGAACACTACAAGACATAGACCAGCTTAAAAGCTTATCGATTTTGTACTATACTGCTTAAGGTGATAGACATAAGCGATCGCATTCTGCTAGTCTGCCAATACAAAAAATGAGCTTGAATTAAGTTTGTCCAGAAATTGTTTGTTGCCGAATAAAGTATTGGCGATCGCGTTGTTCCAGTATCCCTTGCTTGATCAAGGAGCGCAGGATATCTATCGTTTGCACCCGGCTTAAGCCTATAACCTCTTCAATTTCTATCAGAGTAGCTCCTTCAGCTTGCTGAATGTATTGCTGCACTTTAGATTTAGCAGTATCTGCATTCAAGGCAGGCACTTTCTTAGTCATGGTATTGACGGAAGCACGGAAACCAGTGGCTTTAATTGCAGAACGGGAGATTGACCATTTTGGAACTGTTGCAACTAATTTCTCTTCTTTAGCAGGAGGTGGGGAAACTGCTTGTTCTTGACTGCGATCGCCCAAAACACTGTTATGTAAGATTGCCCGGAAATTTTGCAAGTTTTGGAATAATGCCTGAGCCTTTACTGCCCGCTGTTGGCGGTATTCTTGCTGACGTTGCCAGACATCAGTTTTTATTTGCAATATTTCCAATTGCCGCTCTACAATCTCTTGCTGAAATTGCTGCTGTTGTAAGTTCCTATCGTTGTGAAGGCTGGTAACAAAACTGCTCAATTCTTGATGAAGCATATCTGCTTGCAACTGCAATTCTTGTTGAGTTAGCTGTTTCCACTGGTTAACTTGTTGACGGCGTTCAGCAGTTATTTGTAATCGCTGCGATCGCTCTTGTTCCCATAAATTCTTGAGAGCCATCAGCTGAAATCTCCTATTTTGTTAACTAGAAACATTAAATGGGAGCCATGAAGACTCCCTTTTTATAATGTGCTATTAAGCAGCAGATGGAACAGCAGCCTGAGATGTTAAACCAACCGCCTCAGCATATCTTAAGTAAGTTTCAACTGAAGCAATAACAATCCGAGCTTCTATTGATAGCAGTTCAATACCAACTAAAGAAACACGTACCCAAGCATCAATTACAATTCCTTTGTCCAAGATGCGGTCAATAACTTCAGCCAGACTTGAAGATGAGTTAACTTTTTCAACAGCCATTTTCTTTTTCTCTCACAACTCTAATTATTTATTTCATCTTGCTCTGATTGAGCAGTAGGTAAAACTTACACAATGTGTTTTATTCTTCCTGGGTTTAGTATTCCCAAAAAATGAGATAAATATAACAAAATAAAAAAATACTAAAAAGTTCACAATATTTTTTTAGACAAAAATTAAAGAAAAAATTATCTCATCTTTATATTTTCTGGGAAAGTTTTAAATATGATTTTTTATGAATTTATATGAGAGTATTTTTTAAAAAATGATACGGTGGTAGAGGTTCGCTCAGTGCCAATTGCCAGTGCGAGCATTGTACCTGCCAGAGGGAAAACAGTTGCGTACTGAGCGTTGAATCGTTGCGTTGTGCCAAAAAGTGGATTTGCCGCACATCTGACTGTCGAGTTTCACAGATAACATTTGTATATGTTTTGAGAATTAACTCGTTCAAGAGTTCCCACTGTTCGCATTGTTGTGCTTGAAATGCTTGCTGTGTTTGGTAGCGTTGTTTTTTAGCTAATAAATAGGCTTTTCCCCTGGCATCAATAGTGTCAGAATCGTCAAGTAAAGAACAGGCTGTCACTTTTACACTGTACTCAACTTTGTCTGCTAGCTGAGTTAGGGTTTCTAGATATTGCTCTTGGTGGTTTTCTAGATGATTCAGCAGTTTTTCTACAGAGGTAAAACCCCTCCCAAAGCGTAGGGGAAGAAGGGGAGTTTGTTGAAAAAGTTCTCGAATTACGTGATCGTGGTTTAATACAGCTTGAAGTAAACGCTCATCCGTTGCCTGTATTGCCTCCAGTGAGATTTCCGGCTCTACGAGAGCAGCTAAACCAGAAGAGTAAACTAGTTCGGTATTTCTTTCCATCCCTAAAGGTAGAACAAGCGGTGATGCGGTGGGGACTAGAAGAGCATAAGCGTATATTGACATAAGTAAAACGGCGTAAATATTTGCAGTTGGGATGAGGCAAGAGACAGGAAGGAGGCAGGAGGCAGATGGCAGGAGGCAGGAGGGAAGAGGGTTTAAGTTAAATTTACTTTAGTAACATAACTTAAGTAGCTTCCGCTCTGAACTTCTGCGTTTTTTCAAGTAAGCTATTCATGCCTAGTTTTCGCACAATCAAGCATGAAAATTCTTCCTTCTGCCTTCTGTCTTCTGCCTTCTGTCTTCTGTCCTCTATTGAGATTGATGCTGATTAGCAAGCATTTGGTATGTAACTTGGAAATCATCATTTGTAATCTGAATCAAGCTGGAGTCAGTCAATCCTTGGGCGCGGTATCGACGAATGGCGCTTAAAGCAGCTTGATTGCTCAACAAAGCCAAGTCTGCTCCATTCCAACCCTCGGTAACTGTCGCCCAGGTTTCTAAATCGACATCAACCAGGGGACGATCTAGATTGTGAACTCGTAAAATCGCTAATCGGCTGGCTCGATCTGGTAGATCGATTTTTATTTGTAAGTCCAATCTTCCTGCTCTGAGCAAGGCAGGATCGAGCGCTTCTGGACGATTGGTTGCTCCTACTAACAGTACTTTCGGGCATTCATGCAACCCATCCAGTTCGGTGAGCAGTTGACCAACAACGCGATCGCTAACTCCAGAATCACCAGTGAATCGTCCCCGTGCTGGTGCCAGGGTATCAATTTCATCTATAAACACAACGCAAGGAGCTGCTTGCCGAGCTTTGCGAAAAAGTTCTCTGACTGCCTGTTCTGCTGCACCTACCCATCGGCTGAGTAATTCCGGGCCATTCACAGCAATAAAGTTGGCTCTAGCCTGAGAAGCGATCGCTTTTGCAAGTAAGGTTTTTCCCGTTCCAGGCGACCCCCACAACAGAATCCCACGGGGAGGCTTGGCTTTTGTTTGCTCGTATAGTTCGGGATAGAGGAGTGCGCCCTCTACAGATTCTTGAAGTTTTTGTTTCACATCATCCAAACCACCAATGTCATCCCAACTGACGCTCGGTACTTCAATTGCTACATCCCTGAGAACTGAGGGTTTTATCTCCTTAATTGCTTCGAGAAAATCCTGCTGTACGATAGTCATGTTCTCAGGAACGGGGCTGTTGAGTGAGGGGACTTGACGACGAAGGGCAATGTAAGCTGCTTTTTGGCAAAGAGCTTTGATATCGGCACCAACAAAACCGACAGCCAAATCAGCGATCGCTCCTAAATTAACCGAAGTCTCCAAGGGCATGGCACTTGTTAAAATCGTGAGAATTTCCAATCGTCCATCGCGATCGGGAACCCGAAACTGAACTTCGCGATCGAAGCGTCCCGGACGACGCAGCGCCGGATCGAGATAATCGGGACGATTTGTTGCCGCTAATACAAGTACGCCCTCGGTTTTGGCAAACCCATCCATTAACCCAAGCAACTGCGCCACTAGTCTTTTTTCAACTTCACCTTCCACTTGGCTGCGATCTGGGGCAAGGCTGTCAATTTCGTCAATAAATATCAGGCAGGGAGCAGAACGAGTTGCTTTCTCAAAAATACTTCGCAAACGAGCTTCTGCTTCCCCGTAATACTTGCTCATCACCTCTGGGCCATTGATGGCAATGTAGTTTAACTCTAACTCTTCTGCCAAAACACGGGCTGTTAAAGTTTTTCCCGTACCAGGCGGGCCAACGAGCAAAACCCCACGCGGAGGCTCTAACCCTAATTTCACCAATAAATCTGGACGTTTAAGTGGAATTTCAACTAACTCTCTGATTTCTTGGAGAACATCAGCCAAGCCGCCGATACCTTGCCAAGCAGCTTTTGAGTTCGTCCGAGCTGATGGGGGGGTAACATCAGTATCATCCATTGGTGTAGTGCCAACGGTGGAATTGGATCGGACTCGGCTAGAATTACTTGTTCTCGGAATATTGCCTTGCCGGGGAATACTACTGAGATTATGAGAGCGAATTTGAATAGAAGTTTTTAACTCGCCTTTCTCTACTTTTTCTTCTAAAGCTTTGGCAATTTCTAATAGGTGTTCAAATCCTTTAAATATGTCGTCCATTGATTTTACTTAAATAAAAGGCAAAGAAAAATTTTATTTTCATAGGACTTACGCAAAATAATGAAAAAACGAACCGCCTTCGCGTTAGCGTCTCCCCTTGGGAGAAGGACGCATAGACACGTTCGCGGAGCGTCTCGTAGAGAAGTGGCTTCCCGCAGGGTAGGACGCAGATAAATAAGAGTTTTAGAGAGTTATTGCGTAAGGCCTGTTACGAAAAATTAAAAGTTTCAATAATTTTTGATTCTCAATTTTTATTGCTGTTGAACAGAGAGAGGAATTAATCAGTTGGAAGTGGTTAATCGAAGACGAGCAAAGTTATACGGGGCAGTGAAATTGTTGTAACGAATTCGCAAACGGTTTTCAAATTGACGATCGAGTGATTCAACGTGTTCGCTAAATTGTGATTCTGCTTCCCAAGGAATTAGGTAGGCTGAATTGTAGATCATTGTGTCCACTTGGGGAGTATTTTCCACCACCTCGATCGCAATGGAGTTGAGCGTGCCTTTAAATACATCTATGATGCCTTGCTTGCGATCGCTCATTCCCTGTTCGATGACTTGCCCTATTTGGATTACCCGCTCCATACTCAGGGGTTGACCCACTAGCTTATCCCTTTCGGTTTTGAGATTTGGGTGTTCTGCTAATAGTCCCTGAATTTCTGCCTCGGTATCCCAAAAAACTTTGACACTAACTTCTCGGCAACCCGATAACTTCGCAAGCAATTGCGTCAATTCTTCTTGATGAGGACGAATTAATTGCTGCGAAACCGTTTCCCAGCTTGAAACCAAAAGTCCAAATTGCACGGGCAGTAAATAGCGATCGCCTGCTTGCATGATTTCCTCAAGGACTTTCTCATGACTTAGCAGGTTACGACGGCTGGCCAAATAACGCTCTTGCTGTGCTTCCGAGTAGATGACTGCAAAATCATCCAAAATTTTAATTTGTACAGGTTGCCGATCTAAGCCCTCTAAATTTAAATTTTGTGGAGCAGGCAAGGTCAAAATTCCATAAATGTAAAAACTCATATAAATGTCTTACCAAGAAGAATGTAGATAAAAAAGTTACAGGGGTTTAGAGGTGAGTACTAATCTTAACTTGGCATGAACTAAGCTTAACTGAGCCAGTCCTAAGTCCAAGTCGCCTTCAACCACAACACCAGTATTTAATAGGCGATCGAGGAGTTCTAGAATAGAGGGTTGACTAGAGGTTTCACCGGGGTAGTATCCTCCAGATTGGGGAAGTAAATTTCCCATTTCACCCAAGTTAATATTTAGATCGGCTGGGTCAATATCAAATATCTCGCAAAGCTGAACAACCTGCTGTTCAAGCTTTTGCAGGCTTTCGGCAGCCCGATCTAGCTCAGAGTCGTTGAGAGTGCCAGCATCCATGCGCCGAATCACCTGAGCTTCCATGAGTTGGCGTATCAGTTCAACAACCGTCAGTAACAACGGCGCTAAACCGGAATCGGAACCTTTTGATTTGCTAATCGCCTGCATTCTGATGATTAATAGGATTGAGTGCTTTGAGCGATTGCAGTTCTGTTTCTAGACTGGCAAGACGCTCTTGAAGTTGTTGATTAGTTGCTAATAAGGTGCGAGTTTGACTATTAAGATAGGGGTCGCTCTCCCACCAGTTAATTCCAATCTCTTTGGCTTTATCAACAGAAGAAATCAACAAACGAATCCGGATGTTGAGCAATTCTGTGGAGCCTACGGAAATAGAAATATCTCCTGCGATAACAATGCCTTTATCCAGAACCCGTTCTAGAATATCTGCCAAGGTAGAACCTTGAGTTGATGTGGTGATAGCTCCCCGGTTAGTATTAGTACTCATTTGTTTATTAAATGGCCAGAATCAAAAGCAACTGTTTGTGATATGCTCGGCGACTCGGCATTGCCCTGCATTTGGACTAATACTCCCTGCTCCCTGAGAGACTTGAGTGCAGCGACAATTTGACTGCGATCGATCCCTAACTCTACTGCCAATTCAGAGAAACGCCTTCCTGGAGAATTACATAGGTAGTTGTAGACTTCATGCTCGTAAGGTACTCGTTGTTCCAATACAATCTGATTTTGGTTGTTTGGTATTATCTCTGACGGCTGAGATTGAGTATTTATACGATGATAGAATTCACTTAAAACCTCTTCCAGTAGTCGAGTTGCTTCTATGAGAGGTTGATTCGTGCGAGAAAGCAGGATATCGGCACAAATATCTTGGAAGCTAGGATCTCCAGGGTTTACGGAAATTTCATGTTCGTGGCAGATTTTGGCAATCATCAGACAGGAACGCAATCCACCGCCCTGTCCAGAGCCAGATCGACTCCAAAACGTCCGTACTATGCGGACAATTACTTCTGCTTTCTCAGAATCTATACCTGTTTTATGAACTACAATTTCCTGCTGACTCAGTTCATCAGGTGTAGGCATATCGATGGTAATAACACGATCCATCAAAGCATCCTGAGTTGCATGAACTCCACAATACTCTTGAGGATTTGATGTTAAGATTGCCCGAAACTGAGGATGAACCCGGATATACTCGGCTCGATGTTGGTTTGTTGGTAATACTAACAACCTCTCCTCAAGTACGGAGAGTAAAACGTTATTTACCTCCGGGTGCGATCGATTGAATTCGTCGTAAACCAGCGTAAATCCTTCTTTACAAGCTAAGGTTAATCGTGCATCAACCCAATGTTGTCGGACTTCATCCTCAACTTTGATAACGCTGTGGATGAAGTTATCAACAACCTTTTTACGGGTATAACCTAATTGATTACCAATCAAGTCTGAGGTTTTAAACTCATCATCTCCAAATAAGAGGATGATCGGCTGATTGAGCAAATCAGCTAGATGCATTGCCAGAGTAGTTTTTCCGACTCCGGCTGCACCACGTAAGTGTATTGAAAAACCTGACTGTAGATAGCGCAAAGCACGTTGAGCGATGCGTTGAACCGCAGGTGTATTGACAAATCGTTGGGGAGATGCATTTAATACTGTTGTCAAACTCTAAGTACCTCCTCAATAGTAATGTGTCATACAAAAGTATTTTTTGTTACACTGCAAATATAAAATACAGATGTCAATCAGCCTTAACTGGACTCAAATCCAACGGATTTTGGTATCAACACAAGACTAGTAATGTTTAATATTTATGTCATCAGCATGATTACGGTCTTGAAAGGATACCTTTAATAAATCCACACAGGTGTAAAGCAATATGGTTCTGCGCTTCTTACTATTACCGATTACTGGCCCATTAATGGGGGTAACGTGGCTTGGGGAAAAAATTTTAGAACAGGCGAGTACTGAAATTGATGATAAAGAAAATCTGAGCAAGCAGCTTCTTGCACTCCAACTTGCTTTTGATATGGGGGAAATTCCTGAAGAAGAGTTTGAAATTCAGGAAGAAGCTCTTTTATTAGCGATTCTGGAAGCAGAACAGGAGGAACGCGATCAAACACAAGAGTATTGAAATTCTTTCCTAGCTTGTGTGATTTATTGCTTTAACTAACGTGCGCCTCCGTTGGAGACTCACGTTAATTTTAAAAATTTTGTTAGCTATTATACTTAAATAAATTATGCTTCTACTGTACAAGTATTAATTTAATGGAAGCTTTACCCGATAATTGGGCAGATATTCAACCAGATACTGTATATCTTTCAATCAGTGGTCTGCTAGTTTTATTTGGCAGTGAACAAATAAAGCTGGGATTAAAATATGATCGGAAGGGGAAACATTTAAAAGCCATTGAGAAAGGGCTTGTAACTCCTCGCGGTAATGTTGGGTTGGTGCCTTCCCAAGAATCTGGTTACGATTTGAAATCTAAAGTCTTAGGTAAAGGTGGCGACCGCCGATTTCATGCAAAATTCATTGATGGTATATTGCACTTCCCTGGTTTGGTAACAGAACATTAAACCCACATAAGTATGACAAGACTCGAATTAAAAAATCATCAACTTTGGCAAGATTTAACTGAAATATTACAAAGTTTAGATGCTAATCTTCTTGTTCAAGAACATCTTGATCAGTGTGATTATAAAGTGTGTGGCTATTGGGATGAACAAGATGAGTATTATGAGAAAATTACGTTACCTCGTACCCTAAAAGCCGAATTAGTTAGCAGTTCAATAGGCGTTACTTACAAAGAACGTTTTTTACAACTAAAGTTTTTGCTCATAGCTGATGCTGTTGATAATACGAAAACTGCAAGTAGCAATGCTCAAAAACTTGGTGAATTGGTTCTTGTTTATGATGAAAATCTAGAATTTATTGATGAGAATTGGCTTTTAGATGTCGATTCTTCATTCCTTGTGAAGCTATCTGGCTAATTTTAGGCAATTGAGTAGAAGTAAGAAATAACTAAGCAACAAATTTTCGTGCCTAGCGCAAAGCTGAATTGTGATATAGTACATTTATACTTATTTTTTGAGGTAAAAAAAATGGCTAACAGAATACACTTGAGCTTACTGCAAAATGGAGAGGAGTGGAACAATAAAGTGGACTTAGATCCAAACTTTAAAGCCGATCTTAGCGATGCTGACCTTTCTGGACAAGATTTTTCTTATAGAAATTTTACAGGTGCTAATTTAGCTAATGTTAACTTTAATAAATGCAATTTAACAGGAGCTAATTTTGATAAAGCTAATTTAGTGAGGGCTAAATTCAAAGGAGCTAAATTATTATCAACGTATTTTACTGAGGCTAATTTAAGCAGTGCTGATTTTAGCCCTTACGAAAAAACTATGGGGAATATAGTAGAACCTATAAAAACAGATTTTAGCCTTGCGAACTTTACTGATGCTATTACAGATAAAGCAAATTTTACTGACGTTAGATTTTTCAAAACAACTATGCCAGATCGTAGTTTGCATACTTCACACTAGTATGTACAGGGTTTTATTTCCTAAAATAGAGAGCAAAGGGAATGAGAATGATATAGACAAGCTGAAATCTTAGTACTTAGTATTCCAATGTTAGGGTGTTGAATTTTGGTGTATTGTTTTCTAAGTCAGTATTTGCTTGCTGATGGGTCATGTTCTCTTCAGGAATTGTTTGACTATTTAAAATAGCAAGACGCTGCTGAATCTGATGTCGGCGTGCTTCGAGTTTCTCTAGTTCCTCCTCTAAACGCTCCTTCTCTAACATCATTTTGTAAGCATTTAAGTAAACTGTTGCTTGAGAACGTTGAGGAGGCATGGTGCTAAGTTTGGCTTGAATTTGTCTGCGGTTTGGAGTGCGATGCATAATAAATTTCTCTTTGGGTATGGAAGTATTTAGTCTAATTAGCCGTTAAAATAAACAGCCGGCTGCTGCTTGGATGCGTTCTAAAGGCTGAACTGAGCGAGGAAGCATTGGTAAGCGAACCATTGTCAAACCTGGAAAATCGCAATTAATGGTTGCTGTAGAAGTAAAGCGGTTGAGAACAACGTAATTCTGGCTCACACCTATTTCTTGCATAGATTTGAACAGGCGTTGTTGTTCGGCAAGTACACTAGCCTGGTTAAGTGTAACCCCAATGAACTCTGTTTGTTGTGGGTCTTTTAAGACTTTTTGGGCTTTAACCACGCGCTGTCGCAAAGTTCTTAAACGCCCCATAAATTCTGTACGACCAAGGACATTCTGATACTTGATCCAGAGTTTGAAAATCCAAGCTAGCCAGTCTGCTAGTGCAGTTGGCATTTCGAGAAAACGCAGAAGATGACCTGTAGGAGCAGTGTCTAAAATAATCAAGTCTTCTTCTTGTTGCTCTAGCAATTCCATTACTGTTAACAGAGAAAGCATTTCATCAATTCCTGGTAAAGCTTGATCGACAATTTTACGCCAAGCAACAGGAGCATAGGCCATTTCAATAGTTTCGCTTGTTTGGGTTTCGCCACTCATCATTTGGGCCAGTTCCCACAGGTAATCGGCTCTGAATTGATCGAGAATGCGATCGCCATCTACTTCCTGACCTCGAAGATTAGCAGTTATTTGATATGGTTCGTGTCCTAAACTCAGACCAAAGGCATCGCCCAAGGAGTGGGCTGGATCGATGGAAACCATACGAATTTTGCGATCGGGATGTTGTTGAGCCATAGCCCAACCAATGGCAGCTGCTACTGTGGTTTTGCCTACTCCACCCTTACCGCCAATTAGTAACAGGCGACGACCTTTGGTGAGAAAATCTCCAAAGCTAGGAGGAATTGTTTCCGGCCATTGAACTGGGAGTAGATCGATAAAAGATAGCGGTTCAAGCTGAGGAACATGGATTTGGTCGATCAGATGGCTGAGGGCTAGAATCCCTAAAGGCTCCTCATCTTGCTGTGGCACAATAAACATCGGCTTTTCGTTAGCAAGAGCCGTATACTGGCCGATAAGTGGTTGTTGTTCTTGGTAACGATCTGGGTCAGTCGCACTGGCAAGGACTTGGTTAACAAACAACCCTCCGCAAGGAATCTGCATGGTTTGTAAGGCTTCTAGGAATCGTTTTGACTCCAACCAACTCATTGGTTCGGCGATCGCAACTAACAAACAAGCTGTATGGGTGGGATCTTGAAGCAGACGACGACCTTGTGACAGTTCAGCTTTCAGGGTTTGCAAAAAATCGTCAGCGCGATCGGGTGTGTAACTTCCAGCAAAGGTCTTGCTAATAATCCGATGCTTTTCTTGAAACAGTTCAAGAGAGTGGAGGAAAGTGTCTAAAAAATCCATCAATCCAAACAAGTTGAGAGTATGACCGCTAGGAGCCATATCAACTACTACTCTATCTACCTGCTGCTCGTTTAAAAGGCGTTGGATCTCTAACAAACCCATCAATTCGTCCAGTCCAGGCCAATTTAAATCCCAAACTGGAGACAAGTCTTCTCCTTCAACAAAACTACCGCGCTCCACTAACAGTTCTAAAACCTGACCATAACGTTCTTTAAAGTCTTGTAGCAGACGCTTTGCATCCAAAGCCCTTACTAGTAGATTGGGTAGTTCCGCTATGGGACGAGGAATGTCATCAACGCTAACTTGTAAGACATCTCCAAGAGAGTGAGCCGGATCGGTTGAGATTAAAAGAATTTGCTCATTAGCAAATTTCTGCGCCCAACGACATGCAAAGGTGCAGGAGATTGTCGTTTTTCCGACTCCACCTTTGCCGCTAAACATAGCAAGGTGTAGGTTATCAAAAAGTTCCATCCCGTTTGTCATTTTTGGCGTTTTAGGATAAAGTTACTACATATTTTTGAAAGTTACTTAAGTAATTTTGCTGAATAAAGGTATTTAAAACTAGTCTTGGCGACTAGAAGTCGCGGCTATACAGACAAAACCCGCCTGCGCGGGTTAAGATTCTTACTTTTTCATTAGTCCACGGAGGTGGACTTCGCCTGTGTACCTGCGAATTATATTCGCCCAAATTGATAGAGAGCAAGAATTGTATTTTCTTCCTTCTGCCTCCTGCTTGGTTGGTGAGCGTTCGCGTAGCGTCTCGCAGAGAAGTCGAACCACTGCCTTTCTTCGGTAATTAATTTTGTTGAGTTACTTACAAAGATTAGCCGAGGAACTATAACTGAGGTAAAGATTTAGCCAGAGATGTCCAAAGGTAAGGAGATAAGATGGTTAACAGTTCTAAAGGCGATATAAATATTGGGTATAATGTCCAAGGTATTTCTGAATACGACTTTTTTTCTGACAGTAATTTTGAGGACATTCATTGTCGTCCACTTAAAACAGACTCTCCCTACTTAGGACTAAAAACTTTTGAACTTAAAGATAAAGACAACTTTTTTGGTCGGGAGAAGTGGATTGCTAATCTGGGCGATCGCTTAAAAAAAGATAATGTACTCTTGCTTTTAGGAGCATCAGACACTGGCAAATCATCATTGATTCGGGCAGGTTTAATTCCTTATTTAGGATCTCATAAAAAATCATTAATTAATATAAGTTTTCACCCAGATGAAAGTCCTTTTAAATCTATTTATCAGTGTCTTGCTTCTACTTTTGGTAAAAAATCGCCAATAGCGGATATTGCTCGAGAAATAAGAGCAAATACCCTAATTAAAATTGTCACATTCCTCAAACAAGATTATCAGCACGTTCTGATTTTTATTGACCAATTTGAAGAACTGTTTACAAAAACTCAAAAACCGGAACGCGATAAATTTGTTGCTAGTCTCTTTCAACTGTTCCAGCAGCAGGATAGCTCTGTCAAAATTGTTTTAACAATGCAGTCTGATTTTTTGGATAGATTTAGTGAGTATCCCCAACTTGCGAAGATCCACGATCGCTATAGTCGTATAGTCACTAGAATGAGCGATGGAGAATTAAAGTTAGCGATCGCTGAACCTGCTGCTAGAAATGGCGTTACCTTTGAACAAGGATTAGTTGAGCAAATTATTCATGATTTTCACCAACAAAATGATTATTTACCACTTCTGGCATACACCCTGAATTTATTGTGGGAAAAGGAAAATATTGCAAACCGGGTTCTGAAGACAAAGACTTATAAAGAACTAAAAGAGCAAACGTTTGGTTATTTAAGCGAACAAGCTAATCAATTTATTAATGCTAGTGTTGGATGGCGCGATCGCCAGGAACAAGAGATTCAAAAGTTAAACCTTGCACTGACTGAATTAAAACTGCGCGAGCAATCCGCCAGGGTTTTGAATTTACTTCCTGTCCAACCACTAGAGGGTTTGGTGCTGGCAATTCAAACAATGGGTGAGAATCTAGAGAAATACCCAAACCAGCTTCTAGCTCCTGTTTTGGGAAGCTTAAAGGAAGCAATGAACACACCCACAGAGGCAAATAGCTTGCGTGGACACGAGCAAGAAGTGAATTGTGTAGCCTTTAGTCCTGATGGCAAGTTTATTGCTAGTGGGAGTAGCGATTCTACGCTGTGCTTGTGGAATATCATTGGCAATCCTACTGCTCAATTTTTGTGTGGACACGAGCAAGAGGTTAATTGTATAGCCTTTAGTCCTGATGGCAAGTTTATTGCTAGTGGCAGTATTGACGGAATTTTGTGTTTATGGGATCTACAAGGTAATCTCATTACTCAACCGTGGCAGGGACATGAGGAAGGAGTTATTTCCGTCGCCTTTAGCCCAAATAGCGATGGCTGCGCCAACCCCTCTGGGGTAAGCATTGTCAGTGTTGGTTTTGACGGAACGGTGTGTTTGTGGGATTTACAAGGTAACGCCATTACTCAACCTTGGCGCGGACACAAGGAAGGAGTTATTTCCGTCGCCTTTAGCCCAAATGGCGATTGCATTATCAGTGTTGGTTTTGACGGAACGGTATGTTTGTGGGATTTAGAAGGTAACACCATCACTCAACCCTGGCACAAACATGAGGCAAAAATTATTTGCGCCACCTTTAGCCCCGATCGCAAGTTTATTGTCAGTGGTGGTAGTGATTCTACAGTGCGGTTGTGGGACATACAAGGTAATCCCATCGGTCAACCTTGGCACGGGCATGAAGGACATGTAAATTCTGTAGCGTTTAGCCCTGATGGCAAGTTTATTATTAGTGGTAGCTGCGATCGGACAATACGCTTGTGGAATATCAATGGCAACTCTATCACTCAAACTTGGCGCGGACATGAAGGAGAGGTTAATTCCCTAGCCTTTAGCCCCGATGGCAAGCTGATTATCAGTGGTGGCGATCGCACTGTGCGTTTGTGGGAGCTACATCAAATACTACAAGATCGGGTCATCGGGCGATCGCAGCGCAAATATGAGAATTGGGTCAATTCTGTAGCCTTTAGCCCTGATGGTCAGTGGATTGTCAGTGCCAGCAATGATTCGACAATCCGCTTGTGGGATAGCAATGGCAACCCCACTGGTCAACCTTGGCAGGGACATGAAAAAGAAGTTAATTCTGTCGCCTTTAGCCCTGATGGTCAGTGGATTGTCAGTGCCAGTAATGATTCGACAATCCGCTTGTGGGATAGCAATGGCAACCCCATTGGTCAACCTTGGCAGGGACATGAAAAAGAAGTTAATTCTGTCGCCTTTAGCCCTGATGGTCAGTGGATTGTCAGTGCCAGTAATGATTCGACAATCCGCTTGTGGGATAGCAATGGCAACCCCATTGGTCAACCTTGGCAGGGACATGAAAAAGAAGTTAATTCTGTCGCCTTTAGCCCTGATGGTCAGTGGATTGTCAGTGCCAGTAATGATTCGACAGTGCGCTTGTGGGATAGCAATGGCAACCCCACTGGTCAACCTTGGCAGGGACATGAAAAAGAAGTTAATTCTGTCGCCTTTAGCCCTGATGGTCAGTGGATTATCAGTGCCAGCAATGATTCGACAATCCGCTTGTGGGATAGCAATGGCAACCCCATTGGTCAACCTTGGCAGGGACATGAAAAAGAAGTTAATTCTGTCGCCTTTAGCCCTGATGGTCAGTGGATTATCAGTGCCAGCAATGATTCGACAATCCGCTTGTGGGATAGCAATGGCAACCCCATTGGTCAACCTTGGCGCGGACATGAGTATTGGGTAAATTCCGCAGCTTTTAGCCCTGATGGTCAGTGGATTGCCAGTGGTAGTCTTGATGGAACAGTCCGCTTGTGGCACTGTGGGTGGCAAGAATGGTTGCAAGTTTGCTGCAACAGGTTACATTATCATCCCGTCTTTCAAAATCCTGAAAATGGTAGCGATCTAGAAATTGCTCACCAAACTTGTCAAAAATATGTATGGAATCCACAATTCCCTAAACAGTTGCACAACCAAGGTGCAGCCAAGCTAAAAGAGAAAGCTTTTTCAGCAGCTTTGGAGGACTTTAAGCTAACAGTTCAACTTAATTTCATATCGCACTGGAAAGATCGCCTTGCTTGGCAATCAGTACCCACAGAGAACCAATAACTGGGCCTACTCATCAAAGGTTTTGTGCGTAGAGCGGTACAACCTGCGATCGCCTGTTTATTCCTAATTTTCCTGATTACATTGTTTGTCTAAGTTGTCAATGCGTAACTTCTAAACAGGTTGGGCATTATTGTTGCTAGCAGCTTGTTATGAACTCATTGAAGTAAGGTTAATACGTCGCTGGGGTAAGCCTTTTGAAATTATGGGTTTAAATGTGATCGCTCTTTTTGTTGTGTCTGTTTTATTGATTAAAATCTTAGTCAAAACCACTATTGGTATGGGAGAAAATGCTCCTAGTACCTACAATTGGATTTACCAGAATTTTTTCGCATCTTGGGCAGGGGCGCTGAATGGTTCCCTATTTTTTGGAATAGTCACCGTGTTATTGTGATGGGCTGTTGGTGTTGTGATGTATTGCCAACGCTGGTTTGTGAAAGTGTAAGTAAAAATTAAGCGATTGCACTTCAAGTTTCTTCAAAGTGCGATCGTTGTTGTGTATCAGTATAACGGTTTCAAAAAACCAAACTATATAAATAAAAATAAAATAGGTCAAAAGCCTATCTAATTGTGCCTTTAGCATAGTTGCGTTCTGTTTTATCCCAATAATAAATATTCACACCCACCAACTTAATTGTGCATATTTATCAGTTCCCATTGGTATAAAAGTTGGCAGATTCTAGAGAATTGATATTAGAAGTTAAGGATTACGAGTGCTTGGGGAGATCCAAGAAATAAAATGCCCAACCGTATCAATAATATTTTTGGCACAACCGAGATATCTAGGCGCTTTTGCCCTCAAGGCGAAAGCGACAGCTGGGCATTTTATTACTGGTAATGGCCTTGGCAGATTAATGAAAACTGAGAAATTTTTCGCTCAAAAATTTCTTAGTTTCCATTAATTTTTGATGAAATTAGCTTCAATACATAATATTTAGCCGTAGTATACTATTGACGAATTATCGTCAATAAAAATTACTAAATAATTGGGTGCTGTTTCCATACCTTTTCTTTTAGGGGTAATGGAAATAATTTTGCTTTGTCAAAAAAAATAATCAGCAATTAATAAAGTGTTGTATGGAAAGTTTTCTGCCGCGCAGTCACGCCATGCCTTCATCGAGTGCGCCCAAACTAGAAATTAACTGTTCGCCGCACTTCATACCCTGGTTGCAAACGCAGTTTATTAGCCTGGCTTTCACTACTTATCAAACTAATCGGGTGTTTTTCATCGGTTGCAATGAGCAAGGGCGAGTAGCTGCTTACGAGCGATTGTTTGATAAACCAATGGGCGTCACCGAAGATGCCACTACCTCCAATTTGGCAATAACGGCCCCGACTACCTCGATGGCGGCAATGGCAATGATACCCTCATCGGCGGATTGGGCAACGATATTCTCCTGGGCGGTGGTAACGGTGATGACCTGTTAGTTGGCGGTGCTGGTGCTGATAATCTCACGGGCGGTAATGGGGCTGATACTTTCCGCTTCGCCTTGAGTGATTCGCTGCTGAGTAATTTTGACCGCATCACCGACCTGAAAATTGGCACAGATATCATCAATGGCCCCACTGCTGTTAGTGCCGCTAACCTAGCCGAACTGGGGGCGGTAAGTGCTTTAACCCAAGGCTCAATCAGCGCGGTGTTGACTAAC
The DNA here is from genome assembly GCF_000020025.1 of Nostoc punctiforme PCC 73102. GTDB lineage: Bacteria > Cyanobacteriota > Cyanobacteriia > Cyanobacteriales > Nostocaceae > Nostoc > Nostoc punctiforme. The sequence continues at coordinate 2,612,525 of NC_010628.1, read as the reverse complement.
GGTAGCTTTGTTGCCAACCGTGCAGCCACCTTTAGCTATGGTAGCCGTACCTTCCTGGCGCTGAATAATGGCACGGCGGGTTTCCAAGATACCAGCAATGCGGTGATTGAGATTACCGGGTTTAGCGGTAGTTTGACGAATTTGGCGATCGCTTAAGTCAAATGAGTGCGATCGCACTTTGGGGAAACTTGAGGGGCGATCGCATTTGATATCAATGTCTCGGCTATATCTGGTGTGTCCCATTTCCAGTGCATACCCTACTTTCGATGGGTCTCCCAGCTTCTCGCCATTGAGATGTTTCATTTTCTGGGCAATCTCGTCGATGAGAACTTCTACCCCTAGTGGGTAAGGAGTATCTCAGATTTTGCACCTGGAAATAGTAATGTCAATTCCGTGACTAAGTGCTAGAGGTCGATCGCTTCTGGGCTAGTTTGTTAGACGACTATTTGCTAACTGGTTCAGCCTTTTCTACCGAGTCATCATTCAATCCTAGTGTCAGTTGCAAAGGAGTCCTGGATGGGTAAGCATTCACTACCTGTCGATAAACATCATAGTTAGTAGGTAGCATTTTCTGTTACTCACCTACACCATAAGTAATTTCATATTTCACCGTTTTCTGCAATTCTAGTTTGCCTGCTTCTTCTTGAGGTCTTTGGCGTTGTTCTACTTCATCAATACTTGGGCGTGGTGGCACAATTGGCGACCATAGTCCTTGATCGCCCGGTCCAATTGCTGCTCCTGCTTTCAGGGGGCGACAGAGGAGCTAAAGAGCTTGCTGTATAAGTGACATAGCTTTCAAACCCTGGCGATAAAACCTCTGCTTATTGCGAATAGAACCCATGAGTTCCTCAACCCATATTTGACACTCATGAAAAGCAGTTATCCAATTTTGTCCGTATAAACCTATCCAGAAATTACTGTTAAGTATAGACAGTTTACCGCGTCACGCAGAGCGAGTCAGGGATCGGTAGAACCGTTATTTTGAGCTAAATGTTGACTCAAAGCCTCAATGCTGGGATATTTGTAAACTATTTCAGAAGGAATACTAAACCCCAACCAATCTTCTAAATCCCCTACAACAGTAATAGCACTAACTGAATCTAAGCCATAGCTATCAAAGGATTTATGGATGTCTATCTGTGCGGGTTCTATTTCTAATAAATCAGCAATGTAAGAAATGAACCAAGCTTGAATTGCTTCTAAATTTTTGTTTTTCATTGTTCTACAAGAATGTATTGAATTTGTTTTTTGTCTATCTACGTAAAACCGCTCAAAATTATTTATTTTTACCCCATAACTCTAGGGTTCCGTTAATAAAAGCATTTCGGCAGGCATGACGCTGAATTTTGCCACTCGACGTTTTGCAAATACTACCCATTTTTATCAGTGCGATCGCATGGACTTGTAATTCATGCTGCTGTGCGATCGCAGTCCTAATCACTTCGGTAACAGCATCATTATCTAAGTTTCTGTAATGACGGTCTATTTCTTGTACAATCGCTAATCTTTCTTCCCCTTTGCTATCAATTGTAAAAGCTGCCCCGGCTCCGAGTATTAATGCCTCGTGACTATCGGCTACAGTCATCTCAATGTCTTGAGGATAATGGTTGCGACCGTGAATAATAATTAAATCCTTTAGACGACCAGTAATAAATAATTCACCATTATGCAGGAACCCCAAGTCTCCCGTGCGGAAAAACTGTTTTTTCGAGTCAGCAAGATTAGCCCGAAATACTTGCTCGGTTAGTTCGAGACGATTCCAGTAACCTTGAGTAATACTCGAACCCGCAACCCAGATTTCGCCAACTTCATCAGCAGCACAGCGAATTAAAGTTTCAGGATTTGCGATCGCAATTTCTTGATTAATGTAAGTCTGCCCACAACCGACCAAAGTTCGAGTTCCTTCGGTTCCTTGTGCTAAAACGATGCGGTTTTGCGCTAATTCATCTTCTCGAACTGTGATGTAAACGGGTGCATCTGTTTTTATTCCACCAGAAACAAATAAAGTTGTTTCTGCCATCCCATAACAAGGATAAAAAGCTTCTTTTCGGAAACCACAGGATGCAAAGGTGGATGAAAACTTTTCAATCGTTTCTACACGTACAGGTTCTGCTCCATTAAAAGCTACATTCCAACTGCTTAAATCGAGAGCAGATAGTTGTTGAGGAGTCACTTTTCGCATACACAAGTCAAAAGCAAAATTAGGGCCACCACTGGTAGTACCCTGGTAGCGGGAAATTGCTTCTAGCCAGCGAATTGGACGTTGCAGAAAAGCAACTGGAGACATGAGAATACAGCGAACACCCAAGTACAAAGGTTGCAGTACATTACCAATTAAACCCATATCATGATATAAGGGCAACCAGCCAACAATAATGGTTTTCTCTGTATTTTGAAAACCTGCCTGAATCATCTTTTGATTGTGGAGTAAATTTCCATGACTAACCATTACTCCCTTGGGTGTACCCGTAGAACCTGATGTGTATTGCAAAAATGCTAGGGAATCGCTATCTATTTCTGGCTGCTGCCATTTGTTGGCTAAATTATTATCAGTACTATCAGTAGTTAGCCAATTTAATGCTCTTAAATCAGGTAATTCCGCTAACTGTCGCTCTAAATTTGAGAGAACAGCCGTATTCGTCAGTACTATACTAGCCTCTGCATCAGCAACAATTGACTGAAGTCGTTGTAAAGAGCGATTTGGACGAGGTGGATAAGCTGGAACTGCGATCGCACCAGCATACAGACATCCGAAGAAAGCTGCAATATACTCTAAGCCCGGTGGATACAACAGCAGAACTTGCTCTTTGAATTGCAAATAAGCGGCAATAGTTTGAGCTTGTTTATCTAATTGTGCATAAGTTAAGTTAACTGTATCTTTTTCACCCTCTAGTAAAAATGTATAAGCTATTTCGTCGGGTTGCGAAAATGCTCTAAAGCGGAGCAGTTCAATTAATGTTGCAAATTTTTCTGAAGCCAAATCCGGGCAAATAATCATGTTAATATTTACCACTTATTGAGGTTTTATGTAATTTTTGTAAATGACACCACATATCAAAAATAGCTGAAATCTGTTGAGAGAATTCACCTAATAGCTGCTCGTCTTTACGATCGAAACAGTTATTACCAATCTTATTTAAAACTTGTGAAATTGCCAAGACTTTACTTTGACTATTTAAAATTGGTAAGCATAAAATATTTCGAGTTTGATATCCAGTTTGTTCGTCAATTGCTGGGCTATAGCGGTAATCTTGCAAAGCTATGGGAATATTCAAGCATTCTCTAGTTGCTGCCACATGAGCAGCAACACCAAAATGAGCAGTTATGCCAACTTTTAAAATTTTTTTGCGATTACTCTGAATAATTTCTGACCACAAGTTTCCAGAAGTATCATCTACTATAAAAATAGTGCTTCGCTCGGCTTGTAATAAATGTGTAATTTTCAAAGTTATTGCCTCGATAATTTCTTCTAAACACTTTCCTGTAGCTTCATTATCGATTAAGCTTAAAAAACTTTGAAATTCTCCTGTCACTTGCTGAAGTAAACTTAAAAAATCTTTTAATGACAAATCTTCAACATGATTAATCAACTCACCTTTTAAACTTGCCAACCGATGAGAATTATTTGAAGATGTATTTTTTGATGAGGTAAGAAATCCATCTTCCAAACTAATAATTCTATCTGCAACATCAAGGATGCGGTTATCGTGAGTCACTAATAAAATTGCACAACCTTGCTGTTTTGCTAGATATTGAAGCATTTCGACAACATCTCGCCCGCTTTTTTTATCCAAAGCAGCTGTGGGTTCGTCCGCAAGAATGACACTAGGGTTTGTAACAAGAGCGCGTGCGATCGCTACCCTTTGTTTTTGTCCTCCAGACATTTGATTGGGATAATAATTAACCCGTTCGCCTAGTCCTACCATTTCTAGTATTGCTTGCGCTTTTCGTTCAGCTTCTCGTTTAGAAATACCCCCATGCAAAGCTAATGACATTTGTACGTTCTGGCTAGCTGTTAAAGAAGTTAGTAAATTATGAGCTTGAAATATAAAACCAATATTTTTTCTGACATTTTCTAATAGTTTATTATTAGCTCGATTTAACTCTTGTCCTAAAACTGTCAAGCTACCTTCTTGAACTGAACTCAACGCACCAATTAAATTTAATAGGGTAGTTTTTCCCGAACCCGAAGGTCCAGTTACAATCACAATTTCTCCGGCTTGAATTTCTGTACTGATATCAAACAAGATTTGCTTTCGCAGTTGTCCCGTACCGTAATAATGATTAATTTTGCTAACTTTAATTATTGGTTCAATTCTCATGTTTTTTGCTCGTATACTTCTGCTGGGTCTAGTCCTTGTATTTTTTTGGCACCGATTAATCCTGCTAATATGCACATAAAAATCGTGAGAATTGCTACCAAGGAGGCAACACCAAGACTCATCTCCACTAATAAGCCAGTAGATTTTGCCATAACCTGATAAATTAATATGCTTGCAAATAAGCCTGGAAAAAAACCAATTATTGCTAAGATTGCTGACTGCAATACAATAATGGCAAACAAGTATGAATTAGAATATCCGATGGCTCTGAGAGTGCCGTATTGAGGTAAGTTATTATTAATATCTGTATAAATAATATTGTAAACAACAATTATGCCTACAAAAAAGCCAATTACTGTTCCTAAACCAAACATAAAACCAATGGGAGTAGATTTATCAAAATACTTGATATCTTGCTCTATAAATTCTTTTTTAGTCATGACTACAACATCTGGAGGCAAAGATTTATTGAGGATTTCTACCAAGTTTTTGACATTAAAATCGTGCGATTTAATCTTAATCAATCCAAAATCAACATCATCTAAGGAAGTACGAATGTTACCAAAATCCCCGTAAGGATGTCCGTGAAATATTCTTAGAAAATTCTGGTCGCTAGTAATTAAGTTTCCATCAGCAACAAAATCAGTCCCTAACTGAAAGTTTCCGATAATCTTCACCTTTCTGTCGAGTAATTCTACCTCTACTCCTGGTGTAATATCGCCAAAATCTTGACGAGATTTTTTATCTGCTATCACAGTATCTGGAAACTGTAAAGCATTAATATAATTAGGAATGTCGGGAATTGAAAAAGTTTGAGATTTTAAGTTATATCCAAAAATTCTGATGGGACGTTGACGTACTCCCCCTTGATTTTTCCAAATCCCAATAGCTAAATACAATGGTGAAACTGCTTGCACTCCATCAAATCCTTGGACTTGATATAATCTATTTTTCTTAAAAGTATAGTCATAAAAGCTAACGTATCGATGACGGCTAGTTAGGATTAAATCTGCATCCAAGCGATTGATAAACTCGACGCTACTTTGAAGCATTGCATTCCGAAATCCTAATTGGATAAACATTAGTACAACGGCAAAAACGACTGCACCTAATGCTGTGATAAAGCGTTGTCTATTATGAACTAAGTTAATCCAAGCTAAAGAAAACTTAAATAAGAGCATATTTATAAAACATCAGCGGGGTCAGTTGTTAAAACTTGGCGTAACGACAATAAAGCAGATATAGAACACATAATATTAGCTAATATGAAAACAAAACTAGCGCGTCCATAACTCATTTCCATTGGTAAACCTGTAGCTAAACGAGTTATAATATATAAACTTGAACTAATAAAAAATCCAGGTATAAAACCAAGAAAAGCAAGAATAACTGCTTCTTGTAAAACTACTTTAGATAATCTAAAGTTACTGTAACCAATTGCTTTTAATGTGGCATATTCGCTGAGATGCTCTGTAATATCGCTATAAAGAACTTGATAAACTATTACAGTTCCAACAATAAAAGCCATGATTGCCCCTGTACCGAAAATTATGCCGATAGAAGTTGATGTTAGCCAATAGTTTTTATCTCTTTCTCCAGCTTGTTCGCGGCTTAGAATTTCGACATCTTTTGGTAATACTTGCTTTAGATTTTGGATAATTTTATTGATATTGTCCCGATCGTTTACATTAATTAATCCTAAACTAATATCATTAAATGAACGACCAGTATAAAGACGAATAAAGTTTTGGTCGTTCATGACGACAGTCCCATCTGCCCGCAAACTATTTGTCATCGAAAAAAATCCAATTACTTCAATATCACGACCTCCCAGTTCAGTCTTTAAACCAACTTGCCGTGAACCAAATTCAGGTCGTGAATAGCGGTTGATTAATAACTTATCCTGGCTTTGCAGTTCTAGTCTATATTTATTAATCTCTGGGTCTTTAAATACTTTATCTTTAGGATTAAAGCCCATTGTCAATATTGAACGTGTGAACTTAGTTTCTGGATTGCGCCATTGTTTAAATGAAATATAAAAAGGTGCAACCGAAGCAACGCCAGGAATTGCTGCTGCTTGATATAAACGTTGCCGAGAAAATGGTAATGTATAGCTAGCTTCGAGCGATTTTGGAGAAATTAAAACAATGTCAAAGTTAAGATTATCGTAAATGAAAGTAGCTGTTTTGAGTACAGCGCCTAAAAATCCCAACTGCATAAAAATCAGAGTAACCGCGAAACCAATTGCAGAGAGTGCGACAAAAAATCGAGTTTTAGCGTGAATTAAATTCAGCCATGCTAATGCAGGTCCATCCCAAGTTTGAGCATTTTTACGGTTTCGCACCTATTTTCCCCGTATTATTTAACTGAATTCGGACATCGACTTGAAGATTACTAAAATTAGCAACCTGCTCGCTTTGTTGTAAACGAATTTTGACTTCGACAATTCGGGCATCTTTTTCTGCTGTTGGGTCATCGCCGATCGTGTTATTTTTAAATACGAGATTGCCAACTTTATCAACAGTTCCTTTAATTGGTTTAGTAAAAGCTGGACTAGTAATAACTGCCTCCTGACCAAATTTGACTTTACTCACATCGGTTTCGTATACTTCTGCAACAGCAAACATTTGCTGTGTATCACCTAGCTGTAAAATACTTTTTTGAGAAATTGCTTCACCAGTGTGGGCAAAAACTTTGAGAACTTTACCATCTTGAGGAGCGCGAATAATTGAACGTTCCAACTGAGCTTGTCCTAAAGCAAGATTATTTTTGGCAGGTTCTAGTCCGCTATGACTGTCCACTCTTGCTAAATTAACTTGGGAAGCTTTAAAAGCTGTTTGGGCAGTGCGAATATTAGATGAGCGAGCTTGAGCTAACTGTTCTAAAGTTGCTTTTGCTTGATTGAGATTTTCTTCAGCTTGACGGACAATTAATTGCTTATTATCAAAATCTTGTTTGGCGATCGCACCTTCTTGAGACAAATATTGAAAGCGATCGCGTGTTTTAACTACCTCGCTTAATTCCACTTCTGCTTTGCGAATCAAAGCTTGCTGTGATTTAATTTGTAGGAGTTGGGGTGTATTAACTTGTTCAATTTCTGACTGAGATTTTTCAGCTTCAACTTGACGCAGTAATGTATCAGTTTTAATTTGTTCTTGGATTTCACGAACTTTAGCTGCGGCTAAATTTCGGGTTTGCAGTCTTTCGTTATAACTCTCTAAATAAGCTAAAATTTGTCCATTTTTAACGTTATCTCCTTCCGCAACTTCCAAATGTCCAATTCGTTCCCCCACAGGACCAGCTACAGATATAATTTCTCCAGCTGGTTCCAAGCGTCCTAGTGCGATTACTTCTAACTTTTGGGATGCGATCGCATTGTCCTTCGGTTCGGGAGTAGTAACTTTTTTAGAGGTCAATAGGTAGGTAGTAGTACTTGATAAGGCAATAAGTGCAGCTACTGACGCTAGACCCAAAAAACCGAATTTACTAGGCTGCGATGATTCCGATCTTGTTAATATGCGGCTGCTACCAATCCTTGCTGGTGCTTTTGATGGTAACTCTTGCCAAGGAGCTGCTTCTAAAGTCGCAGACATGACCGAGTTAACTGGTGCGATACTCCCTCTGGGGATGTCTGATGCGATCGCATGATATTCATCAATATTTTCTTTGACAAATGTATCGGATGATAATAAGCGATTAGTATCGTTAAACACAGACAAAGAATTACTCAATAATAATGCTTCTTCTCTATCAATCACCACTAATTGCACGCTTGTTTTAGCACGGACAGTTGCAATGTGAGGACTATTTTCTATGACACTTGTTTCACCAAAGTGTTCGCCAGAACCGATAGTTTGAATAATTGTTTCCCCATTCGACATTTCTTGTAAAACTTCCACCTCTCCATTGCGGATTAAATACAAGCAACGACCAATATCTCCTTGTTTAACAATGACTTGTCCTGCCTGAAAATATGCTTTTTTTAAACTTTGCTTTTCTTGCACTTTCATGCTGATAATATCTCGACCTAAAAAAGGCCACATTGACCAATCGACTAGAAGTCGAAGCTTTCGCTCCCACGATGGAACAAAAATAAACAAAGCTATTCTCCAAGCAACCCAAGCATTAAACCCGTATAATGGCACACCTTTTAAATGTGCGATCGCGTGACGATTTCCCAGAGAAACAGCATCCCCAAGTCCAGTAAATTTATAAGCTTTTAGCTTTCTACTTTCGATCGAACGTAGAATATTGCCACCAATTTGATAGCCACAAGTCAAAGCATAAATAGCTAAGGGTGGACAAGTACCTCCTGTTGGTAAAGGAACCGCAGCACAATCTCCTCCTGCCCAAACATTATTTGTTCCTTTGACTCGGACAAACTCATCTGTAACAATTTTGCCGTATTTATCCCGTTCCAACGGTAGTTTGTCTAATAAAGGTGATTGTGCTGTTCCCGTACAACTAATAATTGTCCGAGTTGAAATTCGCTCTCCATTACTAAGTATTGCTTCTTCTGGTGTCGCGGCAACAATACGAGTATTAGTAATAATTTCTAAATTAGAGAATTCGTCATGGAGAAAGTTTTCAGCATACCTTACCAACTCTGGAAACCGTCGTACTAATTCGGATAAAATACGCTCTCCGCTATGAATAACTATTACCTTGATTTCATCAGGTGCAATTTGCCGATACTCCTTTTTAATTAAAAGACGGAAATGGTCAGCTAACTCAGTTGCAACTTCAATACCACCATAATTCCCTCCAGCAACTACAAAAGTTAGCAAACGCGATCGCTCTTCTGTGTCTGTTTCAATTTCCGCTAATTCCAACATTTGAATGATGTGATTGCGGATTTTATAACAGTCATTAAAAGATTTTAATTTCATTGCATGTTCAGCAATACCGGGATACCTCGATAAGTCATCCACCGAACCTAATGAAATCACCAAATGGTCATAAGATACTTCATATTGCCTTCCATCTAGAGAACGACTAGTAGTAATAACTTGCTTGATAACGTCTATGTTTTCAATTTCTGCATTATAAAAATATGCGGGTTCAAATATTCTTCTAGCTGGACTTGCAACCTGACTAGGTTGAATTTTCCCAGTCAACATCTCAGCAATAAACCCGTGATAAGTATGATAATTATCCCGACTGATAACAATCATCTCAACTTTTTTATATATAATGGCATTTCGCAGTGCTTTCGTTAACCACATGGCAACATAGCCACCACCCAGACAGACAACACGTATTGGATTACTCATAATTTTATCTTCTCAACTGAATCGAAACTCGTTGCGATATAAATGTCACTAAAGCATTGAGTTTTAAAAAGTTTAATAAGTTTAGCAATTGCAGTAACCACTGGGGATATGTATTTTTAAATATCTCTGGGTCTAAAAATTTTGGTGCTTGATAATATGCAACCCGTTTTAAATTCAAAAGATTGCTATAAGTAACATTATCAGTAGTTGAATTTCCCCCAAATGTGCCGCACCCTAATGTGAAGGATGGGTCTAAAGCACTTGTAAGACCTATGATTCCATGTACCCCCGGCGAATTTACTAATATTCTACTGGCTGGCATTTCTAAACCAAATCTTCTCACCACTGCCTTATTTTTCGTGTGTATAATTGCTGTATGTCCTTTCCCTTCTATCTGTAGTATCGACCGACAAAGGTCTATACCTTCAATCTCATTTTGAACTGTAAATAAACTCAATATCGGTGCCATCTTTTCATAAGCATAGGGATTATCTAAACTTAGAAATTCATTCGGGACTATAATTAATTTAATGTGATAATCGCGTTTAATATTTGCCATAACGGCAATTTTAGCCGCTGACTGACCAATAATTTTTGCTTGCAATCGATTCGATTTATCTTCAAAAGCAACTGTGCTAAAGTAGCTTTTTTCTTCATGCGTAAGTATTGCCGCGCCTTCTTGCTCTAATACTTTAATAAAGTTCTTCCTAACGCGTGCATCAACTATCAAATTATGTTCAGAACCACAAATTAATCCATTATCAAATGATTTACTTACAATAATAGTGCGGGCAGCATGTTGAATATTTGCATCCGCACAAATTAAGGTAGGAGTATTAGCAGGACCTACACCAATTGCCGGAGTTCCTGAACTATAGGCAGCTTTCACCATGCTCGCACCTCCTGTTGCTAAGATTAAAGAGACGTTTTTGTGCTTCATTAATATTTCTGTTTGTTCGCGGGAACTGCGATGTTTTAACCACTGAATCAGCTCTACAGGTGCATCTTGCCGAATTAAAGCTTCCTGAATAATTTCACAAACTAACGTGCCAACATTCTTAGTAGAAAGTGGGAAACTTAAAATCAGTGCATTACGACTTTTTATACAAATTAAAGCTTTAAAAACCGCTGTTGCAACTGGGTTAGTCATGGGAATCATTCCAAAAATAATTCCCATTGGACTTGCTATTTCACAAACATTATTAATTTTATTATTCGAGATAAACCCGCATCCAGATTTGCCAACCAGCGAGCGGTAAATACCTAAGCTAGCAATTTTATTCTTAGTAACTTTATCCAAAATATCCCCAACACGAGTAGCCTTTACTGTTGCTGTTGCTAATGATTCGGCATGTTGTGCAATCGATGAAGCAATTACCAGTAATAAGGCATCTATACGTTCTTCAGACCAAGTTTGAATTTCTTTTTGAGCTAGTAAAGCTTTATCTAACATTACTTCCACTTCTGGGTTTATCACAAAGTGATTTTTTTTAATTGTAAGTTCATTTAAAGAACGAACTCCAAGTGGAGCAGCCTTTCTAAACATTTCCCAGAGACAAATCAATATTCTTGGCGAAGTTTCTAGTAATATTTCTAACTCTTGAATTAGTATTTTTTTAGCTATTATATTTGTTTGGGCATAAGCAGTAGCCGAACGAGGCATTTTATCTAATAAGCTTATTTCTCCAAAAATTGTCCCAGCTTCCAAATAATTAACTACAAAATTAGAACTACTTTCTGATGCTGTTTCAATCCGTACTATACCTTCTTCAAGGATATAACAGCTATCCGCGAATGAACCTTCTTTAAATATATAAGTTCCGGCTGAAAAACTAACAGGTTGCATTATTTTTTCTAAAACCATTTGTTCAGATGCCGAAAGTTTATTTAATGGTTCAAGAAGCGATATTAATACAGGTTTCATATATGTTTGGATAATTATAAATCGGATTATTAAAAACTTTAGTTTATGCTAAAAATTCACCATAATTAAAGGTGATTTCGCTTAAAAATTAACTGACTCAAGTAAGGAGGAAACTGTTATAGGGTGAGTTATGGAAACCGTAATCCACTATTTTTGCGTTCTGTACCCACTTACGCCATCTTTTCATTATTTATTTCTACTTATTTGCATATTATGCTGGCAATAACTCGTTGATTTATTAATAAAACAAAATTAATAGTGTACTCTGAGGCACTTACGTATTTATTGAGCATTTTAACTATATATTACATTTATTGTTAAAAGTATCCGAAAAAATACTGAAGATATTAATAATTACCAAGTGCGATCGCATTTCTAAATAATCAGTCTACAGAGCAAGCATAACTTCTCAATTAGGTTATGGAATGTACCAAAAGACTAGTGCATATAAGTTTTGTACGGTAACAGAGGAGGGCGACCTCTATGGTTATAGAGTTCCCGTAGTAGTCAACAGACTCGGCTGTTAAGGCACCTACAGGTAATAATAAAATGCCCAGCCCCTCCGGGCTTGGTGCAGTCGCTCATGGGGGAAACCCCCTTCTCTACGTAGACGCTCCGCAAAGGCGCTAGCCTCTCACTTTGGGAGAAGACCGCGCTGCTTCACCGTATCAAATATATTTTGGCTAAACCCAAGGACTGAGCGGCTTTCATCGACAGCTGGACATTTTATTTTCTGGAAACCCCTAATGATATTGAAGTTCATCTACACCCAAAAGCTAATCATATTAAGGATTTGCGCTTTTTTAGTGCCATTCCTCCCTTACAGTATCGGTATCGCCCTAGCCCTTGATTTCTATTTTTTTGTGTTTAAATATACTGATTAATTGTATTTAGTTTTACCAGTAAAAATTATGCTGAATCTACAAAGCGATGTGATGTGTACTGTTCTAGTTCTTGCATTAAGCATTTCTTTTTTAGTAAATGGTCTTGCTGCTTTTAGCTTGCTTTCTTTGAGCTTTAGGAAAGATTCTTACGATATCGTCAACGATAAGGCTAGAATGCTTTGGATGCTACTTTTCATCTCATTTATAGGTGGAATAATTTTAGTTTTAGTATTCAATACTTCGTGCCGCAGTAGATAAATATTGGCTTGAGGCTATTATTGTTTAGGTATATAGGAATCCTATTTGATTTTTGAATAGACTCCCCCGCATTTCTCACTTGTAAGAAATGCGGGAAGTATGTTTTATTTTATTTACTACAGATGCCGACATTTCAAGTATTAGGAATGTTGTTCGGAGTTTCTAAGACAGAAGCTAATGATACATTCCATTATTGAATACTAATCCTTAATGCCTTTGCTTCAAAAATCGTCTTAAGCATTACTCCTCAAGGCTTTAATTCCTCTCACCATTTCAAAATCAGCGAACGGGCAGTCAAAGGTGCAACTAGTGCGGATGAAAAGCTGGAAACGAAAAGCTCGATAGACTTGGCACAGAAAACTTATTGAACATTTGTGACATGTTTGAAGCTCAAGAGAAAAGCAATCCTCACAAGAGTTTGCTTTTTCCGCTATTTTTATGGTAAAAATCAAAATCAATTAAATTTTAACAACTACAATTTAATATAAAAAATAGTTAAAATTTAGATATTGCAGTAGTTTACGAACTTTCAAATATTATCAAATAGAGCTGATGCTACAATATAAATTGTAATCTACCAAAATTTTAGGCGTAGGCGTAGCCCGTCGTAGACATCGCTATGAAATTTCTCGTAGAGGAAATACTGAATCTTCCCGATATGAAAGTATTAGATTGTCAAGAGATAGAAGATATAGGAATAATTATAACAATAGAAAAATTTGTGAACTCTTGTAGTTGTCCTTCATGTGGAAAAATCACTCCAAGTATACATCAAAATCATGGGCGAACGATTCATGATTTACCTTGGAGTGAAAAAACAGTTTTATTAAAAAATACACTTAAAAATTAAACTTTTTGGCAAGCTTATAGTTTAAATTCTCTAACTATAGTAAGAGAATAATATGCTTAGTCACTTTTAAGATGAAAGTATGATAACAGCAATTTGGAAGCATTAGATTTATTATCTACGATCGCCTAGGGTGGGGCGTAGCTCATCGCGTTAAAACTACCGCTCCTTTAACAGTATCTAAAATCATAATCAAGAACACAAACTTTTGATAACTAACTATTATGTCAGAAGCAACAGCAACACAGCTAACCGATGCATTACATGAAGTAGCACATCCACTGATAGGTACTGCCCAAGACTACGACCCACTCATGGATTTAATTGGTAATGCCCGCTTTGTATTGATTGGTGAAGCGTCTCACGGCACCCATGAATTTTATGAACAACGGGCTCTTATTACTAAGCGTCTGATTCAAGAAAAAGGCTTTACGGCTATAGCAGTGGAGGCAGACTGGCCGGATGCCTACCGTATTAATCGATATGTACGGGGAATTAATAACGACCCTACACCGGCTGAAGCGATCGCAGGCTTCAAGGGTTTTCCAACTTGGATGTGGCGCAACACAGATGTGGTGAACTTCATCGGTTAGCTACGTCAGTATAATGATGCTTTACCGCAGGATAGAAACAAAGTTGGTTTTTACGGGCTTGACCTTTACAGTATGTATACTTCAATAAGCGAGGTTCTTGCTTACCTGGACAAAGTGGACCCAGAAGCTGCACAACGGGCACGCTACCGATATTCTTGCTTGGAACACTTTGAAGAAGATACCAAAGCTTATGGATATGCGGCTGCTTTTGGTCTGAGCGAGTCTTGTGAGCAAGAAGTTATTAATCAATTGATGGAATTGCAACGCCGGATTGCGGAGTATGCAGGGCGTGATGGTCAGGTTGCAGAAGACGAGTTTTTCTATGCCCAAGAGAACGCCCGACTGGTGAAGAACGCCGAGGAATACTACCGCTCAATGTTTCTTGGACAGGTGTTGTCTTGGAACATACGCGATCGCCACATGGCAGAAACTCTAGATCGCCTCGCCGCCCATTTAGATAAGCAAGGAAACCGTTCAAAGATTGTGGTTTGGGCGCATAACTCGCACCTTGGCTATGTACGAGCAACCGATATGGGAATTGCAGGTGAACTCAATGTCGGGCAATTGGTACGAGATAAATATGGTGATGATACCGTACTTGTAGGCTTTACAACTTATACGGGTACAGTTACGGCTGCTTCTGATTGGGGTGGTGTACCTGAACTGAAACAAGTTCGTCCAGCATTATCTGACAGTTACGAAGCTTTATTTCATGAGGTAGGTTTACCTCAGTTTTTACTGAATTTACGACAAGAAAATCAAGCAGTTACAGGACTAGAAAAACCGCGATTAGAGCGAGCTATCGGTGTAATTTACCTGCCTGAAACCGAGCGTCAAAGCCACTATTTCTACGCTCGACTACCTGACCAGTTTGATGCTGTAATCCACATTGATGACACTACGGGAGTGCAACCACTCGATCGTACTCCCTCTTGGGAAACAACTGAACCACCAGAGACATTTCCTTTCGCCGTCTAAATCATAAGTTGAACATTTTTAAGCTACAACCGGCGATCGCAACCTTATGTAAAGCATGTAATTCGGGAATTACTGCGCTTTTTAATGCCGTATTCTATAATCAATAATTCTTTGCACATCCCGCGATGCTAGTAGTCTGCTAACCCAAAAATGCGCTTGTGAGGGCTGGGGAAAGGGTAAGGGATTTAAACCCTTTCCACCTGCACCTTATCCCCACTTCGTGGGGGTCCCACCTTCCCCCTTCCCCTTCCCCTTTACTCCGCCAAGTTCACTTGGCGAACTGCTAGATATTAGGGTTGAACTTCGCGCAGCCGACGCTCCAGAAAGCGGCGTTCGCTGTCATTTTTTACCAGCACGAGCGCAAGTCCGTAGCTCTGTGCGGCTGACGCTGAGGCTCCGATGCGGCGCAGCAAATCGGCACGGGCGGCGTGAAATAGATGGTAGCCATCAAGCTGAGGGGCAAGTTCATCGATAAGTCCAAGCGCCGTCTGAGGACTGTCTACCATTGAGATTGCCACCGCCCGGTTTAGCGACACAATGGGCGAGGGCTGCAAGCGTTCGAGCAAATCGTAGAGGCGGACAATTTGTAACCAGTCCGTTTCTTGTGCCCGTGCCGCCTGACAATGTAGTGCCGCGATCGCAGCTTGCACTCCAAACGGGCCAGTTCCGCCCCGCAGTGCCTCTTCAACGAGCGGCAACGCCTCAGCAATCTGCTGTTGGTTCCAACGACGACGATCCTGATCTTCGAGCAACACCAGATCGCCCGCTTCATCTAAACGGGCATCGCGCCGGGAGTCGTGCAGCAACATCAGTGCAACCAGTGCAGTCACTTCTGAGGGCAGTTGCGGTGCCATCAACATCCTCACGAGACGACCCAGCCGAATCGCTTCTGTGCAGAGGTCAGCTTTCACCATCGTCTCGCCTCTAGTCGCCGCGTAGCCCTCGTTGAAAATCAGATAGATCGCTGTCAGCACTGCGTCTACCCGCGCAGACAGATCGCTTGTGTCCGGCACTTTATAGGGAATACCTGCATCTCGAATCTTGCGCTTGGCACGCACTAGGCGTTGCGCCATCGTTGCCGTGGGTACGAGAAATGCCCGTGCAATTTCATCCGTCTCAAGTCCGCCCAGCATCCGCAGCGTCAGAGCAACCTGAGCCTCGATCGCCAGTGCTGGGTGGCAGCAGGTGAAGATCAGTCGTAGCCGATCGTCTGGAATTTCATCAGTGTCGTAGGTTGGCTCCTCGGTCGTTGGGATTAACCCAGACATAGCATACCATTCTAGTTTTTCCTTCAGCCGCGTCCGGCGGCGGAGGCGATCGATGGCTTTGTACCGAGCTGTTTTGATAATCCACGCACGGGGGAGATCGGGAATGCCCGTGGACTGCCACTGATTAACAGCCACACTAAAGGCTTCTTGCGCCGCCTCTTCAGCCACATCGAAATCCCCAATCAGCCGGATGAGTGTGGCGACAATCCTACCCCACTCAGCACGATAAAGAGAGGCGATCGCTTGGGTTACATCTGATTGTGCGTTTGAGGTCATAGCTGACTTTGAAAAAATTTTTGGCGAGGTGTCGATTTGAGCAATTGCCATTCGACTTACTCACAAAGGGAAACAAAACAGGTAAAGCTCGATTGTATCTAATGAAAAAAATTTTTGGCGAGGTGTCGATTTGAGCAATTGCGGTTCGACTTACTCACAAAGGAAAACAACGGAGGCAAGCCAATGAAATATGTGCTGCTGATTTACTTGGAAGAAAATGCCCTGAGCGAAACCGAACGGGAAGACTGTTATGTGAAATCCGCGCAGCTCGCACAGCAACTCAACTCAAATGGGCAGTATTTAGCTACTGCCCCGCTTCACCCTGTCACAACGGCAACTAGCGTCCGGGTGCGTGATGGCAAACCGCTTGTAACCGACGGGCCGTTTGCAGAAACGCGCGAACAATTGGGCGGGTTCTTCCTGATCGATGCCCAAGATATCGATGCAGCGATCGCGATCGCTGCCCAGATTCCAGCAGTAGAAGTTGGCACCGTCGAAATTCGCCCCGTAATTGAAGTCGCAGGTTTGCCAGAGCATTAGAGGATGTTTGAAAAGTTGGAAGTTGAGTAAAAAAAGCTCTCAGGGCATAAGCTGTAAATAAGTAGATACAGCACCATTGAGAGCGATGAGTAAAGCATACTCCAGTAACCTGACCCAAGACCAATGGGAATTATTAGAACCGTTAATTCCAGTAGGCAAAACAGGTGGTCGTCCAAGAGTGGTAGAGATGTGGCAAGTAATCAACGCTATTTTCTATGTATTGACGCAAGGATGTACTTGGCGAAACTTACCGGGAGACTTGCCAAATTGGCAAACGGTATACACATACTTCCGAAATTGGCGAAAAGATGGAACATGGGTAAGTATCCATGATCAACTCAGAGACTGGGAGAGAGTAAACAATGAGCGAGCAGTCAGCCCAACAGAAGCAATCATTGATAGTCAAAGTGTGAAAACTGCGGCGATGGTCACTCAACAAGTGGGATACGATGCAGGCAAAAAGGTCAAAGGACGCAAGCGATTTTTGACAGTTGATACTTTGGGTCTAGTACTGCCGGTGTTGGTGAGTGCGGCTAGTGTCGATGAACGCTCTGGTGGGAAACTTTTACTCCAGAAGGTCAAACAGATGGGAGACAAGGTATCACGCCTGAATCTTATCTGGGTTGATGGTGGTTACGATGGCAACCCTTTTATGCAGTGGGTGATGGATTTTTACCGATGGGTTGTACAAGTCGTGCTGCGACCTCGTGAACGCAAAGGCTTTGTTTTGTTGCCTAAACGTTGGGTTGTCGAACGTACTTTCGGTTGGCTAACTGGATGTCGGCGGTTGAATAAAGACTATGAGCTTTTACCGGAAACTGCGGAGAATTTTATTTACCTTGCCATGATTCGGATCATGGTGCGGCGTTTGGCATAAATTTTTACCCCTTTTCACTTTTCAAACACCCTCTTAGGGCCTGCGCTCAACCTGAAATCAAAAGGAGATACTTAAATGACAAAAAGCGCGATAAAAACCAACCAAGCTCAGATTCGCCAACTCATTGCCGATCAACAAGAGGCAATTTGCGCTAAGGATGTCGCTCGGATCGTGTCGAACTATGCTACCGAGGTCATCATCTTTGATATAAAACCCCCATTCCAAACACATGGGAAAGAGGCTTTACGTCAAGTTTGGTCAGAGTGTTTGCCTTATTTCCCGGACTCCTTTGAGATAGAAACACGAGACCTCAACATTACAGTCAACGATGACTTGGCGGTTGCCCACTGGCTCTCGCACTTTACATCAATAGAAGTAGATCATCCAGCAATGCAGACATGGATGCGGATCACTGCTGTCTGCCAGCGCCATCAAGATGAATGGCAGATCCTACATGAACATATCTCTGTTCCATTTGATCCACATACCTCTCAAGCCGTATTTACGCTCAACCCATAGTTCAATTACACCACTTCCGGCAGCTATGAGGTACATCCTCAAATCTGAAAGCTTTGATAGGAGAGGGCAAGGAGAAAAACTGTATTGCATAATAGCCGGAAGCCCTGTAACTCAATCATAAACCAATCAAAACAGCACATCATGAAAATCAATTCTTATCTTAATTTCAACGGCAACTGTAAAGCAGCATTCAAATTCTATGAACAATATTTAGGCGGCAAAATCATCATGATGCTTACTCATGGAGATGCCCCCACAGCAGAACATGTACCAGTTCAATGGCATGACAAAATCATGCATGTCTGCCTCGATCTGGGCGATCAATTATTGATGGGGTCTGACAGTCCGCCGGAACACTTTGAAACACCTCAAGGCTTTTACGTGCAGTTAGGCATTGACGAGCCAGCGGAGGCAGAACGCATCTTTCATGCATTAGCAGAAAATGGAAAGGTGAAGATGCCGATCGAGCAAACTTTCTGGTCTGTCCGCTTTGGAATGTTGGTCGATCAATTCGGCATTCCGTGGATGATCAACTGCCAAAAGACTGCTTGATCCGTCATTTTGGGAAGCGCCTACGGGTATCTTCTTCTCAACCTTTTCGCCGATCTTTCAATCCAAAAGGAGAACCCATGAGTACTCAAATTTTCGTCAATCTACCAGTCAAAAACCTCAATCAATCGATAGAGTTCTTTACTCAACTCGGTTTCCAGTTTAATTCTCAATTCACTGATGAAACTGCCACCTGCATGATTGTGTCCGAAAGCATCTTTGTCATGCTCTTAACGCATGAGAAGTTTAAGATGTTTACTCCCAAGGAAATTTGTGATGCTACAAAAAGCACAGAAGTGCTCGTATGTTTATCTTTTGATAGCCGAGAACAAGTTGATGAAATGGTTCGCTTGGCAGTCACCGCTGGTGGAACAACCTACAATGAACCACAAGATCACGGTTTTATGTATGGGCATGGATTTGCTGACTTAGATGGCCACATTTGGGAAATTATATACATGGAGCCAAGCGCAATAAACCTTGGTTAGAAATGCGCCCGACACCGGAATAGCTGCGGCTTACATTCTTTTGGTTATCTTCTTATAAGAACCACCAACGTATTCGCTTAGTAGTGTTGGCGTAGCCATTGCTCCTCCTCAAACACACTAGCATCCTTGGAAGAATTACTAGTTGAATGCAGAGCAGCAATTGCATTTAAGTAGTTAGTTGGCTGTGTGCCCAATACGGTTCGGGAAAAGGGGAAAGGTTTTAAATACATCCTTTCCCCTTTTCCCGCAACCCCATTCCCCAGGTCGTGCGCGAGTTTCCAAAACCAGTCACTCCAAGATTAACAACACCTTTATACTTGCTTTATACCCAAATCTCTGATGAGTTGACGAGGCAGTACGTTGCTTTATTGCTGCAACATCTTCAACAGAACCTCTGGACTGTCCATTTTATCCATCACAACCTCAATAAAAGCAAGTTGGTCATGGTTTTGTTGAGCTGTTTGTAATGCTTTATCTAACTGGGATTCGGTACTAACTTTAATTCCCCAGCCATTGCCACCGAAAACCTTAGGGAGCTGATGATAATTCCAAGGTTGAATGTCGTTATACGGCATACGTTCACCATGAATATCACGCTCTATAGTATATCCATCATTGTTGATCAAAAAAATAATCGGTTTTAAGTTATACCGTAAGATAGTTGAAAGTTCTTGTGCAGTCATTTGGAAAGACCCGTCACCAACCAGTAGGATAGAGCGACGTTGTGATGCAGCGATACCTGCGGTGGGCTTCGCCAACGCACAACCAAGTAATGAAGCAACAGAGTAGCCAATCGCTCCCCAAAGTACTTGCCCAACGAAAGTAGCTCCTTTTGGTAAAGGAACGATAGAGGCACCAAACAAACAAGTTCCAGTCTCAGCAACGATAATGTCATCTTCTTGGAGAAAATGAGCAAATCTATGCCAAAAATACTGCTGCGTAATTGGTGCCGAAGAGCCGCCTTCGATTGGCGTTATAAAACCAGCATCTAAATTCTCTGTTGCTGATTTGAAGTTTAGCGTTTGAGGATCGCGGCGCTGCAACCGTTGACTTAAAGCAGAAAGCACATCTGCCATAGCTACATTGTTGTATAAAGCATGTTTAACTTTTACATACTGCCCATGCACTTCAATAGTTTGGCTGGGGTCAAGTTTGGCAGAAAACTTGCCTGTGTTGAAATCAGTCATCAAAGCACCGATAGTTAAAACACAATCAGCCTGCTCAATACGTTTTCTGACAGATTCCTCACTGGCAGCACCATTATATATACCGATGAATTGGGGGTGAGTTTCTTCTAGCAATCCTTTTCCCATATTCATCGTGGCATAAGGGTATCCGGTAGCTGTTAGCAGTTTTCGCAATTGTTCATGCAAGTGATAACGAGCTACACCAATATCAGCAAGAATCACAGGTTGGGAAGCTTTTTCCAGTATGTTTACACAGACATCAACTATTTCGGCTAAAGTAGCGCCATCACTCTGGAATACTGGGGGTATAAAGGAATCAGACGGTGCAGACACCTCTGTGAGAGCAACATCCATAGGTATGGAAATATAAACAGGTAACTTCTTCAGCAAACAGATACCTAAAACTCCGTCAATTTCCGTTGTTGCATTTTCGTTTGTTAAATATGCTTGAGCCACCGTTACCTGTTCATACATTCGGGCAAACATTGAGAAATCACCAGTACCAAGCGTATGATGGACAAGTGAACCAAGAGCTTGAATTTTAGTTGCAGGAGCACCAGTAATCGCTACAACCGGAACGTGTTCAGCATAAGCGCCAGCGACACCATTAATAGCACTGAGTTCACCAACACCAAAGGTAGTTATTAATGCCGCAATACCATTGAGCCGACCATAACCATCGGCAGCATAGGATGCGTTAAGTTCGTTGCAAGTAGGAATTAACTCGATGCCATTATGGTTAACAATATAGTCGAGAAATTCCATATTGTAGTCTCCAGCAACGCCAAAGATATGCTTGATGCCAATTTGCTCCAGACGAAGCAATAAATAGTCGCCAACAGTAAACGTTGCCATTGTCTTAGCCAAAATTTTACCCCTTTAGGGTATGAAAACTTTAACTTAGATGCGTATCTCTGAAGTAAGAACAGTAACTAATAGGAATGTGACTTTTGCCGTTAAGTTTCTCAAGAATGCTGCTATCCTTGGCAAATTTTGATGTTCTTAAAGTATTAATGGAACTGTTTGTTCGCCGCTTTGTTCGCTTCATGCTGGATGAATCAAGTCATCCATTCTCACCCAGCTCTAGTAGCGGCGTTCCCCACAAACCTTTACCCTGGTGACTCTAGCATTAGTAGCTCCAGGTAGCGCAACCAAAGTTTTAATACTACAAAGGTAATTTACCTGGCCAAAAGCAATGTCGATGCTACTAACTAGTAGTCTGCCAAGCTAACTTTGCTATGTTAAATTTGGATATAAACGCTCCATTTTTCGGCGAGCATCTTTGGTTTGAAAACCCCAATAAACACTAGCTTTTTGCTGATTACGTTTTTTCTCCCAAGCGGCAATCTCAGAAGTTAATGTTTCTGCATTAGGAATACGCCGTTCTAAACATTGGCGAGATAAAACAGATAATTCGATTTCTACCTGATTCAGCCCTTCGGGTTCGCCAGTTGCTTCAAGTCGGGGAACCCGCCCAACGCACTGGCTCACCAAGAAGCGTGTTTAGGAGTATAGTGAAACTCTAACTTTTGAATAATTCGACGTGCTTCTTCTGGTGGAAAAACTTCATATAATGCATTGGGTGTATGAATATTCAAGTTATCAACTACTAAACGAATAACATCGGCATCTCGGTAGGAAACATCTACTAAATTTTTCATTTGTTTAGCAAAATCGGCTTTAGTTCGACGTTCTGTAACTTCGATATGCCGCCATCCAGCCAAGGGTTGAAAACATGCGAATAAATTTACTGTCCCGTTACGTTTATACTCAAAATCATAACGTTCAGGTTGCTCTGGCTGTGGTGGCAAAGGAAGTCTTACTTCTTCTACTAATTGGTATGGACGTTCATCAAAGCAGACTACAGGGCGTTTAGGATCATAAGGCTCATTGTATAAATCCAGCACATCTTCCATTCGGAAAACATATTCTGCGTTAACTTCAGGAATACACCATTGTTCTTTCAACCAAGGCTTAATTTCATTTTTTTTAAAGTTTGACGTACTGTTTCATCTGAGATTGAATCTATGATACCAACGTTCACTAAATGATCTGCTAATAATTGCATTGTCCAACGCACTCTTCCTTCTGGCGGATTAGAACAAGCTGTTGCAATCAAAAATGCTTCTTGCTTTTCATCTAATTTTTTATGTTTTGGTGGATGAACTTCATCCTTTAAAGCAAAATCTAACCCTCCAATGACAAATTTTTCTCGTATTCGTTGCACTGTTGCAACATGCGCTCTAACTATGCTAGCGATCGCTTGATCCGTTTCTCCTTCGGAAGCCATCAAAAGAATGTTTGCACGGCTTATGGTTCTTGCCTTATGCTTACCTTTCTTAATTATCGATTGCAGTTGGGAAACTTCATCTTCATTCAAGTCAACAATGTACTTTTTTGCCATGTTACACCCCGTTTTTGGCTATTTTACCAATTAGAGGTTTTACTTAGCAAAGTTACCTTGGTACACTACTAGTTAAATAAAACTGAACTTCGCGGGTAGTTTTGTTCCACAGATGTCTGACTCGCACCACCATGACAACGGTTTGAAGTCCCACCCAATCGTCTTGATGATGTAGAGGTGGCAGTTGAGAAACCGGAACACTCCAAACTTGTCGCTTTTGAGTACGATGATGCCCTTTTTCTACCCGTTCATCGTAGCTTACGGTTATGCCTTCAAATTGATCCGCCATCGCTTCCTCAAACCAAGTTTTGATCTGTCCATGAAGTGTTGGATGGTTGGCTTTAAGTGCTAAGACGTAATCAGCTTTGGCATTATATATTTGAGTAGCGAGCGCTGTTTGTGTACCCATTGCATCAATGGTAATAATGCATCCTGCCAAGTCAAGCAGTTCTAATAGTGCCGGAATTGCCGTGATTTCGTTAGATTTATCGGTTACTTTTACTTGTCCCAGCACACTACTTTATACTTGTCAACTCAAATTGAGATGCGCTTACCCTGCTTTAACAAGGGGCAGATGTTATCGGTAAGGTAATCACAAATTCTGTTCCAACACCCAAGGTAGAATTCACATCCAAAGTTCCGCCATGTTTTTCTATAACAATGGATTGAGTGATCGCTAATCCTAATCCTGTTCCTTTACCAACACCTTTGGTAGTAAACAAGTCGTCAAATATTTTTTGTTTAATTGATTCACTCATCCCTTGACCATTATCAGCAATCTTCACCTCAACCTGTTTGTTTTTCAATGAGGTGGTAATCATAATCTGATTAGGATTGGCTTTAATCTCCTTAAAACCCCGGTCTATATTTGATTCATCCAAGGCATCAATAGCATTCGCTAGTATGTTCATAAATACCTGATTTAATTGACCTGGAAAACATTCTACTTCAGGCAAATTACCGTAGTTTGTGATAACTTCAATCTTCGGACGTTGTTCATTTGCTTTCAGACGATGTTTGAGAATTAGAATGGTACTATCAATGCCTTGGTGGATATTGAAAGGTATTTTGTAGTCTCGATCGGCACGGGTGAAAGTGCGGAGACTGGTACTGATATCTTTCAGTCTGTCACAGGCTATCGTCATTGAATCAATCATTTCTGGTAAATCTGATAAGCTATATTCCAAGTCAATTTCTTCGGCATGGATGAGAATTTCATCTCCCGGAGCGGGGAACTTCTTCTGATAAAGCTTTAAGTGGTCAACAATATCAGCAAAGGTAGGTTTAGCTTGTTTTACACTGGCAGCAATAAAGCCCAAAGGATTATTCATTTCGTGAGCTACTCCAGCAACCAATTGACCAATAGAGGACATTTTTTCGCTTTGAAGCAAATGAGCTTGGGTGCTTTGAAGTTCTTTAAGAGTGCGCTCTAAATCTTCCGCTTTTTGCACCAAAGTTTCTTCCGCAGCTTTGAGTTCGCTGATATCCCTTGCGATCGTCGAGAAATATTCAACTTCTCCGTCAGGTGATTTGTGAGCAATAATCAGCTGGGATATGGGAATTTCTCGTCCATCTGCTTTTAAAACAGCCGTTTCTCCAACCCAATCACCGACTCTAACTGATTCTGGTAATCCTTGATTCTGGATAATCTCATTTGCCCATTTCGGATGATTTTGGGACAAATTTCTCCCCTGAAGCGATTCTTCTTCCCCTAGCTCTAACATTCTACGAGCTGCTTTATTAAAGTAAAGAACCTGCCCATTTAAGTCAGCAGTGCTGATAAAGTCTGGTGCTGCTTCTAGAATTGCTAACAACTTCGCCTGTTCTTTCTGGGCTTGTTTATGCTCACTAATATCACGAGCTACACCAACAGTCATTATCACTTGACCTAGTTCGTTGCGGATCGCAGATTTGATTGTATGGAATAGGCGTACTTCGCCATTGTACCGAGTTACTGGCTCTTGGGGAATTTCTAGTGTCTGTCCACTTTCAAATACGTAAGTATCATCTTTGATGTATTGCAAGGTATGATCTGCTTCGTTGAAGGGTGCATCAATCATATTTTGAAGCTGTGACTCACTCATCCCGTAATAATCACGAAATGCCTTATTTGCCCAAATTATTCGAGATTTAGCACCTTTAACCAGTACCATATCTGTAATTGCATCAAGAATTTGCTGATAGGTATTTTCGTTTTCGCGCAGAGCGTTTTCAAAAGACTTTACTTTTGTAATATCCTGCACTGTTGAGACAATACTAATTAACTTGCCATCCACGTTAGTTATCGGAGTGTGACACCAATCACAAATAATCACTCTTCCATGTTTTGTCAGATTCTTACTGAGATTATTACCTCCCACTTTCTCTTCAATTAATAACTCCATTATTTTAATGGCTTGTACTCTCTCAACTTCTGGCACAATTATTTCTGATACCTGACAACCAAGTACTTCGCTTTTGCTGTATCCAAATAGTTGTTCAGCAGCCAGATTCCATTCTATTACTTGAAACGCTGTATTCCACTCAATTAAAGGCAAAGGATTTCGTTCTATAAGTAATAAAAGTTTATCTTGCAACTGTTTCAAATCTGGCTCTGCTAATTGATTTTCAATTTCCTGACCATTTCTACTGATTTCATCAACTTTTAGCACTTGGTTTACAGAAAAATTGTTACCGGATTGAATGCCTTGCTGTTGAAAGTTCATCCTGTCTAACTGACTAATAGATTTGCTTGGTACTTAAATCTAGGATTCCCTATTCTTTAGATAATGTAACGTTCCTGTTTCTAATAATATTCATCTGTTGTAAATTGTAGTAAAAAGAGGGCAATTCTGAAGCTAGAAGTACATCCCTAAGAGTCACTTCAACCAAATGCGGCTTACGCGGATAAAATACAGACTCAGTATGGAATTAACCCACCCTCCATACCCCTCAATAATGAAAATGCAAGTAATAATCGGGGGGCTATGGACACAGAGGCAGAAATCAGCGGTTCTTGGTGGAAGCGCGTTAAATATTATGCTCGGCTGGCGATTGAGCGGGTGGAGGATGGGGTTGATGCGGTAAAAGAATTACTCTGTAACCTAACAAATGATGAACGGTTGGGTGTGATGCTGGAGTTTGAGGATGCAAGCCCAGAGAAGTTTGCTCAACTGGTGACAGATGCCCCGCAGTGGACTGAATGAATGGATAGATGGCGTGAGAAAGTTGCGATCGCAATAAACCAATTTACTCTTTGGGTGTAGAAAATGCTCCTTCGTTTTCCCGTGCTATGCCTGCCCTCTTGAGTTTGGACTAATTGGCATTTAGCAACAAGGAAATGAAACCCACTCCAACGCATTACTTTAACTCGACCAACTTTCGGGTCTTCAACTTCTAGAGTTTCAGTTGCCACGGGCCAAGTTTGGGGGTCATTAAGCTTAAACTTATGACCATGCTTACAAGGTGCGCCTCGTCCTTTGTAAGTACCGGGTGTACCCCATACACATCGGTTAGATGCTAAACGCAACAACAGGTCTGCGTCAATCTTCTCCGTAGCTTGGACAAATTTGGCGTTGCCGTAGCCTCGGTCATAAGCGGCAAGTGGTCTTTTGCCTAACTCACGGGTCACTTGTTTAAGTTGGAATGCGGCTTTACTTGTTGCCGTCTCAAAGCTGGTGAGCCATTCATGTTTCAATTGTCTTTGCCCAACTCCCATCCGCCTTTGGTATCCAGGCTAAAGTACTGTAGCTTTGTCCGATGCCTATGCTTCTCCTGGAGTCCCCATGAAAAGTTCTTTCTTTTAGTGTCTTCGCTTCTGGTCTTGCCCAAAAGCTATGATCTCCTGCTAGAAATGGTTGTTCATCCGTCGCTACCTCCTGTACCAGCAACTTCATCAGCAACATTTTCGGTGGACGACTATCATGCAGTGCTACATAAATGCTCGACCATTGCCGTCGAAATACTGGGCTTTGTGACAAGCTTACAAATGATGGAATACTCGGACTTGTCAATACTGCATCCATCAATTCAAATACTGCATCTTTGGCCTTCCCCAAACAATCATAGATAGCTTGGGGGAATTTTTCTAGTTGTGTCAGGATCATCACGTCAATGATTTATCGATTACTTTCATTGACTTTACGGCAGTCAGTTTTACTGCTGACTACTTTTCTCAATCCAAAGTCCAGTGCCCTATCTTGCTGCACCTCAAGGATTGGTGATGCAATCGGCATAGGTGTCGGTAAACCATTTTTTCACACATACCATAGCCTTAACCTCTCATTGATAGAGAGGAACAGACTTGAACTCAGGTTAATTAGAACATTCCCGACTCAATAGTAACTGCCCATTATTCAGCCGATATAGACCAGTTGGTTCGATAATCGGATCGCCTTTTTTCCAGGGATGGGATATGGTTTCTACACCTCTCACCTTACCAGTTGTGTAAGTCGAAACCGAAACACCAGGACGATTAGTGGTCAAAGCACCAGACCCTGTAATGGTAAAAGAGTTTTCTTGTCGCTTTGTGCCGCGTGAAATGCAACTATTGGCGATGAGTGCGTTGGTGTCGATGACTGGGGGTAATTCGGTGAAGCTGTTTTGGATAGAACTAGTATCGGGTGCGTTAATTTTGATCGCACCTGCAACACCTTGTTCAGAACTTGCAGTCATATCACTTTTCTCGGTTGGTTTTGGGCGTGACTCAATACCGAAGATACCTTGCGAATTAATTTCGACGTTTCCACCGATTCCTGTGAAGGCGTTGGCTGTGATATCGCTGTTTTCTTTGGGGATACCAACAATAAATTTAGAGTTAATATTGATACTACCACCGTCTCCACCCTGTTGTGCTGTGCCTGCACTAGTGGAAATTTCACTGCCATGACGCATCAATAATAAGTCAGCAATGTTAAAGTTCAGGTTGCCTCCATTACCAGAGAGAGTTTGTGCCGTAATCTGACCGTTGTTAAGCTGTATAAAGTTAGCCGTGATATTGAGATCACCAGATGCTCCAACTCCCGTGCTGCTCACTGTGACTTGTGAACGATCAGATATAAGCAAATGTTGTGTAGTGATTGTTAAGTTTCCTGCCTTGCCAATGCCAGAAGTTTCAGCAGACAAACTACTGGAGAATTTACCATCAGCAGAGCGTCCTATCACTTGTATTAATTGGGGAACATTGATTGTTAAAGTCCCAGCATTCCCAGAACTTTTAGTAATAGCAAAGACAACTGCCCCATCTTTAACAAATAATATAGGCGTATTAATCATCAAATCTCCTCCTTTTCCCGTTCCTCCAGTGGAAGCAGACAAGCCGCTAGAAGACCTGCTATCGGGTGAGGTGCCAATCAGTTGCACCGAATTGGAAGCATTAATTTTTTGGGCTTCTGCGGCTTCTTGTTCCATCATCTGTATATAAGATTTGCGTGAAACGCCGCCAATCACCAAACCATAAACAAAACAAATTTTGGGTTGGAAAAATCCAATAATACTTAACCTTCGTCCTCTGCGTTTGCTCTGCTCTAAGCGTTTTTGTTGACCTCGGAAGTAATAACTGTAACTCGGTTCGCTCCAAGCACAAAACCCTGATTCATCCATATACTTTAAATCGATTTCTCCAGCAGCAGCAGACAATTCCAGCATTTCTAAGTCTGCTTGTTTGATTTGCTGTATTACTGGGTCTTGTTTTCCTCTGTGACAAATCCAAAGTTATTTTCCAAATCACCCCCTTTTTTTAAGTACCTGTCAAAACCTGTCAGGACTTAATTTGATAGAGCGTTCTTTTTCTAATTTTTGAGCTAATTGAACACTATTGTATGTGCGTGGTTCTTTTTCTAAACATTCTTCTAAGAACACCAGATCAGCTTCCGTCCACCTTGATTTTCCTCCCCGCCCTGGTTTCTCCCAAAGCCCTTCTAAACCAAGATGCTCCCATCTATGCAAAACTTCTCTTACTGTTTGGGCAGTCCAGTTAAAGTGAGCCGCTATCTTCTCCACATACAAACCATGTGCGCTCAATCTAATTACTTCTGCTCGGTCTTTGACCTTTTGGGGTACGTCTGCTGTTCTCAGGTTTAACAGAGTTTTATCTTGCTCAGGAGTCAGAAATACCCTTAAACGACTGCCCATATCCTTGTCACCTTGGTAGACATATCATACGTATTTACTTATCTTTACATAGTTTGGTTTTTTCACCACGTCTTACTTAGTATCATTTTTCTTAGTTGTTGCAGCCATAAGTTTTACTCCCAATATGTTGTTTTGTAATCAGTTAGGACTTACGCACAGATAACTAAAAAACGTAGATGCGGAGCGGCTTGCCGCAAGCTACCACAGAGAACATGGAGGAATAAGAATTTGAGACGTATTTTGCGTAAGTCCTGTGAGTAAACGTTTAGGGAAACACAAGTTTAGATAGAGGTGAATGACCGAAGTAAATATGAGCAGACAATTTCAACACAATTTCGGAGTAGAGAATTTTTTGAATCTCTAAACTGAGGACTCGATTTGCAAGTGTGCAGTAAGCAGTGATTTCTCCTTCAAGGCTAAAGTCAGCATCCGCTACCTCTACTTTGGATGCCATTGAAATCACATTTGAGCAAATTACTGATTTGAAACTTTCGAGATATTACTTCCAATACGGTTCGGATAAGCATTTTTCACTTTCCTTGTGGTCTGGGTAAAGGGGAAAGGATGTATTCAAAACCTTTTCCCTTTCCCCTTTGCCCTTTAACCGAACCGTATTGATATTACTTCTGCCAGTAGTTATTAGCAGCTGCGATCGTGGCAAACTCTGTTGCAACTGTCTGTCCAACTGCAATCAGCATCATGGCATCATTGCCATATACGTCTCGCAGTTGGTTGCGTTTTTCTTCATCAGGCTGAGTCAGTTTAATAATTAGCCGTGCCATTTTGACTGCCAGTTGTCGTCCTGCTTCTGGTGTTTCAGTCAATAGTGAGTTATTGGGAACCAATGTAACTTCGGGTGGTCTTACAACAGGTGAATTGGTCGGGGCTATTACATTATCCATGTCAAAATTTCCTGAATTAATGTTTACTTGAGAACAATTTCGATTCCACGGCAACAACTAAGGCAAAAGCTTAAAGTTTATAAATCTAACTTTTGCATTACCATCAACAAAGATATTCACAGCCCATTCTTAATGAACTACTTGAGCTTTATTGACTACGAGTATTTCAGATTTAAGAGGAACTGGAGCATAAAC
This sequence comes from Nostoc punctiforme PCC 73102, assembly GCF_000020025.1. Classification (GTDB taxonomy): domain Bacteria; phylum Cyanobacteriota; class Cyanobacteriia; order Cyanobacteriales; family Nostocaceae; genus Nostoc; species Nostoc punctiforme. Next base: position 2,582,130 of record NC_010628.1, on the reverse strand, counting down.
AACATGCACGGAACAAGGAGCATGGTGAAACACATAATTACTCACGCTGCCTAAAATCAATTCATTCAAACCAGAATGTCCTCGACACCGATCGCGATTAAGTCAGCGCCCCAAGTTCGAGCAAGTTCACAGATATTCCGGCTGGGATTGCCAGAATTTTGGGTGAATTCAGTACTCACCCCGGCATTGGTTGCTAACTCTGTGTACGATCGCAATAATTTGAAACCCTCTTCTTCGTAAGTTTGCCACTGCTTCCAATAATTCTCTAGAAGTTCTCCATTCAATGGGTGGTATTCGAGAGTAAGCAGTGTAGGTGTTTGGGGGCTATCCTTTTCTTCACTAGATAGGATATGCAACAGCATCAGGCTTGCTTTAGTTGCCTTTGCTAGAGTAAGCGCTTCATCAAAAACAGCATTACCATTTGCGGAACGGTCAATTGCAGCTAGAATCTTGCTAAACATAAAATCTCCTGAATCAAACAAATCAAAGAATTTTTAAACCATATTGAGCAATCTTCATCTTTAATTTCTTGTAAATAAAAAACTTCAACAAAGATCGTTCATTAATGGCAGTAGGAACGCAGATACTCTTTTGGACTTGTGTTTAGCGTCTAGTAGAAAAAAATCCAGCCTTTTGTCAATCGCCCTGAAACGAGACGTTTTTCTCAACGGACTCACGGCTTATATGCAGATGATTAGCGGGAAAATCAGGATCGGGATAGCCAACGGCTAAACCACAAATGATTAATAATTCCGGTGAGATGTTCAATTCGTTGCGGATGATTTCGGGATAAGTCGCTAGCGAAACTTCTACGCAGGTGCCAATGCCACGAGCGGTTAGACTTAACACCAGCGTTTGTAAATACATCCCCACACTTAAAGCATCAGCAACGCCCAAATCTTGGTGCATACAGACAATAGCAACCATTGGTGCGCCAAAAAATTCGTAATTACGCAGAACCGCCAACTGTCTGTTCGCTTTATCGTCACGAGTAATCCCCATCGCCCCGTAGACTTGCGCTCCCAGTTCCTGGCGGTAATACTGGAAGGCGGAAGGCAGAGGAGAGACGTTGGGCTGCTGCTTGGCTTGGTTTAGCAAAGCCTCTTGCAAGCGATCGCGGCGATCGCCTTGGGCAAACACCAACCGCCACGGCTGAATGTTTGAATTCGACGGTGCTAGCTGCGCTAGAGCCAGGGCTTCATCGAGCAAAGCCCGTGGTACTGGTTGAGATAAGAATTTGCGTGTTGAGTGTCGGTCTTTAATAGTTTGGTCAAGATCAAACATATCTTATCAACCCTATGAGAAATAAATGCGATCGCTTCCAGGGGGCGCTTTGTGCCATCGCTCAATCGGACAGCAGTTATGCGCTGAACCCTCCGTCAATCATCAGGTTTGCGCCGGTGATGTAACCAGACTCAGGGCCGGCCAGATAAGCAACCAGCCCCGCCACCTCATCAACCGTGCCGTAGCGGGCTACCGCAATGTGCTTTTTGAGCATCTCGGCAAACTCACCCTCCGAGGGATTCATCTCTGTAGCGATTGGCCCGGGCTGCACGTTGTTGATCGTAATTCCGCGTGGGCCAAGGTCACGCGACAGTCCTTGCACAAGCCCTTGCAGAGCAGATTTACTCATGGCATATACGCTGCCACCAGGAAATGGCATACGTTCGGCGTTGGTGCTGCCGATGTTGATGATGCGTCCGCCCTCTTTCATGTGCTTGACTGCGGCTTGCGTCGCCACAAACACGGCACGCACGTTAATGGCAAAGGTTCGATCGAAGTCCGCCAGCGTGAAATCGTCGATTGGGCCGATTGCTAGCACGCCTGCATTGTTGACGAGAATATCAATGCCGCCCAATTTATTTACAGTGTCCTCAACAGCGGCAACCACTGCACTAGCTTCGGCACTGTCAGCTTGGATAGCAAGAGCCTGGACATTTAATGCTTGTGCTGCCTGGACGATTTCGTTCGCGCGATCGGGTGAGCTAGCATAGGTGAAGGCGACATCAGCGCCAACACTAGCTAAACGCTTGACGATCGCTGCCCCAATGCCACGACTGCCTCCAGTAATGAGTGCGCGTTTATTCTTGAGTATGTGGTTCATTTAGATACCGTACAATGAGAAATTGGCTAATTCAGTGTGTATTTCTAATGAAAGAAAACTTCTCTAAATTGGGAGCAAGCAAGTAAACAATAACAGATGATGGTGGTTAAAATTATCGAAACAATTCATATAATCTTTTCTGGTTGCTGAAAGGTTTTCAATGCCCAGATGCCAATCCAACAGCCGAATCCATCCACAATTAATGTCAGAATGGCTGTGATTTGGAATAGCAGACCCCAACCTTCAAAGGAAACTTGAGAAACATGATCGGGGGTAATTACGATCAAATGATTGTAGATTCCAAAAAGAACTGATGCTGCCATTGAACCCAGCAAGAGCCAGCTACCAATGCGGTAAAACTGTGTCCAAAGTAAAACGACTGCAATGATGGGAATTGCATAAATCACAATACCCACAAATAAACTCTGAAGTATTGAGAGGGGAACTGGGATTTCCACATGCGCTAAACCATGCAGTCCGTGTACGATCGCATGGATGACCACGAGCGCTGTTCCATATTGAGCAATCTTCATCTTTCTTCTCCCCTAAATTTTTAACTGGCATGAGCCACGGCGGTGTCCACTATCCATTCCAAGGGTCGGGGCTGAAAATTTAATTCGCGTTTTGCCTTAGCATTCGATGCACCTCGCATCTTAGTACCATAATAGACAGCATCCGCACCACTAATTCGCAGAGCATCCTCAACCGATACTTGCGGAGGTGGTGGAGCATTGAGCCATTGGGCATAAGCAGAAAGCCACTGGCGCACTGCTAAGGGTCGATCGTCCGTAATCAGGTAAATGCCAGGATTGCCTCGTTCTGCTGCAACTGTGGCGATCGCTGCATCTTCAATATGAATCCACGACCATACACCTTCCCCATTCCCAACGATTGGGAACTGTTGCTGTCGCACCTGTTGGGCAACATCGCCATCGGGGGCAAACCAGGTACCGGGCCCGTAAAGGAAGCCATAACGCAGAGCAATTCCTTCTAGGTTGGCGTTCCCTAGTAAGTGACGCTCGATCTCAGTGACTATGTGAGCATCTGCTGCTACCGCAGGCGAGGCATCAAAAGCTAATGGCGTTTCTTCGTCTGCCAAGCCTGCGCCGGGAATCGCCCAAAATGCGATCGACTGCCTCAGATAACGGCGCACGCCAGCCGCTTGCGCTGCTGCCAGCACATTGGCACCTCCTTCTCGACGATGCGAGTATTCAGGGCTGATGCTGCACTCATCGACTCCCTAGTATAGGTTTTCGGCAGGGAAGTGAGTTGTTCAATCACCACTTCCGGCTGAACGCTGGTGATGGCAGCTTTAACAGCATCTGCATCGAACACATCTGCGATCGCGAAGCGTAGGCTCTGCCTAATCGCTAATTCCACGCCTTGTTCAGCTAAAGTTTGTGCTTTTTCTAGAGAACGTGTCAACGCAACTACTTCATGTCCTTGCGCTAGCAGTTGCGAGATTAAGGGACGACCGATCGCTCCCGTTGCGCCTGCAACAAAAATCTTCATTTATGAACCTCCTGTTTAAACCTGCGAAATATTTAAGAATCGCTAGTTGTGAGAATATGAGTTAGCTCAAATTTAAAATGGCGATCGCCAGCCGACTGATGAACTTGAGTAGTATGACTTTAAGTTCAGCCGCACCAAAGGTATTGGTTAAAACGACTCTAATATTTCAAGCTCCCATTTTCGTTGCGGATTCCTTGAATTTTTATTTTGTTAAAGACCGCCTCTGTTCGATTAATTTTGAGGCAGTTAGCCAATAATTCGTCACCTATAACCGCCGCGCTATAGCAACTGGCTTGGAAAGAAGCAGGAGAATTTCCACCATCATCTACCAACAATCTATTTCGATTATTGATTCCTCTTAATATAATACCAGTTTTCTTTTCTGTACCATCTCTTTTTCTACAAGTAGCAGAACGAGCAAAAGCAGGACTTGCTACTGTCGCTATCAGTAAAGTCAGACCGAAAACGGTAATAATACGAAAGTAAAACTGTTCAAGATTAGTTGTAGTAATTGTCGCCATGTGTTTTCTCCTTGATAGATAATAGGAACGCGTAGAATCACTTCAGCACTAGCGACGAAGGATCTCCCCACTTACCACTGAATACGAATTGCTCCAACAGCTTGCGTTGACATATATTGTTTATCTTGATGATGTGAAACTTGACTTCTATATATCCAGGACTTACGCAACTGGCACAAATAGCGGGCAGGGCGCAGCCTTGACACGCGACAATTTAAATCAAACCAAGCACATAAGAATACTTGGGCATTTCAGTTGCTGAATTAAATAATTAGAAAGCAAGTTATGCTTGATTTGATAGATAGTTTGGCTAGTTCTATAGGCTAAATTCTTTAACCTAACCCAAACCAACATTGCACAAGCAATATGATTTCTTTGAAGCCTAGCTTTCCGGCACTGACAAGATTCAATGGGGAGCATCCAGTTTTGGCAGAAAGACTCAAATAGCAAGTAAACCATTGAGATAAGCACAACGAAGGGAAAGGATTTGGTTGACACTTTCAACATTCCACTGTGCGCCGGAAATTTTAATCCTTGCTCCAATCTGTTTAATAGCAGACTCGACAGAACCAGAACCAATAGAACACAGTTGTTCAGCTTGGTAATAGCTGTAGTTAATAATGCGAGAGCGATGTTTTTCGAGATAAGCGATAAACTTCTTAATTTGTTTACCTCGGCAATTATTAAATAAAGCCTGAATTTGCTCTATCTGACCTTGCCACAATAAACTCTCAGCAGCTTTGAGACGCTTTAGAGAACCACCAATTTTATAAAGATTTTCCTTGAGGTGATACCAATCCGAAATTTCCCAACGTTCAAATTGTTCAGTTCCAAACTCTTTAACTAAATTCCAAACTCCATCATGACCATCTCCCAAGCAAACAAGTGGATTCACCAAACATTGGCTATTGACATAATCGATTAATGATTGGTTGTCATCAAAAAACGCACCATAGTAAATCCCTTGCAAACGAACGGTTTTATAGTCTCGCCAGTGACAGCCTACTTTGGGTTTACCTGTAAGCCGGACTTTTCCACCATCCACACTCAGTTCTGACACAGCTTGTTTTGCAAATGGTAGCTGAAAGTCCTGTTCGAGAACTAGTTTTTGTTGTGTCGTGTGACCAACTTTCACCCCTGTTAATGCCTCAATCTCGATTTCTGCTTTTTGGTATGATTCATTTGCTGATAGCCTCAAACAGCACTTTTGAAGTAATGGACTTAAACGACTTCTTGGCTTTAAACCCAGTCTGTGTATCTGTTTCGCTTTTAATTTCAGTTCCCCCACTAAGCTTTTAATCTTCCTGGTTTTACCTACTTTTGTTCCAGTTTTTTGTTCGATAAAAAAAGGGCTATTTCTGGGCTGACTAGTTCTAATATTTGACTCCGAACTGTTTTTTCTATACTTTCGAGGTCTGTCAGCTTACTTTTATCTGCTTCTTCATACAGCAGTGTTGACAATTCTTGTAAACAGGCTTTGATGCGTTCTTGTTTTTCCTGGTTCATGGTGAGTCATCCACAGGTTTTATCTGTTGTTATATTCTTCCAGAACTTGTATATCTTCCAAAAGTGGATGCTCCCATTCAATGCCAGTTAGTTGTTTAATTTCCCTGTGAAACTCCTCTATGTTCCAACGAATTTTACACACCTCTTGTACAACATCCGTGGAACTTTGAGATAAATCGTTAGTGGCGACATAATCCGTTCTGTTGGTAGAAACAGTAACCCGGAATAGTTTCACTTTTTTATTAGCTGGGAACCCTTTAATTTTTATGATTTTACCACAGTCTAATTCTTCTTGGTTCCATTCTAATAATTCAATCCGTTTATATTTTTTTATCAAAAGTATCATCAACTAAACGATTATTTTTTAAAGGGCAATAATAAATTTTGTCTAAGCTATCAATATATAGCATTAAACTGTGTACCGCATACCATGTATCCATCAAAACAGTATCAAATGGTAAAAACTTATGATACATAAGGCTTTGGAGCATGTCTTTCACATGGTCTATCTTAGTTTTGCCATCGACATCAGGATTAAAATTCGATAATCTATGACCCAAAATCTTTGAAGTGTAGGGTTGACATACACGCAGTTAACTACACCAATGCCTTTAAGGACACCATGCTCATTACCACTATATTGTCTTCTGACTATTTCTATTTCTTCAGAATACCTTTTATCTAAAACGCTATCATCAAATATTATGTAACCATTGTCATCAGGTTCAACTAGGTCTTTCACGTTATCCCATAGTAAACGAGGTGTTAATTTCTCTCTTTTCAAATAATAGTTAATGGCATCATGACTAATACTCTCTAAATGCTCTGCCAAATTGGTAATTGTATAATTAATTTGACTACTTAATAAGTATTGGCAGTAACTAAGCTTAGTAAATCTCATTACCGTTAGCAAATTTATCTAATACAACTTCTACCTATTTTCTCATGAATATTTCATGCTTTGCTTCCAAGACAGCGACTTCTATTACGAAGACAAGGCTTTCAAAATCAGATTTAATTAATACTCATGTACTATCAACTGGCGATCGCATTGTGCCAGTTGCGTAAGTCCTGATATCTATGGGTGTGAGCAAATCAATATTATGCAGCTAGTGATAAAAATTTTTTCTCCATCGTCGTAGCCAGGGCTATTTCATTGTAAATGTAGACGCGATATGGTAAGGTGCAGCGCCAATTCTACTTCAAGCATCTATTACCGTGTCTGAAATCGAAATTATCAAAGCTTTTGCAGGTCTAAAAGACCCCCGTCGCCGCGCCGGACAGAGACATAATCTACCATTATCTTTGGCACTTTTCACATTGGCGTAGGCGCAGCCCGCCGTAGGCATCGCAGCAGGGAACAAAGGATTTTTAGCAATTGGAGACTGGATTTCAAGCTACCGTGAGCCGTGGATTGAACTTTTTCAACCGCCAAAAAATAGACTACCATCTTATAGCACTGTACGTCGTGCCTTATTACACGTAGATTACGAAGATTATTCCGTATGTCTGAGCAAATTCTTTAATGTACAACCAAATACTGGAGAAACTGTTGGGTTAGATGGTAAAGTCCTCAAGGGTTCATATCAGATTGAAAATGATAACCCTAACTCGGATTCGCATCCAGCGATTATGTTAGTTAGTTCTTATATTGTTGAGCGAGGCTATTGTCATGCGGGAAGTAGTACCAGATCGGGTTGCTCAAGAATTTTTAAAGCACTTTCTAGTAGTGTACCAAGGTAACTTTGCTAAGTAAAACCTCTAATTGGTAAAATAGCCAAAAACGGGGTGTAACATGGCAAAAAAGTACATTGTTGACTTGAATGAAGATGAAGTTTCCCAACTGCAATCGATAATTAAGAAAGGTAAGCATAAGGCAAGAACCATAAGCCGTGCAAACATTCTTTTGATGGCTTCCGAAGGAGAAACGGATCAAGCGATCGCTAGCATAGTTAGAGCGCATGTTGCAACAGTGCAACGAATACGAGAAAAATTTGTCATTGGAGGGTTAGATTTTGCTTTAAAGGATGAAGTTCATCCACCAAAACATAAAAAATTAGATGAAAAGCAAGAAGCATTTTTGATTGCAACAGCTTGTTCTAATCCGCCAGAAGGAAGAGTGCGTTGGACAATGCAATTATTAGCAGATCATTTAGTGAACGTTGGTATCATAGATTCAATCTCAGATGAAACAGTACGTCAAACTTTAAAAAAAATGAAATTAAGCCTTGGTTGAAAGAACAATGGTGTATTCCTGAAGTTAACGCAGAATATGTTTTCCGAATGGAAGATGTGCTGGATTTATACAATGAGCCTTATGATCCTAAACGCCCTGTAGTCTGCTTTGATGAACGTCCATACCAATTAGTAGAAGAAGTAAGACTTCCTTTGCCACCACAGCCAGAGCAACCTGAACGTTATGATTTTGAGTATAAACGTAACGGGACAGTAAATTTATTCGCATGTTTTCAACCCTTGGCTGGATGGCGGCATATCGAAGTTACAGAACGTCGAACTAAAGCCGATTTTGCTAAACAAATGAAAAATTTAGTAGATGTTTCCTACCGAGATGCCGATGTTATTCGTTTAGTAGTTGATAACTTGAATATTCATACACCCAATGCATTATATGAAGTTTTTCCACCAGAAGAAGCACGTCGAATTATTCAAAAGTTAGAGTTTCACTATACTCCTAAACACGCTTCTTGGTGAGCCAGTGCGTTGGGCGGGTTCCCCGACTTGAAGCAACTGGCGAACCCGAAGGGCTGAATCAGGTAGAAATCGAATTATCTGTTTTATCTCGCCAATGTTTAGAACGGCGTATTCCTAATGCAGAAACATTAACTTCTGAGATTGCCGCTTGGGAGAAAAAACGTAATCAGCAAAAAGCTAGTGTTTATTGGGGTTTTCAAACCAAAGATGCTCGCCGAAAAATGGAGCGTTTATATCCAAATTTAACATAGCAAAGTTAGCTTGGCAGACTACTAGAGGCTTTTGCTAATGGAGAATCTTGCCATTTGGCGATGCGGGAAGCTATAGTAAAGTTGCAGGGTCTAGAAAGCAGCTTTCCCTGTGCTAGTTGGCTACCAGTGATGTGTCAAAATCCAACGGTGATGTCGTTGGTGTTGGCGAACAAAGTAGACTCTCAACCTACTAGCTGGCACGCTCGACGTAATATTATTGGGACAATTTTCAAAGTTAGTATAGTTACGACTGCCTTGATAATGGGGATGCGCTCCGTTGGCATGTTACAGTCATGGGAGCTTATGGCTTTTGATGCAATGATGCGATCGCGACCTGATGAAGGACAAGATCCACGCATTTTAGTCGTTACCGTCACTGAAGCTGATGTGCGATCGCAACCACCCAAGGAAAGAGGTGGAGCTTCCCTATCAGACCGCGCCCTAGCTCAAGTTGTAGAAAAATTAGAGCAGTTTCAACCGCGAGTCATTGGCTTAGATATCTACAGGGAGAATCACGTAGGAGCAGAGTATAAGAAGTTATCTAGACTAATGCAAAAGAGCGATCGCTTTTTTGCAATCTGCGAAGTTAGTGAGGAAAACAAAAGCAGTGGTGTTTCGCCACCTCCTGAAGTTCCCAAACAAAACTTAGGTTTTAGTGACGTTATACCCGATCCCGATGGCATTATCCGCCGTCAAATATTGGCTATGGCTCCTGCATTACCCTGCAATGTTGATAAATCTTTTAGCTTTCAATTAGCAAATCGTTACTTGCTTGCTCTTGGTATTCAGTCCAAACTAACCACAGAAAAAAACTGGCAGTTTGGCAATGTTGTCTTTAAAAACTTAGAGTCAAATAGCGGCGGTTATCACAGAATCGATAATCTAGGTCATCAAGTGCTACTTAATTATCGCTCTTCTCATCAAGCTGCTACACAAGTAACTCTAGCAGATGTTTTGAACAATAAACTCACTTCTGATTTAGTGAAAAATCGGATCGTTCTCATTGGTACAAGTGCTGAAAGTTTTCATGATTATTGGTCTACACCATATAGCGCCAGTCAGTGGTCGTATAATCAAATGCCAGGGGTAATGCTTCAAGCACAGATGGTGAGTCAGATTCTCAGTGCCGTTTTAGATAATCGTCCACTATTATGGATGCTACCAAAGTGGGGTGAATTCATTTGGGTATGGGGTTGGTCGTTAATTGGAGGCATAATTATTTGGCAATTTCGGTCATGGTTAAGATTGGGATTGGTAGGAGTAGCAACTGTTTGCGTTTTATATGGTGTATCCTTTGCTGCATTGATACAAGGAGCCTGGATACCGCTAGTGCCATCAGTTTTAGTTTTGATAGTTAGTGGTGTCAGCATAATTATTTATACGTCCTCTTCAAGTGACCAACGTAATCAATAGACCTGCCTTGAAAATAAAACAGTTGGTAGTGGTTAGCACTTTTTCATTATCCTGCCCATCGACAATTGCCGCTAATATTTGCTGTGCAGAAACGCCTGTAATATCTGTAACTACACAGGTGAGTTGATGTTTGCTCACTCCAATGTTTTCTGCAAGCGGTTGACTACGGCCACTCTTTCCTGCACCAAGTTGGTGCGCTGACAGGTTAAATCTCGCAAGTCTCGTTGTGGCAAGGGTGGAATAAAACTACCTCGCAGCAACCCGTGACGCAGCAGTTCAGCTATCCACTATGCATCTAGTACATCAGTCTTGCGTCCGAGGATATTCTTTGTTGGGCATTGACAACCAAAACTTCAAAGCCTGATTCCAACAGGTTGTATACAGGCTTCCAATATTCTCCTGTACAATCCAAAAGCTAACTGCTGAATGTTTTGACTGTGCAGCCAGTCGCATAGTTCTAGCAGCCCTGCTGTTATCGTACTGAAACTACGGCTAACTATGTTAATCTCTTCCTTGATTCCAGGAGTTATGCAGCAGGCAACTACTGCCATTTGTAGGAGACATTAGGGTGAATATTATTTCTCTTGGTGACAATCATTTAGCCCCATCATCAATTTGTTGCTTTTTCAGCCACGTTAGCAGAAAATGGCGATGTGTTGTAAAAACAGGTAGAAGTCTGGTATAAGTCCCGTTGGCAGATTATTCAGTAGCCAGAATGACCCCGTTGATAAACCCCAAGTAAGCATTCAAAACGATTAGTTAAAGCCCGGACTGGTATTTAAGTCTTTGATACAGATATTACCATTGTCAAACCTCTGTCAGCAGCTTCTGCCTATGTAATAGATACAAAAGCGATCGCATAACTACTCTAATGAGGGACTGACTTAGATGAAATCTAAAATTGACACTTTTGTTCGTACAAACACTAGAAAAGTTAAAAAGTGGAGACAACATTTCCAGCAGAGAAAAAAAACCTTAAAATTTCTCCTTCAAACATTCATCATGTTATGTGTTGGCGGCATGATTATTGCCATGACTATGGTGAAAACTTCAGCAATGGATGACACCCTAATCAGAAAGAACGTTCTTGACCTGACTCCACGAGAAAAAGCAGACTTTGTTAATGCTATCAAGACATTAAAACAAACAATCCCTCAAGGCAGCACCATCAGCCTCTATGACCAAATTGTGGCAGTACACGTAGGAGCGATGGGATTCTCATCAATGCATACGGGAGGGATGAATACAAATCAGCAAAATACGATCCCACATCCAACTGGGCCAGCATCTGGAACTGATGCTGCTCATGGAAATGCTGGATTTCTCCCCTGGCATCGTGAATATTTAAGACGATTTGAAAAAGCTTTACAGTCAGTTAACCCGAAGATAACTATCCCTTATTGGGATTGGACAGATACTAGAGCGATCGATATTATCTTTAAACCCGACTTTTTAGGGACAAATGGCACAGGAACAACAATTAACGTTCCAGGTGCCGACACTTTTTTGGGGGGTTCTGTTCAATTTGGTAATTTTTCTGAAGCTGATGGCTGGGTTCTGAACAAAAACTTACATATTGACCAAGTGACAAACGAAACTCTGGGAACGCCACTCATCCGCTTTCTCAAAGTACCTCCTGCCAATAACTACCCCCTACCTCAAACAGAAATAAATAATTTGCTCAATATCAATGACTATCTTCAGTTTCGCCCTGCCATAGAAGGAGATATCAGCGTCGATTCAAACGGTAATGAAACTCCTGGAGTATTCACTCATAACTATCTTCATGGATTGGTAGGTGGAATTATTGTTGATTTGACTCAGTTTCCGCCCCCTTTACTGCAAAGATTAGGTACTATGAGTAACGTTCCTGGTTCTCCCAACGATCCCATTTTCTGGCTGCATCATGCCAACGTCGATCGCCTTTGGGCCCAATGGCAAGAGAATCATCGCCCTAAAAAAGCTTTTTATCCAAAAGCGAATCAGCCTTATGGACACAATCTCAACGATCCTATGTGGCCTTGGGATGGAGGACAGTCCAAACCAGGAAAAATAGGCCCTGGGGATATACTATCTCTGCTACCAAGTTTTGCACCCAATGACATTGTTACGCCTAAAGACACTCTCAATCTGAGAAAGTATGGCTATACCTACGACACTCTGAGACATGTGCGAAAACTTCCAATATGGTCGTTTGACTCGTTGATCGAGAATAAATTCTAAGTTGGGTATGGGGCAATACAGTTCAGTTAAGCATTTCTTTATTCTCTCAGTGCCGCGCCAGTTGCTTCTCCCAAGGGGAGACGCTGCGCGAACAAGTCGGGGAACCCGCCCAACGCACTGGCTTCTCTGCGTCTCTGTGGTAGCCTCCGGCAAGCCGCTCCGGGTCTACAAAAATTGACTTTGACAAAGAGTTTTAGCCTTAACCCAAGGTTATTGGTGTAGATAATTGGTCTTTCAAGACGCGATAAATCACCGTCTCTACATGAGCGATAAATTGCGTTTCTACATGAGGGTTTTGGGCTTATCTGAACTGTATTGGGTATGGGGCATTGGGCATTGCAAAAGGCTTACTGCAACTTCCTCTCTGCCACTCCCCACTCTCCATTAGGGACTGACAAAAAAATAACCAATCGCTGTGTAAGCAGGGGAGCAGGGAGCAGGGGGAGTAAGAAAAATATAATCTGAATAAATTGGATAATTTATTTTCTGGAAGTCCCTTACCTCATGTGTGAGACAGACTATTTATATTTATATAAAAAATTATTGAATATTTAAGTTTTTTAAATAATTTTTGTACAATACAACAAAAGGACTTGAGTCCTTACCTCAGTTGCTATACTCCATACGGAGACTTTTAGTTTCTATGTTTTGACCAGGAAAACTTTTAATTCAAACCTTTACCTTTTGGCCTCTTTTTCTTAACCAAAAATTATTCATTTATCGTCAATGATGACAAGCAATCGTTGCAAAAGAACCTTAAATAAGAATTCAGGAGTCAGAATTCAGGAGTCAGAATGAAATTAGTTGGGGATTTAGACCCGCAACTTGTTGACCACCAATTTTTCAATTTGGTAGGTGACTTAAACCCGTTTATTCATCTGCCAGCGATGCACTGAGCCTGTCGTACCCCTCCGGGGAAGCAAGCTACGCGGAGCGTCTCGTAGAGAAGTGTCGTACAGAATTCATACTGAATTCTGACTCCTGACTCCTGAATTCTGTTCTGTTAAATTCACTTGCAGTTACAAATCTCAAGAGCGCTAGATTTATAGTGAGTCATGTATCAGTAATTACAAGTTACTTGTTTTACATCTATCAGGTTAGTAGCTATGACGCAGGTTCAAAAGCAAAAACGCAAGCGCGGTCTTATTCTTACACTGGAAGGATTACAAAAGCTTCAATCTGGTAAAATTGCCCTTGAAGACAGAGAAAATTACGGAAATAGATATACCCTTGAAGATTTAAGTGAACGCGTAAAAGTAAATACTGTTACAGTTTCTAAGGTATTATCTCGTGGGGAAGGAGTTGATAAAAAGACACTTGAGCTTTTTTTTCAAGCTTTCAATTTAGAGTTAGATAAAGCTGATTTTACAAATTCAGACAAATCTCGACATTTAGATTGGGGAGAAGCAATTGGTGGATCGGTTTTTTATGGACGCACAGAAGAAATAGCCACATTAGAGCAATGGATTTTAAAAGAACGCTGTCAGATAGTGGCAATTTTAGGTATGGGGGGGATTGGGAAAACTTCTCTCTCTGTCAAGCTTGTAGAACAAATTAAGGAGAATTTTGAGTACATTATTTGGCGATCGCTACAAGATGCTCCTCCACTCAATACGCTTTTAGCTAGCTTAATCCAATTTCTTTCTGATGAACGGGAAACAGAAGCAATTCTCCCAGAAAGCACAGCTCCAAGACTAACACGACTGCTACATTATCTGCGAGAGCATCGCTGTTTATTAATACTAGATAATATGGAGTCGATTTTACGCAGCGGTAGTCGGGCCGGACTTTATCGAGATGGATACGAAGGATATAGCGAACTTCTAAAACGATTAGGAGAAACGGAACAACAAAGCTGTTTAATCCTAACAAGTAGGGAAAAACCGAAAGAAGTTGCATCTATGGAAGGAGGTGGTTTATGTGTTCGTTCATTTCTGCTCAAAGGTCTTTTGGCAAATGACGGACAAGAAATTTTAAAAATAAAAGGAATATCAGCTTCAGATGATGAACTAAGAACATTAGTTGCACGTTATGGAGGCAATGCGTTAGCTTTAAAAGTAGTTGCGACAACTATTCAAGATTTATTTGGTGGTAATGTTTCGGAATTTTTAAAACAAGATGCAGTTGTTTTCGGTGATATTTGGGATATTTTAGAACAGCAGTTTGAACGTTTATCAAATTTAGAAAAAGAAATAATGTATTGGCTGGCAATTAATCATGAGCCAGTTTCACTTTCGGAATTACAAAAAGATATTATATCAGCATTAACATTCCAAAAGTTCTTGGAGGTTTTGGAATCTTTGGTGAGGCGCTCTCTAGTTGAAAAAAGCGAAGCACTATTCACTCTCCAGCCTGTAGTTATGGAATATGTGATTAATCGCTTAGTAGAGCAAGTTTGTCAAGAAATTAGCACTCATAATATCGAGATTTTCCGATGCCATGCTTTAGTCAAGGCAACGACAAAAGACTATGTAAGAGAAAGTCAAATTCACCTGATCCTAAAACCAGTCATCGAAGGGCTTTTTGCCATCTTTAGAAGCCAAAGAACTCTGGAAAATCATCTAATTCAAATTCTCACAACCCTAAGAGAAACATCACCTCTAGAACAAAGTTATACAGCTGGAAATATTATTAATCTGCTTTGTTATTTGGGAACTGACCTTAGTGGTAGTGATTTTTCTCATCTAACTATTTGGCAAGCAGATTTGCGGAATGTAAATTTGCAAAATGCTAGTTTTGTAAATGCTAATTTAGCTAAATGTGTTTTTGCAGAAACCATTGGCGGTATTCATGCAGTGGCATTTAGTCCTGATGGCAAACTATTAGCTACAGGAGATACTAATGGTGAGGTTCGCCTGTATCAAGTTGCTGATGGAAAACAACTGTTCATTTGCAAAGGACACACAGGTTTTATCTGGCCTGTAACTTTTAGCCCCGATGGTCATCTCCTTGCTAGTGGCAGTGATGACCAAACAGTGAAGTTGTGGGATACTAGCACTGGGCAATGCCTTGCCACCTTCCAGGGTCATAGTGCTGGAATCTGGTCAGTTTCCTTCAGTTCCGATGGTCAGACACTAGCAAGTAGTAGTGAAGACACAACGGTGAAATTGTGGGATACTAGCACTGGGCAATGTATTCAGACTCTCCAGGGACACAGTAGCCGAGTCTGGTCAGTAGCCTTTAGTCCTGATGGTACAATCCTTGCTAGCGGAAATGATGATTCCTCCATCAGACTGTGGGATATTAGTACTAGTCAATGCATCAAAACTTTGGTGGGACACACCCATAGGGTACAGTCAGTTGCTTTCAGTCCAGATGGTGATAAGCTAATTAGTGGTTGTCATGACCGAACGGTAAGGCTATGGGATATTAACACTAGTGAATGTCTTTATACTTTCCAGAGTCATACTGATTTGGTGAATTCAGTTGCTTTTAGTTCAGATGGCGATCGCCTAGCAAGTGGCAGTGATGACCAAACAGTAAAACTATGGGATGTTAACACTGGTCTTTGTCTCAAAACTCTCAAGGGGCATGGCAGTCGGGTATGGTCAGTTGCCTTTAGTCCTGATGGTAAAATGCTCGCCAGTGGCAGTGATGACCAAACAGTGAGGCTGTGGGATGTTAATACTGGTGGATGTCTCAAGACCTTACAAGGTTATTGTAATGGCATCTGGTCGGTGACCTTCAGTTCCAATGGTCAAATTCTTGCAAGTGGCAATAACGACCAAACAGTGAAACTTTGGGATACTAGCACTGGTCTTTGCTTAAAAACTTTGCGGGGACATAGTAATCGCGTCACATCAGTTTCCCTCAGCCAAGACGGGAACCTCCTTGCTAGTGGCAGTGAGGATCAAACTGTGAAACTGTGGAATGCCAACACAGGTCAGTGTCTCAAAACCTTGGGCGGACATAGTAATCGGATTATCTCAGTTGCCTTTAGTCCTGATGGTAAAATCCTAGCAACTGGCAGTGATGACCAAAGTATAAAACTGTGGGATGTCAACACAGGTAAATGTCTGAAAACCTTGCAAGGGCACACTCAGCGGATTTGGTCAGTTGCTTTCAGTCCCGATGGTCAGACACTAGCCAGTGGTTGCCATGACCAAACAGTAAGGTTGTGGGATGTCTGCATTGGTAGTTGCATTCAAGTTCTGGAAGGTCATACTGACTGGATCTGGTCAGTCGTTTTTAGTCCTGATGGTATGACTTTAGCAAGTAGCAGCGGAGATCAAACAGTGAAACTGTGGGATATCAGCACAGGTAAGTGTCTGAGAACCTTGCAGGGGCATACTAATTGCGTATACTCATCTGCCATCAGTATAGATGGTTGCATTTTAGCCAGTGGTAGCGGAGATCAAACAATCAAGCTGTGGGATTTAAGCACCAATAAAGAAATAAAAACTTTGTCAGGACATAACAAGTGGGTTTGGTCGGTTGCGTTTAATCCTCAAGGTAAGATTTTGGCTAGTGGTAGCGAAGATGAGACGATTAGACTTTGGGATATAGAAACAGGTGAGTGCCTAAAAACTCTCAGATGCGAAAGACCTTATGAAGGAATGAATATTACTGGCGTGACTGATTTAACTGAAGCGACTATTGCAACTTTAAAAGTTTTAGGGGCGTGTAATTTTTAGCGATCGTACAGATTAGAGCAATTTTCATGTAATTTAACCAGTAGAAAGCAATACGCTTGGGTTAAGGGCTAATGGCAAAAATTTTGGGTTTTCGAGACGGCGATAAATCGCCGTCTCTACAAGTGTTTGGGTCTTATCTGAACTGTATTGGGTTACTTGCAGGCGCTCAATAGGAACGTTATGCTCAGAGGAAACTTGAGAAACTGCTTTATCAAGTAAAGGTTATGTCACAATTAGGGACTTGCATGAAAATAAAGTACCAGTAAACCGAGTTTCGACTGCGCTCAACTCTCGATGGCTGAGGGTTGAGCGCAGCGATGTACTGAGCGCAGTCGAAGTGTCGAAACCCGTCTGGTTGGGATACTATTAACCCGCAGATCCCTTAGTGTTTGCGAGGGAAAATAGCGATCGCACCTGGGAAATGCTAGCACTGAAAGCTCTGTCCAGAAGTGGGTTGCGGTGCTTTACTGAGCGGTATATCCTCCATCAACCATCATGTTGTGCCCGACGAGAAATGAAGAACCATCCGAACATAACCAGACTACACTTTCAGCCACCTCTTCAGGCTTGGCAATGCGTCCGATGGGATGCATTGCTGTGAGTTGAGCAAGTACATCTGTAGGTAACGTAGCTAGCATATCAGTGGCGATCGCACCAGGACTGACAACATTAATCCGGATACCTGCTTTGGCATACTCCATAGCTGCGGCTCTGCTTAAAGCGATGACCCCACCTTTAGTAGCACAGTAGCCAGTAAAACCAGGGAAACCGACCACACCAGCGGCGGAAGCGATATTGACGATCGCCCCACTTCCCTGTTTGAGCATTGCCCTGATTTGGTACTTCAAACAAAGCCAGGTTCCTTTCAAATTTACGTCAACCAGTTGATCCCAGTCTTTTTCCGACATATCCGCGATCGGGCTGGCTGCACCCCCAAGTCCGGCATTGTTGCAAGCACAGTCTAAACGACCATAAATATCTATGGTTTTCTCAATTAGTGTCTCTACATCAGCAGCCTTTGACACATCAGTTTTGATGAAAATAGCTTCTCCTCCAATTTCTTGGATGTAGTGCGCGGTTTCTTCTCCCTCGGTGGTGCGGCGGCTAGCAGCCACAACTTTGGCTCCAGCGCGGGCAAATGCGATCGCCGTAGCTTTACCTATACCTGATGAAGCGCCAGTCACCAAGGCAACTTTTCCATACAATTGGCTACTCATGCGCATACTCCTTTGTTTTTGATTAGTTTGTTTTGCACTGACTAATAGCTATGACGTTTTCGTAGCGAAATCACACATAAAGCAGCAAATATCAATACTCCTAACACATTAGAAGATTCAGGGACAGAGGCCGACTTCAATGCTAAAAATGCTAATTCTCCAATTAGCTGATGAGTAGCAGTTGTTGGATGCACTTCATCCCAGAATAAAAACTGGTCTGGATTACATACAACTGGCTTCACCAGAACCTCAATGGGCACGACCGATAAATCTCCGATGCAAGAGTCGGTGACATTTGTAAAACCGAATTCTTCGGGAGTAGCAATGATGCGATTATATAAAGAATTAACATCGAGAGGAATAATATTAGTCTCAGGACTTAGTTCCTGGTTTAACAAATTAATAGTCTTCGTTAAATCAGAGTTATGTACATTTGTGAAAGTGCTTAGTGCGCTTGCTGTTTGACTATTGTCACCTGTAACTGGAAACTTTCCTAAATCTGGTAAATTAACTACCAAAATATTTTCAGCGCCCACACCAGCCAGGGAGGTTATTGCTGAGGATAAATTGCTGACAGATTCTGTTGGGTTAGGAGTATTACCATAAAAGTACTCCAAATAATCATTAGTACCAGCCCAAATGATATAAAGCGCGTTCGGATTAGCAGAGTTATTTGTTGTTGTAAAATCATTAATTTCTTGTTTTAATCCTGGTAGGAAACTTAGTCCTAAATTATCGGTTCCTGTAGTTGCACCACCGAAGGCGAAGTTGTTGTTCGGATTGAAAGTTAACCCTAACTCAGAGGCGAGATATTCCACCCAAATTGGGCCATTGGAAAAACGTCCATTAAAGTAGGTCGGGTTTGGGGGAATAGCTCCATTTGTGAAATTAAATACATTACCCGTATCCGATAAGCTGTCACCAAAGACATAAATATCGTCATAATTTTGTGCCGAAGCTTTGAGTGGAAACATCAAAGACAACAAAAAGAAACCTGTCGCCAAAAATTGTTTTTTCATAAGGGAATGAGGAATAGGGAATAGGAAAAGTATTAATTGCTTCTTGCCTTTTGCGTTAGGTGTAAACCGGATTTCTTACGCAATCAAATATGAGTCCTATATTTAGCAAACAACTAAGCTACGATCTAAGGAACTTTTCAGTATTATTTCAGGTTGGTGGAGATTTGGAACAGAACCTAATGCTACATCGCCCCAACGCATGACACTTGCAGAGGCGGCACCTGCTGCACCCAAACCATAAATAAGAACTAAGTCATTTTCGTGAATCTTGCCCAGTTGTGCAGCATAGTACAGATTGGCTATGGTGATTACTGGACCAATGTTTGCATACTCAGAGTAAAGATTGATTGTCCGCTCTGGGTCAATGCCTAGTACGCGTGTGCAGAAGCTTGCTGACCAAGCAGTGGATGTATTGAAAATAAAAAAGTCAATTTCCTCAAGTTTGACATTGGCTGCCGCCAGTGCGCCTTCACAACAAGTACGCAGTTGCCCTACAGCCGTTTCGCGGATGGCTTTATTTGCGCCTTTGCCCATCCGCATGTGTATGTGTGGATTACCCTGGTCATCCTCGGTGAGTTTGGCAAAAAAGCTATTACATAAAGCAGCAGTATGAATGGTCTTTGTGCCAAGGATGCCTTGATTTGGTGCGAGTGAACTGACTACGCAAGCTCCAGCACCATCACTCATGAACCATGACAGGGTATCGTCTTCATCGAAAAAACGAGAGTATGCACATGAAATGACCACTAGTACATTGCGATACTCTCCGGCTCGGACTAAGGCAAAGGCAGTTTGTAGTGCAACTGGGGTTACGCCACAGGCTGCATCAAGATTCCACGCAGCACCTTCTAAGCCAAGTTTACCAGCGAGAAAAGCAGCATCGCCAAATCCAATTTGTTCAGGCCAAACTGAGGCGACGAGCATGAGATCGATTTCTTTGAGAGTCAGTTTTGCTGCGTCCAGAGCTTCACGAGCTGCACGCTCTTGCAGCATGAGTGAGGATTCATCTGGTGCTAGTACCCATCGGTGGACAGTGCCGCGAAAAGGGTCTTTGATATAGGGCAACATTTCTGAGTCAAACTCGTTGCTGGGGGTAGAGCCAGCAAGGGAAAACAATCTTGCTAAACTTTTTTGCTCGGACTGAGCGATCGCTTCGGGATACTTATTTGTATAGTAATCGTTTGTACGCTTGATGCTTGGCAAGCTCAATGCTAGCGATCTAATGCCTACTGGGTAATTCACTATGATATCTCCTTGAATTTTGGGGTTGCTGATTATATGGAATAACGTAAACACGTTCGCGTAGCGTCTCGTAGAGAAGTGGCTTGCCGCAGGCTACCGCAGAGGCGCAGAGGACACGAAGAAATGAGAGTTGGAAAGATATTTGGCGTAAGTCCTAGTCACAAATCTCAAGTCATTCTGCAAGTATGCAATGCTCTAATTTTTAGCGCCTTGTGACATCAAACTAAAAATACGAGTTCCAATCGGTGCCAATCTAGTATGGTCGATAAGTACATCAATAACGAATGGACTAGTAGAAGCCATTGCTATCTCTAATGCTGCTTGGATATCAGACTCTTTTTCAACACGGATGCCGTCGGCTCCCATGCTGCGGGCAAGCATGACGAAATCTGTCTGTGGTATTTCTACATCCATGCTCTCGTAACCCTGCATTTGGGAACCTTGTTCGCACATGTTGTAGCGTGCATCATTGAGGACAATCCAAACCGCAGGTATCTGATACCTCACGGCTGTGCTGACTTCATTGTTCATCAGCATGGCACCATCTCCAACGATCGCGATCGCTTTACCTTGATGTGTTAAAGCTGCACCCACAACGCTAGTAACGAAGTGACCCATAGCCCCAAATCCAGTGCTGACCCGGAAACGTCCCGGTTTGCTAAATCGCAGTAGGTTAATTGCCCAAGCAAATGAATTGCCTCCTTCAGCCATGACGATGGCATCGCTACCTTCAACAATCACTCGTTGCATGAGATTCATCAGTACTTCAGGCCGCACCGGACTATTTGTGCTGGCATTGATTACACTCCTTTCAGGTCTAGGCAAAGACTGTTTTTTTGCCCGATTTTGCCGCTTCGGAAAGCGCTTGAGTAAGGCTTTGACAAACATTTTCACGTCAGACTGAATAGCGATCGTCTCGCTAGATGGGTAAGCGGTTCCTGGCACATCTGGATTGATGTCAACATGCAAAAATCCCCGCAAAGGGATCATCGCGGGGTTCCAAAATGAGGTAAATTCACCAAGACGTGTTCCGAGTACTAATGTCCTTAGAGGACGGTGTTCTTGCATATATCTCAGAACTGATTCATGTCCAGCAAAACCCGTGATCCCCACAAATTGAGGATGATCCTCTGGAAAAATACCTTTCCCACGTGGTGAACACATCACCCCTGCCCCTGTCCTCTCAGCTAGCTGGCGAATCTCAGCCGCTGCAAACCGCGCACCAAAGCCAACCCAGATGGCAAATGGCCCTTCCGAAAGTAAGTGTCCACATTCTGAGATGGCTTCGTCACTGGCTGTTGGTGCAGCAAAAGAGAGTGTGACTGGTGGCAAAGATTTCTCGACTGAATTGGTTTGGATGTTAGTGGGGATACTCAAGTGTGCTACAAAGCCATCGGGTCGGGCTAAACCTTTGGCTAGCCTTCGATAGACTTCTGGAAGTTCCTCACTACATTCGAGAGTAGTTGCGTAATGGAAGAGGGAATCCGAGGTAAAAAGTCCGGCACTGGGCATGGTGTAGGTGCTGGTTTCTTGAAGTGCCCAACGTCCTCGCTGTGGTGCAGAGGTAGAAGCCGACAGAAAAATTACTTTGGCATCTTCCCAGCGTGCAGCTAATAATCCAGTCAGGGCATTGGTGATCCCCGGCCCTGATGTCGTAAACACTACAACCGGGCGACCACTCGCAAAATAGGCTTCGGTGGCTGCAAAGGCTGCTCCGGCTTCGTGACGAAAGTGCAGTAACTTAATTGAACTATGTTGTAGTTTGTACCATACAGGAGCGATCGCACCTCCGGAAACACCAAACGCATATTCCACTCCCAAGTCTTCTAGCATTTTCACAATTGCAGAAGCAACTGAAATCGACTCTGAGTCTTGATTATTGAAAGCAAATGTATCCAACGACGTACTTGCTTGGATGTCTGCAATCAATGAGTTACTTTCCGGGAAAGAAACGAAAGCCTTCGATGGATACTTTAATTGTGTAGTTGCCTCTGATAATACCAACATATTTTGCTCCAAATATTGATGTGTGGGAGGATTTACAGGACAATGTGTTGAACTCATAATACTGGGTATATTTTGGTGTCTACATTAACTTAAGGATAAATCTGAACATGAATTTGACCTAGTCATAGTGTCTGCAAAAGAATGGATTAATAATGCTTGCAACTGGTTGAATCGTATGCTTTACGTCATCATTTTATAGGGATTTTCACTCCAGAAAATGTTTTATTTATTACTTTATATAGATTAATCAACTGAATCTGATTTGGCAAAAAGGACTCAAGTCCTTTTATAGAGAAAATTAAAAAGTGCTTAGGTCTTTTTTTATTTAACATCCATCCGAAAACCTTAATCAGCCACTCATAGTTTTAGATTGCAACTTTAAAAGTATACTCACATGAAATTTTAAAGTTGCCAACAGTCGGTTAGACGATTTTCCTAAGATCGAGTCTTGATGTAGAAACTGAAAACTCTAAAAAGAGTAAATTGTAGAGGTAAAAGCTTAGTTTTGTCTTGTTAAAAGACTATGTAATTATCCATCAGCTTGGTTAGATTATACACGAACAATTGACAAAAAAGTTTCTTCGCTCATTATAATTTGCTACTCAATGTATTTTATCTAACTCAAGCTAAATTTACAAAAATGTTTCCTTCAAGGTTAAGAATTAGTTACCTTAACATTAAGGACAAAAATGAAAAGTTATACATCCATAAAATAGCACAGTTTTGATTAATATAGCTGAGGTATTTACTTACATAAGCTAATCGATAACCACTAGTAAAGATACCAAATATTACTTAAATTAACAAATTTTAACATAAAGTACCTTTTTTTATGAATTGTATGAAACTCCAAAGCAAAAGGCTTCAAAGCAGTAAAAGTCATGAGTGTACAGTTGTGAGTAAATAATTGAGTATCCCTACTGATTACTCAGAACTTGGAACTCAGGAGAACTTTCGTTTTGCTAAAATTCAGTTTCGCTACTTAACGAAATTTTGTCGATTAAAAATCACTAACTTAAACAGCAACTTAAGGTAATCCTGCAAAAAAAGTGGAGATAATTGCAAGCTACACTACCTTAAAATAAGTTATTTTAATCTCTAAAAACCTTGCTGGCATTGAAGATAAGGTTATTTAAAGTGAGATTTAGCGATACAAAAACATGAGATGACAGGCTAAGAAGAGCAATTATTTATTCTGATGTTAAACTATGCTTAACCCAATATCAATGGAAAATATTTCGGAAAAATAGGAATTTATTTGGGGCATGGGGTATTGCTGAATGACGAATGACAAATGACCAATAGCAAATGACCAATGACCAATGACATCCGATCCACCTTTAAATTGCTGCTTAACTTATAGATATTGACTGGTTAAAATTTTTGAGAATTGGCAAACTGACAAGTAATCAGGTTTGAGTAAAGTTTAGCAGAGCAAGAGCGATCGCAGACTTGATATCTATATATCTCTTCTTGCATCCCCTGTGGTAACCGGAACTGCTCAGGGATGATGTGAACTCTGTAATTTGAGGGAACTCACTATGAATGTACACAAATTGGATATACTACAAATAGTACAACAAAAGCTAGATACTATCGAAATTCATAATACTGCATTGGCGCAATTGTTATGCCGAGTCATTCCATCTACTTGTCCATTTGAACGCAACATCAACTTATTTGGCTATCTGATTATGTACATTCCACCTTTGTGTAAGCTCAACCCGCTGTACAACCAGTTGATTGAGTTGCGTTTTCGTGCTTCATGTTACCTCGCCCAGCACCACGAGAATGCATCTAAATTGTAAATCCCTATTTTGATTCCGTAAAAACGGAAGCACGTAACTTGGCTTGATGCCTAGTACCGTAAGGCGGAATTCAAAATGACGCTCGCGGACTCGCTAACAAAATTAATACGCCGTAAGCATTTCGTTGATTTAGAATGGGTGGTTTATTTACACCGTGCTGTACTAGATACATCTCCCGGATTTCTCACCAGTTCATAGAGTCTACTGCCTGTTTAAATCTCTATGTTTACCCTCTTCTACAATTGTCTCCTTGAATGACCGATTAAAATTTGCATAATTGTGAATCTTTTCCAATGTTCTAAAATAATTAGATAAATTAATTTTTTCTGGACAAGATGACTTATTCCTTTGACGTACCTACTCAAATGTTAGTTACTCTTCAACATATATAGTTCTTTGTCTAAGGATTTTCTGGGTGGAAAAGCAGTAAATCAAGCAGTGCTTTCAAGAAAAATGTTTAATTTAAAATTTTCAAAATATATACTAATATTCACTGAAAAAATATTTTAAATATAATATCAGACTATATAATATTTTTAAGAAAAAAAGTAAACCTCAGTTTTCATTTTTTAGATAAAAATGGGATTAAAATTATAAATTTGTATGATAGTGCTTCGAGACGAAATGGAAGAATTTACAGTAGTTAAGGGCAATATACCAAAACAACTAAAAATTCAATTCAAAGTTTTCTGCGTGCAGAAAAACGTAGAGATGAGTGAAATATTAGAAACTTTAATTCACCAATGGATACAAATAGGCGCACCAATTCCTGAAATAACTAATAACTTGGTTATAGAAGAATTAGAAGAGATTAAAGGGTACGTCCCAAAAAATCTAAAGTATCAGTTCAAAGTTCTCTGTAAGCAGAAACAAGTAACGATGCGATCGGTTTTATATGCACTCATAACAGAGTGGGTAGAGATGGGCGGTTCTATAGAATAAAGGTTTTTAGTTATAGTAATTTTCAAATAAACAAAATCCTTCTAGGGGCGCACAACTGTGCGCCCCTAATGTCTA
This sequence comes from Nostoc punctiforme PCC 73102, assembly GCF_000020025.1. GTDB lineage: Bacteria > Cyanobacteriota > Cyanobacteriia > Cyanobacteriales > Nostocaceae > Nostoc > Nostoc punctiforme. The sequence goes on along the minus strand of NC_010628.1, from coordinate 2,556,944 downwards.
ACTCGTTCAAATGAGAATCCCCATAATCGATTCTGAATTCTTCTTTAAGTCAAGTTGCGATCGCTAAGTTATTGGCTAACATTCTTTAAAAGTTAAGCCATTTGGATATCTAATCAGCTTCAACTAGTAGAAAAACAGTTAATCATTAAGTTGATCCTTAAATTTTAGATATTTACTGGTGTAAATCTTTAAGAGCTGGCAATCTATAAATAACAAGGTTTGCGAATGAATGTAGCTGCTGTAGCAGATAAGCTTTTACACGCTTCGTCATCGCTCTTTTGAAAAAAGATTGAGAGATGCTAGATGTATTCGCTTTGTTTACAACTAACTACTGAAAAGTATCTTAGTAAATCATTAGCAGGAGAAATGATGAACAATATATTAGTGATTGAAGATGAGACACAAACCCGCAACCTTTTTGTCAATTCTCTAAAATCTAAAGGTTTTGATACTATTGGTGCAGAGAATGGCATGGTTGGTGTCCAGCGTGCAGAGGAATATTCACCGGATTTAGTACTTTGCAATGTTTCGATGCCAGAACTTGATGGTTATGGTGTTCTGAGTAGACTACGCCAAAATCCTGTGACAGCGATTATTCCTTTTATTTTTCTGACTGTTAAACTTAGCAAAGCCGAACTACGTAAAGGCATGAATTTAGGTGCAGATGATTATCTGACTAAACCTTGTTCAGTAGAAGAATTAGTAGGAGCGATCGCTGCTCGATTAGAAAAGCAAAAAATTCTTAAACAGTGGTATCTTAATCAGCGGCAATCACCTAAAGAATCAGAATCTACCGACACTACAAATTTTTATCCTACTAGCTCTAAACTTAGTAGAGTCTTCCAATTTATTGAAGAGAATTATCATCAACAAATCAGCCTTTCTGATGTTGCTCAAGCAGCAGGATACTCTAATGCTTACTTGACACATTTAGTCAAGCGTCAAACTAAGCGAACAGTACACGATTGGATTGTTGAGCGCCGGATGACACAAGCCCGCTCTTTGCTGCTCAATAGCGATGAATCCATCAATCAAATTGCTACTAAAGTTGGATATCTAGATGCAGGTTATTTCATCCGCTTATTTCGCCAGATTCATAAGCGTCCTCCAAAAGAATGGAGAAATGCATCTATCTCATAAGTATCTATTAAGGATTTTGGTGCTAGTTTAAAACATCTAAATCTATCTAGATGGTAGATTACTAATAAAACAAAACAATTCATTCCAACTGTATTGTTTTTTTATCCATAACATCTGAAAGTTAAAAGGATATTTTTCAATTATGAAAGGAGTAGAAACAAAAATGACATTTACAACCAATGCTTTCAGGAATACTGAATTAATGCAATTTTTCACAGATAATCATAATGCACTACTTGAGTGGATACAAAATTTTGGTAATACGAAGAGTAGCGAAAAATTTTCATACAAGAAAAATCCTCAAGTGCAACTTGGATCTGCTTATCGTCAAGCATTGCCTTTTCATAAACTATTTCAAACAGAGGAAGTTATTCAAGGCTGGTTAGTTTTCTATCTTTCTAAACTGCTGTTAGTAAATCATAGCGAAATCAACATTAATCTGCCTTTTGAATACTACGGCATAACTTCTTTAGAAGCGTTACGTCTGATACATGCCATAGAAGTTTGGCTTGGTTGTCGCCTTTCTATAGAGGTGGTGTATGAGTATCCTACAGTTCAAGTGTTAGCCCAACATTTAGCCCAGGAAGTTGAGTGTGTCCGCTAAATTATTTCAGCGAACTAAGACCAGTATGAGACAAAGACTGAAACTACATTCCTATAGAACCACCAGGGCTACTTTTTATGATCGCTGTTGATACTGTTGATTGTCTGTGGCGTCCTCCACCAACAAACTGGTCAGTCTTAGGCGAAGATGTTCATGTTTGGTGTACTTTCCTTAATCAATCAACATCTCGTGTTGAGACCTTAGCAGAATTACTTTCACAAGACGAACGTACCCGATCTGAGCGTTTTTATTTGGAGCGAGATAAAAAGCGTTACATTGTTGGACGCGGGTTACTTCGGACAATTTTAGGCTCTTACTTAGGCACTAATGCCAGCCAATTGCAGTTTTGTTATGGCTCACACGGTAAACCAGTTTTAGCAGAAACATCTGGTGGGAATACATTGAGCTTTAATCTATCTCACTCCCATGAACTTGTTTTGTATGCCGTTACGCGTCAACGAGAAATTGGTGTGGATATTGAATATATGCGCCCTATTTCTGATTTTGAACAAGTTGCTGAACGTTGTTTTTCCGATAGAGAAAAAGATGTCTTTCGTAAACTGCCTCAGGATGAAAAATTAGGAGCATTTTTTAACTGTTGGACTCGGAAAGAAGCTTATCTAAAAGCAACTGGACAGGGACTAGTTTTTCCGATGGATCAATTAGATGTTTCGTTATCACAGAATGAGCCAGTTCAACTTTACAGCATTAATGGCGATCGCTCCACTGTCATCCGTTGGTCTCTCCAAGCATTTATCCCTGCTTTGAGCTATGTAGGTGCCCTGGCTGTAGAAGGACGTGATTGGCATCTTAAATGCTGGCAATGGGAGTAAAGGGACATGGGGACGCAAAGACGCGGGGACACGGAGAATAGGATAACTAACTCCTAATTCCCAACTCCCAACTTCTAAAACCTTATATACATCCCTAATTAGCGAAAGATTTTCCCTTGTATCTAAATCTCACATCCTTTACATTTCTACATATCGCAACACAATCTTACTTAGTTCGCTCTCTTTTCTTTCTCTGCACCTATGTATGAGATAAGAAAGTAAAAAACAGACTTTCAACTTTATCACCAATTAGAGTAGATTATGACAGACGCAAAATGCACAGTTACTATCGCTGGGCTAGGCACTTTTTTACCAGGTAAACCAGTTGAAAACAAACAACTTGCAGAAATATTCAATATAAATAAAGATTGGATTGAGGTCTTTATTGGTAGTAAAAGACGGTATTTTGCCGTTGACCTTGTTACCCAAGAAACAACCCATACATTAGCAGAAATATGCGCTCATGCTGCTAAAGAGGCAATTCAAAATTCTGGTTATTCAATCCAAGATATTGAATTTATAGTTATGGCAACAGGCACTCCAGATTTTCTCATGCCTGCTACAGTGAACTTGGTTGCAGAAAAACTAGGAATCAACTTAGTCCCAACATATCAGCTACAATCTGGATGCAGTGGCGCAGTTCAGTGCTTAGATGTCGCCCAGCAATTTTTACTTAGTGGTAGCTACAAAGTTGGTTTAGTAATTGGCGGTGATATTTGCTCTAGATTTGCAGATTTTAACCGTGACTTTAATAATATGCCGTCAGGTGAACTAGTAAATTATGTTTTGTTTGGTGATGGTGCTGGTGCAGCAGTTTTGACAAGCGAAGAGAACAAAACAGGTTTTACAATCGAATACGTGCTGAACCAACTAACAGGTTTAGACAAAGAACCAGGTCAAATACTCAATTGGTTTGCTGTACCTCCAGCAGGTGATACAAAACTTCCACAAGCTGTTAAAGAAGACTATAAAGCTATAGAAAAGGCAGTCCCGGTTTTGGCGAAAGAAATATTGGAATCTCTCATGGATGCAGTGGAATGGGAGTTACATGATATTGATTTTATATTGCCTCCTCAACTTTCAGGAAATATGAGCAAACGCATTGTTGAGTTCATGGATATTCCTGTAGAGAAAGCAGTACATTGCGTTACAGAAACCGGAAATGTAGCTAATGCTTTACCTTTCATTCAGCTGCAAAATTTGGAGTCAATTATGCATCAAGGGCAACGAGCTTTTTGCATTACAGTCGAATCATCCAAATGGATTAAAGGTGGTTTAGCACTATCAAGAGTGTAAGGAATCAATCATGGTTACTATCAATTCAAATACCATTAATAATGTTATCCAAGAAATTCGTGAACTCAAACGCTCAAAGCAAATAGAAGCTGAATTTTCTAGAGTATCTCATCTTCTCAAGGATGTAGAAACAACTGAAGAAATAGCACAAGTAGGTCAGATTTTGAAAAATCTTGACTACTCGGAAATTGCAACCAGATATCCTGACGTTAAAAAAGTCAATATTGCTTTGACTGGTAATTTTGTTCTCAATCCTATCCAACCTTTTTTGAATTACTTTCACCTGCGTGACAATATATTCCCTAATACTTATATTGCAGACTATGGGCAATATGTCTATGAAATTATTGATGTTAATAGCGCGCTGTATGAACACCAACCAGAAATCACAGTTTGTCTACTTGACGAACATTTGATATTTAATGAATTAGTGACTCCCTGGCGATTATTAGATATTCAGCATATTTTACAAGAGAAGTTGCAACATCTAGAAAAGCTTGTAAATCAATATGTTAATACAAGTTCAGGATTGTTGATTTTAAACACAATTCCTCTCTCACTCAACCGAACTAACCAACTTCTAGATTACAAATCGAAAGCATATTTAAGTAGTCTCTGGAAAGAATTTAACGCTAGTCTCCTCAAGTTATCTAATCAATTCAAAAGTTTAATTGTTCTAGATATTGAGCCTTTTTTAGCAAATGCTACCGGACTATCAGATGACCGTCTAAGTCAATATGCCAAGATATACATGACGGAATCGTTATTATCCAATTATGCTTTTGAGATTAGTAAAATTAGTCGAGTTATCAAAGGAAAAACCCGAAAATGTTTGGTTCTTGACTTAGATAATACTCTCTGGAAAGGTATTCTTGGCGATGATGGTAATGAAGGAATTGAAGTTAGCGATACCTTAGTTGGAGAAGCATATCATCAATTTCAACTTGTTATCAAACAACTTGCAGACCAAGGTATAGTTCTTGCCATTAATAGTAAAAATGACATAGAAAAAGTTAAAGATGTTTTGCAGAATCATCCTAAAATGGTTTTACGAGAAGATGATTTTGTCAACATCTGCGCCAACTGGTCTCCAAAACATGAAAACCTGAAAGAAATTTCTCAATCGCTGAACTTGGGTTTAGATAGTTTTGTCTTTGTTGATGATAGTGAATTTGAACGCAATCTTGTACGTTCCAAACAGCCAAATGTTACGGTGCTGGAACTTGAAGAAGACCCAGCAAGCTACACCAAAACTTTGCTTACAGGAGGTTGGTTCAATACTCTTGAAATCACCAAAGAAGATTACAGCCGGACTCAAAAATATAAAACTGAGGTTAAACGCCAAGAATTTCTCGGAAATTTTGATTCCATAGATGATTACTTGAATGAACTGGAACTGAAAGTGAAGTTGTTCGCACCCCAACAAGCAGATATTGTGCGAATTTCTCAACTCACTTTACGCACCAATCAGTTCAATATGACTACTAAGCGCTATCAAGAGGGAGAAATTAATCAACTTCTTGATGATTCATCTATCACAATTATTGGAATTGAGTCTCAAGACCGGTTTGGAGACAATGGAATTGTTGGCTGTATCTTTACTCGCCAACCTATCGACAAGGAACGCGAACTTTACATAGATAATTTTCTACTGAGTTGTCGGGTTTTCTCACGAGGGATTGAAACAATTAGCCTAGAACATATTTTACAGCAGGCTAAAGAAGCAAAAATTGAAAAGGTTTACGCAGAGTATATTCCATCTTCCAAAAATCAGAAAGTCCATGATTTTTATAAAAAGCAAGGCTTTGAACTTGTTGAAGAAACTCCTCAGAGAGTACTTTATCTTCGCTCATTGACAGACAATATTGCTCTTTCTGTTAAGCATATCAATTTATCTTCTGACTACAGGAGTTTTACTCGTGAATAACGTTACAGATTTGGTTTATCTCATTCAAGACGTACTAGAATTACCGATTGCCGAACAAGATATTAATACTCCTTTTGATCAATTAGGAGGCTGGGATTCTCTTGGTCTATTGCGTTTGATTACTTCGATTGAAATCCGCACAGGTAAGAAAGTCTCTGTTTTATCTATGCTGCAAGCACGTAATATCAAAGACATTTACGAGTCTATTCAGTAAGCAAGAATATTCAACCTTTATGATTAACATTCTGCCTTTTCCCAATGAACGGAAACATACCTTTGCTTTTTTAAACTATGCCAGAGCTTGCAGTCCTGTTTTTATAGATACAGATGTAGACATGACGAAAATTCTCAATTTACGAGAAGGTTCGGCTACACTGGCACAAACTAAATTGAGCATCATCACTTATTTTATCTATGCGGCTGCACGAGTTCTCTCTAAATATCCAGAAGCTAATAGCAGTCTTTTAGGGGGATTATTACCGAAGTTAGCGCAGTCTGATACTGTAAGCGCAAAGTTTGCTTTGGACAAAAAAATAGGTGAGCAGCGTGTAGTTCTTCCTGGTTTAATTCCTCATGCTAACCAAATTTCTTTACAAGGAATTCAAAACACCATTGATTATTACAAATTAAATGATTTTGATAATATTCAGGAATACGCTGCTCTGAAAAAGTTACAAAAACTTCCTTTGTTCTTAGCAGAATTGATATTTGGTTTGATTCTTGCCGATTTAAAAAGACGGAGAAGCCGCCTGGGTACATTCTCGGTTTCTTCACTCGGCCACAAATCAATTAACAGCTTTTTTTCGGTAGGAGGAACTACACTCACTTTTGGATTGGGACAAATTCAATCGCAGGCTGTTGTACAAAAGGAGGAAATTAAAATTGCTCCTGTGATGCGTTTGAGTATGACTTTTGACCATCGGGTAATTGATGGTGCGATGGCGGCAGATATTTTGAGCGATATTAGAGAATCGCTGGAAAAGTTTTGCGAATGAATTGGGTGAGGAAATCTCACGCAAAGGCGCAAAGGTAGAAAGAAGAAGTTACAAACGGATTTAATTGCAAATTTCACCAAAAGAGTAATTATCATGAGAACGATTGATACTGATGTGTGCATTGTTGGCGGCGGACCGTCTGGTTTGACTTTGGCTTTGGAGTTGGTTAGAAGAAATCTGAATGTTGTTGTCTTGGAGCAAGCAAAAGCTTATACGCGCTCTTTTCGAGGTGAATCAATTTCGCCGGATTCTGTTTATATTCTTGATAAGCTGGGAATTATGGAGGGTTTTGGTGAACATGATGTTCTCTATACTCGTCAGTTGGAGTTGTTTGAAAATAATCAGAGAGTTTTACATATCAATTTGAGTGATTTCAAATATGATTTTAAATATCCTATTGATGTGCCGCAACCTGTCATGTTGGAGGCGTTAATTCAGAAAGCTTCGCAATACGAAGGATTCACGATTTTGCGTGGTGCTAATTGTACGGAATTAATTGAGGATGGAGAAGCTATTGTTGGTGTGAAGTGTAAAACTGAAGATGATCAGTTAACAATTAATGCTCACCTAACAGTGGGTTCTGATGGACGTTATAGCAAAACTCGTGACATGGCGAAGTGCAAATATGTTAAGCGGATGTTGGAGAGAGACTTTATGTGGTTTAAAGTCCCCATTCCAGAACATTGGAAACAAAAACTATCTTATCGTGTGAAGATTGACCGCGATAGTCATGCAGTAGTTATCCCCAGTTATCCTAATTTATTGCGGGTAGGTTTTAATATTCCGAAGGGAGGAATACAAAAAATTAAGGCGCAAGGAATTCAATATTTACATGAGAAAATTGCTCAAATTGAACCTGATTTAGCTGAGGGTGCGAAGAAGTCGATAACAAGTTGGTCGGATACGACTATCTTAGACATTTTCATGACTGTTGTTCCGCAGTGGTATCGGGAAGGATTTGTATTAATTGGAGATGCTGCACATACTTTATCTCCTATTCTTGGTCAAGGTGTGAATCATGCTATTTTTGACGCTGTTACGTTGGCTCCATTTGTGGCGAAAGCTTTGACAGAAAATCCTGGTTCTCCGGTGAAGGCTAGTGTTTTGAAGGAGTTTCAAGCAATTCGAGAAAAAGATTTGCGTCCGATACGGAATATGCAGCTTCGTCAGGAGAAAATGTTGACTCTTTCTACTAATTTGACAGTTTCTCTGCGGACAATTTTTTACAGATTGTTTAATTCTAGCGGTTGGCTGAAGGCGAAAATGTGGCAGCCTGTATATTACAAGCATCAGGCTAGGGATTTCGTAGGTTAGTTTAGATAGCAATCCTATTCGATTTGTGGAAATAACTTTTTTAACGAACCGCATTCGCGTAGCGTCTCGCAGAGAAGGGCGCAAAGGGCGCGAAGGGAAGAAAGAAAAGATTTCACTGGTGATTTAGGATTGCTATGTCGTTTTTTACTGTATTAAACGGAAGTTAAATAGGGAAATTTCTGAATTAAGCTGAGGCTTAGAATTATGAACAATCAGTTTAAAGATTTGGTTGAATTGCTGCTTACTAGAGCAAAGGAACAACCGTCACGTATTGCTTATACTTTTCTCCTTGATGGGGAAGATGAATCTCAATCTATACAGATTAGTTATCAAGAGTTAGACCGGCAAGCTAGAGCGATCGCTATTCATCTCCAATCTATAATGAATGCTGGCGATGTCTACGACGGGCAAAGCCCACGCGCTTTGATGCTTTATCCCGCCGGATTAGATTTTATTACGGCGTTTTTTGGCTGTTTATATGCTGGAATCGTTCCCATTCCGGCTTATCCTCCCCGACAAAATCACAAGCTTTCTCGGTTGGAAGCTATTGTCTTGGATGCGGAAGCCAAGATTGTGCTGACTACATCTGGGGTTATGGCTAATTTGAAGGATATAGGCAAGTACAGTTCAGCGTTAGCTGAGATAGAGTGGTTACCAACAAACGATTTAATTCTTGGTGATGGTTCTAGTTGGGTTCGGCCGGAAATCAATGGCGAGACGTTAGCTTTTCTGCAATATACTTCCGGTTCGACGGGAACACCGAAGGGGGTAATGGTTACTCATGATAACCTTTTACGTAATTCTGCTGACTTGGATTTAGGTTGGGATCATGATGAAAATAGCGTCATTGTCACATGGCTACCAACTTTCCACGATATGGGACTGATTTATGGAATGTTGCAACCTCTATACAAAGGTTGTACTTGCTACATGATGGCTCCTGTAAGCTTTCTCCAAAAGCCGATTCGTTGGCTACAAGCGATTTCTCGTTATCGCGGAACTCACAGTGGCGCTCCCAACTTTGCTTATAAATTGTGTGCGGAGAAAATAACGCCAGAACAAAGAGCTAAGTTAGACCTCAGCAGTTGGCGGATGGCGCTGAATGGTGCAGAACCAGTGAGAGCAGATGTTTTAGAAGAGTTTGTTGAGGCGTTTAAACCCTCTGGGTTTGATGGACGAGCATTCTGTCCGGGGTATGGTTTGGCGGAAGCAACTTTGAAAGTCTCTGCTGTGCGGTCAAAAGATTTACCTGTTTATCTCCATGTTGATGCTGAGGCTCTAGAGCAACATCGGGTTGTGGAAGTGAGCGCCAATCATCCCAGATGTCGCCAGTTTGTTGGTTGTGGCTGGACAGAAATTGATACTCAAATTGTTATTGTTAATCCAGAAACCTTGACCCAGCGCGGTGATGACGAGGTTGGGGAGATTTGGGCATCTGGCTCTACGATTCCTCTGGGCTATTGGAATCGACCAGAAGCGACGGCGGAAACTTTTCAAGCTTATTTGAAAGATACCAAAGCAGGGCCATATCTGCGTACAGGTGATTTAGGATTTGTTCATAACGGTGAGCTTTTTGTCACCGGACGCATTAAAGATGTAATTATTATTCGTGGTCGCAATCATTACCCACAAGATATTGAACTTACTGTTGAAAAGAGCCACCCAGCACTTCGACCGACTTGTACCGCCGCTTTTACGGTAGAGATTGAGGGCGAGGAACGGTTGATTGTGGCTCAAGAAATAGAACGGCTACATTTGCGAAAGTTAGATGTAGAAGAGGTGGTAGGAGCAATCCGGCGTGCGGTATCACAACAACATGAATTGCAATTATATGCAGTAATTTTACTAAAAACGGCAACTATTCCCAAAACTTCTAGTGGTAAGATTCAGCGCCGCACTTGTCGAGCCAAGTTTGTGGAGAATGCTTTAGAGGTGGTGGGCGAGTGGAAATTTGAAACAGAAGCTGAGTCAGAAGTTCCTGTGCAGTCAGTTGTCAGCAAAACCAAAGCTGATAATATCATTGAGTGGTTGCGCGGTTATGCAGGCGATCGCATTAACTCCCGATTAATTGATGAACGCCGTTGTATTCCGCCTTATATTGTCCTTGATTTTGGCAATCGCGGACTTTTGGGGATGCAAATTCCCGAAGAGTACGGCGGTTTGGCTCTCAGTTATCGAGATACTTTCCGCGTTTTCGAGCAATTGGCGGCGATTGATTTAACCCTAGCGTCCTTTGTGGCGGTTCACCACGTTTTAGGTACTCGCCCGATTTTGAATTATGCACCAGAGAATGTGCGTCAGGAAATACTGCCGTTACTGGCTGGTGGGCGCGAGTTGGCTGGTTTTGCCATCACCGAACAGACAGCAGGTTCCAATCCGAGAGCGATCGCTACACGAGCAATTCCTGATGCTGGCGGTTGGAGAATACGCGGTGAGAAAATCTGGATTGGTCATGGTTCATGGGCGGGGGTAACTAATGTCTTCGCTCAAACGCTGGATGCGAATAATCAACCAACTGGAATTAGCAGCTTTATAATTCGTCAAGGAACACCAGGATTTTCTCAAGGGCCGGAAGCGCTGACGATGGGTGTGCGCGGGATGGTGCAAAATACTATTTACCTCAAAGATGTCTTGGTTACTCCAGAGAATCTTTTAGGAACGCTCAATAACGGCATGGAAGTCGCCCAAGATGCGATGATGCACGGCAGATTAATCATCGGCGTGATGAGCCTCGGTGGAATGAAACGCTGCGCCCAGTTGATGCTGCGCTACAGTTCCCGTCGTTCTGTGTCCACAGGAAGGTTACTTAATAATCCCATTTCTCTGGTTTGGCTGAGTGATTTAACAGCAGCAATTACATCTTTAGAAACCCTACTGTTCAAAATTGCCGATTTATTAGACCAAGGACGCGCCATTCCTCAAGAAGCCTTCACCGCCTGTAAAACAGCGGGGCCGGAACTAGTTTGGCAAGCAGCCGATCGCTTAGTACAAATGTTAGGTGGTCGTGGCTACATCGAAACCAACATTGCGCCGCAAATCCTCCGCGATGCCAGATTATTTCGCATTTTTGAAGGCCCCACCGAAACCCTGAATATGTTCCTTGGTTCTCGTGCGATGAATCAAAGCGCAGAGTTACACCGCTTTTTAAGTGAAGAATTGGGCGCGCCAACGGTAGCTAAAAATCTGGTGGTAGCTGTAGATCAGATTAAAACGCATTTAACAAGCGTACAACCAGCTTTCTTAGAAAGTAAATCAGCACAACATTGGGCTTATATTCGTACAGGTGAAGTAGTTACCTTCGCAATTTTACTGGCAGCAGTTCAAGGAGAATTAGAGCGATCGCCATCTGCTGAACTCCAACGTGCTGTCACCTGGGCAAAGTTACAATTTGAGCAAAAACTCGCTAGCGTCCTCACTGGAACTCCCGCAGAAAAGATTTTATCAGATGCCGAAGCTGTAAGCGCTCAAATTTCCGACTATATTGCAGCGATCGGTGATGTGGTACAAACTTCAGCCGGAGAGAACCACAACTTAGATGAACTTCTGCAATTAGAAGCAGTAGGGGAAGTAGCGGAAGATGAGGGAGCAGGGGAAGAATTGCTAACAGACGCGATTAATCTTGTCCCTTATACAGACGCGATCAATCGCGTCTCTACTCCTAACTCTTGTACAGACGCGATTCATCGCGTCTCTATTCAAAATTGGCTAGAAAAATGGCTGATTAAGAAATTAAGAATTGCTGCGCGTTCTGTAAATGCTAATACCTCCTTTGCTGACTACGGTTTAGATTCCGTGATGGCGGTGGAATTAGCCCAAGATTTAGAAGAGTGGCTGAAATATCCACTGGAATCGACTATCCTGTGGAACTTTCCCACAGTCAAATCTTTGGCTGAACATTTAGCATTCCTGGCGACAACACCAGAACCTCAAGATTCGGTGAAGGTTTCTGCAAAAGCTGTGTTTGAATTCATCCCACCGACAACAACACCTTTGGAAACCTCAATTGCTCAGGAACTTGCCAAACTGGAAAACTTGCTCGGAAAGAATGGAAGGAGATAATAATAATTCGTAATGGGCTACGCCCCGCTACGCTAACGTAATTCGTAATTCGTAATTTGTAAGAAAGTCACGCATCTTTGATGCATTGACTCGCACCTTTAATGCATTGACTCGCACCTTTAATGCATCAACTCGCACCTTTGATGCATCGACCTGAACCTTTAATGCATCGACTCGCACCTTTAATGCATCGACTTGAACCTTTAATGCATCGACTCGCACCTTTAATGCATCGACCTGCAACAATTAACTTTCTTTAAATTACACAACAACTCTAAAAAACTTGTGTATACACGGTAGATGCTTCTGCCTGAGATAAATCATCTCACAAATATGCATTTTGTCTGGGTTTCCAAATTTAAATCTGTTGCCTTGTTTTGGAGAATTGGTATAAAATGTCAAACTACACTTCAGAAACACTCTCTTCATCAGAACGCATACTTCAAGCCCTCCTAGACGCGCGTACTCAACTTGAAGCCGTAGAACAAAAGAAAACTGAACCGATCGCTATTATTGGAATGGGTTGCCGTTTTCCGGGAGGAGTCAAAAATCCGCAAGCTTACTGGGATTTACTGCGTGATGGTGTAGATGCGATCGCCCCAATTCCGAGCGATCGCTGGGACGTTAATCGCTGCTACCATCCTGACCATGATGCCCCTGGTAAAATGTATGTACGTAACGGTGGGTTCATCAATGAAGTAGATGAATTTGACCCGGAGTTTTTTGGGATTTCTCCCAGAGAAGCCGAAGGTATGGACCCCCAGCAACGCTTACTTTTAGAAGTAGCTTGGGAAGCTTTAGAAAATGCTGGTCAACCTCCAGAGTCTCTCAAAGGTAGCAGCACAGGCGTTTTTGTGGGCATTGGCTCAGATGATTACTCGCGTTTGAGCGTCAATTCTGGTGACTTAAATCGCATTGATGCCTATAGTAGCTTGGGAAGTGCCCGGAGTATTGCCGTTGGTCGCGTTGCTTATGTTTTGGGATTGCAAGGGCCGACGCTGCAACTTGATACTTCTTGCTCGTCTTCACTGTTAGGAATCCACTTAGCTTGTCAGAGTTTACGCACTGGGGAATGCAACTTAGCTTTAGCAGGCGGTGTCAATTTGATGCTGTCGCCAGCGATGACGATTAGCTTCTGTAAGCTGAAAGCCTTAGCTCCCGATGGTCGTTGCAAAACCTTCGATGCAAGCGCCGATGGTTATAGTCGGGGGGAAGGGTGCGGCGTTGTGGTGCTGAAGCGGTTGTCTGAAGCGATCGCTGACGGTGATAATATCATTGCCTTGATTCGCGGTTCCGCTGTCAACCACGACGGTAAAAGTAATGGACTCACAGCACCCAATGGTTTGGCGCAGGAAAGATTAATTCGCCAAGCTTTAAAGGAAGCGCGGGTAGAACCGACGCAAATTCAATATGTAGAAGCCCACGGAACCGGAACTTCTCTCGGCGATCCGATTGAAGTGTTGGCTTTAGAAAGAGTTTTAGGTCAAGGTCGTTCAGCCGAAGAAGCCTTAGCCATCGGTTCAGTGAAAACCAACTTTGGTCATTTGGAAGCCGCTGCTGGTGTAGCTAGCTTGATGAAAGTTGTTCTTTCCTTATCTAATCGCCAAATTCCTCCGCACCTGCATTTTCAAAATCCTAACCCCCACATTCCTTGGGGAAAACTGCCGATTGTGGTGCCGACGGCGCTTACTCCTTGGTCAGCTAAAGAAGGACAACGGTTTGCAGGTGTCAGTTCTTTTGGGATGAGTGGGACTAATGTTCATATTATTTTAGAAGCAGCTCCTTCTGAAGAGGAGCAGGGGAGCAGGGGAGCAGGGGAGCAGGGGAGAAGTTGCAGCAACCTTTTTACAGTCTCCGCAAAAAATGAAGTTGCTCTACGTCAGTTAACACAAAGTTATCAAGAATTTCTGGAGGCGCAACCGGAGATATCTATTGATGATGTTTGTTATACAGCTAATGTGGGGCGATCGCATTTTGACCATCGGTTAGCTATTACCACAGAATCAATTGCCGAGTTGCAGCAACAACTTGCAGCTTTTAACGCAGGTAACGAAACTGCTGGAGTGCTTACAAGTCCTGTCCGCGATACACTGTCTAAAATCGCCTTTTTGTTTGCGGGACAAGGTTCTCAACAAGTCGGAATGGGTCGAGAACTCTACGCTACTCAACCGATTTTCAAAGTTGCCATTGACCAATGCGCCGATATCTTAACTCGTTTAGATGTCCCTCTGCTAGAAATTCTCTGGGGTAATTCCTCTCATCTCCTCGACCAAACCGCCTATACCCAACCTGCCATCTTCGCCATTGAATACGCCCTCGATCAATTGTGGCAATCTTGGGGAATTCAACCCGATGCTGTCTTAGGGCATAGTGTTGGAGAATACATTGCCGCTTGCGTTGCGGGAGTCTTTAGTTTAGAAGATGGGCTAAAGTTAATCGTGGCTCGTTCCCGATTCATGCAAGCTTTACCAAGTGGCGGGGCGATGGCTGCGGTGTTGGTAGATAAATCCAAACTACTAGAAGTACTGAATATTTATAAGAATGAAGTAGTAATTGCTGCCTATAATGCTCCCGGCAGCTTTACCATTGCTGGGCCGGTTGCTGCTGTGGAGTCCATTAGCCAAACCATAGCCGCCCAAGGAGGCAAAACGCAACGCCTCAGCGTCTCCCATGCCTTCCACTCGCCTTTGATGGAACCAATGCTAGGAGCGTATGCGACAATTGCCAATACAATTACCTACCACCAACCGAGAATACCACTGATTGCCAATCGCACCGGGCAAGTAGCAGGAGCGGAAATTGCTACGCCAGAATATTGGGTGCGGCATGTGCGGGAAGCTGTGCAATTTGAAGCGAGTATTCAAACGTTGCACGAGGAAAAATATGAGTTATTTGTCGAACTCAGTGCAAAGCCCACTCTCTTAGGAATGGCACGGCAATGTCTGCCAGAATCTACCGGAGTTTGGTTACCTAGCTTGCGTCCAGGACAGTCAGATTCCCACAGCTTGCTGACAAGTTTAGGGCAATTGTATGTATCTGGTGTCACAGTGGATTGGTCTGGTTGGGCAGGCAATCGGCCTAGTCGCAAAATAGTATTACCTACTTACCCTTGGCAACGTCAGCGTTACTGGCTAAAGAGCTTATCTGGAAAGCCAACTAGTAAATTGCACCCACTCGTAGACAAGCAGTTGCGATCGCCCCTTTCTAAACAAACTTTCTTTGAAACTCGCTTTAATACTGAATTAGTGCCATTTATCGCTGACCATCTAGTTTATAACGAAATAGTGGTACCGGGAGCATCTCACTTATCGCTGTTGTTGGCAGCAGCAGAATTAACATTTGGGAAACCGGGTTGTTTGTTGGAGAATATCGTTTTTCCGAAAGCGTTGGCGATCGCTAAAGGCAAAGAGCGAACTGTACAATTAGCACTGACACCTGAAGAATCAGGTAACTTAGCCGCACAAGTCTTGAGTTTTGAAAATCCCTCTCATCCTCAAGAACAGGTGAGTTGGATTGTTCATGCGATCGCTCAAGTATCGGCTAATAATACCACCCTAAAGCCTGTTTCGTGGAGTGAGATTCAAAAGCGCTGTAACCAAGAAATACCAGGCGCAGACCTTTATCAAGCGCAGTGGGAACGCCAGATTGAATTAGGAGCTAGCTTCCGTTGGCTCAACACAGTTTGGCTCGGAGAACGAGAAGCGTTAGGTTGTTTGCAAGCACCTCCGGCTGCCTTTGATGCTGCTGAATATCAATTGCATCCAGGCTTAATTGACTCATGTTTCCATTTAATTCTGGCAGCAACGGGGACAATCAACGGCGACGAGACATTTATTCCCTTGAGCATCAAACAATTCCGGTTTTTCCAACGTCCCAGCAGTGATGTGTTTTGGTGTCATGCGCGGTTGCAACACGGGACAGAATCCCAGGAAGACAAGCGAGTTGGCGACCTCTACTTATTTGACGATGCTGGACAGATAATAGCAGAAGTAATTGGCTTTGAAGCGAGAAAAGCCTCTCGTGCCGTTTTACTGAATAGTCTGCAATCGGAAGGACGAGATTCGTTATATCAAATCCACTGGCAACTGCAAGAAAATGTAGCATCTCCAGTCAACCACGAACCAGGAAATTGGTTGATTTTCACTGATGGTACAGAAAACGGGCTGGAATTAGCTCAACAGCTAGAACAGCAAGGACACTACAGTATACTTGCAGAAGTCGGAGAAATTTACCACCAGTTAGGCAGCCAACATTACCAGCTTGACCCCACAGAACCAGAACACTTCCGCCAACTGCTGCAAGATATTCCTAACTTAGATGGTGTCATTCACCTCTGGGGTTTAGCAGAAGACACAACTGAAAATTTATCCCTACAGGGTCTTGACAAAGCACAAACATTAGGTTGTGCCAGCGTTCTACATTTAGTACAGGCGCTTGTACAATCCCAGCAGCAAACTCAACCGCGCTTGTGGTTGGTGACCAGAGGTACTCAAGCTATTGATAGCAATCTCGAACCTCTACAACTGTCACAGACTACACTTTGGGGATTAGGTCGGGTAATTGCGATCGAGCATCCAGAACTAAACTGCACACGCCTTGACCTACCGCTAACTGCCACCGAAGATATTCAAATTTTGCTAGCTGAGTTATTCTCCACAGACACAGAAGACCAAATTGCCTATCGCCAAGGCAAACGATATGTAGCCCGCCTAGAACAAGTCCGCGCCCAATTTACGAAATCTCCAATCCCAGTCACATCTGAAAGTACTTACCTGATTACCGGCGGACTTGGGGCGCTCGGACTAGAAGTAGCGCAATGGCTTGCCCAGCAAGGAGCAAAGCATTTAGTGTTGGTGGGTCGCCGTTCACCTTCGACAGACGCTCAAAATGCGATCGCTCGTTTAGCAACGGCTGGGGTAGAAGTCACAATTATTACCGCAGACATCACCAATCCTCAAGAAGTCGCCCAGTGTCTCCAGCAAATTCGCTCATCTCATCCTCCTTTGCGCGGCATCATCCACGCCGCCGGGGTTTTAGATGACGGACTCCTCCTGCAACAATCTTGGGAGCGCTTTAGCCGCGTCATGGCTCCAAAAGTAGCTGGAGCATGGAATCTGCACACCTTAACTCAAGACTTGCCTTTAGATTTCTTCGTCTGTTTCTCTTCCATTGCTTCCCTCATCGGTTCAGTTGGTCAAAGCAATTATGCAGCCGCTAATGCCTTCATGGATGCCCTCGCTTCCTATCGCCGGGGATTGGGTTTACCTGGATTAACTATCAACTGGGGCCCTTGGGCAGAAACCGGAATGGCAGCTAATTTGGGAAGTAGAGAACAAGCCAGATTGAAAGACCAGGGAATCGTTCCCATTAACCCAGAACAAGGTTTGCAGGTGTTGGGAGAATTATTAACTCAGCAAATCCCGCAAGTCGGAGTAATGACAATTGATTGGTCTTTGTTTGTTAAACAGTTTTCTAGCCGAACCAATCTGAAACTGTTCGAGGTGCTAGCGCCAACCTCAACAAAAGTGAACGAGCGATCGCAATTCCTCAACCAATTAGAAGATAGCCCACCTAATACTCGTCAACAACTCCTAGCAACTCATGTCCGTTCACAAATCGCTCAAATACTCGGATGGAATTCTCCAGAAAAAGTTGAGCCTCGCCAACGATTGTTCGACTTGGGTGTAGATTCTCTGATGGCGATCGAGTTAAAGAATCGCTTGGAGTCAAGCTTAGGTTGTTCGCTACGCACAACGCTGCTGTTTGATTATCCTACACTCGAAGCACTGGTAGATTATCTCTCGCGGGAAGTACTAGCTTTAGAGTCAACCACAGCAGCAACGGTGGAAATCGCTCAAGATGATGAACTAGAAGCACTGCTTTCTGAACTAGAGCAGATGTCAGAATTTGACATCCAAAACAAATTAGTCAATTTATCCCACGCCTAAAATCGTAACTTCTTTAAACGCAGAGGAACGCAAAGCCATCCCTAAATACTCTCTGCGCCTCTGCGTGATAAAAATTCATATTTTCACCAATACCTAACTACCATGAACAGCTTTTCTAAACGCATCTCCGAGATGTCCCCCGTCAAACTAGCCTTCGCAGCTCAACAATTAGAATCTAAACTAGAATTACTCAAAGCAGAACCAATTGCGATCGTTGGATTAGGTTGTCGCTTTCCTGGCGGTGTAGATAGCCCCGAGGCATATTGGGAACTCCTCCGCAACGGAGTAGACGCTATCACCGAAGTTCCCAAAGAGCGCTGGGATGTTGATGCTTACTACGATCCAGACCCCAGCAAACCAGGTAAAATCAACACTCGTAACGGTGGTTTCTTAGCTGAAGTAGATGGTTTTGACCCCCACTTCTTTAATATCTCACCGCGTGAAGCCATCAGCCTCGACCCCCAACAGCGCTTGCTCCTCGAAGTCACTTGGGAAGCGATGGAAAATGCCAATCAAACTCCGCAAAACTTATTTAACAGTCCCACAGGAGTTTTTATCGGTATTAGTGCTGACGATTACAGTCAACGCCTCCTCGATGCAGAGGGACGCGAAGGTATTGATGCCTACTTTGGCACCGGTAAAGCATTTAGCGCTGCTGCTGGACGCTTGTCTTATTTTCTCGGACTAACCGGGCCAAGTTTTGCCGTAGAAACAGCTTGTTCTTCATCTTTAGTTTCTGTGCATTTAGCTTGCCAAAGCCTACGCCAGCGCGAATGTAATTTAGCATTAGCAGGTGGAGTTAACTTAATCCTCTCCCCAGAAGCTAGTTTAACTTTCTCGAAAGCTCGGATGCTGGCTGACGACGGTCACTGTAAAACCTTTGATGCCGCAGCTAATGGTTATGCACGGGGGGAAGGTTGCGGAATCATCGTCTTGAAGCGTTTATCAGATGCAATCACAGACCAAGACCGGATTTTAGCGGTGATTCGGGGTTCTGCCGTTAACCAAGATGGCCCCAGTGGTGGCTTAACTGTCCCTAACGGCCCATCCCAAGAAGCAGTCATCCAACGCGCCTTGGCAACCGCAGGCGTAGAACCCGCTCAAGTCAGCTATGTCGAAGCCCACGGTACTGGTACATTTTTAGGAGATCCCATTGAAGTTGGAGCTTTAGGTGCTGTCTTTGGTAAGAACCACTCTCCAAGTAATCCTCTAAATATTGGTTCTGTTAAAACAAACTTCGGTCATTTAGAAGCCGCCGCCGGAATTGCAGGTTTGATTAAGGTTGTATTGCAATTGCAACATCAAGAAATTGCTCCTCACTTGCACTTTCAACAGCCCAATCCTCATATCAATTGGGAAGCACTACCGATTACCGTACCTACACAATCTACACCTTGGATTGTACCTGGCGATCGCCGCATTGCCGGAGTGAGTGCTTTTAGTTTTAGTGGGACTAACGCCCACGTCGTTTTAGAAGAATCCCCCACTTCTGGAACATCGTCTGTAACAAACCCTGAGCAACCCTTCAATCTCCTCACCCTTTCAGCCAAAACCCCAGAGGTGATGCAAAAACTTGCCTCCCGCTATCACCTCTACTTCAAAGCTCACCCGGAACTATCCTTGGCCGATGTTTGCTTCAGTGCTAACACCGGACGTTCCCATTTTCCTTACCGCTTCAGCTTGGTAGCTAACTCCTCCAGCCAACTATGCGACCAACTAGCAGCTTTAGCGGCTGGTGAGACTAACGTTACAGGTATTTGGCAAGGTCAACAACCCGCAACTAAATCCAAAATCGCCTTCTTGTTTGCTGGACAAGGTTCTCAACAAGCCGGAATGGGTCAAGAACTCTACGCCACTCAACCCACTTTCAAAGCCGCCCTTGACGAATGCGCGGAAATTTTACGCCCGTATTTAGATGTACCTCTGCTAGAACTGCTGTGGGGTAATTCCTCCCATCTTCTCGACCAAACCGCCTACACCCAACCCGCCCTGTTTGCTGTAGAATACGCCCTTTATCAATTATGGCAATCTTGGGGGATTCAACCGGATGCTGTCTTGGGGCATAGTGTTGGAGAATACATTGCTGCTTGCGTTGCTGGCGTGTTTAGTTTAGCTGATGGGCTGAAGTTGATTGCCAGTCGTGCCAAACTGATGCAGGCTTTGCCAAGTGGCGGGGCGATGGCTGCCGTCTTGGTTGATAAATCGAAACTAGTACAAGCACTGGCTCCTTATGCAAAACAAGTAGCAATCGCTGCCCATAACGGTCCACGCAGCTTTACAATTTCTGGTGCTGTGGAACCATTAGAAGCAGTTTGCAAAGCTTTATCAGCTAATGGAGGTAAAATCAAGCGCTTGAGTGTTTCTCACGCCTTCCACTCAACCTTGATGGAACCGATGCTGGCAGAGTTTGAGGCAGTTGCTCGTCAAGTCAAGTACCAGCAACCTCGCATTCCTGTTATTGCCAACCTCACTGGACAAGTAGCAGGAGGGCAAATTGCTACTCCTCAATACTGGGTACGGCATGTGCGGGAAGCTGTGCAATTTGAGATGAGTATCCAAACATTGCACCAAGATGGGTACGAATTATTTGTCGAACTCAGTGCTAAACCAACTCTGTTGTCTATGGCTCGGCAATGTCTGCCAGAATCTACAGGAGTTTGGCTACCTAGCTTGCGTCCAGGGCAGTCAGATTGGCAAAGTTTGCTGTCAAGTTTAGGGCAGTTGTATGTATCTGGTGCGACAGTGGAGTGGTCTAGCAATCGCCCCAGTCACAAAGTAGCATTACCTACCTACCCTTGGGAACGCCAGCGCTACTGGATAGAAACCCCACAAAAGCAAGCTCAATTAGCGCGATCGCAATCAACAGCTTCTACTTCTATTGTCCGCCTGATTGACCAAGGAAATACTCAGGAGTTATTGCAACAACTTGCAACCACAAGCAACTACTCCCCAGAACAGCAAGAACTATTACTAGAGATGCTAACCCAGTTGGTGAAACAGCATCATCAGCAAGTGACAGCAGAATCTATCCAAGATTGGCTCTACGAGTTAAATTGGCGTTCTCAGGCTCGTTTTGGCAAGGAACTTTATCCCAATTATCTGCCGACTCCTGAACAAATTAGCTCTGACCTAAATCCTCAAATCGCTGAGTTGCTACCCGAACTCAATAGCTACAGACAAGAAGTTCTTTCGCCACTAGAAGCTATTAGTATCGATTACGTTGTTAAGGCGTTTCAGGATTTGGGCTGGAATTTCCAAATAGGTTCGCGTTTCTCTACGGAATCTCTGGCTCAACAGTTAGGTGTTATTTCCCAACACCGCCGACTTTGGCAGCGTTTAGTAGAAATGCTGGCAGAAGTAGGAATTGTACAACGTTTAGGCACTCAATGGGAAGTCACCCAAGTGCCACAAAAGGGCGACCCACAAGCACAAATTGAACATCTTCATCATCAATATCCCGCAGCCCAAGCAGAGTTAACTCTATTGGGTAACTGCGGGCCAAATCTAGCTGAGATTTTACAAGGAAAATGCGACCCACTACAACTGATTTTCCCCGACGGAGATGCAACGATCGCCACTCAGTTCTATCAAGAATCTCCAGGTGCGCGGGTGATGAATATTTTAGTGCGCCAAGCGGTCAGTTCCGCTTTGCAACAGTTACCCGTTGGGCGCGG
Source organism: Nostoc punctiforme PCC 73102 (assembly GCF_000020025.1). GTDB lineage: Bacteria > Cyanobacteriota > Cyanobacteriia > Cyanobacteriales > Nostocaceae > Nostoc > Nostoc punctiforme. The sequence goes on along the minus strand of NC_010628.1, from coordinate 2,535,154 downwards.
ACTGCGAGTGTTAGAAATCGGTGCCGGAACTGGCGGGACAACGGCACACTTATTACCTCTGTTATCACAAGAACAGACTGAATATGTATTTACCGATGTTTCTCCGGTATTTCTGGGTCAAGCACAGCAAAAGTTTCCAGATTATCCTTGCTTGCGCTACCAAACCCTAGATATTGAAAAAGACCCCATTTCCCAAGGATTTCCAGCCGAACAATACGATATTATCGTAGCGTCTAACGTGTTACATGCCACTAAAGACTTACGTGTTACCATGCAACACGCACGGCAACTGCTTGCGCCTGGTGGAATACTCGTATTAATGGAAGTGACTGCTCGTCAACGCTGGCTGGATCTGATTTTTGGATTGCTGGATGGTTGGTGGCGCTTTGAAGATGTAGACCTCCGCCCAGATTACGCCTTGCTGACAACTGTGCAATGGCAAAAGTTACTCAAAGAAGTTGGTTTTTCCACAACTACAGCGTTACCTTCGATTACGCAAAATAGCGGCGTTCTGCCAGAACAAGCAGTTATGGTTGCCCAAGTAGCCAAAATTCCTGCTTATTCTTCCCAAAATTGGCTGATTTTAGCTGACCAACAAGGTATCGGTCAACAGCTAGCCAATCAGTTACGCTCTCAAGGACAAGAGTGTGTATTAGTTTTCCAAGGGGAAAAATACCGGGATCTAGGAGAGCAAAGTTTTGTTGTTGCACCCGATCGCCTCGAAGATTTCTCAAGGTTACTAACATCTCAATCTGCCATTAATAAAGTTGTGCATCTTTGGGGCTTGGATGCGCCGAATGCCGATGTACTGACTGTGGAAGGCATCAAAACCGCTACTCACAACGGCTGTGGCAGTATTCTTCATCTAATCCAAGCAATACTCCAGGCGGAAGCTTCTCAACTTCCGCGCCTGTGGTTAGTTACTGAAGGGACGCAGGCGATCGCTAATCAAGTGCTTCCACTCCCCGGCATCGCTCAATCTCCACTCTGGGGTATGGGTAAAGTGATTTCACTAGAACATCCGGAAGCTTGGGGCGGAATGATTGATTTAGAACCTGGTTTAGCTAGCGAGAAAGCTGCAAGCATATTACAAGCAGAAATTTTAGAATCTGATGGCGAAGACCATATTGTTTTCCGCCAACAACAGCGTTACGTTGCTCGTTTGGTTCGCAGTCAGCATCCAGAAAACTTGCAAAACTTGAAATTCCAAGCCGATGGAAGTTATTTAATTACTGGTGGTTTGGGTTTCTTAGGGCTGAAACTTGCTCAGTGGATGGTTGAGCAGGGAGCAAAAGAGATAATTTTAGCCGGACGTAGAGGATTACCCCCGCGCCAACAGTGGGCAAGCCTAAGCGAAAATACTGAAGAAGGGCGAAAAGTTAAAGCGATTCAAGCACTAGAGGCAAAGGGTGCTAAAGTCACAATCCTTGTAGTTGATGTCTGCGATTTAGTGCAAATGTCCTTGGCATTGAAACAGGTTCACACTATTCATTCACCTCTGCGAGGAATTATTCATGCTGCTGGGGTGACACCAGGATATCAAGCTTTACAGAACTTAGACAGCAAAACTCTAGAAGCGGTATTGTATCCCAAGACAGTCGGTACTTGGGTACTGCATTGCCTCACCCAAGAAATTAAATTAGACTTCTTCGTGTGCTTCTCCTCCGCTGGTTCTGTATGGGGAGCCAAAGGTCAAGGAGATTACGACGCTGCCAACCACTTCTTAGATACCTTTGCTCATTATCGCCGCTCGATTGGATTGCCGGCTCTCAGCGTCAACTGGGCGCTAATTGGTTCCGGTGGCATGGTTAACGCCGAATACGATCGCTGGTTATCTCGGATTGGTATTGAAGAATTCCCCGCAGAAGCAGGATTTAATGCTTTAGGTTTCTTACTTGCAGCTAACGTTACGCAAACAGTGGTTGCTAAAGTTGATTGGGGTAAATTCAAAGCGGTTTACGAAGCCAACAAACAACGGCGATTACTTTTAGACATTGAAGTTGCATCCGAGAATGAGCCTGAAGAAGCTACTGTAAAACAACCGGAGATTTTGGAGAAACTCAAAACAGCACAAGAATGCGATCGCCACGATCTTTTAGTTGCTTACCTGCAATCAGAAGTTGCTCAAGTATTGGGACTTGGTTCCGCGCATCTGCCAGATCCACAACAAGGCTTTTTCAATATGGGCATGGACTCGCTCATCACCTTGGAACTGAGAAACCGATTAGCAGCTAGTCTGAATTGTACTTTGCCTTCAACTCTGGCATTTGAATTCCCGACAATCAACGACCTCGTAGCGTATCTCAGCACAGAGGTATTAGGTTGGGAATCGTCAGTCACAGAAACTTTAGAATTACCTATCACTCACGAGCAAGTCAACACACTTTTTGAAATAGAACAGCTTGGCGAAGATGAAATTGAAGCTTCAATTAGTCAAAGGCTGGCAAGGTTAGAAAGTTTCTTGCAGGACGCTAACTGATACCATTTGGGATTTTGAAAAGGCGTTGCTGGATAAAAGAAAATATCACGCAAAGACGCAAAGGTAAATAAGATCATCCCGCATCTAGGCAACGCCTCTTTTTTCAAATTGGTATCAGAAATCCAGATTAAATCTGGCTTTTTTAAATTACGAATTACGAATTACGAATTACGAATTAAAACCATGACTATTGCAGATCAAAATCAACTTTCTTCCTCGAAACGATTACTTTTTGCCCTCGATGAAGCCTTAGCAAAAATTGAGGCAACGGAACGCTCAAAAAATGAAGCGATCGCTGTTATCGGCATGGGTTGCCGTTTCCCTGGCGGCGCTAATAATCCAGAAACCCTGTGGCAGTTATTATGCGATGGGTTAGATGCTACTAGAGAAGTTCCCCCAGAACGCTGGGATATTGACTCTCTCTATCATCCAGATCCAGATATTCCAGGAAAAATGTATGTTCGTTCCGCAGGTTTCTTATCTGACATAGACCAGTTTGAACCCCAGTTTTTCGGAATTTCTCCACGGGAAGCCGCTAGCACTGATCCCCAACAGCGTTTACTTTTAGAGGTTTGCTGGGAAGCTTTGGAAAGAGCAGGCGAAGCCCCTGATAAGTTAGCTGGTTCTCAAACTGGGGTGTTTATTGGTGTCACCGCAAACGACTACGCCAGGTTGCAATCTCAAGCACTCGACCAAATTGATAGCTATTATATTACCGGAAATACTTTAAATGCTGCCGCCGGACGCTTGTCATACACCTTGGGTTTTCAAGGGCCAAGTATGTCAATTGATACCGCTTGCTCGTCTTCTCTGGTGGCGATTCACCAAGCTTGTCAAAGTTTGCGAAATGGAGAGTGTAACCAAGCTTTAGCAGGTGGCGTTAACTTAATTCTCTCTCCAGAAGTCACAGTTGCTCTTTGTCGAACCCGGATGCTTTCTCCGGAGGGACGCTGCAAAACCTTTGATGCAGATGCTGATGGCTTTGCTCGCGGCGAGGGTTGTGGAATTATAGTTTTGAAGCGTCTTTCTGATGCTCAGGCAGATAAAAATAATATTTTGGCTGTCATTCGGGGTTCAGCAATCAATCAAGATGGAGCGAGTAGCGGGTTTACTGTTCCCAACTGTTCTGCACAACAAACTGTAATTCGCCAAGCCCTGAAGAATGCAAAAGTAGACTTTTCGGAAGTTAGTTATATTGAAGCTCACGGTACAGGTACTTCTCTGGGTGATCCTATTGAAGTCAGAGCGATCGCAGGAGTTTTGGGGAAAAAGCGATCGCCTGAAGATCCACTGAAAATTGGTACGGTAAAAACTAACATTGGTCATTTAGAATCAGCTGCGGGTGTTGCTGGGGTCATTAAAACTATCCTCCAACTGCAACATCAACAAATTGTTGCTCACCTACACCTCAAACAGCTAAATCCTCATATAAATTGGGAAGAACTGGCAATTACTGTCCCTACAAAACAAACTGCTTGGCAGGCGAAAAAAGGACGGCGGATTGCGGGAGTTAGTGCTTTTGGAGCCAGTGGGACTAATGCTCACTTGATTTTAGAAGAAGCGCCGGTTGAAGAGGCAGGGGAGCAGGGGAGCAGGGGAGCAGGGGAGCAGGGGAGCAGAGGGGCAGGGGAGCAGGGGAGAAATTCGAGTAAGTCTTTCCCTTCTGCTTCTTGCGATCGCCCTTTGCATATTCTTTCGCTTTCTGCTAAAACTCCGGAGGCTCTGAAACAACTGGCTTCTAATTATGAGTCTCACCTAGCTGCTCATCCAGAAGAGTCTTTTACTGATACGTGCTTTACTGCTAACACTGGGCGATCGCAATTAGCCTACCGCTTGAGCATTGTTGCTGATTCTGGAGAGCAAGCAGGCGATCGCTTAAATGCTTGGAAGGCTGGCGAAACCAGCGCTGCTGGTATTTGGCAAGGTCAACAACCTACTGCTAAACCCAAAATTGCTTTTTTGTTTGCTGGACAAGGTTCGCAGTGTGCAGGGGTGGGTAGAGAACTCTACGCCACTCAACCCACTTTCAAAGCTGCCCTTGATAAATGCGCGGATATTTTACGTTCTTATTTAGATATTCCCCTGCTGGAACTGCTCTGGGGTAGTTCTTCCCATCTCATCGACCAAACCGCCTATACTCAACCTGCCATCTTTGCTATTGAATACGCTCTTTATCAATTGTGGCAATCTTGGGGAATTCAACCGAATGCTGTCTTTGGACACAGCGTTGGTGAATACATTGCGGCTTGCGTGGCTGGGGTGTTTAGTTTAGAAGACGGGCTGAAGTTGATTGCTACCCGCGCCAAATTGATGCAGGCTTTGCCAAGTGGCGGGGGGATGGCTGCGGTGTTGGTAGATAAATCTCAATTGTTACAAGCATTATCTCCTTACGCACAACAGGTAGTAATTGCTGCTTACAACGGCCCGCGCAGCTTTACGATTTCTGGTGCTGTGGAGGCGTTAGAAGCAGTTTGCAAAACTTTGGAAGCTCAGGGAGCGAGAACCAAGCGTTTGAATGTTTCTCACGCTTTCCACTCAAGCTTGATGCAACCAATGCTCAAAGAGTTTGAGGTAGTTGCCCGTCAAATTGACTACCACCAACCCCGGATTCCGCTCATTGCCAACCTGACGGGACAAGCCGCACAGCGAGAAATTGCCACCCCAGAATACTGGGTGAAACATGTGCGGGAAGCTGTGCAATTTGAGAAGAGTGTTCAAACTCTCCAGCAGTCCGGCTATGAGTTATTTCTGGAACTCAGCACTAAACCCACTCTTTTGGGAATGGCGCGGCAATGTCTGCCAGAAAATTCTGCGGTATGGCTGCCCAGTCTACATCCGGGACAATCTGATTGGTATAGTATATTGCCAACCTTAGCGCAGTTATACGCCCACGGCGTGACAGTAGATTGGTTAGGTTTTGACCGCGACTACACCAGAGCCAAAGTTATATTACCTACCTATCCCTGGCAACGCCAACGCTGCTGGGTCAAATCCAGAGCCAAGGCTACATCGTTACACAAGTTGCACCCACTGTTAGATAAACAGTTGCGATCGCCTTTATCCAAAGATATTTTCTTTGAGTCACGTTTTGGCACCAAATTGCTACCGTTTTTAGGCGACCACTTAGTTTACAGTGAAGTGGTTGTACCGGGAGCGTGTCACCTGTCACTGTTATTGGCAGCAGCAAAAAGCACGTTTAAAAATTCCGGATGTGTCTTAGAAAACGTAGTCTTTCCCCAAGCGCTGGCGATCGCCCAAGATAAAGAACGGATTGTACAATTAGCACTGACCGCAGAAAACGTAGACTTTGCATTCAAACTGATTAGCTTTGAAGAAGAGGAAGCCGATAATTGGGCTGTCCACGCCACCGGGAAGGTTACTACTGCTTACGGGAAACCGTCAACAGTCTCCCGTTCTGAAGTGGAATCGCGCTGCACACGGGAATTAGCAAGTATTCAACTTTACGAAGCTCTCAGAGAACGCAATATTGATTTAGGAACTAGTTTTCGTTGGCTGAATTCGATTCATTTGGGAGAACGAGAAGCGCTTGGTTGTCTGAAAGTACCGACAACTATTTTGGATGCAGCCGAATATGAATTACATCCGACGCTGATTGATTCTTGCTTTCAACTGTTTTTTGCCATCACGCCAATTGAGGGCGAAGAAACTTTTATCCCCTTTAGCTTAGAGAAATTCCAGTTTTATCAGCGCCCAGAAAGCGAATTGTTATGGTGTCATGCTAAATTGCGATCACTAGATACCATTCAAGCAGATCGAGTTATTGGCGACTTGCAACTTTTTGACCAAACTGGACAACTGATTGCAGAAGTCACAGGTTTTGAAGGCAGAAAAGCCAATCGCCAAGCCGTACTGCGAAATTTTCAAGCGGAAACTGGAAACTGGCTGTACCAAGTTCATTGGCAACCCCAGCAACTTTCAATTCTTCCTACACATCCACAATCGGGTAGTTGGCTGCTTTTTGCCCATGACTACGAACAAGGATTGCAATTAGCCCAACAGTTGCGCGATCGCTCTCAGCATTGTATCATCGCTACCGTTGGCACGAGCTATAAACAATTAAATCAAGAAACTTATCAAGTTAATCCCACCCAACCAGAAGACTTTCAGCAATTACTTGAAGACAGCCTCAGTCAACAACCGCCTTTGCGTGGCGTTGTCTACCTAGAAGCATCTGCCATCCCAGAAGATGTATCATTGAATGCTCTCCGGGAGGCACAAACGGTGAGTTATGCCAGCGCTTTACATTTGGTGCAAGCAGTTGTACAGACACCAGGATTAGAAGCTCCACGGTTCTGGATAGTGACACGGGGAACTCAAGCCGTAAGTAAAAATCCAGTTCCTCTACAAGTTTCCCAAGCAGCACTTTGGGGATTAGGGCGGGTAATTAACCACGAACATCCAGAATTATCTTGCACCTGCGTTGATTTAGCTGCCAATGCAGAAGCGGACATGGAAATTTTATTGAGTGAATTATCCTCCCCTGACAGCGAAAATCAAATTAGCTACCATCAAGGGGTGCGCCATGTTGCTAGATTAGAACGTTATCGTGGGCGATCGCAAAACAAGGATTTCAAAGTTGCAAAGGACGGCAGTTACTTAATTACTGGCGGATTAGGGGCTTTAGGTCTTGAGAGTGCTGAATGGCTGGTTGAACAAGGAGCGCAGCATTTAATTCTTGTAGGACGAAACCAGCCTTCCGCAACAGCCCAAGACACCATTACTCAGTTAGAAAATGCAGGCGCTCAGGTGCTTGTGGTGACAGCAGATATCTCAGATGCAGCAGCCGCCACTGGGGTGTTCGAGTTTATTCGCTCATCTCTTCCCCCATTACGAGGAGTCATTCATTCCGCAGGGGTTGTAGATGATGGCGCATTGCGTCAACTCTCATGGGAGCGGTTTAACCGTGTCCTCGAACCAAAAGTTGCAGGTGCATGGAATCTGCATTGCCTAACTCAGGACTTGACTTTAGATTTCTTCGTTTGTTACTCTTCTATTGCCTCATTAATTGGTACTCCTGGACAAGGAAGCTATGCAGTAGCAAATGCCTTTATGGATGCCTTGGTTTGCGATCGCCAAGCTCATGGTTTACCAGGATTAAGCATCAATTGGGGTCCTTGGGCAGAGGTGGGAATGGCAGCCCGTTTGGAAAACCGCAGCCAAAGTAAAATAGTAGCGCAAGGAATTAGTGGTATTACTTCCGAAAAGGGATTCCAAGTACTAGGAGAATTGCTAGGACAAGCAGCTTACCAGGTAGGTGTTCTACCAATCAATTGGAATCAGTTTTTTGAGCAATCATCCTTCGGCATTGATGAAAAGTTCTTTGAGGCTTTCACTCCAAAATTAGAGCAACCAGAAGCGGAAGAATTTGATGTCTTACAGCAGTTAAAAGCTGCACCAATTAACGAGCAACGAGCATTGTTAACCACTCATGTGTGTAATCAAGTTGCGAAAGTTATTGCTCTTGACCCATCACAAATTAATCCTCAGCAAGGGTTCTTTGATTTAGGCATGGATTCCTTGACTTCAGTGGAATTAAAACAGCGCTTGCAGAAAAGTTTAGGATGCCAAATTCCCGACACCTTTGTGTTTAATTACCCAACAATCGAAGCTGCGGTTAATTATATTGCCGAAAAAGTGTTAGAGACAGAAACTCCATCGGCTGCGACTGAATCAGCGTCAAATAACGAGAATTTACTTCTTGAATTTTCAGAAAGTTTGGAAGAGTTATCTGAAGCACAAATTGCTGAACTATTAACTCTGAAACTTGATGCCCTTGATTAGCTACCGTGTACACACAAATCTTTTAGAACTGCTGTGTAACGTAGGGTAAGTTAATTTTTGCAGGTCAGTGCAACAAAGATGCAGGTCAGTGCAACAAAGATGCAGGTCAGTGCAACAAAGATGCAGGTCAATGCAACAAAGATGCAGGTCAATGCAACAAAGATGCAGGTCAATGCAACAAAGGTGCAGGTCGATGCAATAAAGGTGTAGGTCAAAAAACTTAGTGTACAGAGTTTTTGAACTCGATGAATCCACCTTATCTTTCTTCCCTCCATGCCCAATGCCCAATTCAAATTGGAGAAATATAATGAACGCAAATCAAAACAATACAGATAATCGGGCTTTATTAGCTAAAGCTTTGTTGAAGTTAGAAAAACTGCAAACTAAAATCAATACGCTGGAAAATGAAAAAAGCGAAGCGATCGCCATTATCGGAGCGGGTTGTCGATTTCCTGGCAAAGCCAATAATTTAGAAGCTTTTTGGCAATTGTTAAAAGATGGAGTAGATACGATCGCAGAAATTCCCCAAGATCGTTGGGATGTTGACAAATTCTACGACTCAGATCCAAATACACCAGGAAAAATTTATAGTCGCAATGCCTGCTTTCTGGAGCAGGTTGACCAATTTGACGCTTCATTTTTTGGCATTTCCGCTCGTGAAGCGGTCATGTTAGACCCGCAACAGCGGCTACTGCTAGAGGTGGCTTGGGAAACTTTGGAATGTGCTGGTTTATCTCCTGACAAGTTGCGAGATAGTCAAACTGGTGTATTCATCGGGGTGATGACTCAAGATTATACCCAGGTCGTAGGTAGCGAACCTACTAGCGCAGATATTCATACAGCCACCGGTTTAGGTTTGTGTGCTGGTGCTGGGAGATTAGCGTATTTCTTGGGGTTACAGGGGCCAACTTTGACTATTGAAACCGCCTGTTCTTCTTCTCTTGTCTCCGTACATTTAGCTTGTCAAAGTCTCCGCTTGAAAGAATGTGACCTCGCGCTGGCTGGTGGAGTTAACTTGATTCTCCATCCTTATATGAGTGTAATTGAATCTCGTGCGAGGATGTTAGCGCCCGATGGTCGTTGCAAAACCTTTGATGCAGGTGCAAATGGCATGGGGCGAGGTGAAGGTTGTGGGGCGATCGCTCTGAAGCGTTTATCAGATGCCATTGCCGATGGCGATAACATTCTGGCTTTAATTCGCGGTTCTGCTGTTAACCAAGATGGACGCAGTAGTGCCTTAACTGTACCCAACGGAGTTGCTCAGAAAAAACTGATTCGTCAAGCACTCGCCAACAGTAATGTAGAAGCCGCTGATATCGATTATATTGAAGCTCATGGAACCGGTACATCCCTCGGCGACCCCATTGAAGTGGAAGCTTTAGGTGAAGTATTTGGCAACAATCATTCTCAAGACCATCCGCTAGTTATCGGTTCAGTGAAAACAAACATTGGCCACCAAGAAGGAGCAGCAGGAATTGCTGGCTTGCTGAAAGTTTTACTGGCGCTGCAAAATGAAGAAATCCCTCCTCACCTTCACTTTAAAAAACCCAATCCCCGCATTGCTTGGGACAAATTGCCCATCAAAATCCCAGTCGATCGCACACCTTGGCGGCGAGGAAAGAAATCTCGCATTGCTGGAGTTAGTGCTTTTAGTTTAGTAGGAACCAATGCCCACGTTGTTTTAGAAGAAGCACCCGTTGAAGAGGCAGAGGGGCAGGGGAGCAGAGGGGCAGAGGAGCAGGGGAGAAGTGAGAGCAAGTCTTCACACCTGCTGACTCTTTCTGCGAAAACGCCGGAAGCTCTTAAGGAATTGGCTGAACGCTACCAGCTGCACTTCAATGCCCATCCGCAACAGTCTTTCGCTGATATTTGCTTCACAGCTAACACTGGACGTTCTCATTTTCCTTACCGCTTGGGTGTTGTTGCCTCGTCTGCGAGTGAAGCTGGCGATCGCCTTGCTGCTTGGGTAGCAGGTGAAACTAACGTTGCTGGTATTTCTCACAAACCATCAGCTACCAGTTCTGCCAAAGCTAAAATCGCCTTTTTGTTTGGCGGACAAGGTTCACAGTACTTAGGCATGGGTCGGGAACTCTACGAAACTGAAGCTACATTCCGCGCTACCCTTGACCAGTGCGAAGAGATTTTACACCAGCAATTAAATGTTTCTCTCTTTGAACTACTTTGGGGTAAATCCTCCTACCTGCTGAACGAATACATTTATATTCAACCCGCTTTATTTGCTTTAGAATACGCCCTGTATCAGTTGTGGCGTTCTTGGGGTATTCAACCAGATGCCGTCTTGGGTGATAATATTGGCGAGTATATTGCTGCTTGTGTAGCGGGAGTATTTAGCTTAGAAGACGGGTTGAAATTAACCATCGCTCATGCCCGATTCATGGAAGCTTTACCTGTAAATAGTGCGATCGCTTTTACCGAATCCACACAAATACCGCAGCCAGTAGCAATTTCTACAGATAAAGGTTCGCGTAGCTTATCCTTTTCCCAACCTGTCGAAACAGTTTACAAACCCCTCGCACCACAAGCCGAAAGTATTGCCCAAACCTTCAACTCTTCATTAGTTGAGTCATTACTCGCAGACTTTGAAACAATTGCTCGTCAAATCAACTATCAATTACCATGCATTTCGCTAATTGCCAATCGCAAGGGAAAAGTAGCCGATGGACAAATTGCCACTCCTGAATATTGGCTGAGTCAACTAGGCGAACCAGTGCAATTTGAGACTAGCGTTAAAACCTTGCAGCGCTTGAAATATGAGTTATTTGTGGAAATTAGCCCCGGCTCCACATTACAAGAAAAGGCGCAACAGCGATCGCTCAAAGCAGATGTAGTTTGGTTATCCAGTTTGTCCTTAAAAGACTCAGAACGGCAAACTTTGTTAACCAGTTTGGCGCATTTGTACACATCCGGCGTCAAAGTAGATTGGTCAGCCCTGGAATGCAACCATAAACGACATAAAGTCATATTGCCCACCTACCCGTGGCAACGTCAACACTACTGGATTGAAACTACTGAAGAACCGGAAATTTCAGAATCTTCTCAGATAATTGAGACACCAATTCTCCGCCTCCTTAATCAAGGAAACACTGAAGAATTAACTCAACATCTCCAGAAAAGTGCAACATTTACACCAGAACAAATCAAACTTTTGCCAGAACTGCTGTCAATTTTACTTAACCAACATCAACAAAACTTACCAGAAATAGCAGAACAGCAATCAAAAATCTTAGAAAACTTACAGAAAGCCACAAACAAAAATGAAATATTGCAGCTATTAACTACCTATGTTATTGAACAAATTGCCAAAGTCGCCAAATTTGATGCTAATAAAACAATCGACTCCAAACAAACTCTAATTGATTTAAGCATCGATTCAATGATGCTCATGGAAATCAATAGCCGTATTGAAACCGACATTCAAGTTGTCGTATCAGTAGAAAAATTCATGGAAAACCCCACCATAATTCAAATCGCCGAAGAACTCATCAAACAACTCATCGAACGCGGTAGCATCTCAGCTGTCAACTCCTAAATATCCTTCCCAATACAAAATTACCTATCTTCTCTCTCTCTGCGTTCTCTGCGCCTCTGCGGTTCGTTCCTTCATTCTTTAACTCCTCAAACTCAGTCTAAAAATCCCATTACTCACCCACCAAAACCAGTATGATATATCTAAATGAACTCAAAGAACTAGTTTTACTCCACACCCAAGCTCAAGGAATCTCATTTGAATACAGCAAATCAATCCTAGAAAAAATTACTAGTGAAGAAGGAAATCAACCAGGCTCTTGGGTTTATGAATGGTCAAAAGATGCACATTCACTATACAAAAAAGCCAGATGGTTAGAAGCAGCACAACTGTATAATCTAGCTCGTTTTCCCTTCATTCAATCACCCGCCCACATTGAAGCTCACCAGGCTTGTATCAACTCATTTAACCAATGGTTACTAACCAAACCAAACACACAAACACTCGAAATTAAAACACCACAGGGGACATTCAAAACCTATTTCACCAGTGGTTCCGAGCAAAAAAAACGCCCCTTACTCGTAGTTTGTGGTGGCATAGTTTCCATCAAAGAACAATGGGCTGCCTTTATTGAAAATGCTGATACATTGGGAATGGCGATCGCTCTTGTCGAAATGCCAGGAGTAGGCGAGAACGAGATTGTGTATAGCCCAACCGCATGGAAGATGTTTTCCGCCCTCCTAGACGGCTTAAGCCAGCTAGCAGAGGTGAATAACACCTACTTAGTTGCTTTAAGCTTTAGTGGACAGATGGCGATTCAAAGTGCGATCGCTGATAAACGCATTCAAGCAATTACAACAGCTAGCGCACCTATTCATCACTTTTTTAGCGATCGACAGTGGTGGAATCAGGTTCCCATTACCACAAAACGAACTCTCGCACATCTCATGGGTATTGATATCAAATACTTATTCGCCGCTATTTCGCCGATGGCACTTACCCCAACCGAATTAAAGACTTTAGCCATTCCATTAAACTATATCTTCAGTCTGCGTGACGAAATCATTCCCATTTCTGAGAAAAGCTTTTTACAACACCATACCTCCAAACTGAACTTGAAACAGTTTAATGATGTACATGGCTCACCTAATCATATGAAAGAAGTTAAATTTTGGATTCTCCTCTCTCTTCTGAAAAACAGACATAGTTTAGCTTTAAAAGCACAACTTTTCCGAACAGTATTATTTGTTCTGCAAACAAAACGAATCTTCAAATTGAGAGGGCAAAATGCATGACTCTTTGGTTAACTGAGCCTGTTTCCATGAATTCAAAAACCCATCTTTTTTGTTTTCACTTTGCAGGGGGAGGAGCCTCTTGTTTTAGAGGTTGGGCTGAGTCCTTGCAAGAACATAATGTAGAAGTATGCTCAGTACAGTTACCTGGACGAGAGAACCGTTTTGGTGAACCTCGCATCACCGATTTTAATACTCTAATTCCAGAACTGTACAGTCAACTCAAACAATATCTACACCAACCCTATGCTTTTTATGGACACAGTTTAGGTGCGCTAATTGCTTATGAATTAGCTCATGAATGTCGCAAAAAAGATACAAACCTACCCTTCATTTTATTTCTCGGCGCTCACCGCGCTCCTCATATTCACTATCCTCATAACTCTTGCAATAGTATGAACGTAGAAGAGTTTAAATCATTCGTAAATCGATTCGGTGGCATCCCAGAATCGATGTTAAACGATGAGGCTTGGATGAAAGTTTTATTGCCACTAATGCGAGACGATTTCCTGCTGTGCGAGAGTTATCAACCCCGTCCAATTGAAGCTTTACCTTGCCCAATTCATGCCCTTGGAGGAATATTTGATCCAATGGTTAGTCAACAAGATATTAATGCTTGGGAACAGCATACGACTAAAGAGTTCAGAAGTCATTTCTTTCCAGAAGGACACTTTTATATTAGAAATAAGAACCAAGTCAGTAAGCTGTTCAATCTGATTCAATCAGAAATTACAGACTGGAAGCCAAAAGATACCTATGAGTCATTCAGATTACCTCAGTTTTCAATAAAATAAAGTATTTTTACAGGTTTCTTGATATCTAAATAAAGAGGATGATTGTCATCTGACAGCTTAATTGCCTCTTATCTTCAAATTAATGTAGAATATAGTCACAACTGCAAACCAAAGTTTTCCTAAATAAAGCAAGTCAATCTCTACGAGTTAAATATCAAGATTTGTGGTTGTAGCAAAGCCAACTTCAGCAGATGTTATGTCAAAAAATGCCATTTTCCTTAATACGACTGTGTAGAAAAATCCGCCTTTACACTAATTAGATCCGAGAGGTATTCAAATGTTTCGTATGCAAATACACACCCAAATAGAAATTCAAGCTTCTGCCGAGGAAGTTTGGCAACAACTTACAGATTTAGCCAGTTATCCTAAGTGGAATCCATTCATTCTTCGGGCAACTGGAAATGTTAGGACTGGAGCCAGATTAAATGTTTTTATTCAGCCCCCTGGTTCTAAAGGTATGACATTCACACCTATAGTTCTTAAAGCAGAGCCACAAAAAGAATTTCGTTGGTTAGGAAAGTTTCTACTCCCTAAACTTTTGGATGCAGAACATGTTTTTTATCTCGAAAAAACTGGAGCAAATTCTGTACAACTTTTTCATAGTGAATTCTTCTCTGGATTACTAGTACCCTTGTTTAAAAGAAGCTTAGAAGGTAATTCACGGGCTGGTTTTGAAGCAATGAATCAAGCCTTAAAAACCCGTGTAGAGCGAGCCTCAACATTATAAGATTTGTGCAGGTGCAACTAATACTAACATCACGAATGTAAAACTAAGAAAAGATTTTGATGTTAGTAGTATTTTACTTGAGAATATCCCCCTAATCATCTTAAAAAGCTTACTATAATTCTCTCCTTTTTAAGTATGATTAGGGAGGACAAATCTTAACTGAACTGATTGAACTTGAACTATAGGAATCCCATTTGAGACTTGCTAGATATATTTAGAACCCTGGCAACCTTTCAATCAGGGTCAATCTTCAAAAAGAAAATGGGATTCCTATATAAAACTTTTCTGCCAACAAAAAATACAGTAAAATTATGTGATGTCACTGCACATATAGATGAATAGAATAGTGACCTTCCAAGGAGATTTGGAAACCCGGAAAAAGCTTAACTAACAAAATTCAAAATACCCAGCTAATACCAATTCAATTGGTGAAATATTACTTTGGAGAATAAATCAATGCAACAACTAACAAAGCCCAAAAAAATTGCCATTATTGGAGCAGGTTTTCGAGGTATCACAGCAGCAAAGATTTTTCAGGATGCAGGGATAGAATTTGTCATTCTAGATAAAAATGATGCTACAGGAGGAGTTTGGAGAACCTTTGCCAACCAGTCAAGCTATGTACAAATCCCCGAACCAGAATATCGCTTTGACATGGATTATCCTAATGGATTACCAAGCGAGTTTACACCGAGAGATGAAATTTTGGCTCATGCTGAACGCTTCATCAATGTACACGGGATTGGTAAACATATCATCTTTAAGTCAGAAGTTTTCTCCATAGAAGATATTTCTGACAGCAAATACCGCGTCTATTACAAACACGATAATGCTAACAAATCATTAGAAGTAGATGGCATTTATTATGCTGGCGGTAGACTGCATAAACGGCGTACAGTCCACTTCCCTGGAGAAAAAAATTTCCAAGGTTTAATTCGCTATGGAATTTCAGATGATATGCCTATTTCCGAGTACCGTGGTAAAAAAGTTGCAATTATCGGTTGCGGTGCTTTTGCGATGGAAAATGCTCGGACTGCGCTGCTTAACGGTGCCACGCATGTCACTATCATCGCCAAGACAATAAATATAGTTTTACCGCGCATGGTAATGTTTTGGCTCAATTCCATGAGACTAGCTCCTGTAGCTCCTCTATTAAAAATGAGTTGGAAAATGTATGATTGGGCTGGAACTAATTTTATGAAGGAAAACTTGGATGGTTTTTCTATTAATCAAAGAACTGTTCCCATCATTTCCGATTTTATTTTTTTAGCACATAAAGTAGGGAAAGCTGAATTTAAAAAAGACAGTATTGATTTTATAGATAGCAATAGTGTCGTCACTAGTGATGGAACTAAAATTGAGGCAGATATCATTCTCAAGTGTGTTGGTTTTGAAGGACAAATGGATGTTTTCAAACAAGTTTATCCTCCTTTTGAAGCAGTAAATTGGATTTGGGTCAACAAAAAAACTAATTTCGTTTTAGATCAAGATCCTGAGTTTGGTATGACTACAAAAGCAACTAAGCTGATGACTAGTGGCAGTACATTATTACTGACAAAGATAGCAGCCAGAGTTTTTGCTATGAGCTTAATTAATCCAAGTAAATTTGAGCAAATTATACCTGTGCTACCAACAAGTCAAAATGCCGGGTATAACATTTCTTATCACATGGGTTCACTCTCAAAATTACTAGTTGCTAATAAAGATATCAAAAAATTTATTCTACGCACATCAGCAAAAAAATCGAAATCGATGATAGAAAAAGGAGGAAATGGTAAATACCTTGAGTTTTGCAAACGTGAATGGAAACAGCAATGTGAGGCTTTGGGAGTTGAGGAAGTAGAGTATCCATTCGTGTTCCCGTGGTGGATACTACTATGGGAAAATTGGCAGCAGTTAGTGAATCGATTCTTTCTTGCAGCCTTCCCAGAACAAAACATCGTGAGAGATATTCAACCTGAAGATGTTGAATGGTCTTTTATCAGTGCTGAATCTTGATTTTTTAGTCAAATTGGACTGTTGATAAAGATTAAAGGCAAAGGTAAAAGCCTATTTCAGATAGTAGCTTTATTTGCATCGTAAAGTACTATTTTTACACCAATACATTTCAGTTAAGTAGAGTTTTAGTTTTGGTTAAGAAATTAAAATAAAGCTGCATGAAATTCAATTTTCAATATTAGCTGAACTGTATTGGTCTGACGCAGCTTCATAGTATAAGATCGAGTTAAACATTTACACTGTCGGAGCTTAGATCGATGAGAATCTTAAATAAACTATCAATGCTTACTGTAGAAGTAGCATTATTATCTGTAGGAATTACTAATGCAGCCCAAGCGGCATCTTTCATATCAACAGATCAATTAGAAAATCGAGAAGGTAATTCTAGACTTGGTTTTCTCATTCCATTTCCCTCACGATTTCAACAGGTTTATGATGCTTCACAGTTTGGTTCTGCACCAATAGAAATTTCTCAAATTGCTTTGCGCCCTGATGAATCAAACACGACACCTTTTGATTTTACGATTGAAGATATCGAATTTTACCTTTCCACAACAACACGAGATTCTGACGCTTTAAGTAGTGTATTTGAAGAAAATATTAGCGCCAACTATACAAAGGTTTTTGATGGAGAATGGAAAGCAAGCTCTGAAAATATTGGACTCGCAGGATCGCCAAAAAACTTTGATATTGTTCTCAATTTCACAAAACCATTCATCTATGATCCTAGAGAAGGTAATTTATTACTAGAGTACAAAAAGTTTACACCTGAGATTACAGGTAACAGGTTTGATAGCGAGTTTGTCTTGGGAGATTCTGTATCTACAGTAATTGCGGCTGGTGATGCTAATGCAGTCAATGCTAATCCAAGATTTAGTTCTACTCTTGGATTAGCCACACAATTTAAAGTCACTGCTATTCCCGAACCTTCATCTTTTATATCTAGTATTTTAGTTGCAAGTTTCTTGGGTATTAGCAAGTTAAAAACTCAACGTTCACGACAAAACAAGGAAAATTAAGTACTACCTTTTAGTTATAAAGCAGAAATCTAAGCTACTCTCTTGAGAGTGTTACTACTCAATGAGCGCTATTTTCTTCATAATGGCAGGCATATTTATTGACTTTTACAATAAGTCTAATAGTGAATTTTAATATATATGTGAACTGCCAAGTGCCTCCATCGTGTTAGTAACACTCATCTAATAAACCTAGTAAATGCCTTTTCTTATTTATTACACCTTAATAATTATCAAAATTCATCTGTTTGATAAAGAAATTGTAACTCCTTACCAAGCCCTAAATTCAAAATTTAATCCGCTTGAGAAGTCAAAATTCAGAAGTATAACAGTATTTATATTTAGACTACATAATTAGTTTATGTACTTTGCAAACTTTAAATATGCTGGATTTAGCAAAATACAACTAATTACTGAGCTAACAAATAAATTTATTGGCGAATGAAAAAGGTGCTACAAAATATAAGCCTATGAAAAGAGCCTTTTTCACTTGTGCAACATATGAAATAAACACATTAAAATTAAAACCTAAAATCTTTTCTATGCAATGTGTTTCTTAAAAGTTCATTCTAATACATCATTACAACAGGTTAAACAATTATGTCTCTATCAATTGCAACTCCAATTAAGTCTGTATCCACTCAAATAGAAACTCCTGAAATTATGTCTATCTCAACTACAATTAATTCTGCATCAACTCAAATCGGAATTCCTGAAATTCAGAAGGGCTTCAATCTTCTTGGATTAAATGTATCCGAGTTCGAGTTAAATGAGCTTCAACATGGTAATACCATTTCACTTGAAAGTAGACGATTAAGTGAAATCGGTTCAGTTCTTATACTTGCAGAAGCCATTTCATCATTGAATTCAGTTAAAAATATTACGTTACAAGATTTGCCAAAAGTTATGACAGAATCTTTAGGCTGTTCTGGAATTCCCGTTCATCGCTGGAATGATGATACATTTGGCAAGTGTTATCTTCTTCTAACTTTAGAAGATGGTAAGCCTGCATTTAAAATATCATCTCAAAAGTAGTGTATACCCCAATACGGTTTACTTAAGGCTAAAACTCTTTTTTTACAAACAGACATATTACGGGACTGTTGATTATCTCGACGGACAATTAGGGACTTGCAAAAAATAAGTTATCCCAAATTATTTATAGATTTGTAGGGGCGCAAGGCCTTGCGCCCCGACGACGGGATATTTTTTTAACTGGAAGTCCCTTATTGCTGAAAGCTTATGACAAGGGCAACTCAGAAATACTATTGATTACCTCCGCTATCTGTTAAATGAGTCTGGCGATCAGCGATTGGTAATTTTTTGGGATGGCGTTACTTATCACCCCTCCAAAGAGATTCGAGGTTTCTTGGAAGAGGTTAATCAGACCTTACCATCCGATGAATGGAAAATACACTGCGATCGCTAAAGCGCCTAATTGTCCAGAACAAAATCCCATAGAGGATATTTGGTTACAGGCCAAAACATGGGTTTGTTCGCGCAGCGTCTTGAAGAGACGTTTTTGTGCTTTGATACCTTCCTTCTTGTATTTGAAGTGGATGTTTGAGTGGTTTATTCGACACACTACCTTTGATTTTGCCACTCTTGAGATGTACGGAGCTTGTTCAAAATTACTGTAAAGAGCGGTTAGCAGAATTTCAAATTCCTAAGATTATCGAGTTTTGTGAGGAAAATCCTAAGAAATATCTAAAAAAAATTTTGGAAACACCTTTCGTTTAGTTCATTCAATAAATATAGAGTAATAACAAAGCTCCAGATTTCTGATTTTTTAAATAATTCAGGGATTTTATTGTTATATGGAATCCTAAATCTACAATGAGGTTTTTATAAATAAAAATATATCTAAGGGATTTCCTCATTTTTCAAACAAAAGTCCATTGTAACCATATTTTAATAGATTTATATTATAAGTGTTCTCATCCAATAGTTTTCTGAACAAGTCTTTCAAACTAGCAAACACAAGAGGTTATTTATGACCCAACAAGATATATTTAACACAGTCCAAGCTGTTGTTGCCAAAGAATTAGCAAATGAACAGCAAAAAATCACCCTAGATGCTAATCTTATTCAAGATTTAGGGGCAGATTATTTAGACTTGATAGCAATGTTCCAAACACTAGAGGATACTTTCAATACAAAAATTCCTCATCGGGAAGCAAAGCAACTTGTAACAGTACAACAAATCGTTAATTACATCAATCAGAAAGTTTTTATTTGAGTTTTACTTATGATTAGCAAAAATATCCGGCGGGTTGTAGTTACAGGTATGGGAGCTATTACCCCTTTAGGAAATACCATCAAGGAATATTGGGAAGGATTGATTGCGGGACGAAGTGGAATTGATTTGATTACCCAATTTGATGCTTCTTTGCATATATGTAGAATTGCAGGCGAAGTTAGAGACTTTAACCCTTATGATTATCTAGAACGCAAAGATGTTAAGCATATATCTCGTTTTGCTCAATTTGGAATCTCTGCAAGTCTTCAAGCGATCGCCGATGCTGGTTTTGAAATTAATGACTCTAATGCTACTCAAGTGGGCGTTATTGTGGGCAACGGTATGGGCGGCCTCTATACTGTAGAGGAGCAAGAAAAAGTTCTCCTGACTCAGGGATCTAAACGCTGTAGTCCTTTTACAGTGCCGATGACAATAGCTAACATGGCAGCTGGACTAATAGCAATTTACACAGGAGCTAAAGGGCCAAACTTTTGTACTGTTTCAGCTTGCGCTGCTGGAGGTAATGCTATCGGAGAAGCTTTTCGCTCAATTCAGTTAGGTCATGCTTTAGGAATGATTTGTGGTGGTACAGAAGCTGTGATTACACCTCTGTCTATAGCTGCCTTCGGTTCTGCCAAGACGCTATCAACCGCAAATGAAGAACCCACCCGTGCCTCTCGTCCGTTCGATCGTGATCGCAATGGTTTTGTGATGGGAGAAGGAGCAGGCATTTTATTCTTAGAGGAATTAGAACACGCTCTTGGCCGTGGAGCAAAAATCTATGCAGAAATTGTTGGTTATGGTCTGACTTGTGATGCTTACCACATGACTGCTCCAACTCCTAGCGGAGAGGGAGTCATGAGAGCTATGGAACTAGCTTTAAAAGATGGTGGCATATTCCCCAACGAAGTCAGTTATATTAATGCTCACGGCACTAGCACCTTAGCTAATGATGCCATAGAAACTTTAGCGATTAAAAAAGCTCTTGGCGATCGCGCTTTCCAAATTCCTATTAGTTCCACAAAATCAATGACTGGCCATCTTTTGGGCGCTGCTGGAGGCATCGAAGCTGTTGCTACAGTCAAGAGTGTGGCTCTTGATTTAATTCCACCAACAATCAATTTAGAACAGCCAGATCCAAACTGTGATTTAGACTATGTTCCCCATAAAAGTCGAACTCAAAGAGTAGATGTTGCTCTTTCTAACTCTTTTGGTTTTGGAGGACATAATGTCTCTTTAGCTTTTAAAAAATTTGAGCTAGGAGTTAGGAGTTATTAGGGTGTGTTATGCCGTAAGCTAACGCACCGAAAATCTAGGATGGTGCGTTAGCCTACGGCATAACACACCTTACAAAGGTAAAGCAGAATCAAAGATTTTAACTACACAAAATAATTAGCAATTAAAGCAGATGAAATCCTTAGTAAGACAAGGTATTGTTTTGACAGGGACTGGCTCTGCGGTTCCAGATCAGTGCTTAGATAATCATCAACTCAATCAAATGGTGGTTACTTGTGATGATTGGATCAAATCTCGCACAGGAATTCACCGTCGCCATCTTCTTCCAGCCAAAAACTCGCTCACAACTATGGCTACTGAAGCGGCTCAAAAAGCCATAGATATGGCAGGTATAACAGCACAAGACTTAGATTTAATTATCTTAGCTACATCTACTCCTGATGATTTGTTTGGTAATGCCAGTCAAATCCAAGCTCGACTCGGAGCTACCCAAGCTGTAGCTTTTGATTTAACAGCAGCTTGCTCTGGTTTTGTTTTTGGTTTGGTAACTGCTGCCCAATTTATGCGGACTGGTACTTATCAAAATGTTCTTCTCATTGGTGCTGAAGTTCTTTCACGGTGGGTAGATTGGTCTGACCGACGTACCTGCATTCTATTTGGTGATGGAGCAGGAGCAGTGGTTTTACAAGCAAGTGAATATGATTATCTCCTTGGTTTTCAACTTCATACTAATGGCACGCAAAATCAGCATTTGAAATTGGAATTCCAGGAGGAAGAGAAAGTACTTGTTGATAATATTAGCGTTGGTCAAGGTACATATAAACCTATTGCAATGAACGGACAAGAAGTTTACCGATTTGCTATTCAAAAAGTCCCTGAAGTTATTGAAAAGGCACTATTCCGGGCAGGTCTGGATGTTAAACAGGTAGACTGGCTATTGATGCATCAGGCCAATCAGCGGATTTTAGAGGCTGTGGCTCAACGTTTAGGAATTCCTGATGAAAAAATCATTAGCAATTTAGCAAATTACGGAAATACTTCTGCTGCTTCAATTCCCCTAGCTTTGGATGAAGCTGTTCGGCGAGGGCAAATTAAAGCGCACGATGTTGTTGCTTTAGCTGGGTTTGGAGCAGGACTTTCTTGGGGTGCTGCTATTTTTGAGTGGGGTCTATAGTAATTCGTAATTCGTAATGGGCTACGCCCCGCTACCTAACGTAATTCGTAATTAAGATACATTCCGAAAGGCTTGATAGAGGCCTGTTAAAATTTGAGAATAACCAGTGTATGAATATAACATCTCTACAACAGAACATAACGCGTTCTTGGCAAATACCTTTCACTAATAGTTCAGATTCAATCGTAACTGTAGGCGATCGCAATCTGACAATCGACGAGGTTGTAAATGTTGCTCGTCATGGAACACAGGTGCGCTTAACTGATAATGCAGATGTCATTCGGGGTGTTCAAGCATCTTGTGATTACATTAACAATGCAGTCGAAACAGCACAGCCAATTTACGGGGTGACATCTGGCTTTGGCGGTATGGCAGATGTTGTCATCTCTCGCGAACAAGCAGCGGAACTTCAGACTAATTTAATTTGGTTTCTGAAATCCGGCGCAGGAAACAAATTATCGTTAGCAGACGTGCGTGCAGCTATGCTCTTACGTGCAAATTCACATTTGTATGGTGCGTCTGGTATACGACTCGAACTTATTCAGCGGATTGAAACTTTCCTCAACGCTGGCGTGACACCCCATGTCTATGAGTTTGGCTCTATCGGTGCTAGCGGCGATTTGGTGCCATTATCCTACATTACTGGGGCACTAATCGGTCTAGATCCTAGCTTTACAGTTGACTTCGACGGTAAAGAAATGGATGCCGTTACAGCCTTGTCTCGTTTGGGTTTGCCAAAGTTGCAATTGCAACCGAAAGAAGGTTTAGCAATGATGAATGGCACCTCAGTCATGACAGGTATTGCAGCTAACTGTGTGTACGATGCGAAAGTTTTGCTCGCTCTGACAATGGGTGTACACGCCTTAGCCATCCAAGGTTTATACGGAACGAATCAATCTTTCCACCCGTTTATTCATCAGTGCAAGCCACATCCCGGTCAACTATGGACAGCAGATCAAATGTTTTCTCTGCTGAAAGATTCATCTTTAGTTCGTGAAGAGTTGGATGGTAAACACGAATACCGTGGTAAAGATCTGATACAGGATCGTTATTCTCTCCGCTGTCTGGCACAGTTCATAGGGCCAATCGTTGATGGGGTATCAGAGATTACCAAGCAAATCGAGGTAGAAATGAACTCAGTCACCGATAACCCATTGATTGATGTCGAGAACCAAGTTAGTTATCACGGCGGCAATTTTCTCGGACAGTATGTGGGTGTGACAATGGATCGCCTACGTTATTACATAGGGCTATTGGCCAAACACATCGATGTGCAGATTGCACTTCTTGTCTCGCCAGAGTTTAGCAACGGCTTACCACCCTCTTTAGTTGGTAATAGCGATCGCAAAGTTAATATGGGACTCAAAGGTTTGCAAATCAGTGGAAACTCGATTATGCCACTGTTGAGCTTCTATGGAAATTCCCTAGCCGATCGCTTTCCTACCCACGCCGAGCAATTTAATCAAAATATTAACAGCCAAGGCTATATTTCCGCAAATTTGACACGTCGTTCCGTAGACATATTTCAGAATTATATGGCGATCGCGTTGATGTTTGGAGTTCAAGCTGTTGACCTCCGCACATATAAGATGAAAGGTCATTATGATGCACGTACATGCCTCTCACCCAATACTGTGCAGTTATACACAGCAGTCTGCGAGGTAGTTGGAAAGCCACTAACGTCTGTGCGTCCATACATTTGGAACGACAACGAGCAATGTTTAGATGAGCATATTGCCCGGATTTCAGCTGATATCGCTGGTGGTGGTTTAATTGTGCAAGCAGTTGAGCATATTTTTTCGAGCTTAAAGTCAACGTAATTTGTAATTAAAAATTGGTGTTGCTGAATTAGGGTACTAATTTATACCTTTCAATGTAACTACTCCCTTATTTCTCTTTTCTCGTTCTCTGCGCCTCTGCGTGAGACTAATTCATCCTCTCAATCAGCAAAGCAAAAATTTTTTAATGACAAATTGCGAATTAAGATATTAAGGTGATTCAATGATGAATATTGCCCAAAATCTAGAGCTTAGTTGCTACCTTTTCCCCAACAAACCAGCCATAATTTTTGAAGAAGAATCTTTTACTTACAAAGACCTTGATGAAATGGTAAATCGCGTTGCTAACGGTCTACGCAGTTTGGATATTAGACGTAGAGATCGTGTAGCCTTATTTTTACCAAACATTCCAGAATTTGTAATTTCTTATCTTGGCATTCTGAAAATTGGCGCGGTTGCTGTCTCAATCAACATTATGCTCAAAACCGATGAAGTTAGATACATTCTCAACGATTGTGCTGCCAAAGCAATTATTACAACAGAGTCGCAAACCGAGTATATTCAAGAGCCAGACTTACCTCAATTGCAACATATTTTGATTGCAGAAGGTAGAGCCAATAAAGGTATTAGTCTAAAACAACTGATGGCAAAATCTTCTCCTGAAGCACGCGCCGTTGAAATGAGTCGCGATGATCCTGCAAGCATCCTTTATACATCAGGTACTACAGGCTTTCCTAAAGGTGCTACACTTTCTCATGGCAATGTTATTTTTAATAGCTATTGTGCTAATTGTTGCTATCGCATTCAAAAGAGCGATCGCTTACTGCTTTTCTTACCTTTATCCCATTGTTTTGGACAAAATGCAATTCTAAATGCTGGTATTTCTGCTTGTACGACTATCATTTTACAGCGTCGATTTGACCCAGATCAAGTTCTAGAAACCATCACTACACATCAAGTAACAATGCTATTTGGTGTGCCGACAGTATTCATTAAACTACTGAACATGGATACTTCTAACTATAACCTGGAAAACATCCGCTATTACTTTTCAGCAGCAGCACCAATGCCATTGCAAGTAGCAGAAAATTGGTATAAAAAGTTTGGATTTGTCATCCATGAAGGGTATGGCCTAACTGAAACATCGCCATTTGCTGCTTATAACCACAACTTGAACTACAAACTAGGTAGCGTTGGAACACCCATTGCAAATGTGGAAATGAAAATTGTAGATGGTGATGGTAATCAGGTAGAAATAGGTGAGTTAGGCGAGATAACAATTAAGGGTGCCAACGTCATGCTTGGTTATTGGAACCGCCCTTTTGAAACCGCAGAAGTAATTAAAAATGGTTGGTTACATACTGGCGACATTGGTCGGATGGATGAAGACGGTTTTTTCTACGTAATTGACCGTTCAAAAGACATGATCGTTGTTTCTGGATTCAAGGTATATCCAACAGAAGTTGAAAATGTCATTTATCAACACCCAGCAGTAGCTGAAGTAGCTATATATGGCGTTCCCGATCCTCTCAAAGGCGAGATTGTCAAAGCAAATATTATCCTAAAAGCTAGTCAGACAATCACCGAACAACAAATCATTGATTTTTGTTATGAAAGGATGGCAGCTTATAAAGTTCCCCGTGTAATTAACTTTGTAAACTCAATTCCAAAAAACTCCACTGGTAAAGTATTAAAGCGATTTTTACGTCAGGAATCAATATCTCAGGTTGTTGAAAAAAGGCAGGAGTTAGGAGTTAGGAGTTAGAAGTAGAGACGCAATTAATCGCGTCTGTACAGGAGTTAGTTATTTTATCTCCCTTTTACTCCCCAGTTAATTTATTTTTTGTAAAATTAAAGTAGGCGATCGTGAACGTAGAAACAATTACCAAAACCTTAAATTCATTGGATCAGTTGCAGAGAAACACTGCTATCCAATCGGATCTATTCTCAATTGAACAGACAAGCGATTTAACTGTTGCAGCAGCTTTAGTGAAGACGCTGGAAAATTTGGGAGTCCGCTATGCTTTTGGTCTGTTCGGAGGGGGAATCACACCCTTCATAGCTAGCCTAGAGCAAAGCTCAATCGAGGTGCTGCAATTTCGTCATGAAGCCGGAGCAGCATTCGCAGCTATTGAGTCATACTTTGCTAGCGGACATCCTGTTGTAGTGTTCAGCACAACCGGTCCAGGTATTACTAATGCCTTGACTGGGCTGTTTGCGGCTCGTTGGGAAGGAGCAAAAGTTATTTTCGTATCACCTTGCACCTCTGCAACACAGCGCGGACGCTGGGCTTTTCAAGAAACCAGCCAATACACAATGTCTAATACAGGCATTTTTACTTCAGGCACATTATTTCATTATGCTACCACCGTTGAATGCAACTCGGAACTCTCTGAAATTGCTCGCAGGCTGGCACTAGGTGTAGGGAAATTAGGTGGCTTTGTCGCCCATATTAGTATTCCCAGAACCATCCAGACAAGTTTGCTAACAACACCATTACCCCATGTGAATTTTTCACCAACTTTGGTGACGGCTGGAGAAGATACTATCAGCAAATGTTTACAACTGCTATGTGAAGCGCCGTTTGCCATTTGGGTCGGTTTTGGTGCTAAAGATGCAGCTTTAGAAATTCGTCAACTTGCTGAGAGAACCGGAGCGGCGGTGATGTCATCAGCTCGTGGTAAAGGTATCTTTCCTGAGGATCATCCTCAGTTTGTCGGTGTGACTGGCTTCGGCGGGCAAAACTCTGTTCTCAAATATATGCAGGAACAGCGTCCTTTGCGCGTACTGGTTTTGGGAACTAAGTTAGGTGAATTTACTTCATTTTGGAACCCAGTCATGGTTCCTTCACGGGGGTTTGTTCATGTGGATATCGACCCAGAAGTACCGGGAGCTGCTTATCCGTATGCAGAGACATTCTCCGTTCAGTCTGATATCGGAGCTTTTGTCAGGGCTATACTGAAGTATTTTCCAGAAATCTCTCGTTCTTCATCAGTGTTACCCCTACCCCGTCCTGAACGCGAGGTCATCAAGTCCCATCTGGAAGGTTTAGTACGTCCTGAATTTTTGATGGATGCGATTCAAAGGGTAATTGTCGAGAATAGCGATGCAATCATCATGACCGAGGCTGGTAACTCCTTTGCTTGGGGAACAAATATACTGCGATTTGCTGCACCAGGGCGTTACCGGGTAAGTACTGGATTTGGTTCAATGGGACATGCTGGTACGGGTATTTTAGGTGCCGCACTGGCGCGAAATCGCAAAGCTGTAGCCATTCTCGGTGATGGTGCCATGCTGATGAACAACGAAATTACTACCGCCGTCAAACACAAAATTCCTGCTGTCTGGATTGTACTCAATGATGCACGTTACAACATGTGCGACCAAGGTATGAACATGGAGGGGTTCCACAATGTGGATGCAGAGATTCCCAGCCCGGATTTCGTGATGATTGCCCGTGGTATGGGAGCCGATGGTATTCGTGTAAGCAGGGAGTGCGATCTAGAAGCGGCTTTAGAAAAAGCACTAGCCTTGACTATTCCATTCGTTGTTGATGTGATTATTGATCCGACTCGTCCAGCACCCATTGGTAGTAGGATTAACAGTCTCATTTTTCATGGAAAGTAATATTAATTGGGCATTGGACATTGGGCATAGAGAAGAGACAAGGGAGACAAAGAAGAGGGGGGAGACAAGGAAGAGACTTGTTCAATAATTCCTCCTTGTCCTCCTTGTCCCCTAATCCTCCCCTGCTCCCCTGCCTCTTCCCCGCATCCTCCACTTCCTCACTTTTTCAGGAGATTTATTATGATATATCCACCAGTAGGAATTCGGTCAATTGCAGTCAACTTTCCTAGTGTTGTTCGCACTAATGATTATTGGCGAAAGAATTACCCAGATTTAGTGGCAACAGCTGAACAAAAAAGTCTATCAAAGGTATTTTCGCCTGGTGATTCCATCCCCACCAATGAGTTTGAATTAAAAATGTCACCGTATCTCAAAGATCCTTTCCGTGGTACTGTTGAGCGCAGAATATTGGGTCCGGGGGAGTCATCGCTCACGCTAGAGTATGGCGCAGCAAGGGACGCTTTGGCAGCGGCAAAACTGTCTCCGGAAGAGGTCGATTTGATGATTGTTGCTTCACTTTGGCCAGAAAATATTCTACCTGGCAATGCGGCTTTCCTTGCTGCTCAACTCGATCTGCGCGGTGCGGCTTGGAATCTTGATTCAACCTGTTCTAATGCTGTGGTTGCGCTGCAAAATGCTACTGCGCTGGTGCGAACTGGAGAGTATCGTAATGTGTTGGTGGTAGTCTCTTGCACTTACTCTCGCTTTACTGATGAAAATGATACTCTCTCATGGTTTTTCGGTGACGGTGCTGGAGCCTTTGTGGTTGGCGCGCTCAAACAAAATCAGGGAATTATTAGCACCAAAATTGTGAACACATGTGCAACTTGCGACACCTTCTATAATGAATTTACTACGGATGCTGAGGGTAATGTAAGGATGTTAATCCGAGCAGGCAAGCACACCAACAAAGTACTGAGCGAGACTGCTGTAAATTATTTGCGTGAGTGCTGCTTGGGCGCGATCGCTGCGGCTGGTGTTACCCTGGAGCAAATTCAATTTTGTGCTTTTAATACACCCACTGCCTGGTATTCCTCCCTCTGTACCGAAGCATTAGGCATCCAGCAGGAGCGGACGATTAACCTTTATCCCCAATATGCAAATATTGGGCCAATGCTGCCCATTGCTAATCTTTACCACGGCGCACAATTAGGCAAGATTCACGAAAACGATTTGGTTCTTGTATACTCTATTGGTTCAGTGTCTAACGCTGCTGCAACTGTAATGCGCTGGGGCAATGTTGCTCTAAGTCCAGCTGATAAGTTCACAACTAGAGTACCTGGATGCCTAAGCCAGGAAGCCAAAAAGTTACATTCACCTTCCATCACAAACATTGGATAGATCGGATCATCTACAGTCAGGGTAGTTTTCCGCACCATTCGCCCCAGGGTTGCAGTACGACGGGGACGTTGAAATAGGTTCAATGGCTTGTCGGTAGTTGAATTTACAGGTCACATAGATTTCAGTAAAAATAATAATCATTATTGTAAACTGTAATAATTCTCAGTTCGCGCAATCGAGGATGAGTTTGCTGAAATAGATGAAATAAGGGAGAGTATCTAAGCAGGCGATGGCGTTCCGCCCACCGTAGGCGATCGTTTTCGGCATCCCTTGTGCCAGAAAGTTTTGTAGGGTATAATGGTTTAATGGTAAGTGTGGGAAATGGCACATTTACCCCAACAAATAATATCATCGTCATGTCGAGGTGATTGATGAACAAATTCCATAGTACCCTTAAATGTTTTTCCATCAATTGGAATTATTTGTGCCCCTAGTATAAATCATGATGCTTGGATTATTTGAGTACAAGTGAAACTGCTGTAAGACTTACGCAATCTATATTTTAAGGATGAGCCTCATTAAAATGTAGTTACTAAAATTTACGGTTCTTTAGTAATCACCATAAAAGTACCGGAAGAACCTTATTTTCTTAAAAATCATCATCCAATAGATGGATTGAAATAAAAATAATTTTTGCCAAATTTAAATATAGATATAAGGTTTACACATTTAGAAAATACAGAGTTTTAGGTATTGGATTCTAAGAGAATGTTTGAAAAGTCGGAAAGGGTGTAAAAAAGCTCTCTCAGTATAAGCTGTGAATAGATAATAAACAGCACCGATAGAGTGACATGAGTAAAGCATACCCTAGCAACCTGACATGTGCCCAATATGAATTTCTCAGCGACCTAATTCCAGAACCAAAACCGATTTTACCCGATTCCCAACTGTTAAACACTTTACTTCTTGACTTGGTCTTTGCCCTTGTAATCGCATCACTGTTGGTAAAGTTAAAAGTTCTTAAACTCGCTTGGTGGTTAACCCTGCTGCCAATGCTTTCCGAATAGCCACACAAACAGCTGGCAAGAGCAATTCTGCCGAGTTGTGCTTTCTATCGTCGCTTACGTTCTCGACTTGGCACGCCCAAAGCTATCACTGCTACTGCTCATAAGCTGGCACGAATTTTTTACCTACTTTGGACAACTGGAGGTAACTATCAAGATATTGGCATGGATTATTATGAACAACGTTACCAAGAACAAGTTATCAATAACCTACAAAAAAAGGCTTTAGCTTTAGGTTTTGAACTCATTCCTCAGCCCGAAGCAAATACGGTTTCTTGAAAGAGGGATATCGATGCAGATGGTTCTTGATATACTCCATCCTCCCACACTGTATCCCACTCAAGTGAGAACCGCTATAGTTTTTATAGTTTTTTTAAAGAAGGTTATCTACATCTAACGATTCATAATTCTCTAACCATAGATAGAGAATTAGTGCCGATTGACTCAATTATAGTCGGAGGAAATTAAGGTAAATTTCAATACGCAGCAAAGTTTTTTGAAAACTTTTTCATTTTCACTACAAAAGTAACTATAGCTATTCTATCTGAGAGTTTTGAGCAATTAAGTAAACGCCTTGTGGTGTGTCGGCTTCCGTAAACGCATAGGTCTCGTAGAAAATAAAAAAGAGAAGCTTTCAGAAATGATTTAGGATTGCTATGTTTCAGAATTTATATTCATTTTGTGAAAAAAATATAGATTCAACTCCGAATCGTCAAGTAAATCTGAATCTTTCTTTCTAGCGTTTCGCAAAACCGTCTTTCATTAATCATTGACGAAACTTGTTGAAAATACCTATTTTTAGTTTTTTCATAACTCTTGAAAACAAGATTTTGCTTTGGATATATCGTTACAAATAGTTAGCCATGATATCTCCAAACAGCAATAAAAAGTATTTGGTTGAAATAACACCGAAAGGATAATAAAAATGAGAAAATTCACTGTGAACACAACTCTGATGGGCAAAGTTACGGATATTGCACAGGAGCAAGGAAAATTTAGTATTAAATGCCGTAGTGGAGATGAGTTCGAGGTTGCAATTGGTAGGGAAACACGATTTCAATTTCTACAAAATTTAGATGGTATAAACCGCGATCGCGTCCCGAATCCTGAAGATTTTCATCAGTCCTCACCAGCAGATTTAGTGAGAAAATACATCCAGTCGGATAGCTTAGTAGTTCTGCAAGGGGTGTATCAAGAAAATAATGGTAGCTGCCAATATGATGCCCGCATTGTTAACTTACTAAATTCATATAGAGGTCAAGACGAATTAGTTTTTGAGCAAACTCATTGGTGGCTGACCCAAATTGCCCGCCTAGCAGATAGTTGGTTAGGCTTTTTATTTCCAAATAAACAAACCTATGAAATCGATGATTTTGCTCTTTACCGAACTAACCTAAACATCATCGGTTTACCAACAGATGATGAGATTCAAGAATGTGCTACTCTTTCCAGGCTGATCTATGGTCTTTCCTCTGCTTACTTGCTAACTGGAGGTGAACGCTATCTTTCAGCGGCTCGTGCTGGAGTTCAATACCAACGTGAAACTTTTCGCAGTTTGACATCTGATGGCAAACATTGTTTTTGGGCATTTGGCAAGCGCAAGACAAAGTACAGTTATCAGTTGTATATACGTTCTCTCAATGAGGATGATAGAGATACAATCCCGCTTTACGAACAAATTTACGCCTTAGCTGGATTAGCTCAGTACTATCGAATCACTTTAGATTGGGAAGTACTTGATGATATCAAGCGGACTGTTCGTGTCTTTAATGATTTCTTCATCGATCCAGAATCAGAGTACGGTAAACATGCTTACGGTGATTATTTCTCACACCTTGATTCTGTGACGTTAAATTGGGATAGTCCTGCTCTTGGTGATAACCAAGCCAGAAAAAATTGGAACTCGATTGGGGATCATATACCGGCTTATTTAATTAACGTGATTTTGGCATTAGAACCTTTGCCATTAACTGATCATGGTCATGAAGAAATCGGGAAATTTTTAGAAACCTGCAAAAAGATTCTCAAAACAGCCTCCACAATCATTGCCGATAGATTTCCCGATCCTGATCCCAACGTTCCATTTGTGAATGAGCGATTTTTGCGAGATTGGAAACCAGACCATAATTGGCGGTGGCAACAAAATCGTGCCGTTATCGGACACAATTTGAAGATAGCCTGGAACCTGACTCGTGTTGCTAACTATTATTACTCCTTAGCCGCCCAATCTGCTGCTGATAACGCGCAAGAAGCCGAAGAATCACAACGTTTAGCTGATAAATTGATGAAGCTAGCAGACAATTTAGGCATGAAGATGGCAGAGATTGGCGTAGATCTATTTAGGGGTGGAATCTTTGATACTTTAGAACGTAACCCTCAAAATGGAACGCCACTAGAGTTTCCTTGGTTCAACACTAAAGACTTCTGGCAACAAGAACAAGCCCTATTAGCCTACTTAATTCTTCATGGTTGCAGTCATGAAGATAATGACCAAAAACAAGAGTATTTGCGGTTAGCACGAGAAACTGCCGCATTTTGGAATCTATTCTTTCTCGACCAAGACAATAAAGGTATTTTCTTCCGAGTCAGTGAGAGTGGAGATGCAACTACTGTAGGGCAATATGCACAAAAAGGCGGACATGCAATTTCTGGATACCATGCCTTTGAGTTAAATTATTTGGCTCATATCTATATCAGTAGTTATGTGACAAAAGAACCCTTCTGTTTGTATTTCAAACCTGACAAACATTGTCGCCAGCGCTCTCTCAATGTTTTACCAGATTTTTTTAGACCTAATACTTTGGAAGTTAACAGAGTCAGCATTAATGGTAGCGATCGCACCACAATCGACCCTGATAATTTTCAAATTGAACTGGGAGAGAAAGAATTTGAACTTGGTTCAGAAGCAGAAATCATTGTGGAATTTACACCCAAGACTTAGGAGATAAGTTATGGTGACCCAAATGCTAGAAGGAAAGAAAGTCGCCATCCTTGTAGAAACAGAGTTCATTCCTGAGGAAATTGCAGCTTATCGGCAACACTTTGAGGAACTTGGGGCGACTGTGCATTTCATGTCTCGGCTTTGGGGAAATGAAACTGTACAATTTGTTAGTGATGTGGATGAAATTGGTAAATCTCTGCAATATCTAGATGTCAATATCGACTTTCAAAGCGTAGATGTGAATGAATATGCGGCCGTAATTATGGCAGCTAACTACACCAGTGTACGTCTGCGCTACTTTCAACCACCGCCAGGACAGCAGATTAGTCCAGAGCAAACTCGTACTGCACCAGCAATTCAGTTTTTTGCTCAAGCAATGGCAAATCACAAGATTATCAAAGGTTTACTCTGTCATGGATTGTGGTTACTGACTCCAATGCCAGAACTACTCCGAGGACGAAAGGTAATCTGTCATGAAGTGGTGCTGGCGGATATTGCGAATGCTGGTGCTGTTTACGTACCGCCACCTGTAAATTCTCAACCAAATGATCCGGGAAATATTGTGGTTGATAGAGACTTAGTAACAGGACGAGCCGGACATGATGTGTATGCCTTTATTGATGCGATCGCTCACCAAATCGCATCTCAAGAACAACGTTGCTTAGAAACACAAAGGAGATGATCCGATGACCAAGATTCTGATTGTGCTATCAGAGTGGGGTTACTGGGGAGAAGAACTAGTGGGTCCCCTAGAAACCTTTGATGCAGCTGGGTATCAAGTTGACTTCGCCACCCCAAATGGTAAAAGACCTGTAGCACTAGGGGTAAGCATGGACCCTACTTTTGTTGACCCACCATTAGGCAGACCAGTCACCACCCAAGATATGGCTGATAAGGTCAGACAACTAGATGACACCAACAATCCACGGTTAAACAACCCAAAAAATCTTAGAGAGTGGCTCCCAGAAAGACCTTACTGGAGTTCACCAAAATTCTTACGGGAAATGGAGGAATATTACAGATTACTAGATGAAGTGCGGCAAAGAGATTTACAAACATACGATGCCATTCTCATTGTTGGTGGTAGTGGTCCGATGGTTGATTTAGCTGACAACCAGAGAGTACACGATCTCATCCTCAGTTTTTACCAAATGGGTAAGCCAGTCGCCGCAGAATGTTACGGCGTTGCGTGTCTGGCATTTGCCCGTGACATTGGCGATCGCAAGAGCATTATTTGGGGTAAACACGTCACAGGCCATTGCCTGGAATATGACTACAAAGATGGTACGGGATTTAACGGTACTAACATCGACCCATGTCTGAACAATATTAACTTTGGCACGCCATTCTATCCTCTAGAATACATACTCCGTGATGCTACAGGGCCAGACGGACAGTATCATGGCAATGTCGGCAGGCCAACATCAGTAATTGTTGACTATCCGTTTATTACGGGGCGCTCTACGCCAGACTCTTATCTAACTGGTCAGAAGTTGGTGGAAGTCTTAGAAAAAGGACTCAAGCGCTATGGCTGGTAAAGTCGGATTTTAAATATCTGGATGGTACTGCACGATAAACACTGTATGCAATTGATGGTTGCAGAAGGTAGAATCCATGACAAACAAAACAGGCCGCTTTGCAATTCTCGAACAATTTTTGGCAGATGGCATCCATTATATGTTCGGTAATCCCGGCACATCGGAAGAAGGATTTTTGGATGCTATTCGGGAATATCCAGACCTGAAGTACATTTTGACATTGCAAGAATCCGTTGCGGTGATGGCAGCAGATGGTTATGCTAGGGCAACTAAAAAGCCTGCTTTGGTGCAAATTCATAGTACCCCTGGTTTAGGGAATGCGATCGGCGCACTTTACCAAGCATACCGAGGTCACTCACCGCTTGTAGTCATTGGTGGTGATGCAGGCATCAAATATCAGGCAATGGATGCTCAAATGGCAGGAGACTTGGTAGCTTTTGCCGAGCCAGTTACCAAGTGGTCAACAATGGTGATGGAGCCATCTTCATTGCTGCGGGTTTTGCGACGGGCTATTAAGATTGCTGCCACTCCACCAATGGGGCCTGTGTATGTTTGTCTACCAGTAGATATTTTGGATGCTCCCGCAGTTGAGGAAGTCAGACCAACTTCTATACCATCCACCAAAGTTTTGCCAGATGAGGAGTTGCTCAAAACAGCAGCAACTATGTTGGCATCTGCTCACAAGCCAATGATTTTTGTGGGTGATGGAGTGGCTTATTCTAGCGCACAAGATGAACTGACCCGTGTTGCTGAACTTTTGGGCGCAGAAGTCTGGGAAGTTGATGCTGGCGAATTGAACATGAGTCACGCTCATCCTCTTTATCAAGGTATGACAGGGCATATGTTTGGCTATCAAAGCCGACCCATCACCAATAGAGGCGATGTAAACTTAGTTTGTGGTACTTACCTTTTGCCAGAAGTATTTCCAGAACTGGGTAATATTTTTGCACCGGGAGCCAAGGTCATCCATATTGATTTGAATGCTTATGAGATTGCTAAAAATCACTCAGTTGATTTGGGACTAGTTAGCGATCCAAAATTGACTCTTGCTCATCTGGCAAAAGTTTTGTCAGCAGTTATGACATCAGAGCAGAAAGAAACTGCTAAGACACGAACTGCTGATATTGCCCAAGCTAAAGAAGAGAACCATAAGCGTGAGTTGCAAGCTGATCGAGAAAATTGGGATGCTGTCCCGTTGCACTTTTCTCGCTTCGCGGCAGAACTGGCAAAGCAATTACCAGAGGATGTAATTATCTTCGATGAAGCTCTCACCTGTTCTCCTGATTTGACGCGTTATCTACCACCAACCAAACCAGGGCATTATTTCCTCTCCCGTGGTGGTTCTTTAGGTGTGGGAATTCCGGGAACGATTGGAGCCAAACTGGCCAATCCTGACACAACGGTAATTGGGTTTACTGGTGATGGCGCTGCTATGTACACAATTCAGGCACTTTGGTCAGCTGCTCGTCACAATATAGATGCCAAATTTGTCATCTGTAATAACCACTCTTATAGGTTGTTACAAGTGAATATCCAAGCTTACTGGCAAGAGCGGGATATACCACAGCACGAATATCCCCTGAGTTTTGATTTATCTAAGCCAGAGATTAATTTTGTCGAAA
This sequence comes from Nostoc punctiforme PCC 73102, assembly GCF_000020025.1. Lineage (GTDB taxonomy): Bacteria > Cyanobacteriota > Cyanobacteriia > Cyanobacteriales > Nostocaceae > Nostoc > Nostoc punctiforme. The sequence continues at coordinate 2,499,059 of NC_010628.1, read as the reverse complement.
TAGCGCGTTCTATGGGAGTTGAGGGTGTGCGCCTCGAGAAGGCACAAGAGATAGCCCCAGCTCTTGAACAGGCATTAGCCCACAAGGGACCATTTCTTATCGATGTGGTTTTGGAGGCAAATGTTCACCCGGAAATGATAGGCATTAGCTGCGGACAGTAGTTTAAGCAAATTTCAGTAACGTGTTCACTGATTCCCTGGTCGAAAAATAATGGTAGTAAGTAATCTAGCACCCCTAACTGATTTGGAAATTCAGCAACTGGCAACAGATTGGTATATGAAACTCGACGCTCACGTTCCAGTTGAGGAATATGTTCCCTTGCTAGTTGAAGAAGATTTAGAAATGCGCTTTCCTGAGGGCACAGTCTATGGCTTTGATGGCTTTAAGGGTTGGTATGAGCGTGTAACTGGTATTTTCTTTGATGAAGTACACACTCTCAAAAAAGTGGCGTCTACATCGACTGGCAATGACCATACAGAAGTTAAAGTTATTGTCAACTGGCAAGCCAGCACTTGGGAGCCACCAACAGCTAAAAGTCAACGAATTGTTGCCGATGCGAATCAAACCTGGGTGGTGAAGCGATCGCCAAAAACCCAGAAGCCAGTGATTTCACTTTACATTGTGGACTCACTAGTAGTCTACCAAGGTAACTTTGCTAAGTAAAACCTCTAATTGGTAAAATAGCCAAAAACGGGGTGTAACATGGCAAAAAAGTACATTGTTGACTTGAATGAAGATGAAGTTTCCCAACTGCAATCGATAATTAAGAAAGGTAAGCATAAGGCAAGAACCATAAGCCGTGCAAACATTCTTTTGATGGCTTCCGAAGGAGAAACGGATCAAGCGATCGCTAGCATAGTTAGAGCGCATGTTGCAACAGTGCAACGAATACGAGAAAAATTTGTCATTGGAGGGTTAGATTTTGCTTTAAAGGATGAAGTTCATCCACCAAAACATAAAAAATTAGATGAAAAGCAAGAAGCATTTTTGATTGCAACAGCTTGTTCTAATCCGCCAGAAGGAAGAGTGCGTTGGACAATGCAATTATTAGCAGATCATTTAGTGAACGTTGGTATCATAGATTCAATCTCAGATGAAACAGTACGTCAAACTTTAAAAAAAATGAAATTAAGCCTTGGTTGAAAGAACAATGGTGTATTCCTGAAGTTAACGCAGAATATGTTTTCCGAATGGAAGATGTGCTGGATTATACAATGAGCCTTATGATCCTAAACGCCCTGTAGTCTGCTTTGATGAACGTCCATACCAATTAGTAGAAGAAGTAAGACTTCCTTTGCCACCACAGCCAGAGCAACCTGAACGTTATGATTTTGAGTATAAACGTAACGGGACAGTAAATTTATTCGCATGTTTTCAACCCTTGGCTGGATGGCGGCATATCGAAGTTACAGAACGTCGAACTAAAGCCGATTTTGCTAAACAAATGAAAAATTTAGTAGATGTTTCCTACCGAGATGCCGATGTTATTCGTTTAGTAGTTGATAACTTGAATATTCATACACCCAATGCATTATATGAAGTTTTTCCACCAGAAGAAGCACGTCGAATTATTCAAAAGTTAGAGTTTCACTATACTCCTAAACACGCTTCTTGGTGAGCCAGTGCGTTGGGCGGGTTCCCCGACTTGAAGCAACTGGCGAACCCGAAGGGCTGAATCAGGTAGAAATCGAATTATCTGTTTTATCTCGCCAATGTTTAGAACGGCGTATTCCTAATGCAGAAACATTAACTTCTGAGATTGCCGCTTGGGAGAAAAAACGTAATCAGCAAAAAGCTAGTGTTTATTGGGGTTTTCAAACCAAAGATGCTCGCCGAAAAATGGAGCGTTTATATCCAAATTTAACATAGCAAAGTTAGCTTGGCAGACTACTAGAATATGCCGAAGGCTCTGCCAGATTTTGAAATTTCCCAGAATTGAATCAACTTTAATCAACGGAGTATCACCTATGTCTACAGATGCAAATAAAGCGATTGTCCGCCGTTATTTCTATGAAGTCTTCAATGAAGGGAACATAACCACCCTAGAGGAGATTTGTGGCCCTGATTTTATTTTTACACTTCCCACTCACGCCGAACCATTTCGTGGTGTTGAAGGATACAAGGGTCTGGTTAATATGCTCATTGACTCTTTCCCTGGTATTCATTTTGCTATGGAAGATGTGTTGGCTGAGGGAGATATGGTCTTGACTCGTTGGACAGCAAGGGGGAATCATACTGGTAAGCCATTTCCTACAGTCATAGGGGACATTCCTGCCCAGGGCAAATCATTCCTACTCGAGGGCATGAGTTGGCATCGCATCGTTAATGGCAAAATTGCCGAAGTCATAGCTAATGAGGACTCTTTGGGGCTGATTCAACAGATCAGTCAAGGTATTTTCCCAAGACAAACAGCCCCAACACCACCGGAACAAACCTCACCAGAAGTCAACAAAGAAACTGTTAGTCGTTACTTTGATGAGGTAATGAATCAAGGAAAACTGGAGGCCATAGATGAAATTATGGCTGCCAACTTCGCTTTTAGAATTCCTACCTTACCAGACCCAGTTCGTGGACGTAACGGGATGAAGCAATTTGTCGCTGGGCTGCGTAACGCTTTCCCTGATGTCCAATTCACAGTTGAGCGTCAGATTGTTGAGGGACAAAAGATAGGATGTCGTTACTGGCTGACCGGCACCCATAAAGGGGAGTTTCTCGGTATTGCCCCGACTGGCAAATCGGTGAAAGATGTAGGGAATGACCTTTTCCATCTTACTGGTGGCCAGATTGAAGAAATATGGGTCAGCGAGGATGCCTTAGGTTTGATACAACATCTTGGTGCAATCGCTGCTTTAGCTACTGCTTAAGATGGGTTGGACGCAAAAACGTCCACATTTAATGCACAGGAGATCATCATGCCAGTAATGTCAAATAAAGTGGAAAACCGGATAAAGCGTTTCCAAGAACAACGCTGGATTCTAGATAATATCATCAGAACTGTAGGCGTGACTTGGGATCAGGGGGATATTGATTTTGCCCTATTTCCATGTGGCATCGGAGCACTTGGCGATTTTATCCGGGTTGAACAGAATGTCAAAAAGTACAACGACATCGCCCGTGAGTACGGTGCTGCTGCTGTTCATCGGCAAACACAGGCCGAGAAACTAGAGAAGCTAGAACATACAGTTGCAGCGCGGGAAAATTACTTTATTGCCGCGATTTTGTATGGACAGGCCCAGTGGCCGATTTTTGAACCAACAAAACAAAATCTTGAGTACGAGAAGCGTAAAAACTACTGCTATACCAAATATGCTGAGTATGCTGATCATGTAGTGCGTAAGGCGGAAATTCCCTACGAAGGCAAGTCGATACCAGGCTGGCTACACTTACCAACCAACTATCAACTGGGTGACCGCGTGCCATATGTGATTACAGTTGGTGGAATGGACAGCACAAAAGAAATTTCCGTTGCACTCTATGGCGATCAATTTCTCAGTCGCGGCATCGCAGTCTTCATGTTTGATGGACCAGGGCAATTTAGCAGTGCCCTCCGCGAAATTTTTGTCACAGAAACAGGATTCTACGAGGCAGGGAAAGCAGTGCTGGTTTGGTTGCGTCAGCAAAATGAGCTAGACCACGACCGGATTGCAGTGCGCGGCGTAAGTATGGGCTCGATTTGGGGAACGCAAATTGCCGTGAGTGACCCCGCCATTAAAGCTTGTGCTGTTGCTTACCCCAGCTACGAAAGGGGCGAAAAAACAGCCTTCAATATGTATTCACCCTCATTCAAGCTTCGTTTTATGTATATGTCAGGTTATACGGATGAAGAAAAGTTTGACAAATTTATTCAGCATATCAATGCCGAAGGGCTGGGAGCAAAATTGAAGTGCCCCTATCTCGTTGTCGCAGGGGAGGATGATGATTTTGCCGCGATCGAATCTGTTTTTGATGTCTTAAACGAAATTACCACACCGAAGGAGTTGCTGCTCTACAAAGGTGAGGGACATACGCTTCACAGTAGACCTTCAAGCGCCCTAGGCCCAAGCGAATGGGCTTATATTGCAGATTGGATTGCTGATCGTTTCCAAGGCAAGCCCATCGAGTCAACGTTCTCAGTAGTCGATTCGCAAGGTCTCATTCATCGTGAAACCTGGGGCGAACACCGATTTTATGATTATGGACTTCCTGATATTCCGTAAGTCAGGAAGAGGAATTTAAGGATTTGGGTATTTAGAAAAAGTTTAGTAATGCCTTAAGAGGAAAATCACAATGACGCTTAATCAAGCCACTTTATGGTTGCAAGATGGTCAAGGTCAAGATCCAAAGTACTGGGTGTTTTTTGGTGATTTGTGTACCATAAAGGCAGTAGGTAAAGATACTGGGGAAACCTATGCGCTCGTAGAGTTCGTGGTTAGACCACAAAACGGACCGCCTCCCCACAGACATACTCACGAAAACGAATCATTTTTTGTTAGAGATGGAGAAGTTGAGTTCCATCTTGACGACGAGACCATTGTTGCCACTGCTGGAACATTCATTCACTCTCCCAAAGGTCAGCGTCACAGTTTTATCAACCGAGGCTCTACGCCAGCAAAAATGCTTGTTTGGGTGACACCAGCAGGGTTAGAAAAATTTTTTGCAGAAGCGGGTGTCCCAGCAGAAGGTGAGTTTACTCTCTCTCCTCCTGTCAGACCCGACGAGCTGGAACAAATTTTAGCGGTCTCTCCAAAGTACGGAGTAGAAATCATTCCTCCATCTTCGCAAGCTTCTGATTAGAGTAAATGTTTAGCTGTTTTCTAGCCTAAACTCAAGTTTCCCTAGATTAAGTGTACTTAGAGCATTCAAAAAATCTTTGAAATCCTTTACATAACACCAATTCAGTAATTTTAATTGTGGGGAAAACCCCCAGTTTTTATTTCTGGAAAGACCTAAATTTCCTTGGCTTAACTTGAATAAACCTAGTTTTTAGTATTAGTGAATCGGTGTTTTAGGTAAGCATGAACGCTTTTTATCTAGATAAACTTCAGGCTAAATAATACCTAATTTAATGAACTAAAACACGAAGGAAGCTTAAGAAGAAAATAAATGAACACTAGAGACATCATTAACAAATACTACGAAGTTGTCAATGCTGGCGATTGGGATACTTGGCTAACGCTGTTTGATGACAATGTGGTTGTAGATGAACAGCTAGCAGGTCATATTGAGGGGGTCGGTGTTTTACAGGGTGCTGTTGGCGGTATAAAGAAGGGTTATTCCAAATTCCAAAACCTGCCAAAACAAATAGTCATTAATGGCCACGAGGCTTGCGTCGTCTCTCACATCTCAGCCGCTAATGCCAGTGGTGTGCCAATCGAGGCAAACACCGCCAATTATTTCCGCTTGGAGAACAGCAAAATTGTCTACATGGCTAACTTCCATGATACTCGACCGTTTGACCCTTTTGTTAATCAAAGGTTGGACTAAAACCCTATCAATTTGAGAAGGGGCTATATGAGTGAATTTGATTTCATTGTTGTCGGGGCTGGTTCAGCGGGATCGGTTCTTGCCAATCGCCTCAGCGAAAATCCAGCAGTTAAGGTGCTAGTTTTAGAAGCTGGCGGGGCTAATATTCCCCCAACTGTCGATAACCCCTCAATATGGCCTACGTTGCTTGGCTCAGAAATAGACTGGGACTATACCAGTGTTCCACAACCAAGTTTGGAGGGGCGTATCACCCATGAACCACGGGGTAAGATACCAGGCGGCAGCAGTAATTTATATATTATGATGCATATCCGGGGGCATACATCCGATTACGATAATTGGGCTTACAATGGCTGTCCCGGTTGGGCTTATCAAGATGTTTTGCCCTACTTCCAGAAGTTGGAAAACCAAGAAGATGACTCTAGTCCGTGGGCTGGTAAAGGTGGGCCACTTAATGTCATCAATGCCAAACTGCATAATCCGAATCCTACATCTGAAGTATTTATTAATGCTTGTTTAGAGTTAGGCTACCCCTACACACCAGATTTTAATGGCCCAAAAATGGAAGGGGTTGGTTGGCATCATATAAACATCAAGAACGGTAAGCGTCATAGTATGGCAGATGCTTATCTAAACCCGGTTTTGAAGCGACCTAATCTTACTCTCAGTACGGACTCGCAAGCTACGAGGTTGCTGTTCTCCGGTAAGCGATGTAACGGTTTGGAGTACGCACAGAATGGTGAAATTAAAACTGCCTATGCTAATTACGAGGTAATTGTCTGTGCTGGTGCGCTGGAGTCTCCTAAGCTGTTGTTACTCTCTGGTATCGGCAGTTCTAGTCACTTGCAAGAGTTTGGCATTCCTGTAGTAGCGGATGTGCCAGGTGTAGGCGAAAACTTTCACAATCATGTCCTGACTGGGGTAATTTATGAAACAACGCAGCTAGTACCACCACCTAACTTGAATTTGTCAGAAAGTGCGTTATTTTGTCAGTCAGAACCAGGTTGGATTGGCCCAGATTTGCAACTTGGTTTTGTTCACGTCCCTTTTGACATCATTATTGGTCAAAACTATCCCAATGCTATTAGTATCTTGCCTGGTGTTGTCCGCCCCACATCGCGCGGCTGGATTAGGTTGGCAAGCAGTAACCCATTAGATAAACCGCTTGTTAACCCCAATTATCTCAGTACTCAAGCTGACCTTGAGCGGTTAATTCAAAGTGTGGAAATAGCTCGTAACATATTTGCTACAAAGGCTTTCTCTAGCTGGGTCAAACAAGAACTGATGCCAGGATCGGATGTGCAAACTTATGAGCAGCTACGAGCATTTGTCAAGCACAGGGCTGATTCTTATCATCATCAAGCTGGTTCTTGCAAAATGGGACTAGATAATATGGCAGTCGTAGATCCTCAGTTGCACGTTTATGGTGTGCAGGGACTTAGGGTAGCTGATGCCAGTGTGATGCCTGTAGTACCATCAGGAAACTGTCATACAGGTATTGTAATGATTGCGGAGAGAGTTTCTGATCTGATCAAGGATGAGCATCGTCTACATGTTTGATATTGGTTAAGTCTTTGATATATGAGTCTAAATTCTATGGGGGAAGCAATAATGGGTTTGCTCAGATTTTCTCACATGGCAATCAACTGTAAAGACCCGATCGCCACAGAAAAGTTTTATGCTAAATATTTCGGCTTTGTGCGATCGCGTGTCGTACCAGTTGGCGACCAGCAAATAATTTTTATTAAATTGGGTGAAATGTATCTTGAGATTTTTCAGGCACAAGGAGAATCTCCTGTTTCACCATCTGATAGGGATGGTCCACAATACCCTACATGGCGTCATTTTGCTTTTCAAGTCGATGATATTGCAACTAAGCTGGCAGAGATGGGCAATGATGCAAAAATCACCTTGGGACCCCTTAATTTTGATGACTATATCCCTGGATGGCGTTCGGTTTGGATTGCTGACCCAGACGACAGAATTGTGGAAATTAGCCAAGGCTTTGTTGATCAAGATAATCCACCGCCCTTAGAGACAGATTTAACAGGTCAGAAAACTCAGCCTATACATGTTGCGTAACTTGCAAAAAGTGATGGTGACAAATCTGAAAACTATAACCTAATTACCTCAAGGATGCCATTATGGCTACAGTTACTGTTCAGTTTACCTATTTCACAGGTTTTAGAAGAGCAATTTTTAACAACCCCCGCTTAATTGGCAGTTGGGATGAAAACGGTCGCTATTCTCAACAATGGCGATCGCAGCAAATGCAGCCAATCATTGCTGAAGATGGCTGTCCTGGCTTTCAAACTACGGTTGAACTGGATGATTCCCAAATTGGTTGGTTATTCCGCTGGGGTGTGATGCTAGATAGTCCAGCCGGAAATAATTTGTGGGGAATTCCGACTGAGATTAACGATCGCAATTCTAGCGATCGCTATCGTAGTTTTACGTTACAATCGCCTAACAACAATCAGCCTCAGCAAGAAAGATATTATCTAGTTTATAGTCGTAGACTAGGCGCGCAACTATATCATTTTCCTGGTCAATCTCAGCCTGGGTTACGGTTTGCTGTCTGGGCACCAAATGCTCGGAATGTAGAAGTTGTGTTTGGCAACCGCAGCAGTGGCTATATTGCCGACGATGTTTTTCGAGAAGATCCTGATTTTGGTATGGATCCCAACCTTGGGCCGTTTCCCATGTCCAGGACAGAGGAGGGTATTTGGCAAACAGATGTCACAGTATCATCAGAACTTGCTGATTTCTCCCGCTTTGACCATATTCCTTATATGTTTAGAATTGTCAATGAAGGGGGAAGGGTAGTTTATCGCACTGATTTATATTCTCGCTGTCAAATTGGTAAAGGTAACATCAATCCTGACGGTAAACCTTTTTCTAATAGATATAGCGATACACAGGACAGACCTTTTTCAGGAAATTATCAAGATTTGGATGGGACTAAAAGCTGTTCTGTAGTCATAAATCCGGATACAGTAACTAGACATTTTCAAGAACCAGTCTGGCCAGAACTAGAATTTATTCCAGAGGAGGAGTTCTGGAGTAATGAATTTTCACTAGAACGTCCTGTTCCTCAGCGTGTCGAGGATCTAGTAATTTATGAACTCCACGTAGGGGCTTTAGGATATGGTCAAAATAGACCAGGAAACTTTGAGGATGCGATCGCTTTACTCCCCTACTTAGTACAATTGGGGGTTAACGCGGTTGAACTCTTACCGATGTCAGAATTTAGAGACGAAGTAAATTGGGGCTATGAAACATCTCACTACTTCGCTCTCGAATACAGTGCTGGCGGCAGAGACCAACTGAAGCATTTTATTAGAGAGTGCCATTGTTATGGAATTGCCGTGATTTTAGATGTGGTGTACAACCACTTCAATCCCGATGGAGAACGGGCGGAATGGGCTTATGACTCGGATCTTCCCGAACACAATATCTATTACTGGTATGAGGGGAACTCAGGCGATTATTTCTACCCAGACGGCAGACGTTTTCCAGAAGGTGGCTATCTTGATAACGTGTCTACAGGTTTTGCACCTCGGTTTTATGAAGAAATGGTACGAAAGATGTTCATTAGCAGTGCAGTCACTTTAATGGAGGAATTTCATGTAGATGGGTTCCGGGTTGACCAAACAACTTCAATACATTCGTACAACGCATTGCACCTTGATGGTAGACCTATGGGTAATGCCAATATTTTTGGTGCTAAATTCCTCAGAGAATGGACAAGGACAATGAAGCTAATCCAACCGAATGCCATTCTCATAGCCGAGGATCATTCTGATTGGGAGCCAGTGACTGAATCACCTGATGTTGGCGGTTTGGGCTTTGATGCAGCTTGGTATGCCAACTTCTATCACCATTTAATTGGTGATGCTAGACAAGGAACGGAATATGCCAAATTAATTCCTACTGCTGGATACGGTACAAATGAACCCCTAGCGATGGATTACTTTGCTGGAGCATTGGGATGGTCTGGTCATCACAAGGTTGTTTATCATGAATCTCATGATGAAGCAGGTAATGCTTATTTTGAAGAAGGAGGCCATAGAGTTGAGTCTAGGCGCACGATTGCAGAGGCTGTCAACTCCGCGCCCTTGATTGGGGAAACCCGAAGGTATGCCGAAGCACGTTGCCGCTTTGCTGTTGGTGTGTCTATTTTGTCGGCTGGTACGCCAATGTTTTTGATGGGTGAGGAAATTGGCGCACAAAAACCTTACAGATACAGCGATTTTATAGATAATCGAGAGGATTTGATAGGCGATCGCCAAACTAATGGTCAGAGATTGTTCCGATTTTACCAAGACCTGATTCAGTTGCGGCACAACTATTCAGGACTGCGATCGCACTTGATTGATATTCTCTATGTCCACAATGCCAACCGAGTTATTGCTTTCAAACGTTGGGATGTAAGTGGAGAATTTTTGATTGTAGCCAGTTTGAATAATCACCCATTCCGTTCAGGATACACTATAAACAATTCCCGAATCGGAGATGGTCAGTGGCGCGAGATATTTAATAGTGATGCTTCACTTTACGGAGGAGATAGTATAGGCAACTATGGGATTAATATATCTGCAACTAACGGATATATTAATCCCATAGTTCCAGCAAACGGATTTGTTGTGTTTCAAGGTTAAAAGATGGTCAATCACTACATCATTGTAATCGACCATGAGGCGATCGTAGAAGAAAACACAATACATCTCAACGTGTGAAGCAATATTTGCTCTGCCGGACAGCGATCCATTATCAGTTAGCTTTTCGTTAGTGGAGATAACAGACTCACCACTAACGTCTACCACCGATCAATTACCCACTGCTACTGATTTAGTGGAAATTTCATACTCAGGGGATAGTGAGCAATTACCAGATCGCAGCGATCTGGTAACTGAAGAAAGTTCGTAGTTAGAGAGAGCGCAGCAGAAGTGCCAAGCTTTCACAGGTAATTCAACATCAGCCGAAACACGATTAACCTGTGGTTGCAGTGTAAAGCTGAAACCGGAAACGTTCTGCCGTTGCCCAACCGCCCCTCTGGCAACAACCACAAAATTACAGACTGGGAGCAATTTCGGGCTTTTGCTAAATCTCATGGTGATAAAACCCATAAGTCTCGCCACGGAATACCTGCTCTGTAGCGATACAACACAGCTTCAATAGAGTTGTCGGGAAATAAAAGATAAGTGAGGCAATGCTGGTCTTGTAATTGGGATTCTCTTAAGCAGCCATCAAGTAGAAGTTCCATAATCCTGCTGCGGTCAGCATCAAATGGTCATCAAAGTTTTCAATCCGATTACGATAAATGACACTGGCGGCGTTGTAGCGCTTCACACCAGCAAAGGCATTTTCGCAAACTACACGGGATTGACTCAATTGACGATTCTCCGTTTTTTGAAGGTCACTTAACTTGCCCCCTTTGGGCTTTTTGTGAGGAAGATGGAGATTGTCATACTGCTTCTGTAATCCCTGAAAGCCCGAGTCTACTTCAATCGGAATTTCATCAGGCACACTACCTGCAATGTCATCTTCGTCATGAAAACGTTTGTCATGCAGTTTGCCTTCTCGTGCTTTGCTTAAGATCAAGACCCGTTTGGTTTCATCAACTGCCGCCAAGTGTTTACGCGTATGACGTTTCTTTTTACCGGAGTAATTCTGTTGTTGTTGTTCTCTTTCTTGAGGTCGCGCAATTGGGCGTTCTGTCCCATCAATCATCACTCGTTGCACTCCTGGAAAGCGTGACAAAAATGCTTCAATGCTTTCGAGATGGCGTTCCGGCAGCGCCATCTTCTGTCCCAAAGCCGCTTCTAATATTGGCTGCAATCGATGCATCCACTCATGTGCCTGGGAGCGATGCATATCAAAGAGCAGTCCCGCCACATCAAAGGTCGGATAACATTTGAAATAGAAAAGGATGAAAAACAATTTGTCTTGGGCTGTAAGTAAGCGGGCTTTGCGTCCTCCACCCAGGCCACGTTGACGAGGCTTGGCCTGTTGAGTATCTAGGTACATCGTGGTAAACGTGGGCAAAAGGGCATCAAATGCTTTCCGGTTCAACCCAGTTAATGCCCTCAACAGTCGGTCTTGCTTCAGCGCACCTTCAATATTCAGCATCATTCTTCCCTACCACTGCTGTCTATTCTCTCTTATTTCCCGACAAGTCTAATAAACAATCGATTATCTTTAGCTGTCACTCCCACAGTCTCTTTTCGCACTGGTAGTAAGTCTGTCTTTGATGCGTTCCCACCGATCATCTCGCAACCCATAGCGGCGCGTCATTTTACCACTCCTCCTCATTCCTCAACTCGCGCTTGGCTATCAATTTTAAATTAGATTGATATCTATTTGATGACACGCCCTAGTAGTCTGCCAAGCTAACTTTGCTATGTTAAATTTGGATATAAACGCTCCATTTTTCGGCGAGCATCTTTGGTTTGAAAACCCCAATAAACACTAGCTTTTTGCTGATTACGTTTTTTCTCCCAAGCGGCAATCTCAGAAGTTAATGTTTCTGCATTAGGAATACGCCGTTCTAAACATTGGCGAGATAAAACAGATAATTCGATTTCTACCTGATTCAGCCCTTCGGGTTCGCCAGTTGCTTCAAGTCGGGGAACCCGCCCAACGCACTGGCTCACCAAGAAGCGTGTTTAGGAGTATAGTGAAACTCTAACTTTTGAATAATTCGACGTGCTTCTTCTGGTGGAAAAACTTCATATAATGCATTGGGTGTATGAATATTCAAGTTATCAACTACTAAACGAATAACATCGGCATCTCGGTAGGAAACATCTACTAAATTTTTCATTTGTTTAGCAAAATCGGCTTTAGTTCGACGTTCTGTAACTTCGATATGCCGCCATCCAGCCAAGGGTTGAAAACATGCGAATAAATTTACTGTCCCGTTACGTTTATACTCAAAATCATAACGTTCAGGTTGCTCTGGCTGTGGTGGCAAAGGAAGTCTTACTTCTTCTACTAATTGGTATGGACGTTCATCAAAGCAGACTACAGGGCGTTTAGGATCATAAGGCTCATTGTATAAATCCAGCACATCTTCCATTCGGAAAACATATTCTGCGTTAACTTCAGGAATACACCATTGTTCTTTCAACCAAGGCTTAATTTCATTTTTTTTAAAGTTTGACGTACTGTTTCATCTGAGATTGAATCTATGATACCAACGTTCACTAAATGATCTGCTAATAATTGCATTGTCCAACGCACTCTTCCTTCTGGCGGATTAGAACAAGCTGTTGCAATCAAAAATGCTTCTTGCTTTTCATCTAATTTTTTATGTTTTGGTGGATGAACTTCATCCTTTAAAGCAAAATCTAACCCTCCAATGACAAATTTTTCTCGTATTCGTTGCACTGTTGCAACATGCGCTCTAACTATGCTAGCGATCGCTTGATCCGTTTCTCCTTCGGAAGCCATCAAAAGAATGTTTGCACGGCTTATGGTTCTTGCCTTATGCTTACCTTTCTTAATTATCGATTGCAGTTGGGAAACTTCATCTTCATTCAAGTCAACAATGTACTTTTTTGCCATGTTACACCCCGTTTTTGGCTATTTTACCAATTAGAGGTTTTACTTAGCAAAGTTACCTTGGTAGACTACTAGACATTGACTCACAGTTTCGCCATGTTCCGCCAAAAATGTCCTAGACTCTCCGTGCCACCGAATAGTGTGGTGAAAATGGTCGAGTCGGCGAGCAAAATATCGCCGCCACGGTTACCGTTCGGCGGTGCCCAGATGCACGTATTGAATTCCCGATTTCCCTGCGCCGTGAACGGATGCGGTCGGGAAAGATCGATCGGCTGCGTCGCCAGAACATGAATGGATTTCGTGTCCTCTGTCGTCAGCGCATAGTGGGGCAGATGCAGATGGAAGTTGAACGTGGTCACTCCATTCAGCAAACCCAGTTTGTCGAGATCCTTGTGGACGGTCAGCGGTGCGATCTGGTTGCTTCCTTGTACGACGGCAGGTCGGAGTCCAAACTGATTAAGTACGGGCACTTCAAGTTCTTTTATCAGCGATCGCGTGTACTGACCGAAGCGCTGCTGGCGCGGCACGAGTTCGTCGCCGTGATGCTTATACTCCATCTGGCGCTGCTGCATGTCACTGGTGAAACCCACGTCATGGTGCGGTGCAAGGAGCAGGCATGTACCTTCCCGGTTAAGCCACTCCCGGATCGCGTCGATTTCTCCCTTTTCGGCCTCTTGCTCGGATAGGAGATGATCCAGACCGAACACCATCAATGTATCCGTGTCTGCCAGAATTCTTTCATCAATCAGGAGTTTGTACCCTGCTTGGTCAATGCGTTGGTAAACGGCGACCGGCTGCCCAGTAATCTCGCCCACGATTTGCTGAAAATCGATGGTTGATCGGTGGAATAGCTCCAGAGTACCAGCGATGCCCTGCAAGAAATTCATCTTATCCCACTCAGATCCCTCAAAGTTCGGCCAGCCGACCCGACGGACTTCGGTCATCGTCGAAAATCGGTTATCCAATTCGGTCAGATCTCGGTTGGCTTCCCAAGGATAACTCCACGTCCAGTAAATGCTGAACCGACGTTTGTTCGGCGTGTACGGTCGCGGCACATGGTTCTGGTTGTACGTTCGCCCAACTCGATTGAGTTTGCTCATTGTCACCACCATTCCTTTTGTTTGATCGGATTTTAAAGTTACTTACCACTGCTCAGTGATGCCAAGTACCGAAGCGCCTTCAGTCCGGGCAGAAAGAAGTAAGCCCCGCCCCGAACCGTGGTGAATGCCGGAATGCCCTTGATGGTTTTCCGGATTGGCCGCTTCGGGATCTTGAAGTCAAGAGTGCCGTCCTGCGTGCCGATAATCGGATCGCGCTCGTTGCCGAGTTCGTGGAAGTTCTTGTCATTCACCCACACGTTCTGCGCGAACTCGAACTGACGAATCAGGCTCGCGCAGATCGCGAAGGCAGCAATGCCACGCTGTATCCCATCTTCCGGCGCATCTTCCGGGAGTGGTGGCCCGTAGGTCGCCCCACGACGGATCATCCGCCGCCGGTTCATGTTCGCCCCTGTATCACGAGGATTCAGGCGACGGATATGGGAGCCGAGGGGTACGGCATAGCCATGCGGGTCCATAGTCGCATAGTTAAAGTCGTTGTTGTGCTGCATATCCACGGCGAGCGCTGGATCGTCCTTGTCTGGGGACAGCACCAGCGGTGCGCCGCTGCGCCAACGACCCATCAATTTCGCCGCCACAAGTTCCTGCTCTTCCGGTGTCTGACCGTGCTGGCGCAGGAAGTCACGAAACTCGATGATATGCTCCTGTAGGCATCGGTAGGCCATGTAGCTACCGTTCCGGGAGAGGATCTCAGGTTGCGGCAGATTGGCTGGGGGACCATATTCGTCTGGGTAGCCCAGGATGAACTCGCCCGCCTTCAGCGGCGCACCGGAACCGGGCGTTGGCTCTTCGCCCGATCCTTCGATGACTGGCTGCGAGAGCCGATCGCGGTAGCCGAAGTGGTCGTGTGCATAGTTGAAAGGCGGCGTTGCCTCCAGATCCAATGCCGAGAGCACTTCCACTCCCTCGCACTGCGCGACGAGTTGCTGGTGCTCCACCTTGCAGCGATCGCGCTCCGCATTATCGCGGGCAAAGAGAATCACAATTGCATGGAGATCTGGGCTAGCCAGACCTCCCACCCAATTGTCAGGATGATTCGCGCCGATGTCACCGAGGAGCTCCGCACGGGCCACCATGCCCTGCTTGAACTCCTCAGGAAACGTATCCAGCGATGCCTCATCCATACCCAGCGCCCGCAGCGTTCTGCATATCAATCTTCCTTTCTTGGGTGGCGTTATTAAAGTGTTGTTAGACGTTTAAGCCAAACTCGTAGCGATTGATAAAGAGCCCAATAACCAAGCCATGCATTTCCTCAGTCTTAGAAAAGCAAATTGTCTTTCTAGCCAGTCGCTTAAGCCGAGTTCTTAAATTTAGATGTTTATGTTCAATTCTTTGAGTCTTTCTCTTGCCAATCTCATGTTTTTCTGCAGGTAAATGCCGTTCATCAGCTCCCCAACCATCTGTACAGTATTTCTTAACACCAAATGGCTCTAATAAATTTTTTAGCTTCAGAAATACTTCGTCTTGCGCGCTGTCCAAATGCGTAAGCTAAAACTTTTCCTGTCAGGCGGTCGATAGCACCTACGTAACTCCACATTTCATCTAGTTCGGACTCTTCAATCCCTTCCAAAGCTTCTTCTTACACTTCCACCAGCTTGATTTCTACCTCCACTTGTTCGGATTGAATGGTTGGCAACAATTTTTGATTCATTGATCCAATTTGGGGAATTTTTTTTAAATTCTCTGATTACTGTTGCCGGGCTAATATGCAACACTCGCGTAATATTGCGAACTCCACTGCCATTGAGTGTCATCTCTATAATTTGATGCTTAACTTGTCTAGTAGTGTACCAAGGTAACTTTGCTAAGTAAAACCTCTAATTGGTAAAATAGCCAAAAACGGGGTGTAACATGGCAAAAAAGTACATTGTTGACTTGAATGAAGATGAAGTTTCCCAACTGCAATCGATAATTAAGAAAGGTAAGCATAAGGCAAGAACCATAAGCCGTGCAAACATTCTTTTGATGGCTTCCGAAGGAGAAACGGATCAAGCGATCGCTAGCATAGTTAGAGCGCATGTTGCAACAGTGCAACGAATACGAGAAAAATTTGTCATTGGAGGGTTAGATTTTGCTTTAAAGGATGAAGTTCATCCACCAAAACATAAAAAATTAGATGAAAAGCAAGAAGCATTTTTGATTGCAACAGCTTGTTCTAATCCGCCAGAAGGAAGAGTGCGTTGGACAATGCAATTATTAGCAGATCATTTAGTGAACGTTGGTATCATAGATTCAATCTCAGATGAAACAGTACGTCAAACTTTAAAAAAAATGAAATTAAGCCTTGGTTGAAAGAACAATGGTGTATTCCTGAAGTTAACGCAGAATATGTTTTCCGAATGGAAGATGTGCTGGATTTATACAATGAGCCTTATGATCCTAAACGCCCTGTAGTCTGCTTTGATGAACGTCCATACCAATTAGTAGAAGAAGTAAGACTTCCTTTGCCACCACAGCCAGAGCAACCTGAACGTTATGATTTTGAGTATAAACGTAACGGGACAGTAAATTTATTCGCATGTTTTCAACCCTTGGCTGGATGGCGGCATATCGAAGTTACAGAACGTCGAACTAAAGCCGATTTTGCTAAACAAATGAAAAATTTAGTAGATGTTTTCTACCGAGATGCCGATGTTATTCGTTTAGTAGTTGATAACTTGAATATTCATACACCCAATGCATTATATGAAGTTTTTCCACCAGAAGAAGCACGTCGAATTATTCAAAAGTTAGAGTTTCACTATACTCCTAAACACGCTTCTTGGTGAGCCAGTGCGTTGGGCGGGTTCCCCGACTTGAAGCAACTGGCGAACCCGAAGGGCTGAATCAGGTAGAAATCGAATTATCTGTTTTATCTCGCCAATGTTTAGAACGGCGTATTCCTAATGCAGAAACATTAACTTCTGAGATTGCCGCTTGGGAGAAAAAACGTAATCAGCAAAAAGCTAGTGTTTATTGGGGTTTTCAAACCAAAGATGCTCGCCGAAAAATGGAGCGTTTATATCCAAATTTAACATAGCAAAGTTAGCTTGGCAGACTACTAGTCCGTCCAGGCTGTCTTGTATTGAGAAGAAATATCTGGCGCAGGCACTCCCGATTCTGCTACAGATAGCGTTGCTTACCCTCTGGAGATTTACCGTGTTTAATAATATCTGATGAGCAGCAATCAGGACATAGCACAGGAAGCAAGACGGTTATAGGACGGACTTAAATCACTTATTTAACCCCCAGCTTCTATTATTACGGTATTCCAACAGTTTGATAACATTACTAACGGATCTATACTTTTCGGTAGATACAAATCACCTTGAGGGGAGACACAATACCCCGGAATATTTACAGGCTAAAGAATGTGGCAAATTATGGTAAAACAAAAAGAGCCTTTATTTGCAATAAGTTCTAATTAATGACAATATTACCGGAATTCTACGAAATACACCTGAAGCGGGAACTAGGACGTGCCGAATATTTATTCATAAAAATTCTGATTAATTTACCAATACCTTTGCCAAAATAAGAGCCTACAAAAATTTTGGCAAAAATGGCAAAATAACTCATAAATAAGGGTTTAGCTTACAGGGGAGCTTGGAAGCTCAAACCCTTGATACTGCGGTCGATACGTTAAAAAATGCTTGAGGGAAACCTTGAAGGAATTTTTAGGACTTATTGTTTTTGCCAAACCCTAGAGAACAGGACGTTAATACATCAACTCAGCCTCGTAAATTGGCGAAGGTATTGATTTACTATAGTCTATTAAAACTGTTAGCCTTGAAGCGTTGGCTACTGGTTTACATATACCAATATTTTTTGAAAGTAGAAGAAAGAAAATTCAACGATTTTTATCTTTAAAAAATTATATAAATGTTGAAGAGATATGGTTTCCAATTATTAAAAGCTGGTTGCAAATATATTTTCCGTTGAAAGAAGTAGTTTATATAGTGATTGACCGGACTAATTTCATTTTTTTTTACAAAACGACGCGCTACACTTTTCGCTGCGGTATTTATAGTAATTCAGCCAGACTGATTTGATTGTTGCGATCGCGGTTTTGTTGAGCTTTGGTAAAAGCATTATGCTTATACGCTCAATAGGTACGGTATCGGACGGACTCTCAACGTCAAATAACCGATTATAAATAGAGTAACTCTCCTTGTATTCAAGAATTTCAACTTGGATGTCACCTGAATTGATCGTGAACCTAGATATGTTTGCCCAGCAATTACAGTCAGTGCAAGGGCGTTTAGCTAACTTATACCAAGATACGAACACCGCAGTACAGCCAGAAGCGGATTTGCTGTTAGCGGCCTTGAAGGAACTTGAGGCTGCTTCAAAAACCCTAGAAATAGCTACAGAGAAACTGTTCGAGCAAACTCAAAAATTGGTAAATGTACAAGCGCGGCTTAGAGAGGAATACAAGCGCTACCAAGACCTATTCGAGTTCATACCAGATGCTTACTTAGTGAGTAACACACAAGGAAAAATTCAGTCAGCTAATCGTGCCACTGCCACACTGTTCAATCTTCAACAGCAATTTTTGGTAAACAAACCGTTAGTCTGTTTCATCGCAGTAGAAGAACGTCAGGCGTTTCGTTGTCTACTAAGCCAGATGCACGAGTGTGAATGTGACTATGTACAAGAGTCGATATTACACATACAGCCCCGTAAATGTGAGCCTTTTGAGGCTGCTATGACTGTAGCTCCTATCCGCGACGTTAGAGGCCAGTTAACAGGCTTGCGCTGGATGGTGCGCGACATCCATCAGGTATCGCAACAGCCTTTATTAGCGCTAGAAAGGTGAGAAGGACTTTATCCATTATTTCTCTAGCTTAAAGTTTAGCAGGCGATTGTATTCCTGTTTGATTACCCCATAACACTCGCAGGAAGTCTCTTCTAGTCCTTGCGGATCAATGGTTTTGATTTGATTTCGGCTGTATTGGATGAGACCTTTGTCTTGTAGGTGACTGGCGGTCTCGCTGATACTAGCGCGGCGCACGCCCAGCATGTGAGAGAGGAACTCATGGGACAGGAATAGTTGATCTGAGTTGAGACGATCGCTGGATTCGAGCAGCCAGCGGGCCATGCGTTGTTCTATAGTATGAAGGCGGTTGCAGGCAACGTTCTGCGAGATTTGCGCCATATAAGCCTGCGTGTATTTCAGCATCACGTCGCGCAGCGACTTATTGGTGTCGAACTCATGGAGCAGCAAATCTGCTTTCATTCTTACCGCTTTGCCCGGTACCTGGACAATATACTCAGTCTGCGTCGTTTCCCGACCGCCCATGAAGGCGTTGATCCCTACCATCTCACGGCTTCCGACCACTCCGGCTTCAACTGTCATGCCATCCATCATTGTGATGGTGACTGAGATCAAGCAGGTGAGAGGGAAGTAGACTTTTTCTATGGTTTCGCCGGGTCGGTTGAGGATCTCGCCGTATGAAAGCTCGACCTGCTCCATATTTTTTTTGAGCTGCTTATACAAATCAGGGGGCAAGGCGGCAAGCAGAAGGTTTTCAGTAGTCATATTTATGTTTAATTTTGTTTCTTACCTATTGTTGATCCTCCTAACTTTCACAATAAATAATGCAGCAACTTCCGTTACACTATCCGGCGTTGGATATCATCGAATATGTTTTGGTTAAAGGGGAAAAAGAGTGGAAGGCTCGATATATAAGGTTTTTCCCCTTTAACCCTTTCCCTTTCCCCAAAACCCGACAAGTATTGGGTAGGGTGGTCTAAAACAATATGGCGGTAAGCAATTTTGGGTAGAAATCCGCTACTATAGATTTTTTATTATGGAGCAAATGCGCTTGTGTGAAGCAGATCCTCCTTTAGAATCACAAAGCTTCCCAGCCGTGAACACTCAGGAAGGTGGCGATGCTGCATCGCCATCTGAAGAAGCCTTTTTCTTTGAGCGATCGCTCGATCTGCTGTCGGTCATTGGCCTGGATGGCTACTTTAAACGGATCAACCCTGTCTTTAGCCAAACCCTCGGTTACTCAGAAGCAGAATTCTTAGCCAGTCCTTTTCTGGACTTAGTGCATCCAGATGACCACTCTGCTACGCTGCGAGAAATGGAGAAGTTGAATACGGGCCTACCAACGCTCTATTTCGAGAATCGTTACCGGACAAAGAATGGCTGCTACCGATGGCTGGCATGGACAGCATCACCGCAGATTGACCGAGGAGTGATGTACTGCGTTGCCCGTGACATGACCCAGCAAAAAGAGACGGAAGCCGCTCTACAACGCGCTAACCAAGAACTAGAACAGCGCGTTGCCGAACGAACTGCCCAGTTAGAGCAGGTAAATACAGCACTGCGGGAGAGCGAAGAGCGCAACCAATTGGCAATGGAAGTTGCCTGGATGTTTACCTTTGAGTGGGAGCCAAACCTTGATACGATCGAGCGATCGCCTCAATCTGCTTCCATCCTGGGATTAAAGTCGCCATCGGCACAACAGGACACAGGTACCAGTTATTTTCAACGAGTCCATCCTGACGATCGCGATCGCTTTTTGGCAGGCTTACAGGCACTTGCACCTGAGAACAGCACTTACAAAATCACCTATCGATTCGTGCGCCCGGATGGTCAAATCGTTATATTGGAGGAAAGCGGACGTGCGCTGTTTGACGGGCAGGGACAGCTAACCCGAATCATTGGCATGACAGCAGATGTGACAGAACGTCAGCAACTGGAAGCCGAATTACAGGAAAGTCGGGCAACCTTGCACAGACAACTGACTGAAATTGAAACCATCTACCAGTCTGCTCCGATCGGGTTGAACGTTCTCGATACTGACCTGCGCTTTGTGCGGATTAACCAGCGATTGGCAGAAATCAATGGATTTTCTGTAGAGGAACACATTGGGCGAACAATTCGAGAGTTGCTACCTAACATCGCGGATACTGTCGAAGAGTTGCTTTGCGCTATCTTAGAAACGGGAGAACCGCTACTAAACGTCGAAATTCGGGGGGAAACTCCAGCAAGACCGGGAGTACAGCGTGTCTGGCTAGAAAGTTTCTTGCCGCTAAAGGATGGCGATCGCGTGATTGGTATCAATACCGTTTGTGAAGATATCACCGAACAGATTCAAGTCGAGGAAGCTCTACGCCAGAGTGAAGAACGATTCCGCAGTATGGCAGACAATGCACTTGTAATGGTTTGGGTCACGGATGCCACCGGGTACTGCACCTACCTCAGCCAAAGCTGGTACGAATTCACAGGGCAAACCGAAGCAACGGGACTGGGGTTTGGTTGGCTGGACGCGTTGCATCCAGAGGATTGTGCATTTGCTAGAGAAACATTTGTCAGCTCTAATACTCGTCACGAGGCCTTTCGGGCAGAATACCGTTTACGCCGTCGGGACGGAGAGTATCGGTGGGCAATCGATGCAGCAAGCCCTTGGTTTGGGGCAGATCGTCAGTATAAGGGCTACATCGGTTCAGTTATTGACATCACCGATCGCAAACAGGCAGAGGAAGCTCTGCGAGAGAGTGAAGACCGTTTGCGTATGGCAATCACCTCTGCCCAATTGGGAACCTGGGATTGGAATCTCATTACAGGAGAATTGAGATGGGATACAGGCTGCAAAGCCATGTTTGGGCTATCGCCCGATGGTGAGAGTAGCATTGAATTATTTTTTGAGGGCTTACATCCCGATGACCGCGATCGCCTTCAGGAAATTGTTCAAGCGGCGCTCAATCCAGTATTAGGTGGCTTTTATGACACTGAGTATCGGACGATCGGCATTGAGGATAAAGTTGAACGTTGGCTTAGGGCAAAAGGGCAAGCCTACTATGATGCAAAGGGAAAACCACTCCGCTTCAGTGGTACGGTATTGAATATTACGGAGCAAAAACAAGCCGAAGCCCAACGGGAACAGCTACTTCGACAAGAGCAAGCCGCACGGGAAGCAGCAGAACGTGCCAACCGCATGAAAGATGAATTTCTTGCTGTTCTCTCCCACGAACTACGAACACCGCTTAACCCGATTTTGGGCTGGGCAAAACTACTACAATCACCCCTTGTCAGTTCCGACAAACTCCAGCAGGGGTTAAGCGCGATCGAGCGCAATGCCAAGCAACAGGTGCAACTCGTTGAGGATCTCCTCGATATCTCTCGGATTATTCGTGGCAAACTCACCCTTAGCTTTGGAGCTATCGATTTATCTGAGCCAATCGCGGCGGCTTTAGAAACCGTTCGTTTAGCCGCAGAAGCAAAAGCGATTCAGCTTGAGGTGTTGCTTGACCCATCGGTAGGGCAGGTGAGAGGGGATGCAGACAGGCTGCAACAGGTGGTCTGGAATTTACTGTCGAATGCGATTAAATTCAACTCTACAGGGGGATGGGTGACAGTGCAACTCACCTCTGTCGATCGCCATGCTCAAATTCAGGTAAGTGATACCGGAAAGGGCATCCAACCCGAATTTTTGCCCCATGTATTTGAGTTATTCCAACAGCAAGACAGTTCTAGTACTCGTTCTTTTGGCGGATTGGGCTTAGGGCTGGCGATCGCTCGTCAGGTGGTAGAAGCGCATGGCGGCACCATTACGGCTGTAAGTGCCGGCGAAGGTCTTGGGGCAACCTTTACGGTGCAGTTGCCATTAATGCCTGTACCAAGTCCCGATGCTCCTGATTACCTCAACAATCAAACGCTGAATTTAGAAAATCTGCGAGCGATAGTGGTAGATGATGAGGCAGATTCTCTAGAACTGGTTAAGGTTGTACTGGAGCAGGAAGGCGCGACAGTGCGGGCAGTCTCCTCTGCTACCGAAGCTCTACGGTTACTGACCCAATCTCAATTCGATCTGCTCATCAGCGATATCGGGATGCCAGAAATGGATGGCTACACCTTCATTCGTCAGGTTCGCGCTTTACCGCCTCAATTCAACCGGGATATTCCCGCGATCGCCCTGACCGCCTATGTCGGTGAGATGAATCGACACAAAATCCTCGTTGCCGGATTTCAAGCGCATCTGGCAAAACCGCTCTACCCGCAACGCCTGCTGGATGCGATCGCAACGGTTATCACCCCATGACAACTGCTTAAAAAAAGCACGTCACCAGATAATCGTTGATACAGCAAATGATTCCACTTGCCAAATTCATAGTTTCGGAGGTCGAGGTCTTTGACGACGCAATCAGCCATTTACTCTTATTCTGCCTACTTATTTATCATGTTCAAAAATCTTTTATATCTACCCTACAAAATTAATTATCTCTATCTTTAGTATTTTTTTTAATCCGTCGAACTCACGTAGTATTAATCCAGAGATTTTTTAAAGATAAGTTTACTTGAGTTAAATCCGTGACTCAGATGAAAGATACATCTAAAGTATCAACAAAGGATCTAAATAGATAGAAAATTTACTGCGGCAAAGCAGGAGTTATTAGACTTTCTCAATCCCTTGGCTTGAGATGGAAAACTTGTGCAGTCTAGAAATTTAGCCGATCGGAATTTTGTTTCATGCTAAAACTTTATTCTCTACCTAAATACTTAAATCTATTACTCGCAAATCCAGTATTAGTTATCATACTAATGCTTACAACATTGACAAGTGGTTGTCAAAAAAACGATCCAGCAGCAAATGCTCAAAGCCCACCACCATTGCCTGTGAAACTTCAGAAAATTGACGCAGGCACAATCGAAGAAAGTTCCGAGTTTGTTGGATCGTTGGAGGCGCAGCAAAAAGTCACGCTACAGCCCCAAACTCAGGGACGAATCGAATCAATTCTGGTGTCGAGTGGTCAGAAAGTGCAGCAGGGTACGCCGATCGCATCTTTGAGTTTAGATCAGGCTCAGGCCAATGTCGCCAGTTCGATCGCGGCTGCTAATTCGGTGCAAGCAGCATTGGCTACTGCTCAAGCAGAACAACAACAAGCCGAAGCCCAACGCACCAAAGCAGCTGCAAATGTTCAACTGCAACGGACACAATTCAATCGTACCCAACAGTTAGTCAGCGAAGGAGCCGTAGCTAGGCAAGAGTCAGACATTGCTAGAAATAATTTACAAACTGCGATCGCAGACCTGCAAGCAGCTGAAAAACAAGTCGCAGCATC
The DNA here is from genome assembly GCF_000020025.1 of Nostoc punctiforme PCC 73102. Classification (GTDB taxonomy): domain Bacteria; phylum Cyanobacteriota; class Cyanobacteriia; order Cyanobacteriales; family Nostocaceae; genus Nostoc; species Nostoc punctiforme. The sequence continues at coordinate 2,474,856 of NC_010628.1, read as the reverse complement.
TAGAGCAGCCGTCCGGCAAGCACAGGCAAATATCCGCCAAGCTCAAGCAAGCACGGCTGCGGCGCGAGTCAGCCTCGGTTTCAAGCAAGTGGTAGCACCCATTACTGGCGTAGTCGGTGAATTTCCGGTCAAGGTTGGAGATTATGTCAACATCGGACAAACAATCACCACACTCACACAAAACGATTCGCTGGATCTCAATCTTTCTATACCCTCGAATCGATTGCGCCAATTGCGAATGAACTTACCCGTTCAGTTAATCGATCCCACAACCCAGCAATTAATTGGTACAGGTGCGATTAGCTATATTTCTCCAAATGTAAGTTCTAACCAACAGTCAGTTTTGAGCAAAGCCCGCTTTCGGAATTCACAAGGGCGATTGCGCGATGGACAATACGTTCAAGCTCGCGTGATTTGGAATCGACAACCAGGGATCTTGATTCCCACCGTCGCAATTTCTCGCGTTGGTGGACAAAGTTTTGTGTTTGTCACCGAAAACAAAACCGTAAATGGACAACAGCAGCAAGTTGTGCATCAGCGTTTAGTGCGCCTGGGAGATATTCAAGGACCCAATTATCAAGTTATCGATGGGCTTAAATCTGGCGAAACGATTGTAACTTCTGGCATTCTCAAACTTAGAGAAGGCGCACCAATTCAACCAATATCATAAATCCAGGATAGTTTATGATTTTTTCGATCGCGAATACCTTCATCAAACGCCCGGTATTAACTACCGTTTGCACTCTACTGATTCTGATTGTCGGTGGCGTGTGTATTCCGTTGCTGCCGCTTAATTACTTGCCAGATATTGCACCGATTCGCGTTCAAGTCTCAGCTTCCTATACTGGGGCGGATGTGGAAACTGTCGAAACTGCCGTAACAACTACGCTGGAGCGACAGATTAATGGCGTTGAGGGAATGCAGTACATGACCTCGAATAGTTCAGCAGGTAGTAGCCAAATTTCGGTATATTTCGGGGCGCAGACAGATAAAAATATTGCTCAAGTTAACGTCCAGAATCGTCTTGCTCGTGCTACACCTCGCCTACCGACAACGGTGCAACAATTCGGTGTGACAGCACAAACATCTTCTACAAGTATTTTGTTAGTCTATGCTCTTTATCCAGAAAATAATGAGTATGACGCGTTGTTTATTAGTAACTATATCGATCTAAATTTGCGAGATCAACTGCTGAGAACGCCTGGAGTTGGGGATTTAACAATTTTTGGTGAAAAGCAATATGCAATGCGGTTGTGGCTCGACCCAAATGCACTGGCAAGCCGAGGCTTAACTGTGACAGATGTTGCTACGGCATTGCGATCGCAAAACATCCTCGCCGGAGCCGGAACATTAGGTCAATCGCCTATCCCTCCAGGCCAAAGTTATGAAATTCCGTTGCGAATCAATGGTCAATTTAAAGATGCGTCAGAGTTTGAAAATCTAGTCATTCAAGCCGGAAGTAATGGCAATTTAATTAAACTTCAAGATGTGGGCCGTGCAGAACTTGGCTCGGAGACTTACACCAGCAATGCCAGAAATAATGGTAAGCCATCAATTGGTATCGCAATTTATCAGTCACCTGGTAGTAACGCTCTGGATGTCTCCAAAAACGTTCAGGCTCAGATGAATGAGTTGATGAAAGACTTTCCACCAGGCTTAAAAGCTGAGATTGTCTACGATACCGTTGGGTTTGTGCAAGCGTCACTCGAAGAAGTGCTGAAAACACTAGTTGAAGCGATCGCTCTTGTCGTACTGGTGATTTTTCTGTTTCTACAAAACTGGCGAGCCACAATTATTCCCCTGGTTGCCATTCCCGTTTCACTGATTGGGGCATTAGCATTCGCTTACGTGTTTAGATTCTCGTTGAATAATTTAACGTTATTTGGCTTAATTTTGGCAACAGGATTAGTTGTAGATGATGCCATTATCGTTGTTGAAGCGATCGCCCGCAAAGTTGAACAAGGAATGCGACCACTGCAAGCATCAGTCGAGGCAATGGATGAACTTACCGGAGCCGTAGTTTCAACGTCGCTGGTATTGATGGCGGTTTTTATCCCGGTGGCATTTTTCCCAGGTTCGACAGGAAAAATGTATCAGCAGTTCGCGTTGATTATTGCTTTTTCAATCGCCATATCAACGTTTAATGCCCTTTCCTTTAGTCCGAGTATATCTGCAATTCTGCTCCGTCCGCCTCGACCTGCACGCGGCCCGCTTGGTTGGTTTTTTAGTCGTTTCAATCGAATTTTACAATGGATCATTGAAAAGTATTTAGCGATCGTTAATTTTCTGATTCGCATTCGTTATGCGGTAATTGGATTATTTGTGGTTGGTTTAGCTGCCACATATTTTATGTTTACCCATGTTCCCACCGGATTTGTTCCGAGTGAAGACCAGGGAATTGTCTTAGGTATTATTCAAGGCCCAGATGGAGTTGCCCTCAACTATACCGATCGAGTAATTGAAAAACTCGAGCAAATTCTCGAAAAAGAACCGGAGGTTGATAACATTTTCGCCACTTCGGGATTTGGCTTTGCAGGTAGTGGCTCAAATCGCGGCGTGTTCTTTGCAAAACTCAAGCCGTGGGAGGAGCGCAGTCAACCCAATCAAACTGCCTCTGCAATCTTAACCCGAATAAATAGGGAATTTGCAACGATTCCAGAAGCTATTATCACCGCAGTCAGTCCCCCACCAATTCAAGGCTTTAGTACTTTAGGGGGATTTGAATTACAGCTAGAAGACCGTACCAACGGGCGACTGACAATAAATGATTTTTTTGCGAATGCTCAAGCGGTGATTGCCCAAGCAAATCAAAAACCAGCGCTCAAAGGCGGCGTTTTTACCCAATTTACAGCCAGTACACCACAGTTTCAAATTGACTTCGATCGCACTCGTTTAGAAGCACTTAATATCGATTTTCAACAAGCTGTCAACACACTCGGAGCTGCAATTGGCTCCCAGTATGTTAACGATTTTACCTTGGGACAGCGTAGCTACCGCGTATATATTCAGGCAGATGCTAACTATCGGCGATCGCCTGATGATATTCGGCGGCTTTATGTGCGATCGGCAAATAACCAAATGGTGCGATTGAGCGAGGTGGCAAAGATCACACCGACAACAGGGCCATCTGTAATTTCCCATTACAACGGCTTCCGTGCGATCGATATACAAGGTAGAGAAGCATCGGGCTACAGTAGTGGACAGGCGATTCAAGCAATGCAGCAAGCGGTGACTGAAGCAGCAACACCGGGAGTTGGCAGTGATTGGATTGGCACTGCCCGTGAAGAATTAAGTGCAGGTAACTTGGGGATTTTGATTTTTGGCTTCGGGATAATTATGGTGTTTCTGACGCTAGCTGCTCAGTATGAAAGTTATATCGATCCGGCAATTATTTTGTTAACTGTACCGTTAGCGTTGTTAGGCGCATTAAGTGCCTTAGCTTTGCGCGGTTTGGTGAATGATGTCTACGCAAACGTGGCATTGGTGATGCTGATTGGATTAGCGTCGAAAAACGCAATTTTGATCGTTGAGTTTGCCAATCAAGCCCTTGAAGAAGGTTTGACAATTCGACAAGCAGCCATAACCGCAGCGCAAGAAAGGTTCCGACCGATTGTGATGACTTCAAGTGCCTCCTTGCTAGGATTTTTCCCCCTGGTAATCGCCACCGGAGCCGGTTCTGCCTCGCGCTGGTCGTTAGGAACAGCCTTATTTGGCGGGCTACTCGTAGCAACGATTTTGAGTTTGCTGATTGTTCCAGTCCTGTACGTAATCATTAAAAATTTGGAAGAACGCTTCTTGAAGAAAAAACCTGCTAAACCCTCCCAACCGCCATCCCCAGATGGAAACAACGATGGACAATCAAGAGCAATGCCAACTCCAGTCGGAGATCCTACGCGAACGACCAACGCTCATCAACATTCATCTGTAATTATCAAACAAAATGCTGATGATAACAGATCCAATGATTCTAGTAATTGAAAAATAGAATAGGGAGTTGGGAGTTGAGAATTATTATCTTAATCTCCCTCATCCTCCCGATCTCCCTTACTCTGCTTTCTATTACAAGAGGTAATATCAAGTCCAGATAATCACTATATTATTAAAATCTAGAAAATTTATTACAACAGTTTTTGATAATAATTAACAGCTATAGCAGTCCTAAATCATTTTTCAAAAATAGATTAAGCGCAATGTGTAATATATCTCAATACGATTCAGCTAGCGACAAAAGCCGTAAATTGCGTAGGCTGGGTTGAGGAACGAAACCCAACATTTCCGAGGCTTTATGGGGTTGCGATTTGCTTAACCCAACCTACAATTTTTCTTAACTGAACCGTATTGCAATATATCTAAATTATCTAAATTAAAAAAACGTATTTTAAGAATTAACCATTGGCAAGATATACCAAATATAGAGAAATTGAAAAACGACATTTTTCATAGTGGCACAGCATTGCTTGCCGCTAAAGAAGGCTTATTCGCTCTTATAAGGATATTCTGGAACAGCCTATTTTCGTTATATATCATGATAATCTTGTAAAGATGATAAGTTTTGTATCTAATTGGGTTTCAAAAATTGCAACACTTTTTGCCGGCATTTTTGAGAGCCTTAAAGAGGTTTTAATAATTTCTTTCTTAGGCAATCAACTCGCCTTCATTCAAAATTTCTCATCCAATCTAGCTATTCAGTTGGTGTAAATTTCTACGAGTCACATCTCCATGAGAAGTTAAAGCTTTTTGCCCTTTATTGTAGATTTGTTGTGGAAACACTAACTATTAGTTTAACCATAATCGATTGAGAGTAGTACAGGCACGAGTAATCGTATTTGTATTCCAGGGTAAAAGTTATGTTGCAAAAATAGAATGAGGCTGGGCTGGTAAAAGTATGAATTGTGTCAACTCTCACCAGCTAGCCCTCAAAAAGTTTGGTTATTCAGTACTTTATATGCTAAATCAATCTGCTAGAAACCTGAAAATATTGCTGTACGGCAAAAACAGGCGTTATATTTTAAAATTTTACGCTTTTCTAGTATTTAGGTATTCGAAGCTAGATTTTAAAGCCAGATTTTGATGTTTAACTAATAATTTTGTGCAAAAACTACTGAAAAACAAAAGTTTTTGCAACATAATCATTGAATACGGTAGTTGCTTCAAATCTCTCGACCCAACACAATAGGGTAAACGCATCCAAGGTATAATAATCCTTTAACAGTAAGGGGGTTAGCGTTTGAAAATCTAGGCTATTTTCTCTCTAAGAAGCTTATATAGCAGGAGTTTTATAAACCCGATGCGTTTGCCATGAACAACATACTGTTTAATTTTTGGTGTTGAATTATTCTATTTTAATGATATTATTCTACAAAATTAAGGAGTGAGCTTGGTGCAATTTACAATCAATCCATTATTCAAGAAGCTGTCTGTAAAATATTTAACAGTAATTGCAGCTATAGTCACATTTTTACCATTACCAGTTAACGCAGCTACATTTTTAGTAACGGAACGCGCTGGTTTAGAAGGCAACGATCAAGTCAATTGGGGAAGCTTAGGTAAAGTATTCAATCCCTCTGCTCCTGACTTTTCTGTTTTTTTACCTAATTCTTTCTCAACAACATCCCAAGGTGGTTTAGGGTTAGATATAAATATAGCTCCAACTAATAATCCTCGGGTTACTCCACCATTTATTTTTCAAACTTTACCTTCCCCTGGAATTCGGAGTAACTTCGCTTTAGGTGACTTTATTCTCTTTGGAGGTATAGATCCAACAGGTTTTATCCCTCTTCCTCCTGGTACTCCCGATCCTGGTACTAAGGGTAACGGTGAACCTTTAACAATTAGTTTTGCCCAGCCTGTTTTCGGTGCTGGGGCTCAGATAGCTATAGACAGTAGTAAATTGAAAATTGAAACTTTTCTCAACGCTTTTGATAGCACCAATAACCTGTTGGCTAGTTTCTCAGTTCCAAATATTTCGTCCTTAGCATTAGATAATTCGGCAGTGTTCTTGGGAGTTCGTAGTGACACTCCAAACATCTCACGGCTAGTTTTTAGTAGTTCTGCTCCACAATTCGGTTTGGCCATTAATCAGGTAAGTATTCTTGCAGTTCCCGAATCGACTTATACCTTGGCGATATTAGCTTTTGGTGTTTCCGGCGCTGTTTTGAAGCTACGCCAACGTAACTTAGCCAAATAGTTAATTCTAATTCGTAATTTGGAAGAGGGTACAGTAGCCCACACCAAAATCTTTAATTGGGTCGTCTACAACATACTCTTTCCAAGACACTTTGAGTAGTAAGATCCCCGTAGCAATAGGTACGCGGATTCGCTTTCTCGTGTCACGATCAGTGATTAGTCTAGAGCTAAGGACATTTCTGAATAAAAAATTACCAGATCAAAGAATCATTTTCCCATTAGGGAATCAGAACTAACTCAATAGGTCAGGGCGATCGCACGGTATTTCAGAAATTCTTGCTGTATAAGGATCTTGACGAAAAATAGGCTAATTCAAAAAACGTCAAAACCTTTGCTCTTAAAGGATTCTTATACTTTAGATGCATTTACCCTGCCCAATAGATCGATCGGGTAATTTATGTTACGGAAATCAATCTAACGCTGATTGTAAGTACGAATGACGTTAGAAAAACTCGTTAACGTCACGAACAATTACGAATTATTTTGAGGCTCACACAGCGTCGAAATAGCTCGTGATTAAAGAAGTTTGAAGTTCCAGACATACTCCAACTTCTATCAGAGGTAAGTTCCACAACATTTTGAGCTTTAGCCAAATTAAAGTCAATGTCATACAAAGAAGTCGAACACATCATAGAAGCCAAGATACAAAAAGCTATACGGAAGCACGAGATCGTAGTTGCTTTTATTAGTAGTATTACTGGCTTAATTTTTATAATGGGTTTATTCCACGCTATTTCGCTTAATCACGCTCAAATTCACGCATTTTGCTTGAACTGATTACTGATTGCATTCAATAGGTCTTTACAGGCCAGGATTCCCTGCTGTACATACAACCCATCAAAGTTACACATATTTTTTAGAAAAGGGAATTGCACTATGGAGAGCAAAAATAATAGCAGGCCTATATTGGTCTTATTTTTGACTGTATTTATAGACCTGTTGGGCTTTGGAATTATTCTGCCGATACTGCCTTTATATGCTGAACAATTCGGCGCAAAACCTAATGAAGCCACTCTACTTGTAGCTATTTATTCTTTAATGCAGTTTTTATTTGCACCATTATGGGGCAGATTTAGCGATCGCTACGGTCGTCGTCCGATTTTATTACTGACCTTATTCGGTTCTGTAATAGCATACGCAGGCTTAGGCTTTGCTAACTCATTATGGATGTTGTTTCTTGCTCGTAGTCTTGCGGGAATTATGGCAGGAAATATTAGTACTGCTCAGGCATACATTGCAGATATTACCACGCCAGCTAATCGAGCCCGTGGTATGGGCATAATCGGAGCAGCTTTTGGTCTTGGCTTCATTCTTGGCCCAGCTATTGGAGGTTTTCTCATCGGGTCAGATCCAGACAACGCTAACTTTCATTTACCGTCGTTGTTCTCAGGTGGATTATCTTTATTCGCATTGCTTTGTGCTTTAACGTTACTTCCTGAGTCTCTAAATTCTGAGACTAAAGCCAAAATGCAAGCTAATCGCCACCGCAGGCGACGGCTGAACTTATTACAACTGTCACAGCGTCCACAGTTTTGTGTGCTTGTAGGCATCTACTTTTTTGTTACCTTTGCAGTTGCAGCTATGGACTCTACATTAGCTTTATGGTCTAAGCAGCAATTAAACTGGGGCCCTCAACAAACTAGTTATCTTTTTGCTTTCATGGGGATTGTTAGCACAATCGTTCAAGGAGGACTAATCGGATTTCTCAAGAAACACTTTGGTGAAATCAAATTACTTACCCTGGGGATATTAGGTTTAGGTTTAGGATTACTGCTAATTGGATTCTCACAAAGCTTAATTTTATTGTTGGTCGCTACTACACTTGTTGCATGGGGAATTAGTGTCAGTCAACCAATATTGAATAGCCTAATTTCCCAGATGACAGCCCCAGAAGAGCAAGGGCAAATATTAGGAATTGCCAGTTCTTGTTCTGCCTTAGCACGCATCGTTGGGCCAACTTGGGCAGGGATTAGTTTTATGAAATTTGGGAGTGATTCTCCTTTTTTGAGCGGATTTTTAGTAATGATAGTAGCTTTGGCTCTTAGTTTACGAGTTACTAAAAGTGCATCTGAATCAAACAAAGAACGTATAGCCTGACAATCCAGGCATTAGAGGATCTAAAGTTATTGCTGATGTATCCAAAACTTTAGATCCTCCTAAATCCTCCTTAAAAAGGAGGACTTTGAGAGGGTTATTCTCCTCTTGTTATTAAACATTACGAATTACGTTAGCGCAGCGTTAGCGAGTGTTCGAGCGTCATTACGAATTACGAATTAATAATATGACAGGTCGCCGAGTATTATTTTTAGGCATCTTTGTAAGCATCCTCCTGACCTACGCAATTTGGATCGGTGGGAGCATTCCTGCAAGCATCATCAAACTTCCTGACCAAGGATTAAACTGGTACTACTGGAAGCTTCCCCAACCAACCTTTTGGAGTCGAGCGACGGCTTGGGGTATGTACATTGGGCATCAGTTTAGCATCTGGGCGTGTATCTTGTGGGCGCAGCGATCGCAGTTGAAATACAAATCAGCCCTGCACCCGATAAATTATCTCATGCTTGCCATCAATGGTATATTCATCGCTTTACACTTCTTCCAGACCTATATTTGGTACGATGCTCTCGCTCAAGATACTTCAATTTGGGCTTCTCAAGGTGCAGTTGTACTGTTACTGGTGTTCGTACTGATTTTAGAAACGCCTCGACGCGGTTTGTTTTTTGGCAATTCTGTTCCATTCCATCAACAGTTTTTGCAAATTATCAAGCTGTACCACGGCTACTTTTTCTCCTTTGCCGCCATCTACACCTTCTGGTATCATCCAATGGAAGCGACTGTAGGGCATTTAATTGGTTTCCTCTATATGTTCTTGCTTCTCCTCCAATCGTCGTTGATATTTAACCGCGCCCATGTCAACCGTTGGTGGACATTCACTTTAGAAATTTCAGTGCTTTTACATAGTGTAGTTGTGTCTTTGATGCTAGGACAAAGCAAGTGGCCAACATTTCTCTTTGGTTTTCTTGGCATTTTAGTACTTACCCAACTCCACGGTCTACCTGTTGGTATCTGGACTAAACGTGCTATCTACGCAGCCTTTTTAGTCAGTGTAATGGTCGTTTATGGACTTACTGAACGCGGCTTGGGCAGAATTTACGAAGTAACCTATATTCCTCTGATTGAGTTTGGATTGGTTGGCACAATTTACTTAATCTTTTTGCTCATCTTATGGACAATTTCTCGTGTACCTATCAAGACGTAATCTGATACCCGTTAAAATATTTGATATGTTTGTAGTCAGGACTTACGCACAAGCAACGGAAAATCGAACCACAGAGGACGCAGAGGACACGGAGGAATAAGAGTTTGAGAGGTTTTTTGCGTAAGTCCTAGTAGTAAAGACTTTAGTCCTTTCTCCGAGACGCTACGCGAGCAAAATCAAGACTGAAGTCCTGACTACAAAAGTTTTTGAAGTAAGTTTGATTAGCCAGAGATGCTATGAATAAATATTAAAAACCAACTATCTTACTCACCACCACTAGTATTTTTTTGTTGTTGATAACGCAGTTTAAACTGGTTTTGTTGTATTTTATGATCCACAATTGGGTCAGGATAGCCAACAGCATGACGTTCTAAAGGTGGAATTTTCCCAGTAACTAAATATTCTGTATCTACAGACCTTAATTCTGATACCCATTGCCGAATATATTCCCCTTCTGGATCAAATTTTTGTGTTTGACTAGCTGGGTTGAAAATTCGCACAGGTTTCGGATCCATACCACTAGAAGCACTCCATTGCCAACCGCCATTATTAGCAGATAAATCACCATCAATCAGGTGCTTCATAAAGTATTTTTCTCCCAATTGGGGATTAATTAGCAAGTCTTTGGTAAGGAAACTAGCAACAATCATTCGACAACGGTTGTGCATCCAGCCACTTTCATTCATCTGGCGCATTGCTGCATCCACAATGGGGTAGCCAGTTCTTCCTTCACACCAAGCTTGGAAATGTTCTTCATTAGTTTCCCAAGGAAAGTTCTTAAAGGTGTCGCGGAAAGCACCATCAGCTAATTCCGGGAAGTTATACATTGCATGTTGATAAAACTCCCGCCAGGCTAATTCCTGTTGCCATGTGCGAATATTAACTGCTGTTTCCTCACTGCGACTATTTTCTAGTGCTTCGATGGTGGCTTGCCAAACGGTGCGAATGCCAATTACGCCAAATTTTAATGCTGCACTTAGTTGTGATGTTCCGTCAACTGCGGGGAAATTTCTCTGTTCTTGGTATTCAGTAATAGCTTTATTGGTAAATTCTTCTAATCGTTCTTGTGCCGCCGCCTCTCCTGGTGAAATAATTAATTGTTCATCCCAAATAAACCCTAAATCTTTCGCTGAAGGTAATGTCAAAGAACCTGAAAGTTTGGCAATTTCTTGTTCAGCTTCTGTTAATCCCTCAACATTTTGCAGTGTTTCAACTGGGTTCGCTTTCGGTTTGGTAATCCAATTTTTCCAGAAGGGGGTATAAACTGTGTAAGGACTGTTACCACCGGTGCGGATCTCATCTGGGGAGTTGAGGATTTGATCCCAGTTTTGATTAAGAAACTCAATACCTTTTTCTTTGAGGGCATTTATAATAGTGCGATCGCGTTCTTGTGAATAAGGTTCTACATCCCAATTCCAAAAAACAGCTTTGGCATTTATTGCCTCTGCTAAAGCTGGTATAGCTTGTACAGGATCGGCGTGGAGTATTAACAACTGGCTACCAACTTGAGCATATCGCTCTTGGAGTTTCTGCAAACAGCCAATCATATAAGTTACTCTCACAGGAGCAACATCATCCCGTTCTAGAATATGTGGATCGAGGCAAAACACGCCCACCACCTTCGGACTCCGCCGTTTTGCCGCAGCCAGCCCCGTGTTGTCAGAAATGCGTAAATCGCGCCGATGCCAAAACAGAATTAAGTCAGACATTTTATGCTGTATATAGTTCACCCGTACTAGCTTAGATGCTGGTGGTACCAATGAACATCATTCTGGCGATAAATTATATTCTGTAAATGGGTATTGGGTATTGGGTATTGGGTATTGGGTATTGGGTATTGGGTATTGGGCATAGAGAAGAGACAAAGAAGAGACTTATTCAATAATTTCTCCTTGTCCCCCTCGTCCCCTAATCCTTTCCTGCTCCCCATTCCCTATTCCCCGGTTTGTCAGTCGGGAATAGTGATTTTTTAGTTCAAAGATAGAGTATACTTTTCTTAACAGTTAATTAGTCTTTTTGTCATGGCTAACCTACTACTTGACGACGGTACGATTGAGAGCGATTTAGGCGAAATAGCTCGTGAACTTGCGCCTTTTGGCATTCAACTCAGACACTACAATCCAGGAACATCGCTACTCTTCCCCAATCTGTTAAGCCAGGACGTTTTAACTGAATCGGAGAAACATTATTGTGTAGAACTCCATAACAGCGTTTTTGAATTTCTTCAGCAAGAAAATGGCGCTATCTGGTGTGACTTGTTAAATGTGCATCCAGGTTCCTTTAATCTTCACCATCTAATAGCAACCTACGGCCGTTACCATACTCATCCTGCGCCTGAACCCCTCTACGTGTTGGCAGGAGAAATGATCTATGGCTTCGTGCGGCCTGATGGCAGTCAGGTACAGCTTTTAGTTCAGGCACAAGACTATCTTTACATCCCCGCTGACGTTGAGCATTGGTGCAGTCCAACTGCATCGTTGAATTTCAAAGCAGTACGCTATTTTGCGATCGCAGAGGGTTGGGTTCCCAATTATACAGGTACTCAAGTTAGCGATTCACTCAACAAGCCAGGTTAAAGCTCATTTACATTATCGCAAACTCTGATATTTCTTACTTAATGCTTTAACTCTTAAGAGGCGCTATTAGATTTCTCGACAGCAGAGGATTTGACAAGCTGGTTCAATGGTGTTATGGAAAGCTGACTACTTCACTCAACTTCCTCACAGAGAATTAACAGCGTTTCCATCGCCTCTGCTAGAGAAATCAACTCTGTCCAAGAGGACCCACTAACTAAATTTTGGGCGTGAGCTAATCGGTTTCGCAACTGTTCAGCAGACTTTAGGAAGCGTTCACCAAACCGTTTGGATTTTAATCCCAGTTGCTGGAGAAGTTCTGGCTGATTTAAAATCAACTCTCGCTTATCACAAAATTGCAGATAATCTAACAAATCCGTAGCTTCGTTTCTTTCTTGACTCTCTCGCCATAGCCGTTGAGCAACTTCTAAGCGCTCAGGTTTGAGGACTTTTTGCCAAGAATCTTGAGGATAGTAAATCCGCACCAGGCGCAGCAAATTCATTTCTAGGAGCGTTACCAAGCCAAACAGCAGCATTCGCGCGGGTGCTTTCTGCAAATCGCCACATGTAATAATACCACTTACCTGATTGCAGTCCAAGACAAACAATCGTGGAGTTTGTTGCAGGATGGGTAGCAACTTTATCAGTGGGGTGGAAATGGCTATTAGTTCTTTGGGATGAAACACCCTTTGATAGTCGCCACACTTGCCTTTTTTACCTTGAATCAAACTGGAGCGTTCTACATAACCGCTTATAATATCTCCTGTCTCAACGCCGATAACATCAAAATTTTGTGCCTGCATCCAATGCAGCACTTCTGTCACCTCCGCATTAGCTGGCATAGCTTTAAGGGGTTCTGCGACGTATTCAATGGTGATATTGTTCTCAAATAAACTCCGCAGGTCTTGAGAACGCGATTTTAGGTGTTTCATCCCCCGGCTGTGAACTCACGTTAGATAATCCTAGGGCACTCACGCGATGTCTGCGACGGGCTACGCCTACGCCAGTGGAATTTTCTGCCAGATTACCCCTGCAATCGCTATCTCGACAAATACCATAGGCTAATATCATACTATCCTAGTTACTATAAAGATAGTGATGCTTAGACATTTTCAAGGAACAAAATATTTTGTAACTACAAAAAAATAAATATTTATGTAGTTATTTAGATCGGATTAGTTGATTTATTTTGCAAAAAATGCCGAAAATTCTCGCAAAAAAAATGTTATTACTAAAACGACATATCGAATTGATAGTTGGTAGAATCTTACCAAGATAACCAAAATTGATAAATAATATTATTATGCCAAGAAAAGAACAAGGATGGGTTACATTTCAAACCTCAGAGGACGAGCGGAAGATTCTAGAGGAGTTTTGCGAACAGTCTCAACGTACCAAGACTGAGATTTTGCGAGAACTTGTGCGTAGTCTCACTCAGCACTCGTCAGGAACAGTATTACCACCAACTCAGCAGGAAAAACAGGAAGATATTTACTATACTCAAAAGCCTGGCATAGAAAGTACTATTCCCAAGAAATCACTAAAAGTTAGCTCTCGCAATATTCTTAAAGGTGTTGTTAAACGAGTTGTTTATGGAGCAGTTAATAGTGAGGTAACTCTGGAAATTATTCATAAAGTAGAATTAACCTCAATTATCACCAGAGCTTCGGCAGAAGAGTTAGAACTATCTGAGGGAAAAGAAGCTTATGCAGTCATTAAGTCGAACGATATTGTCATTGCTAGAGAATAACAATATGTGATTTTAGGCGGAGGGATTAATTGGTATGATTCTTGTTTTGCTTGCTGCTATACAAGATTTTATACTCGCTTTTAAAATCTTGATAACCAATTATATCGTGTCCGGCTAAAGACTTATCATTTAGACCGCAGGGAGCAGGGGGAAAGAAGCTTTTCCGATTTTTGCACAGATGCGGTAATCATAAGTGATTGACCGGACTTGATATTAATTGGCTGTAGAGACGTATATCTATGCGTCCCTACTGGTTTTAACCTTAATTTGACATAGATAACAGATGTGTAACTCTTACAAGTTTTATCTAGCATAGGCGTAGCCCGCACTTCTCTACAAGACGCTGCACGAACGATATACTTCTCTACGAGAAGCTGCGCCCTAAGCGTAGTTATGCCGTAGGCTTTACGACTGCGCTCAGTACAAGAAGCTCAGTGACCATCGTAGATATCGCATCTACACCTACAGCAAAACTGACGAAGGTTACAACTTTTAGTAAGCATTTTTTGATAGAGTGATGCTTTGTCAAACGCTCTCATATTCATGTCGTCCCAGGTATCGCTCCCCCAATCGCTCCATCCATACCTACCCCTCACCGCTCTTGCGCCTATGCAGGATGTGACAAACCTCTGGTTTATGAAGGTCATTGCCCACTACGGCAGCCCTGACTACTTCTTCACCGAGTATTTCCGCGTCAATGATACCTCACGGCTCAATCGTAACATTCTGGCAGCAATCACCGAAAACGACACGGGTCGCCCCGTTTTTGCTCAAATGATTGGCGAAAGCATTCCAGACTTAGTAAGAACAGCAATTGATCTCTGTCGCTATAATATCGCTGGAGTTGATTTGAACATGGGCTGTCCAGCACCTAGAATCTATCGCAAAAATGTTGGGGGTGGGTTGTTGCTCTCACCAGAAAAAGTAGATCGGATTTTAGCAGAATTGCGGCAGGCAGTGAACGATCGCCCTTTGACTGTCAAGATGCGCGTAGGCTTTGAAAATACAGATAACTTTTACAAAATTCTAGATATAATCAATCGCCACAACATTGATTTGTTGAGTTTGCATGGTCGCACAGTGAAAGATATGTACCACGGGGCAGTGAGATATGATTTGATTGCTGAAGCGGTTAGACGAGTTGATTGTCCAGTACTTGCCAATGGCAATATCAACTCTGCAAAAACTGCTATTGAAGTGCTTTCTCAAACGGGCGCGGCTGGTGTGATGGTAGGGCGCTGGGCGATTGGCAATCCTTGGATTTTTAATCAAATTCGGCAAGCTTTGCGCTTCGAGCCGATCGCACCCGTTCCTTTAGTAGAAGTACGCAACTATATCGATCGTTTATGGCAGACACCCACAGCAGCAACTATGCCAGAGCGATCGCGTGTAGGCTATCTGAAAATGTTCCTCAACTACATTGCCCTGAGTGTTGACACTGAAGGTCATTTCCTGCGGCTGATGCGACAGACGCAGACCGAGATAGAATTGTTTAACCTCTGCGATCGCGTTCTTCTTGACGATCTGACGAAAACTTTAGCCCTAGCACCCTCCTTGAGCGTATAAATAACTATGGCAACTATTTGGAATAGGCGTTTTTAATTGTATGCAACTATTAATTTCTCTTCAGTAGACAAAAGTAGATGCAATACTTATTGGGTTTTGGGGAAAACAAGAAAAAACCTTTAACCCAAACCCAGTACCTTTTTCCCCAAACCCGATTCCGAATTAAAAATGCACAAAGCAGGAAGTATTGACATAACGCAAAGATATGGAAGAGGACACGGAGGATTTCTCTTCTCTTCTCACAATCTCTGCGTCTTCTTTAAAGGTGTTCTGTTCATTAGATATCTTGCAAAAGTAACTTTTGCAAGATGTCGGGGAAAGGTTAAAGGGTGAAGGTAAAGGGGAAATTTCATTCCTTTCCCCTTTACTCCTTCCCCCACAAATGCCAAGAAGTCTATTAAATTTTCCCATTTCCATTGGTATTAAGCCTTTGAGTACGGTAAACCGTATTTGCTTGTTAGTTCCCAAAGATTAATTAAATTGTTAAGTTTAGTTACATAAATAAAAAATGCTGCGACATTGCTAAACAGGAGAAATTATGAAAATAGGTAGTATCCTTAAGGATCTAAGACAAATTGAACAACTTTGCGATGCAACCTGGACATTGCATCACACAAGTCAAACTCTCTCAGAAATAAAACTTATTTAACATTATTTAACATTGCGATGAAAGCTACAGATCAATTGGTGCATTTTTTAAAAGAAGAGTTGGGTATTTCGGGTGGAGCAATTTCTCTTGCTTTGCGACATTGTGAGCAGACCCCCAACTTCCTGGCTATGACCCTCTGGCAGTATGGACTGGTAACGCTAGACCAGTTAGCCCAAATTTTTGATTGGTTGGAAACAGTATAAGCTAGCTGCTTGAATTATTTAGACTGGAAATATCTAATTTTTCCATAAAGTTACATTCTCAATAGTTTTCATTCTAAGGATTGGTAACAACATCTATGGCAATTAAAGAACAACCTAAATCACCTCGTTTTCGGATCGTTGCTAATATATTACTGGCTGTATCAGGGCTATTCCTGCTCTTAAATTTATTTTTGCCTGGTTTATTTGCTTCTGGCCCTACTGGTGTTCCTTACAGCCTATTTATTCATCAAGTACAAGAAGGGGAAGTCAACCGCGTTTCTGTTGGTCAAAACCAGATTCTCTACGAACTAAAAACAGAAAATGGCGAGCCGGGTCCGGTGTTTGCAACTACACCAATCTTTGATTTAGAGTTACCCAAACTGCTAGAAGAAAAGGGAGTTGAATTCGCTGCTACACCTCCACCCAAAAATACTTGGTTTACAACCCTCTTAAGTTGGGTGATTCCACCACTGATTTTTATTGGGATTTGGCAGTTCTTTCTCGCCCGTGGTGGCGGCGGTGGTCCTCAAGGTGCGCTTTCTATTGGTAAGAGCAAAGCTAAGGTTTATGTTGAAGGCGAATCAGCTAAAATCACCTTTGCAGATGTGGCTGGGGTAGAAGAAGCAAAAACTGAGTTAGTGGAAATTGTGGATTTCCTCAAAACTCCGGCACGCTTTACGCAAATTGGCGCAAGAATTCCTAAAGGTGTGTTGTTAGTTGGCCCTCCGGGTACTGGGAAGACACTTTTAGCGAAAGCCGTAGCAGGAGAAGCTGGAGTTCCATTCTTCAGTATCTCTGGTTCCGAGTTTGTGGAATTGTTCGTCGGCGTGGGTTCTTCCAGAGTGCGGGATTTGTTTGAGCAGGCGAAGAAACAGGCTCCTTGTATTATATTCATTGATGAATTAGATGCGATCGGTAAGTCTCGTAGCAGTAACGGCTTCTACGGTGGTAACGATGAGCGAGAACAGACCCTCAACCAGTTACTAACGGAGATGGACGGGTTTGCGGCTGGTGATGCAACGGTGATTGTCCTAGCAGCTACCAACCGCCCCGAAAGCCTTGATTCTGCATTGCTGCGTCCAGGTCGCTTTGACCGCCAAGTGTTGGTAGACCGTCCTGATTTATCTGGTCGGGAAGCAATTCTCAAGATTCACGCTCAAAAGGTAAAATTAGGAAATGATGTAGATTTAAAAGCGATCGCTACTCGTACCCCTGGTTTTGCTGGTGCAGATTTGGCAAACTTGGTAAATGAAGCGGCATTATTGGCAGCTCGCAATCTGCGTGAAAGTGTTGCTCAAGAAGACTTCGCTGAAGCAATTGAGCGAGTAGTCGCCGGCTTAGAGAAAAAGAGTCGCGTGATGAACGAGACTGAGAAAAAGATTGTTGCATACCATGAAGTTGGTCATGCAATGGTCGGGGCGCTAACCACAGGAAACGGACGCGTAGAAAAGATTTCGATTATTCCTCGTGGGATGGCTGCTTTGGGCTACACTCTGCAATTACCAACTGAAGACAGATTTTTGATGAATGAAGATGAATTGCGGGGTCAAATTGCAACTTTATTAGGTGGACGTTCCGCCGAAGAGATTGTGTTTAACAGTATTACAACAGGTGCTTCCAACGATTTGCAACGAGCAACTGACTTGGCAGAACGGATGGTAACATCTTATGGTATGAGCAAAGTCTTAGGGCCATTAGCTTACCAACAAGGACAACAATCGATGTTTTTGGGTAATGGTGGGGCTAATCCCCGACGGGCGGTGAGTGAAGACACATCCAAAGCCATTGATAGCGAAGTCAAGGAAATCGTGGAAACAGCCCACGAACAAGCCCTAGAGATTCTCAGACAGAATCGAGACTTGCTAGAAGCGATCGCTACTCAACTGTTAGAAACAGAAGTCATTGAAGGCGAAAAACTGCACGATTTGTTGAGTCAGGTTAAACCTGTAACTCATTCATAATTTCTCCGGCGAGAAGCAAGCTACGTAATTTGTAATCAAGAAAGTCAGGTTTTAAACCCAGAGAGACGCAAAGTTATCCTTTGCGTCCCTACCTTGTGGGAAGGCGTACCACTTCCCTACGGGACGCTACGCGAACGTGGAAGCAAGCTACGCGTAGCGTCTCGTAGAGAACGCATATTCGTTAAACCTCTGCGTTTCTCTGCCTTTCAGAAATGCCACTTACCGCAATACAAACACCAGCTAGGAAAAATGCCAATGCACCCCCAGCTGCACCAACAAAAGGTGTTATTGCTTGTAACTTGGGAAAGATCGCACCAAACAAACTCATCGCTAAAGCAAACCCACCAAAATACATCCCAATTCCTAATCCCGCCCATCGCTGAGGTACTAGTCCTAAAGCAAAAGGAATTGCCCCATTGACAATTAAACTAAAGCTAACAACAATTACTACAATTATCGGAATTTGTGCGCCCACAGATATCATTATCAATAACGAGGGAACGATCGCACAGATCCCACAAAGCATTGCTTGACGATTACCAATTTTGACGGCGAAGATTCCTGCTGGTATGCTGGCAATTGCGATCGCTAATCCAATCCACACCATTTGCACATCAACATTATCAGTATTCAGTTGGGCCTTTAGTACTTTACCCAAAACATCAAAGAGAAATCTAATACCCCACGCTACACCAAAACCAGTTCCTAAAATCAAAGCCAATTTTTGTAACGGCAACTTTACAACTTCTATTTGGTGTCTATCCACAGGTGCTTCTGGAGGATTGACTAATCGCAACACAGCGGCCGCCCCTAGCATGACGAAAGAACCGATCGCAAAGGTATAAACTGGCCCTAAGCTCAGGATAAACTTATAGCTTATCGGTCTAAAAGCCCCAATTACACCACCTGCCAAAGTTACAACACTGACTGCTAAAGGTAACTGGGCTGGTGTAGAATACATCCCCAAGAGGCACATCGCTGGAGAACGAAATATTGTCATTGCTAATGCCCAGGCTACCAATGCTATAGGCAAGAGCGATCGCATCACGGTAGTAGGTGGGATCAAACTCACAACGCATGGTATGGCAATAAACAAAGCCGATGCCAAAATCATACCTACTGAGATGAAGGGAAACCGAGTCCCTACCCAGCGTCTAGCTTGGTCTGAAAGTCCACCCATCAATGGTTCTAGCACCGCACCAAAGGCATTTTCGACTAGCACCAAAGCAACTGCCAGTGAAGCGGGAAAGCCAAACTGAGTCAAAAGTTGTGGCAAATATATATTATAAATTAACCAGGTGAGAGTAATTGCTCCCTGCACTACTGCTAACACCCAAACTTGCACCCATAAAATATTGAGATGAGGTTTCGAGGTAGTCAAGTCGCTTCGCTCCAATTAAAAATTAAAAATTATTAATTAAAAATTCCAAGATGCTCTCTACGAGACGCTGCGGGTAGTTTGCTTCTCTATTCGCGCAGCGTACCGTAGGGAAGGAGTACGTCGACTCGCTAACACTGCGTCATATATTATTGTTGGCTCTGTACCAAAATTAATTAAAAATTATTCTTTTTCTTAATTTTTCACTTTTAATTTTTAATTCCACAAAGGTCATCAGGAGATGAGGGAATGGGAGACTTAAACCGCAAACTCGCTCCAATCGTGGTATGAAACAGAGCGGAGGCGTAGCAGTATTTCTCCTGCCTCCTGCCTCCTGCCTCTCTTGTTAATACTCTGGAACCGAAGGATCGACTTCTCGACTCCAAGCGGTAATTCCGCCTTTGACATTTGTCCCGACAATCCCGGCTTCCTTGAGGATGGCGAGGGCTTTTGCCGATCGCCCGCCCATCTTACAATGAGCGATTAAGCGGTGCCCGTTCAATATTTCCTTGACCTTCGCAACGCCATTGCCATTTTCAATGTCTGGTAAGGGCACTAACACCGAACCAGGAATCTTGGCAATTTCGTACTCATTAGGGTTGCGGACATCTAGCAGTACAAAATCCTTTGCACCGCTATCTAGTAATTCCTTCAAATCCTTAACAGTCATTTCTTGACTTTCCAACTGCTGTTTTGCCTCCTCTGCCTTAGCTTGCGGAATCCCGCAGAATTCTTCGTAGTCTACTAGTTTTTCAATCACTGGGCGAATCGGGTTAGGACGCAGTTTCAACTCCCGAAATTTCATATCTAAGGCATTATATAGCAGCAATCGTCCACTTAGAGTATTACCTTGTCCCAGAATGATTTTGACAGTTTCGGTTGCTTGGATTAAACCAATAATTCCTGGCAAAATACCGAGTACGCCACCTTCTGCACAAGAGGGAACCATTCCTGGTGGTGGTGGTTCTGGGAAAAGGTCACGATAATTTGGCCCACCTTGGTAGTTAAATACAGTAGCTTGCCCTTCAAAGCGTAAAATTGAACCGTAGACGTTGGGTTTATTCAGCAATACGCAGGCATCGTTTACTAGATATCTAGTGGGGAAGTTATCAGTACCATCTACGACGATATCGTAAGGCTGAAGGATTTCCAGAGCATTTTCGGAAGTCAGGCGAGTTTCGTATAAATCAACCTGACAATAGGGGTTAATCTCGTGAATGCGGTTTTTTGCCGATTCAATCTTGGGTTTACCCACCCAAGATGTCCCGTGGATGACTTGGCGTTGCAGATTGGAAGTATCGACAATATCGAAATCGACAATCCCGATGCGTCCAATACCCGCCGCTGCCAGATATAAAAGTAGTGGTGAACCTAGTCCACCTGTACCAATACAGAGTACATTGGCGGCTTTCAGGCGCTTCTGTCCTTCTAGTCCTACTTCCGGTAAAATCAGGTGTCGGGAGTAGCGTTCGTAATCGTCTTTGGTCAACTGGATTTCGTCCAGATTGGGATTGAGCATAGCAGTTATGATCTGGGAGAGCGGAATATTAATCCTATCGAAAAACTGTATCTCTTATGGAGATAGAAAGTGGGGAAGATGAATTTTCTATCCGTGGTGGCGGCTAAAACCGCTACGAGTGACTGTCTTTGAACTAAGCCAGTTATTTTATATTTTCAATTGTTTCTGCTTGGAACTGATGACGATCGTCAAGGCTCCAGCTTTGAAGTTCTCCAGCTTTACCGTTTTGGACGGTAACTATTATATACGAGTATCCTTGCCAAGCATATAAGCGATCGCATTCTGAAGGAATAGCAGGATGATCTGGGTGGGAATGAAAAATGCCGATGATGTTCAGTAAGCGATTACGTGCTTCCTTTTGGGTTTTTAGCATAACTTCGGGTGCGATCGCATATTGTCGTCTTTTACTTTCTGCTGTGCGTTTCTCTGAAAACTCAGCACCCGCTTCTGTATTCCAGGCATTTTCTGTTGGCATGACTTCAACTACAATTTTGTCCTCAGCAGCCATATAGCCTAAAATTATACCGCAACACTCCTCTGGATAGGTGCTTTCGGCATGGGCGCGGATAGTTTGCAAGTGTTCTGGGCTAAGTCGGATCATCTCTGCGTTTATAACTTTTTAATTGCTAGCTAGGGATTCTTGTTTGAATACAATACCTCACTAGTTACTGGTTTTGTTTTGAAGATAGCGATCGTTATCTTCAAAATATGTATTTTTTTATCCATCCTTCGGGATATTGGTGCTGCTTTGTAGATATTCTTGGACTATCAAAATATAAAGAATACACAAAGCACAGTACTCAACATATACATTTATCAACAAATAATGTGAAGACTATGCAAAGATAAATTTCTATATATAGACATTTAAGTAAATATTCGGTATCTAGTTATTATCGGGTTATTTAGATGTTCATTATTTTTAAGCTAGACACCTAAGAGCGATGCCTACGGCGGCAAGCTACGCGCACAACGAAGGCATAAAAATTCCTTTTCTTATGCCCTGTCAAGTATTAACTGTTTTCAAGCAAGTAAGATTTATTCATTGACAAACCAACCAAATTATTAAATGTGAGTTTAAGGCACTCAAACTTGGATTTTACGACACTTTTTCGGCGTTTATCACTTAATCAAGGATGATTGAGAAAAGCCTAAAACGACGGATTTTATTGTATGCACAGGCTCATAAATTTATACAGTGCCATTCGGCGTAGATAGTCCAAGAAATTTTATATGTACTACTTGTAAGGCAATCAAAGGGGAGATTTTCGGGAAAAATTCGTAACCCTCAACCTTCGACTAATTTTTGTGCCATCAAAAAGCACTCACAGCAATTTGAGAACTCAATTTACTCCAAAAATCGATTCAGGTAGGAAAAAGTTATGGCAAATATCAATGGAACCAACGGAAATGATACCTTACTGGGTACTGACAACGCCGACAGAATTAAGGGCCTTGCAGGTAACGATACCATCACCGCGAAACAGGGCGATGATACCCTAACTGGTGGCGGCGGCAAGGATATATTCGTTTACAACTTAGGCTACTTAAATAACACTGATACAATTACCGATTTCGGTGGCGTAGGTAAAGGAACAAACCCAACAGCAGCAATCATTGCCGAAGTGGACACCCTAAAATTTCAAGGTGCTGCCTTTATTGCTCAAAATCTGCTGCTCACCCAGAATGGTATCAATCTGGAAATCACCTTTGAAGGGGACTTTAATGATAGCAAAGTCATCCTGCAAAACTTTGCCTTAGAAAACCTGGATAACCTGAGCAAATCGACAGGAGCCACTGTAGACTTGGGCAATATCCTTTTTGATGGGCAAACTAGCGTTAGTGACAGCTTTGATGTCTTCAATGCCAACTCTACTCAAAGCACTGTCTTCAGAAAAAACACAGTTACCTTCCTTAATGACCTGAACAACAATGTCAACGGTTTTGACAATTCGGATGATGTCATTAATGGTCAGGGGGGTGATGACAAAATCGAAGGATTAAGTGGCAATGACTTACTGCGGGGTGGTGCTGGCAATAACACCCTCATCGGTGGTACTGGTGACGATACATTGAAGGCTGACTATTCATCAGGCGATAATCTATTCTCTGGTGACGATGGCAATGATTTTCTCTCTCTCTCTGGTGGCTTCGATTACACTTACAATATCATTCGTGCCTTAGGCAATAACACCCTCAACGGTGGCGCTGGTAACGATATATTGAATGCCAACTATTCATCAGGTGATAACCTACTCTCTGGAGGTGATGGCAATGATTCTCTCTCCGTCTCTGGCGACCAGTACAACTTTATCGTTGGTGGCTTAGGCAATAACACCCTCAACGGTGGTGCTGGTAACGATACATTGAATGCTGACTATTCAACAGGTAATAACCTACTCTCTGGGGACGATGGCAATGATTTTCTCTCCGTCTCTGGCTTCGCTTACTACAGTATTGTTGGTGCCTCAGGCAATAACACCCTCAACGGTGGTGCTGGTGATGATTTCTTAGTCGCTGGCTATTCAACAGGCAATAACTTACTCGATGGTGGTCTTGGTAACGATACTTTGAGTGTTGGCGCTTCAGAAGGCGATAACCTACTTTCGGCGGGAGATGGTAATGATTATCTCTTCGCCAATAGTAATATCACTAGACACGGCAGCGACAGATCCTTAGGCAATAACACCCTTGATGGGGGCGCTGGTGACGATACCTTGAATGCTAACGGTTCAAAAGGCGATAACCTACTTTCTGGAGGTGATGGCAATGATTATCTCTTAGCCTCTGGCAACAATGACTATAACTATGGATTAAATCGCACATTAGGCAATAACACCCTCAATGGAGGCGCTGGTAACGATACCTTAAATGTTTACCTATCAACAGGTAATAACCTTCTAAATGGAGGCAATGGTAATGATTCTCTCTCCGGCTTTAGCTTAGACGACTACTTGAATCAACTTGAACTTTTGGGCAATATTGTCACATCAGGGAATAATACCCTCAATGGTGGTGCTGGTGACGATACATTAAATGTTGACTATTCATCAGGGAACAACCTCCTGAATGGAGGCGATGACAATGATTATCTCTCTGCCTTTAGCGGGTTAGGTAAGAACACCCTTAACGGTGGAAATGGCAATGATAACCTTATTGGAGGCAAGGGTAACGATCAGCTTTATGGAGGAGCTGGTACTGATACCTTTACCTTCAATAGTTCCAATGAAGGTGTTGATACTATTTATGACTTCAACGCCACTAATGAACTAATTCGGGTATCGGCTGCTGGTTTTGGTGGCGGCTTATCAATTGGTGTGCTTCAGAAAAGTCAATTTAGAATCGGAGAATCTGCAACCACTAGTACTCAACGATTTATTTATAACTCGACTACAGGTGCATTTTTGTTTGACCAAGATGGTAATGCAGGTACTTTTACTCCAGTACAATTTGCACAAATATCTACTGGCTTGTCATTAACCACAAACAATTTTTCGGTTGTTTAATCGTAATTAGGTTTCCATCACTAAGCGACAAGAAACTCGCATATTGCCGTTTTTTATTTTCTGCTGTGTATTCGCCTGAAAACTCAGCAGCCGTTTCTGTATTCTAGACATTTTGGGATTAAAAGACACCTATTTTTTGATCGCAATCTGCAAAGGTGGATCGTCACCCAACACTTCTGCAAAAAGTCAAAGCCCGGATTCTGCCCTGAATTCGCCGCAACGCGTGAGTTTCTGCATAGGTTCTGGTCGTACATTTGACCTTGCTACAATCGCCTGATGCGACCATTTTTCATGATTTGGCACGGACGCGATGGAACCTTCTCTACGAGACGCTCCGCAAACACGATAAACCGAGTTTTTAGCCTTTAACGTTCGCGAGAATCGTTTGGGTGATTGCTAGTGAAATAACCAATGTGTTAATTCATCCCTTTGACTCTATCTTTTCTAACTTTTGTTAGAGGGTTATATTTTCAGAACGATCACAATAAGTAGTTATTACTATAAGTAGTTATATTTTCTTGTCAGGAGATCGTATAAAAGCTTAACATTTGGTGCGGTCGCACTAATTCTCTGAAATACCTGTGTTGCAGTTTTTCCATAGAATCTCAAGCTGCACCTAGAAACCACAACTTATTGCAAAACAACATTTTAAGTGTCAGTACTTGGGTATTAGCTCGACAAGAGTGTGAGCGAAATTATGCAGGATACCACGCTAATTGTATAGCTACTGCGGTCTTGTAAAGCTAAGTGGTGTAGTCGGCCTTTTAACTTAAAACTTAGCAACCCATCACGGGCTAAACGCCCCGCTATCGCTAACGAAACTTAGCATTCTTCATGCATTTCGTTAAATAAATTGTCATTGTATCTATAACTGAGGAAATGAAATTGCCGTGTCTTCGCCAGAAATTTTTGAACAAGAACAAGCAGGAATTCAGACTTCACCTAGTTACGAGTTTTGGAGGCAAGTAGGTCTCGTCACTGGTGGTACTCTTTTATCAATTAATATGTTGGTAATTTCTATTATGGCTGGAGGACTACTTGGTTTAGTCATTAGTTTCCGTAATTTGCCACAGCTTAGACAAATACGGAACTTCTTACCAGCAGAAACAACTTATATATACGACATCAAAGGCAAGCATTTAGCAAGTATACATGGAGAAGCCAACAGAAAAATTGTACCCTTAGATAAAATTTCCCCAAATTTAAAACGAGCAGTCTTAGCCGGTGAAGATAATTATTTCTATAACCACCCCGGTATTGATCCAGGAGGTATTGGACGTGCTGCTTTAGTTAACTGGACATCAGGTACTGTGAAGGAGGGTGGTTCTACCATCACTATGCAGTTAGTGAAAAATCTCTTTTTATCTCGCAAACGTGCTTTAACTCGCAAAATAGCAGAAGCTGTCTTAGCAATTCGCTTAGAGCAAATTTTCACTAAAGACCAGATTTTAGAAATGTACCTCAATCAAGTTTATTGGGGTCATAATAACTATGGTGTGGAAACAGCAGCACAGACATACTTTAATAAATCGGCAGAGAATTTGACTTTGGGTGAGTCAGCAATGATGGCGGCTGTAATCCAGGCTCCAGAACAATTTAGCCCTTTTGTGAACAAGAATTTGGCTATACAAAAACAAAGGCAAGTACTCGGACGAATGCTGGAATTAAAATGGATTACCAAGCAAGAATATGATGATGCGCTCCAGCAAGAAATTAAACTTGGTAAAATTAAGTCATTTGAAGCTAGTATCTTTCCTGATGTCACCAATCCTGTAGCACAGGAACTAATTAAAAAGTTTGGGCGTGATGCAACTCTTAAAGGTGGAATGCGAGTGCAAACCACAGTAGCCAGTGACTTGCAAATCATGGCAGAAGAAACTATCAAAAAGTGGCATAAAACTCTTGAAGGTCAAGGATTAAACAACAATCAAATGGCTTTAGTCGCAATTGACCCACGTACCCACTATATCAAAGCACTGGTGGGTGGTGTAGACTCGAAAAAGAGCGAATTTAACCGCGCAACTCAGGCTCAACGGCAACCTGGCTCTGCTTTTAAGCCGTTTGTTTACTATACTGCCTTTGCTAGTGGTAAGTTTACACCAAGTACAACGGTGCTTGATTCTCCTGTAAGCTACCCTGATGTGATGAATGGCTCGTACTCTCCACGCAACTACGATAATACCTTTAGGGGTGCAATGCCAATTCGTACTGCTTTAGCACTGTCTCGTAACGTTCCTGCGGTTAAGATTGGCAAAGCTGTTGGAATAAATAAAATCATCGCCACTTGCCGTACCTTGGGAATCATGAGTCCGATGGAACCTGTAACTTCTTTGCCACTGGGTGCAATTGCTGTTACACCACTGGAATTGGCCAGCGCTTATGCGACTTTCGCTAATTACGGCTGGCGCTCACCTCCAACACTTATTGCTCGCGTTACTGATAGTAGTGGCAATGTTTTACTGGATAATACTCCTAAGCCTCAGTTAGTTCTTGACCCTTGGGCATCAGCCACGATTATAGACGTGATGCAATCGGTAGTTAAAGAAGGAACTGGTAAAGGAGCTGCTCTAGACCGCCCTGTTGCTGGCAAAACAGGGACAACTTCTTCAGAGAAGGATATTTGGTTTATTGGTACAGTGCCACAGCTAACAACTGCTATTTGGGTAGGCAGAGATGACAACAAACAATTAGCTCATGGTGCAACAGGAGGAGGAATGGTTACTCCTGTCTGGCGCGATTTTATGAACAAGGCGCTTAAAAATGTACCCATAGAAAACTTCAAACCCCCTTCTAAGTTTACTCGCCCTCAGCCCACTAAAAATATCATGAATACTAAAAAACTTTCTAGTAGTGTACCAAGGTAACTTTGCTAAGTAAAACCTCTAATTGGTAAAATAGCCAAAAACGGGGTGTAACATGGCAAAAAAGTACATTGTTGACTTGAATGAAGATGAAGTTTCCCAACTGCAATCGATAATTAAGAAAGGTAAGCATAAGGCAAGAACCATAAGCCGTGCAAACATTCTTTTGATGGCTTCCGAAGGAGAAACGGATCAAGCGATCGCTAGCATAGTTAGAGCGCATGTTGCAACAGTGCAACGAATACGAGAAAAATTTGTCATTGGAGGGTTAGATTTTGCTTTAAAGGATGAAGTTCATCCACCAAAACATAAAAAATTAGATGAAAAGCAAGAAGCATTTTTGATTGCAACAGCTTGTTCTAATCCGCCAGAAGGAAGAGTGCGTTGGACAATGCAATTATTAGCAGATCATTTAGTGAACGTTGGTATCATAGATTCAATCTCAGATGAAACAGTACGTCAAACTTTAAAAAAAATGAAATTAAGCCTTTGGTTGAAAGAACAATGGTGTATTCCTGAAGTTAACGCAGAATATGTTTTCCGAAGGAAGATGTGCTGGATTTATACAATGAGCCTTATGATCCTAAACGCCCTGTAGTCTGCTTTGATGAACGTCCATACCAATTAGTAGAAGAAGTAAGACTTCCTTTGCCACCACAGCCAGAGCAACCTGAACGTTATGATTTTGAGTATAAACGTAACGGGACAGTAAATTTATTCGCATGTTTTCAACCCTTGGCTGGATGGCGGCATATCGAAGTTACAGAACGTCGAACTAAAGCCGATTTTGCTAAACAAATGAAAAATTTAGTAGATGTTTCCTACCGAGATGCCGATGTTATTCGTTTAGTAGTTGATAACTTGAATATTCATACACCCAATGCATTATATGAAGTTTTTCCACCAGAAGAAGCACGTCGAATTATTCAAAAGTTAGAGTTTCACTATACTCCTAAACACGCTTCTTGGTGAGCCAGTGCGTTGGGCGGGTTCCCCGACTTGAAGCAACTGGCGAACCCGAAGGGCTGAATCAGGTAGAAATCGAATTATCTGTTTTATCTCGCCAATGTTTAGAACGGCGTATTCCTAATGCAGAAACATTAACTTCTGAGATTGCCGCTTGGGAGAAAAAACGTAATCAGCAAAAAGCTAGTGTTTATTGGGGTTTTCAAACCAAAGATGCTCGCCGAAAAATGGAGCGTTTATATCCAAATTTAACATAGCAAAGTTAGCTTGGCAGACTACTAGTTTGGAGAGTGATGCTTGTAGACTGGGGCAGTTTATCCGCCTCCATTGGGGCGTTGAAAATGGATTGCATTGGACTCTAGATGTGACTTTTAGCGAAGATGCTTGCCGTGTTCGTACAGGACATGCGCCGCAAAACCTTGCCTTACTACGATGCATTGCTCTTAATGCTTTGAATCGAGAACCATCTTTGAAACGCAGTAATCGCCAAAAATCGAATCGAGCCGCAATGGATAATAATTATATGTTTACTATTCTTGCTGCTTGTTTATCCCAACATCATGATATCTCTAAACCTGCTTGTCAATAGCATTTGAGACGCGCTTACCCTGGTAAAACTGCTTACCTTAGTGTTATTCAGGATGGGCAGCTTGTTTGGAAGTAGAATTGCTCAAAATCAAGTAAGTTCTAAATGACACACAGGGTAGTGATTTATTAGACTTGTCGGGAAATAAGAGAGAATAGACAGCAGTGGTAGGGAAGAATGATGCTGAATATTGAAGGTGCGCTGAAGCAAGACCGACTGTTGAGGGCATTAACTGGGTTGAACCGGAAAGCATTTGATGCCCTTTTGCCCACGTTTACCACGATGTACCTAGATACTCAACAGGCCAAGCCTCGTCAACGTGGCCTGGGTGGAGGACGCAAAGCCCGCTTACTTACAGCCCAAGACAAATTGTTTTTCATCCTTTTCTATTTCAAATGTTATCCGACCTTCGATGTGGCGGGACTGCTCTTTGATATGCATCGCTCCCAGGCACATGAGTGGATGCATCGATTGCAGCCAATATTAGAAGCGGCTTTGGGACAGAAGATGGCGCTGCCGGAACGCCATCTCGAAAGCATTGAAGCATTTTTGTCACGCTTTCCAGGAGTGCAACGAGTGATGATTGATGGGACAGAACGCCCAATTGCGCGACCTCAAGAAAGAGACAACAACAACAGAATTACTCCGGTAAAAAGAAACGTCATACGCGTAAACACTTGGCGGCAGTTGATGAAACCAAACGGGTCTTGATCTTAAGCAAAGCACGAGAAGGCAAACTGCATGACAAACGTTTTCATGACGAAGATGACATTGCAGGTAGTGTGCCTGATGAAATTCCGATTGAAGTAGACTCGGGCTTTCAGGGATTACAGAAGCAGTATGACAATCTCCATCTTCCTCACAAAAAGCCCAAAGGGGGCAAGTTAAGTGACCTTCAAAAAACGGAGAATCGTCAATTGAGTCAATCCCGTGTAGTTTGCGAAAATGCCTTTGCTGGTGTGAAGCGCTACAACGCCGCCAGTGTCATTTATCGTAATCGGATTGAAAACTTTGATGACCATTTGATGCTGACCGCAGCAGGATTATGGAACTTCTACTTGATGGCTGCTTAAGAGAATCCCAATTACAAGACCAGCATTGCCTCACTTATCTTTTATTTCCCGACAACTCTATTAACAATCACACTCATAAATTCACTTTCCAAAATTGGAAAAATAATTTCCAGCCTTGACGATGTAAATCTACTCAAATCTATTTACTCTAAAAGTATGCAATTGAACCAAACATCTAATACCTGGATGTAGCTGAAATTTAACTCACTATCTTAACTGCTGAGTTGATTACTGCCTGAAAAGTATTTTGCGTACAAACTCAAGTTTTATCAACAAAACCATACTCAATATATGTAAAACTATGACTTGTAAAATCGGTAGTTCATACAAAATAAAATCAGGTGATACGCTTTTTATCATTGCTGAACGGGAGTTAGGTGATGGCGATCACTGGCGTGAAATCTTGAATCCTAACGGCATTCCCTTCACGGAAAAGGAAGCTGAGAATTTGCAAACGGGTCAGGAAATCTGCATTCCTAATGGCTCTGTACCACCGACGGGTGAGTGGCAATCAAAGCGCGTCTTCTTTGGCAGTAATGGTAAACTAACTTACACCTCGGATAAAGAGCAAAACCGGATTCCCGACTATAGCTATGCGGGGTACCGTTATGGTGAAGTCAAATTGCCCAATGTTCCTGAAGTTTCAAGCATCTCACCGATTTCGGGTGATAATACTGCACACATTCAAAAAGCACTGGATGCTGTGGCGACACGCCAACCTGATGCTAATGGATTTCGTGGTGCTTTGGTACTAAAGCCGGGAGTTTACGAACTTCGCAGTACAATTCAAATTAAAGCGAGTGGGGTTGTATTGCGTGGTTCTGGTGATGGGAGCGATCGCACTCAAGACACAATTCTAGTTGCCAAGGTAGTTGACAAGCCTATCGTCCAAGGGAAACAAGATAGACCAACGGATAAGTCAGTTGTAATTCTGGGTACTAATAATCCAGCCCCTTGGAAATCAGGAGACGAAACCAAGATTACAGATGATTTCGTTCAAGTTGGTTCGCTGAAATTCAATGTCGAGAATGCTTCACTATTTAAGACTGGCGATGCCATTATCATTAAGCATCCCTCTACGCAGAAGTGGATTGATGCGCTTGACGGTGGTGGTGTGGGTGAGGTTGACGACCCTGACAAAAACCCCTGGAAACCAGGCAAAGTAGACATTGTGTATTATCGACGGGTCGATCGCGTGGAAGGAAACAAGATTATACTTGACGCACCGATTTACAATCATCTCGATCGCAAGTTGTCACAATCTATCGTCTGCAAGATTAACAGCAGTGAAGTCTTGACAAATGTGGGGCTTGAGAATCTACGCATCGAAATTGATAAAGGCGGCGAAGACGAAAAATCCCTGTGGAGTGCTGTTAGCGTTATCGGTGCAGAAGATGCCTGGGTGCGTAATCTCACCGCCCTGCACTTTGGATTCTCTGGTGTGTACACAGAAGGAGCATTGAGGGTAACGGTGACAGATGTCAAGGCATTCGACCCAATTGCCATTCGCACGGGCGGACGTATGTACAATTTCAACACCGAAAAGCACAGTCAACTCATCTTATTCCAGAACTGTGAGGCGACAAACGGCCGCCATAACTTTATCTCTAACGGTACGAGTAGCGCTTCTGGAATTGTCTTCCACAAATGCAAGTCGAAAGGCTTAGGCTCTAACTCCGCAGATAACTCCGACAGTGAAGGACATCGACTCTGGACTCAAGCCATGCTCTTCGATAGCATCGATGAGAACAGTCCTGATACTGGAAGCATCGCTTTGATTAATCGCGGCAATTTCGGCAGTGGTCACGGTTGGGCGGCAGCACACTCCACTATTTGGAACTACAACGGCACAATAATTGTGCAGAAACCACCAACGGCGCAGAACTACGCGGTGTCTTCAACAGGTAAAGTGCAGAAAAAGTTCAAATTCTCAGGTGCAATTGGAAACGTGGAAGGCGAAAAGGGCAAGCTTTCTCCAGCGTCTCTCTACGAAGCGCAACTTAAAGAAAGGCTCCAGCACTAGCGAAGACTTTATCTGCAAGGCGTAATTCGTAATTCGTAATTATCTTTTGGCATGGGTTTAGACATTTCCAATAGGTGGTTTATTTACGCCATGCTGTAACGCCAATAAAGTTTGCAACTAGTTAGTTGTACCAAAAATATCCACAAAAATAGAACTAAGTTGAGGTAATTTATGTCTTGTAAAATCGGTAGTTCCTACACCATAAAACCTAATGACACGCTCTTTGAAATTGCAGCACGAGAATTAGGAGATGGCGATCGCTGGCGGGAAATCATGAATCCTAATGGTATTCCCTTCACCGAAGAAGAAGCTGAGAATTTGCAAACTGGTCAGGAAATCTGCTTGCCTAAAATTGACGAACCCCCTACGCAAGAAGTACCTGGCGTTGAGTTCTTTCCGCCTGGCACGCTAAACCAGCTGAACACCCTGACTGGCTTGGATGCACAGCAACTCACAAACATCCTTGGCATGATCAACGGGCCAGAACAGGCTAATAGCAAGTGGTGGCAGACAGTCGATGAAGAAATTATCTACGGTTATGCAGAGGACATTGAAGACGGTCGCGGCGTAACTATCGGCATCTATGGTGCTACGACAGGCAAGGGCTACAATGACGCAGATGTTATTTGGAAGAATTACGGTCAGGACTATAGCAATCTCCCTGTAGACGAAATCATCGAAAAAGTCCATGCGATCGCCAACGACCAGAAATGGTGGAAGGCTCAGTGGGATGCCTACATCTCCACCTACTGGCAGCCGACGCTGAAACTGCTCAAGTCGAAGAATTACATGAAAGCGCTGACGATTGGCGTACTCATAGATACAGCCATGAACGCTGGTATGGAAGACGACAATTCTGAGAATTGGGGGGTTGAACACCTTTTCACAGAGGCGAGCGACGACACAGACAATGAGGAAGATTTCGTGGATAGGTTCATGGAATTACGTCTTCAGTTCCCCACGCGCGATAGCGGCGACATGGAAGAGCGAATCGGTGCTTGGCAAAAGTTGTTGCGCGATCGCAAGTGGGATATGCGCGTAGACTTGAAAAATTACGTCTATATCCCGCAGTGAACTGCAAAAATAAGTGCATACAAAAACGTTTTTTGCATCAAGATAAAACCATTCCTGATGTGTAACCTATCTGACCGTTTAATTTATCAACTTACTTCAATATTTTGGGTAATGATGAGCTGCTTAAAAAAGCACTACGATATGCTCGCTCCTAATTTCTAAAAGTGCTTTTGTCTGTATAATTAACACTTAGTTAGACATCCTCAACTGTGCGATCGCCTGTTGGAGCGATCGCACAAATTATCTGAAATAACTAAACCTCAGCCATCAATACTAACATGCTCAAACTATTGCCCAAATTTTCAATTGCGATCGTCCCTCCAGGGTGGGCGTTTTGTGTCAGCGCCATTACAACTGCTGCTCTTACCACTGCTGTAATCGCAACAAGCCAAGCCCAAAACTCTACTGTTAGCTATGACTTCACAATCAATGTGACCAAAGGATCGCTAGTAGGCAAATCGTTCAATGGCAGCTTCAGCTACGACAACTCGACCTTGAAAGGCATTGGAATTGAAGAGTTGGGAGTTACTCAAGGATTAAAGACTTGTTTTAACTATCTTGGACGCAACTATAGCGAGAGTGACGATCGCGACTATCCTACCTTCCCGAAACTAGTTTTTGAAAATGGCAAAATCAAACAACTAGACTTTTGGGTACAGCCAGAAAAGCGTGTTGTCTGGTGGAATTTACCGGGATGGGAAGTTAAGTATTCCCAGCGTCAAGCTTCTGCCCCTGCTGTTCAAGATTGCCAAAAACGCTAAAGCGATCGCTGTATCAGTCAAAAAGGTTGCAGAAAGAAATTAGGAGTAAAGTATCTGCAACTCTCACAAAAATCTTCACCACTTTACCAATAATTGTCAGCTATATGCAATGAAGAGATGAAACTCCAAAATTACAATCATCTCTATATATATCAAGCAAATTCAAAATTCAGCGCCCGCCGCTAGCTCAAGTCAGTGCAGGGTGAATATGATTACAAAACACAGTTATGTCTTTTTTAAATTGGAAAATCGGCTTCGAGATAGAACTGATGTCACCTAGAGGACGCAGCAGACAGGACTTAGCAGAGTTAATTGCTACAATATGATGCAAAAGTGCGTCGTGTTTTTCATCCCCAATCTGAACTAAGCCAGGTTCCAGGAACTCCCTTATTTCAAAATCTTACTTTGGGATTTGACGTGCTTGATAAACACGAATATTTGATTGCTCGATGTGTAGATGACCTAACCCTTCTTGAAAACCTAGACAAAACTGCAAAACCTAAGCCAGGATGGTATTGGATTGTCAGTGATGATAGCAGACTGCTGCAACTAGTAGAAAGCCAAGCTGATGCTGCTGATTCGATCGCCGATGTTCTCCAGCCAATTGCTAGTTTATTTTCTACCAATCTGGAAGCAGGGCTAGGCGGAATGGTACGTATTGCCGATCGCACAGGCAATCCAATTGCGATCGCTGCACCACTACCGGGTGAGAGAGAACGTCCTTGTGAGTTAATTAGGGCTTGCTGAAAAAGTCATAAAAAAGCAATTCTTTTGGGTTGACTAGTAGTCTGCCAAGCTAACTTTGCTATGTTAAATTTGGATATAAACGCTCCATTTTTCGGCGAGCATCTTTGGTTTGAAAACCCCAATAAACACTAGCTTTTTGCTGATTACGTTTTTTCTCCCAAGCGGCAATCTCAGAAGTTAATGTTTCTGCATTAGGAATACGCCGTTCTAAACATTGGCGAGATAAAACAGATAATTCGATTTCTACCTGATTCAGCCCTTCGGGTTCGCCAGTTGCTTCAAGTCGGGGAACCCGCCCAACGCACTGGCTCACCAAGAAGCGTGTTTAGGAGTATAGTGAAACTCTAACTTTTGAATAATTCGACGTGCTTCTTCTGGTGGAAAAACTTCATATAATGCATTGGGTGTATGAATATTCAAGTTATCAACTACTAAACGAATAACATCGGCATCTCGGTAGGAAACATCTACTAAATTTTTCATTTGTTTAGCAAAATCGGCTTTAGTTCGACGTTCTGTAACTTCGATATGCCGCCATCCAGCCAAGGGTTGAAAACATGCGAATAAATTTACTGTCCCGTTACGTTTATACTCAAAATCATAACGTTCAGGTTGCTCTGGCTGTGGTGGCAAAGGAAGTCTTACTTCTTCTACTAATTGGTATGGACGTTCATCAAAGCAGACTACAGGGCGTTTAGGATCATAAGGCTCATTGTATAAATCCAGCACATCTTCCATTCGGAAAACATATTCTGCGTTAACTTCAGGAATACACCATTGTTCTTTCAACCAAGGCTTAATTTCATTTTTTTTAAAGTTTGACGTACTGTTTCATCTGAGATTGAATCTATGATACCAACGTTCACTAAATGATCTGCTAATAATTGCATTGTCCAACGCACTCTTCCTTCTGGCGGATTAGAACAAGCTGTTGCAATCAAAAATGCTTCTTGCTTTTCATCTAATTTTTTATGTTTTGGTGGATGAACTTCATCCTTTAAAGCAAAATCTAACCCTCCAATGACAAATTTTTCTCGTATTCGTTGCACTGTTGCAACATGCGCTCTAACTATGCTAGCGATCGCTTGATCCGTTTCTCCTTCGGAAGCCATCAAAAGAATGTTTGCACGGCTTATGGTTCTTGCCTTATGCTTACCTTTCTTAATTATCGATTGCAGTTGGGAAACTTCATCTTCATTCAAGTCAACAATGTACTTTTTTGCCATGTTACACCCCGTTTTTGGCTATTTTACCAATTAGAGGTTTTACTTAGCAAAGTTACCTTGGTACACTACTAGTTATTTAAGCAAGGTCAAAGATAAGTTTTTGTTGCCTATAGCTAGCAAAATCATAATGCTTGGTTATGTCAATCGCTAAAAAATGTCTATTTTTCCAAAATAGACATAAAAAGGCACAAAAAAACCGTGACAGGTGAGTAGAAAGATTCATGACTAAAAAAGTAATAGCAATCACAGTTAGAGTTGTATGAGGAAGTTTCGCCATTACTCTACTCAAGCTAAATCTTCTTTTAGCTTGTCCAAATTTGCCTTCAATACAATTACGAATCCTCTCATCTTGTAAAGCTTGCTTCTTTTTTTCTTTACTCACATTTTTTGGCGGTCTTCCTAAAGGAACTCCACTGATTCTAATACCTCTTTCTTTGCACCAAGATCGGTTTTCTCGCTTTGCGATAAATTTTATCAACATGAACAGATTCTGGATAATATCCAGTGTAGTTTTTAAAGGATTCTATTTGTGTTTTTAAGTCTCCTGATTCATTAAAGTTATCCCATCTAATATGGTCTAAAAATGCATATCCATCAAAGTAACTAGCAGATAGTTTAGCGCCAAATTCCACGGCTTTACCCGCTTTTCCTCGGACAATTGGACGGATATGTGGTTGGCTTAAACTTACAATACGGTCATCAATGCTCTGCTTTTTATTTTCATACAGCCATAGTTGTTGACGATATACTTCTGCGACTACCAGCAACATCTTATATTGTCTATTAGTTAAACTTTTTAGAGATGCTCCTGCTACAATTAGCTGGTCAATATAGGATAAGTTTCTTTTAATATATTGGAGTTGTTTTTTAATCGCTTTTCTCCTCTCTTTTTGAGATACACGACGTTTTTTAGCTACTTCTAAGTAGTCTTTCCTAGCTATTTCTCGGTAAGTCCTTGGTTTTTTCTCTAATATTCCCTTTATCTGTTCATAAAGCAAGTCAATTATTCTTTCTGTCTGTTTTCTCGCTTGATTTAATAGGTTTAAATCTGTTGGATAGCTGATATCACTAGGCACACAAGTCGCATCTAATATTAATTTCCCTCGATTTCTTAGCGTATTACCTTGTTCTGCTGCTTTTTCTGTCGATAGCGCAGCGTTAGCGAGTTCGCGAGCGTCTTCTGTTTTTTTTCGGTGTCAATAGAAGATGCTAACTCTAGCATCTTCTTAACCATTTCTTGATTCACATTATTGACTAGTTCTGCACTGATTCTTTCTCGAAAATGTACTAACATGGATGCGTCAAATGGAGTTTTGTTACTATAAGATGACATCCCTATAAAGTACTGTAAATAAGGATTCTCCTTGATTTGCTCTACTGTTTCCCTGTCGCTTATACTTAGTTTCTCTTTAATTATTAATGCACCTAACGCCATCCGAAATGACTTTGCTGGTGCCCCTATCTCTGCGGAGAATCCGGCAGAATATTCCGACTCAAATTCTGTCCAGGGTATTAAATCGGCCATAATTATCCAACGATTATCTGATGATAACTTTCCCTCAAATGGAAGCTCAAAACTTTCTGCTGGAATTGGAGTTGATTCTTCTTTTCAGTACATAGTTAATAATGATACACTATGCTGCGACGAACCACTGTGATGCAAGGATTTTGGGCTATTTTACCTTCTTGTCTTGCACCTGAATATACTTCTTTGGTCTGAGAATCTAGAGACTGCAACCTTTTCTTTTTTTTCAGCAAGCCCTAAATACTCCCACAGGAGAGATAGAAATACTTTTTTATTAGTTAAATTTCCGGCTAGCGAATCAAGCTTTGCAACTAGATAAATCAAGTTACCTTGTTCGGTCATTCTCAATTTTCAAACTAAAAACTGTTCATATTTTTCATAACTAACTATGATGCGTTTAATCAAATTTCTAGCACTTATCCTACTCGGTTTACTCTCAACCACAATTTTCAACTTCAGCAATGCCGTAATTGCTGCACCTAAAGTTTCTCAAGACAACAGGCTGACTTTTGTAGCTACTAAGCAAGGCCCGAAGTATGAAAGTAATATGCGAGCAATGCGGTTTTGTCAGATTGCGTAAAAAGTAAGCGATTGCAAAAATCAAATCTAAGTAAGAAGTGACTTTATTTACTAAATATGTGCTGCTAGCCACGAGAATTCATCTTGATGAGATATCTCAAAAAGATAAATAGCAAGTCGTTTGACGATTGTTACCAAAAATATCTACAATCAGTCTTTTATATTTAGTGTTAATTAAATCAAATAAGAAGTTGAGAGTAGAACTAAAGTATAAAATTTATCAAGCAGTTTTTGGTTTAATAAAGGAATTAAAGATATAACCACAAAAATTATCCCAATTTTTAGCTATCCATTGACAACGCAGATGTAACATAATTTCTGCATTTTCTTTCAACCAGAATTTACTGTTTCCCTTGATTCTTAAGTTGACAGCTTGGCGGATTAAACTTTCAATCGCGCCACTGCCAAGAGGGAGGTTTTTATTTATTGCTTTATCATAATTTAAACGCCCTTTACGATAAGCATCTAAAATATAATTTCGCTTAACGACCATAATCTTACACCGCTCTCCGGTAGCTACAGCAATCAACTCATCCATTTGGCTGATTAAAATTTTGGCTTTACCTTTTTTTAAACTCTTTCTAACTTTTACAAACCACTCTTTAGACTCTACTTCTTCATTAAAAGCCGCGTCTGCAAATACTTTTAAATTTTCCGTAACATGATAAAAATCGAATAGCTGATAAGTTTCAACTGGGCATCCTAATCTTGCCAAAAGTGGGGGAATATGTATCCAGATCCACTCTGCTCCATCCCCGATTAATAAGACTTGTTCTGCTTGACTAATTCCCAAGTCAACTAAATCCGCTTCTAAAATCTCTAAAAGCGCTTTATATCCTTCATAAGTGCCATCATTCGTAATAGGAATTTCAGAAGTATTTATTTTTTTACCTTGCTCATCAACAACATAAATTGTGAATAACTTTGGCTCAACCCATTTGCCAATAAACCCGTGTCACTTAGTTTTGGAGTTTTTTCTCCCCTTTTTATTAATTCGGATTTTACTCCGACCACCATCTACGGCTTTTGACTTCTCTTTGGTCTTTAAGAATATTACCTTCAGCTAAATTCCCTAATTGGCGATTTAAGATTTTAGATTGGCGTAAGTTGATCCCAATTTGACCAAATTTATATGTTAAACGTTCAATTCGTTTTAAGCTAAGGTTAATTCCCCAACCCATCAAAGTTGTACAAGCGGCTTCAAATGAGCTAGTAATTGCACCGTATTGGGCAACTGTTGACCATACTAATGGGGTTAAGCCGGATGACATTCCCAACCACTTTAATAAGGGACAGAATCCTTGAATTGCTATTTTATTTGTGGTCTGGTTTGTTGACTTTTTCTTTACCATATATGGTAAATTTAAATTAATTAAAACGTTTCCAACTGTTAATATTTGTCGCTTTCTATAACCGTGATTTTGCATATTGCCATCCCACCAGCCTTTTGTTTTATTCATAGCTGTTTGATTAGCTGACTGAGATTGTGAAAGGTTATACAACAAAATAGCAATACATTGACCAGCTAAAATAAGTGCAAGTTCTCTAATTCCTCTTTCTCTTTCTTCAACAATTTTTCCATTCAATTCCGTGATGTTTGTCAATTCTAAATGTTTTGTTACCTGCGAAGAAAAGTTTGATAATGATTTACTCAAATCTAAAGTTGCACATATATTTTTTTCTATTAAGGTAGATAATCCCTGTCTCGAAATTATTACTCAAAGGAAATCCTAGCTTGTTTTGGGTCAAAAAAGAGAGTTTTGCAAGTTGTAACTCAAACTCATCTTTCCTCTTTAAGCGTTAATACGGTTTAAAAAATATAAATTTATTCTTACTACTGATAAAATGATTTAGCGATAGCACCCATGCATGGGCAATAGTGCAAATGCAGCTCCCAAGTAGCCCAGGCAGCTCAAAAAACTAAGTAGTACAAAACCTGTTGTTAGCAGTGCTCCTGCTAGGGGTGGTCCAATGAAATCGTTAGCGATAGTTCTGACTCCCTCAGCCAGTCCATTAGTTCAATCTAAGTCTTGAGCGCTTCACCACTGCTGGGACAATTGCCATCCCTGCCGTATCCGCGAGTGTCTCACTTGCACCCAGCCCAAAAGCGATCGCATACAAAGTCCAGATAGTTAGATCTTCAGTAGTTGCCGCTAGTGCAAGCAGTACCATTGCTACCGCTCGTGCTATGTTGGCCCAAACCATCAACCATTTCCTGTCTCTGCGATCTGAAATAATGCCCCCAGGTAGGGCGAAAATCGGCCAACTTAGCGTCAAGACTGCGCTCAACGCCGCCACATGACTTGGATCGGAAGTCAACCTTACAGCTACAATCAGTAGACCGAAAAGTTTGACGATCGCTCCGTGATGAATAGGTGTATCAGTAGATGGCTGTGTTTAGGGTTCGGACAATCAGAGCAATTACTAACTTCAGGTCGCTCGTGACTTCATCCTAGAACACCTTAAACAAAAGGTGGGCTTGAATGCACATAGATAGTTTTCTGTCAATTCGTAAGTTCTAGAGTCCTTAAAATTCCTTTAAGGTTTCCTGTAAGGTTTTTTAACCTATTGTCAGTAGTGTAAGAGTTATAGTATTCCAACTTACCTTATCAACTACGAGTTTGTATATAGGTAATTTTGGCAGTTTTTGCTAAAAATGTTGTCAACTCTGCTCTTAACAAAAGTATTGAATCCTCAAATAAAATCTAAAGTTACCATGAACAAACAATCATTGAACTACAAAGCCTCAATTATTCCTCTATTAGGTGCAATAATAGTCACCAACGCATTTTTCTCCAAAGTATGGGCGCAAAATATTTCTGCTCCAGAGACTACTGATTCTGTTGCCGCCACTGTCAAAAACCAAAAGTTTCCACAGTGGGGATATTACACGATACGGAGAGATTTTCGCAGATGTGCTTCTCCAATATGCGGTGGATATTTTATCAAACAAGTCAACTTGAAAGCGACTCCTTGCTTAGATGGTGTTTTTCGCTCCGAATGTTATGTGTCTGCAATTGATTGGAGTTCTCTGAAAGTTTCACCTTACCAACTGGTAAAAATTCAAAATGATGATGGTAGCCGTGTGATTCTCAGAGGTAGCATCGTTCCAGTAACATTTCCTCTCTTCGGTGAGTTTGGGAATTTGAGAGTAAAAGAAGCCTTCTATGCCGCGACAAATGCCCCAGCAAATGGTACTTTTGTGGCACTAAAAGACAATGGCATTCGTTGCATCACAACTCCTTGCTTCTCCACAGATAATCTGGTTCTAAATAAGCCGAAGATTTCTCCAGTTTCGTCAATCGATTTGAGTCAAACGGGTGCAACACAAAAACAACTTGACGCAGCAACAAGCGAAATTTTTGGTCTAGGTTTGATTGCTGTAGGTAAAACTGAGGTAGTA
Source organism: Nostoc punctiforme PCC 73102 (assembly GCF_000020025.1). Classification (GTDB taxonomy): domain Bacteria; phylum Cyanobacteriota; class Cyanobacteriia; order Cyanobacteriales; family Nostocaceae; genus Nostoc; species Nostoc punctiforme. The sequence goes on along the minus strand of NC_010628.1, from coordinate 2,433,482 downwards.
GAAAACGTAGATCCAACCAAGAGAGGTACTCTGTTTGTAGGTACGCAGTTTTATCTGAGAGTGGAACCAAAGTAAAAGTAGAACCAAAGTAAAAGAATTTTAGCTCAGATAAAATAATTCCCAAAATAGACAAGCGGTGTAGAAGCGATGACTTTGAGAATGCAATCAGCCTTGAGGAGGGTTTCAGTACTTCCCGTGAAAAGTCAGATGGGGTAAGGGTTATAAAGAATTATAACTTTGTTTTAAATGAAATACTTACAGAATAAGGCTTTCAAGGATTTTGAGCCAGGTTTTCCATAAAAATAACCGAAAAACCCTGAAAAGATTGTATTGTTATTATTCATTACATCAACATCGTCGCTATGAAAAATCTGTTGCCATTGTTATTGAGTGTTATTTTATTAAGTAGCACATCAAGTTGTAATAAAACTAATACCCAGACTGACAATACTTCTAGTAGCAATAAAACTGCGCTTCCTGAAGGCACATCTAGTCAACCAAATAATCAACAAATATCTGTACCTGCTGGAACAAGTTTTGAGACTGTTCTTCAACAAGAGATATCTACGAGTAAAAGCCAAAATAATGACCGCTTTGTTTTAGAAATCAAGAATTCCTCAACCGGAGTTAATAAAGTTCTTCAAGAAGGTCAAATACAGGGACACCTGGAAGATGTAGTCAAAGCTGCTAAAGGAAAAAAAGCAAGTTTACATTTAGTTTTTGATGATATTTCGCTTAAAAATGGTTCATCTTATCCCATTGATGCAACTTTAGTAAACACCAAGTTAGAAACAAAAACCAAAGGTAAGTTCATTCAAAATACAGGGATTATTTTAGGTGGTACAATTGCAGGTCATTTTCTTGGTAATCAAGCCAAGTTCAAGCATGGTGGGCTCGCAGGTGGTGCAGCTGCGGCTGCTTTTGTTTTGTCTAGCCCTGGTGGAGAAGTTGCCCTTAAAAAAGGTACAAATATTAAACTTCAATTGAAATCTGCTATTAGCACTACTCAATAGATCATCAGCTATGGCACAGTTGATAACTTGAAACTCTTCCTATGACTGGGTAGAGGGGTATAAGGTTTTAAACTGGGAGCTACATTTATTGATTAACTGATTCCACACGATTGGAGCAAAATCAATCGGACAAATCCAATCACCAGTGTCAGCAGACATCCACTCTTGAACCGAAGTAATAGACTTGTCGGGAAATAAGAGAGAATAGACAGCAGTGGTAGGGAAGAATGATGCTGAATATTGAAGGTGCGCTGAAGCAAGACCGACTGTTGAGGGCATTAACTGGGTTGAACCGGAAAGCATTTGATGCCCTTTTGCCCACGTTTACCACGATGTACCTAGATACTCAACAGGCCAAGCCTCGTCAACGTGGCCTGGGTGGAGGACGCAAAGCCCGCTTACTTACAGCCCAAGACAAATTGTTTTTCATCCTTTTCTATTTCAAATGTTATCCGACCTTTGATGTGGCGGGACTGCTCTTTGATATGCATCGCTCCCAGGCACATGAGTGGATGCATCGATTGCAGCCAATATTAGAAGCGGCTTTGGGACAGAAGATGGCGCTGCCGGAACGCCATCTCGAAAGCATTGAAGCATTTTTGTCACGCTTTCCAGGAGTGCAACGAGTGATGATTGATGGGACAGAACGCCCAATTGCGCGACCTCAAGAAAGAGAACAACAACAACAGAATTACTCCGGTAAAAAGAAACGTCATACGCGTAAACACTTGGCGGCAGTTGATGAAACCAAACGGGTCTTGATCTTAAGCAAAGCACGAGAAGGCAAACTGCATGACAAACGTTTTCATGACGAAGATGACATTGCAGGTAGTGTGCCTGATGAAATTCCGATTGAAGTAGACTCGGGCTTTCAGGGATTACAGAAGCAGTATGACAATCTCCATCTTCCTCACAAAAAGCCCAAAGGGGGCAAGTTAAGTGACCTTCAAAAAACGGAGAATCGTCAATTGAGTCAATCCCGTGTAGTTTGCGAAAATGCCTTTGCTGGTGTGAAGCGCTACAACGCCGCCAGTGTCATTTATCGTAATCGGATTGAAAACTTTGATGACCATTTGATGCTGACCGCAGCAGGATTATGGAACTTCTACTTGATGGCTGCTTAAGAGAATCCCAATTACAAGACCAGCATTGCCTCACTTATCTTTTATTTCCCGACAACTCTATTAAAACAAGTTGCACTCGACAAACTCTTCTCGTTAAGCACAAAGTACAAAATCCAGCCAACTCAACTTATCTAGAAGTCAGCGATCGCTCCTAACATCTATAAAGAAAGGAACACGCAATGGCACGAATTACCACACCATTTGGACGGCACTCTACCGCCTCTGAGGTAGCACAGGGAATCGATCTCTCTGGCAAACGGGCGATCGTCACGGGAGCAGCATCGGGTATCGGTGTAGAAACGGCGCGGGCGTTGGCTCACGCTGGAGCCGAAGTTACGTTGGCTGTGCATAACGTCGATGCTGGGGCAAAGACGGCGGCTGACATCACTGCTATCACTGGGAATCAAAATATTCACGTCGCCAAACTTGACCTGACCGACCGAGGAGCGATCGCTAAATTCATTGCCGCGTGGAATGAACCACTACATATCCTCGTCAACAACGCAGGGGTAATGGCATTGCCTGAACAGCACACACCCGAAGGTTGGGAGATGCAGTTTGCCACCAACCACCTCGGACACTTCGCTCTAACACTCGGACTCCACGATGCTCTGGCGGCGGACGGTGCTGCGCGCATCGTGTCTGTCAGTTCTAGCGCCCACATGCTCTCGCCGATTGTATTCGATGATATCCACTTCGCGTTCCGTCCCTATGATCCGTGGTTGGCATACGGGCAGTCCAAAACAGCGAACGTACTCTTCGCTGTCGCTGGTACTGGGCGCTGGTTCAGGGATGGCATTACTGCCAATGCTTTGATGCCTGGGGCGATCGCCACCAATCTCCAACGCCACGTTGGTGGTATCCAGACCCCGGCAGAATTGCAAAAAACACCAGAGCAGGGTGCTGCCACTTCAATTCTGCTGGCAACCTCCCCCTTAGTGGAAGGCATTGGTGGTCGCTACTTCGAGGACTGCAACGAAGCTACGATCGTTACCCAGCAAACCAAAGACTACAGTGGTGTTGCTCCCTACGCCCTCAACACGAACAACGCCGATCGCCTTTGGGAGGAATCGTTGCGTCTGCTCGCTTGAGAACTGGTCTATCACTTAAAAGGAAAACTCAAAACTATGAATTTACAAACAGATCAAACCACCACTACTGCTGACGAGTCGGCAATCCGTGCTTTTCATCGCCAGATGATTGATGCTTGGAATCGAGGTAGCGGCGAAGGCTTCGCTGCCCCATTCAGCGAAACTGCTGATTTCATCACGTTCGAGGGCACACATCTCAAGGGTCGAAAAGAAATCGCTGCATTTCATCAGCAAGCGTTCGATACAGTTGTCAAAGGAACACGCTTGGAGGGTGAGGTGGATTTTGTCCGCTTCGTGAACTCGCAACTCGCGCTCATGCTTGTAGTTATCAGGGTAATACTGCCCGGACAAACCGAAACTTCAGCGTCACGAGATTCGCTGCCGCTATACGTCGTAACAAAAGGCGACGAAGGTTGGCAGATCGAAGGGTTACTCAATACCCGGAAGTTAACGCTAGAACGTCAATTCTTCTTAGACGACTTTGACTCACTGAGCGCAGAGGCTCAACGTCAAGTGACTGACCTCGTTGCAAGTCTTAAGCAGAGTCATTAAGCAGATCGATCAAAGGAGATGTAAGAAATGGTACTAAGTTAAGATACAGCCCTTGCCCCAACTGGTTCCAAGAATGAATGAAGGGTTAAATCTGCTATTCTCAAAGTTGTGATGCAACAGAACCGATAACACTTCAATGGTTCATACAAATCCAGAATCCCCATCAGATTAACATAATGAAAAAACTAGAAGGAAAAATCGCCCTTGTCACGGGTGGCAACAGTGGTATCGGTCTTGCCACAGCTAAACAGTTTGTTGCTGAAGGTTCCTATGTCTACATCACGGGTCGTCGCCAAGTCGAACTGGATGCTGCTGTAGAAGCCATTGGTAAAAATGTTACGGCTGTACAGAGCGATGTTTCTAATCTGGCAGACCTCGATCGTCTGTTTGCCACTATTAAGCAAGAGCAAGGACACCTCGATATCATCTTCGCTAATGCTGGAGGTGGACAAATTGCCCCACTTGGAGCAATCACTGAGGAACACTTTGACAAAACATTCAACGTAAACGTCAAAGGTTTGCTGTTCACCGTACAAAAGGCGCTGCCACTCTTACCAGAGGGCGCTTCTATTATCCTGAATGCTTCGATTACTTCTATAAAAGGTACGCCAGCTTTCAGTGTTTACAGCGCCACCAAAGCCGCCGTGAGATCGTTTGCTCGGAATTGGATACTCGACCTCAGAGAACGCAAGATCCGAGTGAATGCCATTAGCCCTGGTGTGGTTCCGACTCCTGGTTACGATTATTTGGGACTAAATGACCAGCAGTTGCAAGAATTCGTGGACAGCCAAGCCAGCGCCATTCCACTGGGACGAGTCGGCACACCCGATGAGATTGCCAAAGCCGTTGTCTTTCTTGCTTCAGATGACAGTAGCTTCGTGAACGGCATTGAGTTGTTTGTTGATGGCGGTATGGCACAGATTTGAAGTCCAAAAGGAGTTAAAGATGAAGCTTATCTCTGTTAATGTCGGACTGCCGCGTGAAGTGACTTGGAAAGGAAAACCCGTCCGCACTGGAATTTTCAAAGAGCCAGTTAATGCGAGAGTGATGGTGCGTGAACTCAATTTAGATGGCGATGCACAGGCTGATCTAACGGTTCATGGTGGTTTAGACAAAGCAGTTTATGTCTATCCTTTTGAGCATTACGATTACTGGCGAGATGAATTGCCTGACACAGAGTTCACACTTGGTATCTTTGGTGAAAATTTCACAGTTACAGGATTTCAAGAAGAGGAAATTAACATTGGCGATCGCTTCAAAATCGGCAGTGCTGAACTAATGGTGACTCAACCGCGCTTACCCTGCTACAAACTAGGGATTCGCTTTGAGCGATCGGATATGGTGAAACGATTTCTCGCCAGTCGTCGCACCGGATTTTACTTTCGGGTTTTGCAAGAGGGCGAAGTTGGAGTCGGAGACACTTTAGAGTTGATGAGTCGAGATACCAACAATATTACTGTTGCTGATATCACTCAGCTTTATGTGCGTGAGCGAAACAATCCAGAGTTACTGCATCGTGCTGCTCAACTTGAAGCCTTGCCTGAAAGCTGGCGGGACTACTTTCAGGAGCAGATCCGTCGTCAGGATGTGAGATAGATCGACCTGTCGTAAAACGCCATCATGTCACTTTTATCGCTTACAAGGAGTAATCCCATGACTACATATCGCACAGTTTCGATCGATGGTTTAGACATTTTCTATCGTGAAGCTGGTTCTCGTAATAATCCGACGATTCTGCTATTGCACGGCTTTCCAACTTCCTCTCACATGTTCCGCAATCTCATACCTGCCCTCGCTGATAAATTCCATCTCGTTGCACCTGATTATCCTGGCTACGGCAACAGTTCAATGCCAACTGTAAATGAATTTGATTACACGTTTGATAATTTGGCTGAGATTGTAGAAAAATTCATTGCTGCGATCGCTCTCAAAAAGTACAGCCTTTATGTGATGGATTATGGTGCACCCATTGGCTATCGAATTGCCGCTAAATATCCAGAGCGCGTGCAATCTCTAATTGTTCAAAATGGCAATGCTTACGAGGAAGGTCTACGCGAATTTTGGGAGCCGATTAAGGCATACTGGCAAGAGCGATCGCCTGAGAATGCTGAAAAGCTCAAATATCTTGTCACCCTGGAAGCGACGAAGTGGCAATATACCAACGGTGTTCGCAATCTAGAAGCGATCAGCCCCGATACTTGGACTATGGATCAACATTTCCTCGATCGCCCAGGAAACGATGAGATTCAGCTGGCGCTGCTGTATAGCTATGGTACTAATCCACTATTATATCCCCAATGGCAAGAGTATTTCCGCAACTATCAACCTCCGACCCTGATTGTTTGGGGCAAGAACGACTACATCTTTCCTGCTGACGGTGCTTATCCCTACCAGCGTGACTTGAAAGACGTTGAGTTCCATCTACTCGATACCGGACATTTTGCCCTGGAAGAGGATGGGGATGCGATCGCAAACTATATCGATCAATTTCTCACATCACGACTGCAATCCATCCCTGTCTAACTAAACGGCGAAACTGAGCCGTCCATGCAAAACTGCGCTCTACTACCCAACGACGTGGTAGCAACACGAACCCTTTTCTAGCTTCTGGCAGTTGTTCATAACACGCTCTAGCGAATCCAAACCCACGAACAAAAACCTACTAAGCTGTTACGCAAATAAGATTGCATATCAACTGGTGAGGTTGTTCTTTGTCAGTTGTCCTTTGTCCTTAACACTAATGACTGATGACTAATCACGCTCTACACGGAAAATAGTGCAATATGTAGGCGCGTTAGCTTAACAGCTTAATTGTCTGCTATTCCGATTCTTCCATCCATCGCGACGAGATATGAAGAGATCAACATGACAACAAGCAATTCCGATTTTACTGCCTGCGAGGCACTACGCCTGCTCGGTTCCGATCCCGAAAACTGGGTGCCCGATCGCCCTGGCATCGATCGCAATTTCACTATAATAGGTGGCAGCGGCAGTGGTAGCACCTTTGCATTTGCGCTACGGCGTGCTGGGATTGGTCGCGTGACGGCGATCGATGCAGCCGATGACGAGGCTCATGCAGGCGTGTGGCTGACGCGAGCGCGGATGGAAAAGCTCCGCACGCCGAAAAATGTGCCTGGTCCAGAACTAGGCATCCCAGAATTATCCTTTCAAGCCTGGTATGAAGCGCGGCACGGTGCAGAAGCCTACGCAGTGATCGATCGCATTGGGCGAGTGACATGGACTGAGTACCGAATGGCACTAAGTTAAGACACAGCCCTTGCCGTGACTGGAACAAGCCTCCAGACTGGGAACGAGGTGAAACAAGACTTTCGGCTTATCTGAGTGCCATTTGATCGTAATACAAACTACTCTCAGGTAATTACCTGCTATGAACAGCCACACACCGAGCGCTAGGGACATTATCGGATCATCACCGTTGATTGCGATTGAAAACGAAGCACCACCCAAGCTGATTGTCGATCCACCGCTTCCCGAACCGCTAGCACAGGGTCGCGTCTTCATCCAGTACCGGACGGAGAATTTGCGTGTGTTGCCAGTGTTTGGCAAAGGTGCCCTCGAAGTATCGCCGCGCATCGGTCATATCCACATCACCGTTGACGACGCGCCGTGGCACTTTGTAGATTCCAGTGGGGAAACGATCATCTTGGTCGGACTAGAACCTGGCGTACACAAGGTGCTGATCGAACTAGCTGACCCCACGCACAAAGTAATCACTAGCGAAACTGTAGAGTTCACGCTGCCCTCTTTCAAGAAACACTTGACGTAAAGCTTATATAGAAAGGGTTTGATAAAATGAAGCTTCCTCCTTATCTTGGGATTTGGGGACAAGTTGAAGACCAAAAGCTTGCGCTTTCTTCTGGAGATTTTTGAGGATCAAATCCTGGTATTTTTGCTCATAGTATTCCATACCAGGATCAGAATATCGTCCAGCAGTTGTCCAAATTTGGTAGAACAAACGAGCCAGGTTGTGTGCAGTAGCAGTTATTGCTTTGGGTGCGCCCAAGCGAGAACGTAACCGACGATAAAATGCACCTAGAGCAGAACGGCTGTGAGTCAGAGAAAAAGCCGTTATGCGAAAAGCATTTGCAGCACGATTGACAACAGTACGAGTTTGAGAGCTTTTGACCTTACCGCCAGTCACTTTTTGACCAGGACATAAACCCAACCAAGAGGTGAAGTGTTTAACGCTGGGAAAACGTTTCGGGTTTAATCCCACCTCAGATAAAATAGTCTGAACAGTTAAAGCATCAAGACCATCAATCAGTGTAAAATCTACTCCTGCCATCCGAAAAAGATATTTATGCAAATCAAAATCGGGGTGATTTGCAGTCGGTTTTTTTCTGCATTTTCTTCCTGTTGTTGGCGGTTCATCTAAAGTTTTAGGTTCATGCATATGCTAAACATTTTTCAATTTCAGCGTCAACAGCAATAATCTGTTGTTGATAAATCTCATACAGTGTTAATTCTTGCTGGAGGACAAATAAATGTTCACGACGGTAATCACCAGTTAAAGATGCAGCAATATCTGCTGTGCTGCTTTTAATATGTGGGTCTTTGAGGGATGCTAAAACTTGTGGGTCTTGTTCACCAGCAACGATTGCTTTTATAATCTTCATTCCGGTCAAACCAGTCACATCGCTGATGACTTTGTGGAGATGTAAATTCATCTGGATGAGTGCCTTTTGCATCCGTTGTATATGGGCACTAGCACTCTTGATTAAGGTATCTCGTTGACGAATATAACTGCGTAGCACACAAACTTGGTCTTCTGGGCGAAAAGAACCAGACAGTAGTCCATATGTATGTAACTTTTGTAACCACTGGCAATCTAACACATCTGTTTTGCGCCCAGGGACTGTTTTAACGTGATGAGCATTGACTAATTTGACCTCAAAACCCTTGGCTTCTAATACCTGAAACACTGGAATCCAATAAACTCCTGTGGCTTCCATTGCCACGGTATTTATTCGGCATTCCTTTAACCAATCGGCCATTGCAATTAAATCAGGGGTAAAACACCCAAATCGGCGAACATTTTTATCTGCCCTATCAGGAGGGACACAAACCCAATGTTCTCCACTACCAAGGTCTATTCCGGCTGCGTTCTGGTTAATTTCTTCTAAAGTGGATGAAGGTTTTACCACAGGTACAGGCTGGTTCTTCTCTTGATTTGCTGGCAATTTCATTGCTGCAACCCTGTTGTAGTTATTATGGATAGTCCTGACGAAAGGGATGTACTCATAGATAATCTTTCAAACGGGATAGGAAACTTTATCCTTCACCAATGTCATAGGCATAATGCCCCAGAACCATGCTCCTAATCAGGCTCAACACACTATTGTGGGTTCGGTTTTAACTGTCAGGATAATTATTAATATACCTGTTGATTAGTCGCCTCAAAATAGTTTCTTTCATTCATAGCGGGTGGCAGTGCCGCCTGTGCGGTTGCTCCTAAGAAATCATCATGAAAAAACTAGAGGGAAAAATTGCAGTTGTGACGGGGGCATCTGGGGAAACGCTGCACATCGCGAGTGGTAGTCATTGATCTGTATTAAACTGCTTTTGAGGTAATTCGGTCGGCACGCACTTACAGCAGAATTCAGAATCCAGAAGTAAAACAGGGTTCATACCTGGCTTTGGGACTTAGTTTGTGTACTCCACCAACTTTAAATCTGCTGTAATTTTAATCCAACCATGCTGAGACGTTGGCGTACCACTCCGTGGAAGCAAGCTACGCAAAGCGTCTTCAAGAGTTGCCTCTCGGAACGAGAATCGCGATTTTACCGCTTACATACTATGAACAACCCTGAAAATTCTCGACTACCCCTGCCGCCTTTTGATAATGAATCCGCTATCCAAAAAGTCCGAATTGCAGAGGATGCTTGGAACACACATAACCCTGAACTAGTATCACTCGCTTACACGTCGGATAGCATTTGGCGCAACCGCTCAGAATTTCTATCTGGTCGTGAGGCGATCGCACAATTCTTGACACGTAAGTGGCTTAAAGAATTGGACTACCGTCTGATAAAAGAGCTTTGGGCTTTTCAAGACAACCGCATTGCTGTCCGATTTGCTTACGAATGGCATGATGATTCCGGCAACTGGTTTCGCTCTTACGGCAATGAGAATTGGGAGTTTGACGAACATGGATTCATGCGATGGCGTATTGCCAGTATCAACGACCTGCCAATTCACCAAAGCGAACGCAAATACCACTGGATACTAGGTCGTCGTCCTGACGATCACCCCGGATTGTCAGACCTCAATCTTTGAAAAGCCCAACGGCCATATCACCCAGTTTTTATCCTACAAGAAGTCCACTGCTATGAATGCGAACAACGGCATCATTAGCCAGCTCAGTCAATATTCAGTGCCTGTAACCATTGATCGATTAGAAGCCATTCTTGAAGTAAAAGGCATCACCATTTCATTTTTGCCCGCATCGATCAACAGGCTGAAGCCGAAAAAGTCGGACTAAGCCTGTGTCCTACACAGCTGTTCCTGTTTGGCAACCCGAAAGCCAGAACTTCTCTCATGATGGTACGTTGGATAACCCCCAGTCTGGAACTTTAGAGGTGTATAAAAACAACCGGATCTTGATGAAGCAAGCTTGTAGAAAAAGTTGAATCCTAAGCACGGGTGTTATGCACTTTTTGGAAAATCAGCTAGGGCAAGCATCTTGAGTTACGCTCGCCAAATACGTTATCGCTAAAACCCCTTAGTCAGCCAGTTTTTCTAAAATTCATAACAACTTCTAGAAATCGTATTCACCCGATCAAACCCAAAGGATATGGAAGTGGACACTCAACATTATGATGATATTATTATCGGCGGCGGCAAGGCGGGTAAAACACTGGCACCAGCGCTGGTTGCTGACGGACGTAAAACCGCTCTAGTTGAACGCAGCTTAAACATGATTGGTGGCGGGTGCATTAATATTGCCTGCATTCCTACTAAAACTATGGTGGCGAGTGCTAATGTAGCAAACACAGTGCGAAACAGTGCCGCTTATGGTGTTAAAGCTAATACACCCATCGTTGATCTAGCAGAAGTGATCCAACGAAAACGAGCGGTTGTGCAATCTGCGCGTGAAATGAACTTGCACAATCTAGAAACGGCTCTAGATAAAAACTTGATTATTGGCGAAGCAAGGTTTGTTGCTCCCAAAACAATTGAAGTAACGACGACTGAGGGGAAAAATCGCTTACTTACCGCCGAACGCTTATTTATTAATACAGGCACACGACCGTTAATTCCATCCATTCCCGGACTCACAGAAGTTGAGTTTTTAACGAGTGAGTCGATTATGGAGCTAGAATACCTGCCTGAACACCTGATCGTTCTCGGTAGTGGCTATATTGGTTTAGAGTTTGCCCAGATGTTTCGGCGCTTTGGCTGTGGCGTTACTGTCATTGGGCAAAGTGAGCAAATCCTGTCACAGCAAGATCCAGATATAGCGATCGCAGTTCAAACACTGCTGGAACGAAACGGTATTGAATTCTTGCTGAAGGCAAAGGTGTTGAGGGTTGTTCGCAAAGCGTCTCCTTTGGAGAATCGCACTGGTAATGAAACCATCCTGCAAATCCAAGTTGGCGATCGTGAAATCACCCTCCAGGGGTCGCATTTGCTCGTCGCTGTTGGTCGTGCGCCCAATACCGATAGCTTAAATTTAGCTGCTGCTGGTGTGGCAACCGATACACGCGGATTTATTCAAGTTAACGATCGCTTAGAGACGAACATTCCGGGAATTTGGGCGTTAGGCGACATCAACGGCGGCCCGCAATACACCCATATATCGCTCGATGATTATCGCATTATCAAAGCTAATTTAATTGATGGGGGCGATCGCAGTACAGGCGATCGCTTAGTGCCATCGTGTCTGTTCATCGCTCCAGAACTGGCTCATGTGGGTTTGACTGAAACTGAAGCACAGCAACAAGGATATGCTATCCGCGTGGCGAAAATCGATGCCTCAGCCGTTCCCAGAGCAAGAACACTCGGTCAAACCGATGGACTTCTGAAGGCGATCATGGATACTGAGACAGGTCGTATTCTAGGGTGTTCTCTGTTGTGTCATGAAGCAGGTGAAGTGATTTCAACAGTGCAGATGGTGATGCAAGCTCAGATGCCCTACACCATTCTGCGCGATGGTATTTTGACTCATCCCACGATGACCGAAGGGTTAAATATATTGTTTTCCAAGTTGTAAGGAGACAGCAATTGCAGACCCAAGGACTTACCAAACGAACGACATTTCACTCTTGAAAAAAGTAGACATAGCATGATTAGTAAAACATCTAAAGTCGGTATTATTGGTGCAGGTAATGTAGGTGCAGACGTTGCAAATGCTTTAGTTTTACTCGGTAGATGTGTAAGGGTTGTCCTTTTTGACCGAACCTTATCAAAAGCTGAAGGGCAAGTATGGGATATCGAAGATAGCATTCCCCTACTTAAAGAGATGGAAATCATACCATCAAATCAGTATGAAGATTTAGCTGATTCAGATATTATTATTATTGTGACTGCTGGGGTGCAGCCAAAACTTGGACAGACCCGATTAGATACATTGAGCGACAATGCAGAGATTATACGTTCGACAATCAAAGAATTGGATCGAGTTGCACCAAATTCAATCGTAATTATCATTAGCAATCCAGTGGATGTACTCACGCGGATTGCTCAGGCTACTTCCACCAGAGCAGAAAATCTAATTTTCGGTTCGGGAACTGTTCTTGATACTGCTAGACTGAGATATCAACTTGGAAAGCAACTGAATGTTGCAAAACAAGACATTCATGCTTATGTGATTGGAGAGCATGGAGACAGTCAATTTGTGGTTTGGTCTAGTGCATTTATTGGGGGAATTCTGTTAACTGAATTTCCCATACCACAAGGAGCAACGCTAGAACAAATTCAGCAAGAGTACGCACAGTTAACTCGTAAACGAGGCTATAACATTTTTGAACGCAAAGGATATACTAGCTATGGCATATCAACAGTAGTTTGTCAGTTAGTTGATACCATTCTGCGAGATGAAAAGCAGATATTTCCAGTATCGACTAGAGCAGATTCTAACTATGGAGTTGGCAGTGAAGTTGTTCTTGGACTTCCATGTATCATTGGCTCAACAGGTATTGAGCGCCAACTGCTGTTATCAAGAAATGCTCTTGAACAACGCTTATTAGAAGAATCAGCCAACAAACTCAATGAAGCCTATAATTTTTTGCATAATTAAATTTCTACAGTAATATCAATTCGAGTTGAGTAAACGAATGATTTAGTGTCATTTTGCTTAGTTGTTGCAGCCATAAGTTCTACTCCCAATAATATGTTCTGGAAAAATGAACGATCGTTAGCTTAGTAATTTGCCCGCAGCAAGAGCCGCACTGTCCCTAGAGCAATACTGCCGATCGCAATATTTGCGCCCATGAATAGCAGTAGTGCCAATTCTTGCATCATTCCAGTCATGCCGCGTTCAACAAGGCGCAAGGATGCCAGCGACAAGGCGGCAATGCCGAGGGTGAATGCCCAGTAGGTAGCTGTAAAGGGTTGTTGAAACAACCACGGTAGCAGCCGCAGTAGAATCAGCCCTTGTAACACGTCCTCCCATCCATAGCTGACCGGAACGATACACGCCAAAGCTTAACTGACCAATTGTACCGACAACAAATAATGTGATGGCGATCGCACGAGAGTAGGGTGCGATCGCTAGCGCCACAAACATCGTAGACACAGGCACTAAGCTGATAAAGCAACACAAAACAGGATGCTCAAATTCAGCTAAGGCATCTGCTCTCGCCCACAGCCATTTACCCACATAAAGCAGCAACAACACGAGCCAGATTGCAATTGTCAGCAACATAATTGCTTCGCTAATCCAGGTAGGCAAGTGCCAATTAAGAATAATTCCGAGTTTTTTTAAATTCAGATACCAATTTCTCGTCTTGCTTATGGCTTTGAGGGCGAGGCACTTTTAGTTTTGCTCCAGTCTACGTCAGTCATTGTTTCTACCTGAAAGCAGAGATGATGCAAACCAGGAGCATAGGGATCGTGTTTTTGTGCTGACCTTGCAGGTCGAATCGTTAACTGAAATTGTGGGCCGAAGTAATGAGCGTGTGGTTCTTCAGAAATAACTTTATCGCCTTTGTATTGTCCGAGTTCTCGCATTACCAAATCGTAGAATGCCTCAGATTGAGAAAAATTAGATACTGACAGGTAAATGTGGTCGATTCTTTTTAGCAAGTTATCCTATTTCAAAGCTTCATTATAATTGGGTTAGTAGGATTTCTGCGTAGGCATAGCCCGGCGCAGGCATCGCTTGTAACTTTACTAGTAGTAATAATAGACAAACGTAAGCCCTCAGCAAAACTTTGACTGTAAATTTTGTTGGCATTTTTCATCTAATATAATTGTTAAATGTAATGTAGATTACCTATGTGAATATGTAAAATTAGGAAATAATGTTAAAACTTCTTCAAGAGGTTAGTTATGACAAAAGAATATATGGAGTCTTTAGAGGCAATTGTTGATCAATTAACATTAGCCGCAGTTCTAGAAATGTTAGAACGAATCAGTCATAAAAAAGCAGAAAATCTCAGAAATCATTGGAAAGATGAGACTTCTGCAAAGCTTTGGGATAAAGCTGCTAGACAGATAGAACAGATAAATATTGATATTTAATTAAAATTTTGGTTGTATTGCAAAGCTGTAGCGTTGCCTTACAGCCCTTCTCAAGACAAGAGGCGCTGTTCGCATTCGGGTATCCTGCGGCAGACGTTAGCGCAGCCATCGCTGTATTAAATAGAAGCTGTGATTTATGGCAGGTTCAACCGCTTGCGGGCACCAAATCGAAACAAGTTATCAGGCAATATTGCTTTCAAGCGAGGCAACCATTGTGCCTCATTACCAACACGATACCGTAATCGTGGGGAACGGCTACAAGCAGCAAAGACAATTGTCTGTGCAACTTTTGTTGGATCATCGCCCTGTGCAATTGCTTGAGTGACAGTTGAGCGAATCACATCACGTACATTGTCGTAATCAGCATAATTGAAGGTAGGTGGTAACATGGCATGGTTGAAGTTAGTTTTAAAGTAACCAGGCTCAATTAAAGACACTTTGATATTGAATGGGTCTAGTTCCACGCTCAGTGCTTCACTATAACCTTCGAGGGCGAATTTACTTGCACTGTAAAAACCTTGACCTGGTGCGCCAATCAATCCCGCGACTGAACTGATATTGATAATATGTCCACTACGCTGCTGTCTCATAACTGGTAAAA
Organism: Nostoc punctiforme PCC 73102; assembly: GCF_000020025.1. GTDB lineage: Bacteria > Cyanobacteriota > Cyanobacteriia > Cyanobacteriales > Nostocaceae > Nostoc > Nostoc punctiforme. The sequence continues at coordinate 2,418,397 of NC_010628.1, read as the reverse complement.
CGGCGTTAGTGAGGCGGACAACCCCCCAAAAGTTTGTTTCAAAGATTTCCTTGGCTTGTTGTAAAGAAGTTTCTTCCAACATACTGGCATGAATTTGTCCAGCATTATTAATCAGTAAATCAATGCGATTAGTCCGTGTGAGCAACTGTTTAATACATAATTGAACTGAGGAATCAGAGGTAACATCGAGCTTCAACATTTCTACATCACCTGATGCTGGATATGACTTGCGACTGGTACCGAAGACCCAATAACCTACAGCAGCAAGCTTTTTAGCAGTTAACTGCCCAAATCCAGATGATGCTCCTGTAACTAGCACGACCTTTTTATCAGTCATCTGTTTTCCTTTTTAGAATATAAATACCATTTCATATAACTTTTTATAGCTAAAGAAAGATTTGATTTTTGCATCAATTTATCTGTTCTATACTAGCTTAAGTGCAGAACAGCTAAATTATACCTAGCGGAACTTTTAAAATATCCTCTTAAACTAAATTAAAATTTCCCATTATTCAGAAAGTGTAAAATATGTTGAGATGTGATTTTTGGCTGTTCAGTTTGAGGGGTATGACCAAAATTCCTCAGCAATATTAGTTGAGGGTTGACAATAGATTGCTGAAATTTTTCTGCATCTTCAGATGGCGGCAGATCATCAGTTTCTCCCCATAAAATGAGTGTTGGTTTGTCAACTTGGGCAATTCTATTTGCTAATTCACTATAACCACCAGATTTTACATAAGAAATCATGGCATCATTCCAACTAGGCATTTCTTGGTGTAACATGGCGCATTGAATAGCCAAAAGTATTTTGGCATCTAGATTAGGTAAGATACTACATAAATTTAATGCCAAGATGTGGCGTTGACGTAGATATTCCACAGCCAAGAAGTCAAAAGGAGGAAACAAGTATTTGCTAAAGGGGGGAGAATTAGTGTAACCTAAACTATTAATCAATATTAGTGATTTTACAACTTGAGGGTAAGTAAGAGTAAAATCAATTGCAGTTGCAGCTCCCATTGATGCACCTACTAGTGTTATCAGTCTGTTGATTAAAGTTTTCCAAAAATCGTAAAGGTGAATTTTGATTGTAGTTGGACTGTAATTTATTTCTTTTTGCCTTTGTGTAAAGCCAAAACCTAACAAATCTACTGCCCATGTTTCATTTTGAGTAGCAAGTAATGGCAACAGAAGACGGAACTCTAGGATGGAACTATCAGAGAAATAGCCCAGAAGAATAGTTATACTTGATACAAATCACCAAGTATTAAGCGCTTTTGTAATAGCAAGAGCGCTATTTTATTGCCAATTTCACACTTCATTATTAGAACTAAAGGCTGCGCCAAGGCACTGTGAAGTGCTATCTACAATCTTTATCATGTCTCAATAAACATCGGATTTACTTGCCTGTTTGATGCGTCAAGAATAACTACTCAAACAGTTGGTTGCTTCAATCAATAAACCGAAGTTGGGGCTACACAATGAAGCTGGCAGTTGCAAAATCTACCGTCAGCACGGAGGACTGTGGTACACACTAAATGGTGAAACAAGTGATGTCCCTCAAACTGCCTTAACTGGATATCTTAAAGAACTACGGTTTGAGAATATAGAACGCCGCAAAAAAGAAACCTGCAAGTTGCTGATAACTATTCAAGCAGACCGGACGTATATCTTAGAATCCGGTTATGATACTCGCTTTTCTAAAAGCTTGTTAACCGCGATCGCAACTCTTACTCCAGAACAACTATATTCTCCGATTACATTACAGCCTACTCCAGGGACAACCGATGAAAGCGTGTTGTTCTGTCGGGTGTGGGTTGGGTCGGAATTAGTAATGGCATCCTACAACGATCAAACAGAGTGGCGAGAGGTCAGTAAACAGGCTTTAGCTGTAACAAAAGCTGCGAATGAGATGGATTTTTAACTCGTTGTAAACAGAGTTTGGACAACTGTAATTAGAAGTTGCTTAAGCCTTGTCTACAGCTTGCTGTGCTGTGTACTCATTACTACCAATCACAAAAATGACTACAGCAATCGTTCATCCTGGTATCGAAAACTTACAGCAGTTTTCTGACTCGTTCGACATTGAAAAACTTTTGCAATCTGACTGGGTTCTACCGTGGCTCTTAGCAAATGCCTGGAACTACGACGATGAATCGAGCTTGATTGCAAATATTGTTGATGAGTCTACAAGTATTGATGAAGTTTGGGACTCCAAAGAGTTTGACCTCGTTAAAGTTACTAATTCCGAAGTTGGTTTGCGGGGTATCAAGGTATTTAAGAAGTTGGATGAAGCTGCTGCCCAATTGAGGCAATACATAAGAGTTGTCGGGAAATAAAAGATAAGTGAGGCAATGCTGGTCTTGTAATTGGGATTCTCTTAAGCAGCCATCAAGTAGAAGTTCCATAATCCTGCTGCGGTCAGCATCAAATGGTCATCAAAGTTTTCAATCCGATTACGATAAATGACACTGGCGGCGTTGTAGCGCTTCACACCAGCAAAGGCATTTTCGCAAACTACACGGGATTGACTCAATTGACGATTCTCCGTTTTTTGAAGGTCACTTAACTTGCCCCCTTTGGGCTTTTTGTGAGGAAGATGGAGATTGTCATACTGCTTCTGTAATCCCTGAAAGCCCGAGTCTACTTCAATCGGAATTTCATCAGGCACACTACCTGCAATGTCATCTTCGTCATGAAAACGTTTGTCATGCAGTTTGCCTTCTCGTGCTTTGCTTAAGATCAAGACCCGTTTGGTTTCATCAACTGCCGCCAAGTGTTTACGCGTATGACGTTTCTTTTTACCGGAGTAATTCTGTTGTTGTTGTCTCTTTCTTGAGGTCGCGCAATTGGGCGTTCTGTCCCATCAATCATCACTCGTTGCACTCCTGGAAAGCGTGACAAAAATGCTTCAATGCTTTCGAGATGGCGTTCCGGCAGCGCCATCTTCTGTCCCAAAGCCGCTTCTAATATTGGCTGCAATCGATGCATCCACTCATGTGCCTGGGAGCGATGCATATCAAAGAGCAGTCCCGCCACATCGAAGGTCGGATAACATTTGAAATAGAAAAGGATGAAAAACAATTTGTCTTGGGCTGTAAGTAAGCGGGCTTTGCGTCCTCCACCCAGGCCACGTTGACGAGGCTTGGCCTGTTGAGTATCTAGGTACATCGTGGTAAACGTGGGCAAAAGGGCATCAAATGCTTTCCGGTTCAACCCAGTTAATGCCCTCAACAGTCGGTCTTGCTTCAGCGCACCTTCAATATTCAGCATCATTCTTCCCTACCACTGCTGTCTATTCTCTCTTATTTCCCGACAAGTCTCATATTGAATCGATAACTTGACTTGCTCACACGCCATCAGCCAAAACAGTGCAGGTGCAGCCTGAAAGGCAGGAGAAGCGATATTTGAAATAATCCGCATGGCTGCCAATCTACTGGCATCTGTCATTAAAGGTAAATGCACCAAATCTTGAATATTCCTTCCTTGCAGAACTTCTGTTGTTTCTGAAAGTGCTTGTTGAATCTGGAATTCTGTAGGTGATTCTGGTAGGTTCAGCCCTAGTTTTGCCAACACTTGCAACCCAACTTTAATCGCGTCTAACTTACGAGTTTGTGCCACATAGGTTTTGATTGTGACCTCATGAACTTTCACTTCATCTAAAATGGTTATGGCTGCTTGCAAAACAATAGCAACCCATTGCTCCATCGCTAGAAAATCACCAGATAGATAAGCAGTTTCTGCGGCTTCTTCATGGAGAACCAAACTGAGGTCATACTGATGTTGCCAACTATCGGTTGCGAGTAACTCGATGCCTGCGATCGCATACTTCAAAGCTGCACTATAGGCAGTTGCCGCTTTGGCTTTTTGGGCTGCCATTAAGTTGAGCCTGGCGATGCTGTTTCGTTCCTGCCCAAAGACGACGAGATCGACCCCTAAATTGAGATGATCGACAATTGCAAACAGCCGCTCTGATAACTCCTATGGCAACGTTTTTTCGAGTAAATTGCGACCGATTTGAAGATGAACCACCTGTTTGTGCGACTCATCGATTAGGGCATAAGCAGCTTGCTGGACGCGATCGTGTAAGAACTTATACTCTTGAATTAACAAGTTTTCATCTAATTCAGATAGTGCTTGAATTAATCCAACTTGTATGGCTGCTAGTAAATCTTGAAAAACTGTTTCAGGTGGTTTATCACAAACAATCGCTAACGTATTTAAATTAAATTCAGCACCGACGCAAGCAGCTAATCGGAGAATTTGCTGTGTGTTTTCTGGTAATTTATTTAACTGGATCAGTAGCAACTCCACCACATTATCGGTAATATCCTGGGCTTGAATATCAGCTATGTTCCATTGCCAGCATAAGTGTTCAGCATCAAATGTCAGCAGATTTTCGCTATACAGCATTCTCAAAAATTCATTGACAAAGAACGGATTGCCCTCAGTTTTACGCAAAACTAACTCAGCTAAGGGACGAACGATGTCTGCATTCCGATGCAGCGTCTCGGCAATCAACTTATTCAACGGCTCAAGCGTTAAGGGTGTTAGGGTAATTTCCTGAAGTACTGCCCCTTGTTTTCGCAGTCTCTCTAGCATTAATGCTAATGGATGCGTTGGCTTCACTTCATTATCTCGATAAGCTCCAATCAAAAATAGTGATTGGGCTTGCTCATCCAGCAGCATCAACTCAATTAAATTCAGCGTTGCTGAGTCTATCCATTGCAAATCATCTAAGAATATCACCAGGGGATGTTTTTTTGAACAAAACACCCGCACAAATTGCCCAAAAATCCGGTGAAAGCGATTTTGAGCTTCAGTTGCTCCAACGGACGGTACAGGCGGCTGCTTGCCAATAATCAATTCAACTTCCGGGATCACATCAATGATGATTTGTCCGTTGCTTCCCAGAGCCGTTAGCAGGCGCGCTTGCCACTGTTGCACATACTCGTCTGGCTCACTAAGTAATTGCTGTATCAATTTTTGCAGGACAACCGCGATCGCACTGTAGGGAATATTGCGCTGAAATTGATCGAATTTACCAGAGATAAAATAGCCACGCTTTTGGGTAATTGGTTTATGGATTTCCTGCACTAACGCAGATTTACCAATGCCAGCATAGCCAGATACCAACATCATTTCAACTTGGAATTTTGAGTTGCCCGTTTGTTCCCTTTGTGAAGTTGTTTCTGAATTGTTTGGTAACGCAGCAACAGGATTTGACTCTGGACATGCTACGCGAACAAACGCCGCCAGTAACATTGCAACTTCCTTATCCCGTCCATACAGTTTTTGGGGAATTTGAAAGCGATCGCAAACGTCTTGAAGCGCCAGTTGAATGCTAGAGATTTGACCGATTTCTTCTAATTGTTCAGCACAGATTTCTAAATCCGCTTTGATGCCCCAGGCACTTTGATAGCGATTTTCAGCATTTTTCGCCATCAGTTTGAGAATGATATCTGAAACTGGCTTGGGAATCGTTGTATTTATTTCATGAGGCGGAACAGTCTGTTTGGCAATATGACAATGGACTAGTTCCAACATATCCGTTGTGGGAAATGGTAGTTGTCCGGTGAGCAGTTCGTAAAATGTCACGCCCAGCGAGTAGAAATCAGTCCGGTAATCGAGCAAACGGTTCATCCGCCCTGTTTGCTCTGGAGATAGGTATGCGAGTGTCCCTTCTAAAACATGAGGACTTTTGAAGGTTGGATTTGTGCGATTAAATTGGGTGGCAATTCCAAAGTCAATAATTTTGATAACGCCAGTATCTAGATTGAGAACTATGTTTCCAGGGTTGATATCATTATGAATGACATTGGCTGCATGGATTCTGCCTAAAATGTCGCAAATAGCGATCGCAAGACCTAGAAAAGTGAATAAAGGCATGGGGCAGAAGATATCTGGGCGCTTGTGCATCCATTGCTCTAAGGACTCTCCCCCAAAATCTTCTAAGATAATCGCCAGAGTGCGTTGATAGTCCTGCTGGCTGTATGCCTTGACAACCCCTTCCAAGTTAAGGGAACAGGTAATTTTATATTCCTGTCTGTAGCGGGTCAGTTCTTGAGGTGAGGGATAATCTTGCTTGAGTATTTTTACGATGATGCCTACTCCATCGTCTTTGATGCCCCGATAAACTAGAGAATTAGAACTTTCATATATCTTGTCTTGGATGGCAATACCAGGTAGAGCAATCATAGAGCAACTCTTGAGAGGATAATCTGGCATACCTCAAACTATACAGTAATTCTCATTCTGAAAATAATTACTTGCTATTTGCTCGCATCGAAAATAATTTTTGGCAGACTTCGCCGATTTGGTAGGTGTTTGGGACTTTCGTCCTTTCCATGATGCGCTGCACCACATCTTTGACGATTCTACCAGTTGGCACTTTCCCGCCAGCAAGTTCTACTGCCTGTTGCCATACCTCCCACTGTTCTTGAGGTTCTAGCTTTGTAATGGGTCGGACTTGCCCTTCACTAGTGGGTAAAATTTGTGATCCATTTGTTGTTAAATCTTCAGGCGGCAAATTTTGACAACAACAAATTTTGACAACAAATTGTTGTCAAATTCTCGTAGACATCAGCTGCTGCAATCAGATAATTTGACTTCTGGCGACTATGACCAAAGCGATCGCGGCAATAATCTTTAAACGTGCGGTGACTTGAACGGTAAAGTCGGCGATCGCGTAATTCTGCCAACGCTTTCCCAGCCTCAAAAAACGCCCGTTCCACCTTCCGTTCTAGATGCAGGCGATCGCGCTCTTCTTCCTTTGTCAATTCTGGAATTTCGACAGCAGTAACCGTAATTGTTGCTGAACCTGGATCTACTTGCTGGAAAATATCCTCGTTTACAGAGTTGGCTGCTGAAGTTGAATCGGTAGATACGGGATGAATGGCTTTTTTGCGTCTAGAAGGTGGACTATTCTAGAACTTACGCATTGACAGAAAACCGGCTATGTGCATTCAAGCCCACCTTTTGTTTAAGGTGTTCTAGGATGAAGTCACGAGCGACCTGAAGTTAGTAATTGCTCTGATTGTCCGAACCCTAAACACAGCCAAGTAAATTATCTGTTTTTAACGCCTCTGGTAACTAGTGATCGCTGTTTTTTTTATGCATTCTCCTTATGCACTTTTTGTCTTGCTTGTCAATATGTAAGTTCTAGACTCATTGTTTTTGCCAACTTTGTCCCGGAATCGTCTGACTGTACGCCCAATCTCTGCATTTAGCCAAAACTGCGATGGCGCGAGGGCCCGCGGCGATCGCACAAGAACAGTAAAAGCCGACTCAAGCAGATCGTTGAGTTTGCAGACTCCGATTTCGAGGGTAGGATCACCCCAGTAGAAATTCACCACAGCCGTAATAACTCCCGTTTATCCCACCAACGCCCCATCCACAATCGCAACCCCCCACTGGGGAAACTTTGCCAATAGTTTCTTAATGACAATCTGCAAGGCAGGGTCATCCTCCCAACACTCTTGCAAAAAGTCAAAACCCGGATTCTGCCCCGAATTCGCCGCAAGTTTGAGTTTCTCCATACGTTCTGGTCGCAGATTAGACCTCGCTACAATCGCCTCATGTGACCACTTTTCAGGATTTGGCAAGGGCGCATCGGAACTTTCACCCTCATGAAAGTCTTTCACTTGTTCACCAGTGGCTTGATTTTCTCTTGACAACGAAGCGGGTTGATTCAATTCTACTTGCTCCTCCACTTGACTTGAAGAAAATTCATTTTGGGCGACGGGCGCGGCGGAACAAGTGCCTTCATGAACTGGTTTGATTTCTACACCCGAAACTGAATTTTCAACCAACAACGTAGCAGAATAACCTTGTTCTACTTGCTCTTGCGTTTGTTCGGCGATCGCTGAACTTGAAGAAAATTCATTTTGAGCAACGGGCGCGGCGGAACAAGTACCTTCATGAGGAAATGCCACTTCAACACCACAATCCTGATTTTCAGCCAACAACGAAGCGGGATTACTTTGTACAGCATCTACAAGCGCTAGCGCCGTGCAGTCCATTGCCACAGGCAAGTCTTTCTCTTTCTCTGACAAGCTTTCAACAGTCTGAGGCGACGCGCCCCCCAAGGCGCGTGAGCCGTCTCCTCCTCATGCGAAATCCGTGTAAGCGTGTCAGAGACACAGCTAACGAACTCTTCAAAAGAGTTCGTTAGCTGTTCCTGAGTAGTTCCTGAGATTTCACAGAACCGTCGCTCTGACTGACTTTGACCTGAAATAGATGCTTCGTAACAAAGCACGCATTTTTTCACAGCCAGCATCTTTCTCTGAAATCTCAGCATTTGGTTCTTGTTTTTTAGCATCTGGTTGCTGATTTTCAGAATTGTTTTTCTCCAAAATTCCTTTATCCGGCTACCATGCAAATTCTTCACCATCCAGGTAACGGTTTCTCGGCTATCCTGTATCGACAAGTCATGCTTGAAAATGAATAACCCGCTTTCGGAGAGAATTTTCTTCGCAGAAATAAAAGTACTGTAGCCTAAAGACCATGAAGAAATGTGGATCTACGAAATTTTCGACAAGCAACTCTTAGGGAGTTGCCTATCTGTTATTATCAGTTCTGTTCAAGTCAGATAGAAATTATTCTTGGAGATAAACAATGGGCAAGAAATATGATGTTTATGGTGTAGGTAATGCCTTAGTAGATATAGAATACGAAGTATCTCCAGAGTTACTACAAGAGCTAAAGATTGACAAAGGTGTAATGACACTGCTAGATGAAGACAGTCAAAATCATATTTTGGAAAATCTCAAAAATCTTCATTGCCATAAGAGTTGTGGAGGTTCAGCAGCGAACACAATGGTGGCAATTAGTCAATTAGGAGGAAAAGCTTTTTATTCATGTAAAGTGGCTAATGATGAATTTGGAGACTTTTACATCGAAGATTTACTCAACTCTCAGGTAGATACCAACTTAAAAAATGGCGACCGTCAATCAGGAATTACAGGCAAATGTTTGGTGTTAGTAACTCCTGATGCAGATCGCACCATGAATACATTTTTGGGAATTACTGAAAAATTTTCTACACAAGAACTAGTATCATCAGCGCTTGCTGATTCAGAATACATATATATAGAAGGGTATTTAGTGACTTCTCCCACAGCAAAAGAAGCAGCTATAAAGGCTAGAGAAATAGCTGAAAAAGCAGGTGTAAAAACCGCCATGTCCTTATCTGATTACAACATGGTGAAATTTTTTAAAGATGGGTTATTAGATATCATTGGGCCTGGTTTAGATTTGATTTTTGCTAATGAAAGTGAAGCATTAGAACTAGCAGATACACAAGATTTTCAAGTAGCTGTAGACAAACTAAAAACCTTGAGTAAGAAATTTGCCATTACTCGCGGTTCCAAGGGTTCAGTAGTATTTGACGGTCAGGAATTAATCGAAATCGCTGCACCTCAAGTAAAAGCTATAGATACAGTAGGAGCAGGAGATATGTATGCAGGAGCTTTTCTCTATGGAATTACCCAAAGTATGAGCTATGAAGAAGCCGGAAAATTAGCATCGACCGCAGCTTCTAAGATTGTTACATCCTATGGGCCAAGATTAAAAACTGAGGAATTAAAGGCATTAGTTAGTGCTTAGAGGGTGTTTGAAAAGTTTTAAGGGGTCAAATTTTCTGCCAGTAGTATAAGCGTTCGCAACCAGCTAGGGAATTGCATTCACCGGATCTAAAGCTTATGTAAGGTTGAGTGGGTAGGTGAATACCCAATGTGTGAAGAGATACGGCAAGTAATTAACAATGGTAAATACTTTTACCTTCACTTCTAAAAAAACTTTAGAACTAGTTATAAGCGAGGGAGTATTCACAACGGTAGAAGAGTGCTATTTTCATTTAATTAAGTCTCAAATTTAAGAGTTTACAAAACGGTAGAGAGATTAAGAATCTACCGTTTTTTATATATGTTGAATGTGGTACTCAAAAGTCAAGTGATATTTTTCCTTGCTTTCTTGTCTTGGTGAATTTTGGGTATTTATTTCTCCACAGGCGTTAATTTTAAAGGATACAATGGCTCCGAGCCATTTAATTGCCAAATTCTAAATACCAATACAGCAGCGACAGTTAACCATACACAAGAAAATGATAAAGTCATTCCCGCTACAGGATTAGTTTGCCAATAAATAACCGTCACCACTACAGCAGATAACCAAGGGCCTAAAATAACTACAGGGACAGCAGCGCCTAATCTCCGTTCTACAGTAAAAATTGTATTCCAAGTATCCCCTAAAGCCAGATGCACCACAAACAAAATTAAAGGCAGCACTAAAAATTGGTGATTCATCTGCTGCCAAACCAATACAGAATAAATTACCCGTAAAACGGCGATTACCATCCAAACTATGGGAAATACTAAAGGTGGAGGAGACCATCTTGGTCTGATTACCTGATCGTAAGTCTGACGAGAACGAGTATTATCTAAAAGAGAAAAAAATCGGGAACGGATACTTAATACAGCAAAAAGTAATCCAGTAAATAAAGTGCTAAACCAACTAGGAAAAGAAGAATTATTATCAATCAGTATTACTAATTTTTCCATGACCAGCAACACGAAAATCATGACTACGATTTGTAGAAGAGTTCCTAGCGTATAAACTAAAACTACTCTGATATCTAGTTCTTGTATCGTAGCTATTGATGTATTTGGATACCGTTGTTGATTGCCAGTTTTTACCCTCATCACTGTATTGATAAACTTTTCAATTATTCCTAGATTATTGAATTCATTCATAGTTAAGACATTGTGCGTAGTTTGTAACTATTAATCAGTCATTATACGATAGTCTAACGGTTACAAATAATTTTTTTCAAAGCGTAAATAAAAATAAATGGTGGCGAAAAAGGTGGATTCACGAGAGACTGTTAGGCTTACCAAGTGGCTTGTTAGAATTTGATGGGAATTGCTGATTATTTGGGAGATGTATTAAGCGTGTGGTTTTAGTCATAAGGCTCAGTTGAGTGCGAGATATTCAAGCTTGTGCGAAGCGCATTGCTAGCCATTGGGGTAAGCTTTTCGCAAGGAAGAAGTTCAAATATCTCTAGAAGCTTGCACTTATGTTTAGAAAATACACTTAGAAGCACAATTGACTATATGCGGTGGTTGCAAGAGAATAAAAGGCAAATTTTTCCGAACCGATTTTGATTCGAGCCTTACAACAACAGTGGAAACCAAAGGCATGACGTGATGAGTAGCTTGAACTCCCCATGTGAGAGTTACCGGGGCAAAGGTGGTGGAATGGTGCAGCTTCTAAGTGGGAGTATGATGTACCTAATCGTCTCGTTGCTGAGTTTCCAAGTCGTCGGTTTTTAAATCTCAAAGCATTTAGTGGCGTGAAGTTTGTGCCACAATTCTAGAAAGTCATCAGGAGGCTACAAAACTTAGACGCAAAGCAACTAACAAGGTTTTGAAATGAATGTTTATGTTCCCTTGGAGTTGCTAGAGCGCAAACAGCAGCAACGCTGACAGCCAAATGAACAGCCAGACAGAAACGATGTCTACGAGTTAACCCAAAAGAGTAACTCAATTCAACACATTGCTTCCAGTCCCAATCCAATGGCATTTGAACGACAATTATGAGTAACCCTCTTTCCCATCCCGAAGATCCAGGCTTCCATTCATCTATTCAGGAGAATCTAAAACAGCTTTCTGCTCAGTTGGGATCTCCTTTGGACGAATTATCAGTCATGGAAATATACCAGAATGCGTGCGATCTACTGAGCCACGTTTCTCCATCACCTCTTACTCTTGCCCGCGTTGCAGGAACATTACTGGTCTACCAAGTCAAGGACACAGAACTGGAAGAATTCAAGTGGTTCTGCACCCAAGTGAAACAATGTCTGGACGAAGAAGAAGTTGAGGAGTTGATTGAATCCATACATCGCACGGATGCTTTGTAATCGCTGAAAAAGCGGGAGTCTCGCGCACATCGGATACCGTCGCATCTCCGGCCTCCTCCCTCCTTGCAAGCTGCCACAAATATGGCTTCCGGTGACTGACCAATTCGTAGTTCGCAATTTTTCTAAGTGGCAGCAGACCTACATCAATCAAATTCCACAATTAAGCTTTGTGCTGTTTCATAAAGGCTTCAACCAATCAACTCTAAAGTATCCATAGCCCAAGCTCAGAGCGTTTATCCATGCCAGACTCATCAACATAGACTCTTCGGAGGTACTTTAGGGTTATTCACCTGCGGTTTTGTAGCCGCTTGTTTGCCTTCATCAATTCAAAATTAGATTTAAAATAGGAAATCACAATACTGAATTTATAGCAGCGATATGGCGCGAATCTTATACTATGCACAGCGTTCACCTTACGCTCGTAAAGTGAGAATTGTCCTGGCAGAGAAGCAGCTACCTTACGAACCCAAAGAAACAGACATTAACAATAAATCTCCAGAATTCTTAAGTTTATCTCCCATTGGGAAAGTTCCGGTATTGGTAGATGAAAATGACCTCGTTTTTTGGGATTCAACGCTGATTGTGGAGTATCTAGACGAGACTTATCCTCAGCCGAGTTTTTATCCAGGCGATCGCATTGAGCGTTTGTGCTGTCGTCAGGGGGAAGAGTTAGCAGACAGTTTGATAGACAATATTGTGGCATTGTGGTATGAAACCCGTAAAGGAAATCAAGCTGATTTTGCCACCCAAGCTAAATATCAGTCCAGCATTAATCGCCTTTTAGGTGTTTTTGAGCAAAAATTGACTAACTCAGCCTACCTATTCAATGAAACTGTGAGTGCTGTTGATGTTGCAGCTATATCAGGGTTGGGTTACTACAGCCTCAGATTTGGCCATAATTGGCAGCAAGAGTATCCTAAATTGAGGCAATGGTTTGAGCTATTGCATCAACGTCAATCTGTTTACTCTACCATGCCAAAAGCATAAAGCAATTTAGCTGACTTTAATCACTTGAGTTTTTGGAAGACATCTTAGCTATTATATTCACCTATCAATAGAAAAGGTAACTAATGATGACCAAACGAGAATTTCCGAACTGGGAAGCGCTCTATCAAGACTTGTTGCCACAAGTTCTCCCACTGGTTGCAAAAATCATCTACGTCACAGAAGATTTGTACGATATCGAGGTGAGATACAATCGTAGACATAGCCGAGACCTCATTTTCCTTAGATATTTTTAGTCTCGGCATTTTTTTGTAATTTTTTTGCTCATTCTCAATCAATCTTAGCGATCGCTTTATGGGCTGCCCAGTTGAGCAAATTCATATCTAGCAACCTTTCTGGGCTTTTCTATCCGTCGAACTCACGTTAACGCATGAGAGAGTTTGCTAATAATTTTCTAATAGTAACTATCGCCAACCACCTCCCGCAAAGGCGATGTGCCATTGGGCACTGCTTAACCCACAGGCGTTTCGGCTTTTCTTAGTGCCATTCTATTTCGAGTTAAAGCACCAACAAAAGACAAGTTTTTGCTTCGGTTTCATGCTGGTGCTAGTGAGCTTGTCGGTTAAGCCATTGCAACAGAAGAAATCCAGGTAGCATGGAAACCGTAAGGGACGCGCCCAGGCATAATTACCCGCGCTACTGGTTCAGATATGAAGTTTTGGGCTTCAATAATCAGTAACTCAGATTGCTTGACCACACCGTATCCCAGACCATTGTTAGCAACCAACCATCGTCTTCAGCGGTTGCACCTGGACGAGATACAAAGGTAGTATCACCACCAAAGCGTCCTCGTCCAAATTCGTGTCTCTGGGAGTTATTAGTTCCTAAATCGTATTTGATTAAACCATCAAATACAGGTTTTGGTTTCATATATGGTGCTACTCGTGAAGTATAAATATAACGACTTTTGCGACCGATAAATTGGTTGTTAATTTGAGGAAATTCTGAAGGAACATCATCTAAAACCTCTTGTTTGACTACACCCGTCACCAAGTTAATTCGCCAGCAAAATAATTTTAGAGTTTCCAAATCAAAATTTGTGATTTCACCACTATCACTATAAGAAGGAATTAACAGATTAAAGTAGTCCATACGGCAGGCTATGAGTACAACCTCCTTACCATCTTCATAAGCATTAGCAGTATGAATAACCATGCAACTTGGAACTTCAAACCAACGAATTGTTCTGTTATCTCCGTGGCGAGGTAAGATACCAATACGGCTTTTGCGTTTTGGCTCGAATTTAATTGGTAAATGACCTGTTATTGATTGCATTAGTTTAAATAACAAAGGCATATCCAGAAAAATCATATAGTTTTCGGTGATGGCGAAATCATGTATCATCACTGGCACTGGTAGGTCAATAGGTACAGTTTGCTTTAGTTCACCATCTGCGGAAACAACACTGTATTCTAAATAAGGTGGAGCGATGGGTGCAAAACCATAAAACATCATTTCACCTGTTACCGGATCTACTTTTGGATGTGCGGTGAAGGTAGAAGCGAGTTTGTTATTAAAAGTTTGTACCCCAAGGGTTTCTAAATCTGGAAGCTGGATAATATGAGGTGCGCCTGCTTCCCACAGAGCAAGTAGCTGCCCGTTATGCCACACACAGGATATATTGGCAGGATTTTTCATCATCAACCCGTATGGAGCATCAAACCGAGGAAGATTTAGCAACCCTGGCCAAACTGCTCTACCTAGACTTTGTTCTAACTCAAACCCTTGTGTGCGAATATAACGATTACGATAACTGGCACGACCATTGTTAATAGTTACTGCATGAAGCATTCCATCCCCATCAAACCAATGATATAGCCCAAGTGGTTGAAATTGAAGGTTCGGCCCGTTACGCAGAAAGGTTCCTTGTAATTCTTCAGGTAGTTTGCCAATAACTGCTAAATTTTCAGCAAATATCTCTTGGTGTATTGGTGCGAAATTATCAGTTAAATATAGCTTTGATAATTCGTAATTAATTGCTTTGTTATTTTCGTTAACGCTAAAACGGCTTAAAACTTGGTAGGGAACACGAGTATAGTACCCAGTAACTAAAGCTGTTTGATTAACAACAGATGATTGCTTCATCTGAACTACGCTTGCCAGAAATTTGCTATTAAGCATCATGCTCATAAATCGACACTTTAGAGTCAGTTGGTAACTTGGGACGTTCTCTACTTTTGCGTTGACAAGCTCTGCTAAAAGTTCCTTTTCCTGGCTATCTAATTCCCCATCACTGTACATCAACGAGTTCAGGACTTGATACAATTCCTGAAAATCTTTGTCTGAACTATGATTTTTTAAATAAGCTTGTAACCAGCTATAACATTCTTCCGGTTGTACTGGTAAATCTGGCGATAATAAGGATTTAATTTCCGGATCGTCAGCTAGCCCTTTCTCATTTGCCATAGATTGCAAAAATTCTTGTTCTCCTGGTTCGAGTTCTCCATCAATCCAGGCAATACCGACAGGGCTATTTCATTGTAAATGTAGACGCGATATGGTAAGGTGCAGCGCCAGTTCTACTTCAAGCATCTATTACCGTGTCTGAAATCGAAATTATCAAAGCTTTTGCAGGTCTAAAAGACCCCCGTCGCCGCGCCGGACAGAGACATAATCTACCATTATCTTTGGCACTTTTCACATTGGCGTAGGCGCAGCCCGCCGTAGGCATCGCAGCAGGGAACAAAGGATTTTTAGCAATTGGAGACTGGATTTCAAGCTACCGTGAGCCGTGGATTGAACTTTTTCAACCGCCAAAAAATAGACTACCATCTTATAGCACTGTACGTCGTGCCTTATTACACGTAGATTACGAAGATTATTCCGTATGTCTGAGCAAATTCTTTAATGTACAACCAAATACTGGAGAAACTGTTGGGTTAGATGGTAAAGTCCTCAAGGGTTCATATCAGATTGAAAATGATAACCCTAACTCGGATTCGCATCCAGCGATGATGTTAGTTAGTTCTTATATTGTTGAGCGAGGCTTAATTTTAGAGCCATTTCAAGTTGATGCCAAAACTAATGATATTATTGCTTTACCTGAGTTGATTTCCAAACTGGCTCTCAATGGGGTTATCTTTGCTTTTGATGCTATTAATACTCAAAAAAACTTGTGAGTTGATTATAAATAGTGGGAATGATTATATTGCCGCCTTAAAAGGCAATCAGCTTAACTTATTCAAAGATGTCAAAACAAATTTCACGCCAGAATTGGCTTATGAGCAGATAAATAAAGGGCATGGTCGAATCGAAAAGCGTCATGTCAGTATTTGTAAAAATCTCGATGGTATTCGTCCTTGGCCTGGACTTACCACTTTGATTAAAGTCAAATCAGAGCGTCAGGTTTTCACACAATGTGATTGAAGTAACTAATGAAACCCGTTATTATATTTCATCTTTAAGCGAAACGGTGCAAGCCTTTGCTGAACGTATCAGAGGATATTGGGGTGTTGAGAATAAAGTCCACTATGTTCGAGACGTTACTCAAGGCGAAGATAAATCTAGAATTCGCACTACTCCTCTTCCTCAAATTTTTGTGCTTGCTCGCAATTTTTCACTTAATTTATATCGCAGTAATATGTTTGAAAATATGGCACAAGCTCAACGTTTATGTTCTTTTGGACTAGACACACTCAAGCAGCTTTTTAGAATGAAATAGCCCTGGTCGTAGCGTTTATCTGCGGTAGCAAGCATTGTAGCAGTGATAAGATATCTGACATGGGCTGATTGTGGTTTTTGAGTTGTCGTTGTGAGAGACAATAACTCTACTACATCGGCCCTCTCTCCTCATCCTCTTATTTTGGCTAAGGTATTGAGGTATACGAATGGATATTTAGAAATTCTCCAGGTAAAAATTCTGCTCGTGTTTTAAAAAAAGCGCAGATTTTACTGTTAGCCGATCGAGGTTATCAAGACGATTAGTATGTTTTCTTCCTGATATACTTGATTGTCGGCAAATAAGCATGGCGATCGCTAAAAATTTTGTGAATCAGAATAAAAACGTATCGCTGTTTTTTAACGAAGGCGGAACAAGCTTTCCAGTTAAAATCAAATAATTTGATGCGTTCATCACTCCGCTTGCTGATGCTCTTGCAGTCGAACGAATGCAGAAAGAGGGCGGCTACCGCACGACGGGCAAGTAGCGAATGGCACTAAAAAATGGTGTTTGTTGGGATGATGAGGCAGGAGGCAGAGGGCAGCTATGCTGTACTTTGGAACCCTTATTATATAAGCTTCTCAAGCTATGCAACTATCGTTCCCTCCAGCATAGCTGCCTTTTCTTAGGCATCATGTAAAAATAACTTGAACAATTTGCTGAATGGTAAGATGATCAGAATGTAACCGAATTAAAGGCTTATATGTCTGATAAGCAGGTAGTAGAAAGCATTCAAGACAAGTACGATTCGTTATCGCCTTATTTGAATGAGAAAACACGGCGTATTTGGGCAGCAATTGAAGCCCGAAGCCTGGGCTGGGGAGGCGTGAGTCAGGTTGCGCTCGCAACTGGACTATCCCGGACTACAATCCATGCTGGGATACGGTTATTGTTAGACGCTTCGGGGGAAAAAACCTCGAATGATGATAGTAATCGAATTCGTTCGTCAGGTGCTGGACGTAAACTACTTGAAGAAAAAGACGCAATGCTGCTATCAGATTTAGAATCGCTGATTGAACCAGTGACACTGGGAGACCCAGAATCTCCTCTAAAATGGACTTCTAAAAGTGTTGTGAAACTGGCTGCGGCATTAAACATTGGGGGACATAGGACTAGTCCTAAAAGTGTTTATAACTTACTTGAATCGCTTGGCTACAGCTTACAATCAAATCGTAAAACCCGTGATGGCTCATCTCATCCAGATAGAGATGATCAGTTTTTACATATTTCCAACCAAGTCTTGCACTTTCAATCCCAGAACGAACCCGTAATTTCAGTTGATACAAAAAAAAAGAATTAATTGGAGATTTTAAAAATTCTGGAACCGAGTGGTGTGAAAAGGAACAGCCAATTGAGGTGAAAATGCATGATTTTGTTGACCCCAAGTTGGGCAAGGCAATTCCCTACGGAATTTATGACTTAACCTCAAATCAAGGATGGGTAAATGTTGGCATTGACCACGATACCGCAGAGTTTGCAGTCGAGTCTATTCGTCATTGGTGGTACTCAATGGGTAAACAAGTTTATCCCAGCAGTGAGCATATAATGATTACGGCTGATTGCGGTGGTAGCAATAGTTATCGCTCACGATTGTGGAAATTGAAGTTACAAGAATTAGCAACTGATACTGGTAAAACTATTCATGTGTGTCATTTTCCTCCAGGCACAAGTAAATGGAATAAGATTGAGCATCGCTTGTTTTGTCACATTACCCAAAACTGGCGAGGCAGACCATTAACTAGCTTGCAAGTTGTGATTAATCTAATTCGCAATACTACCACCACACAAGGATTAGAAGTTGAAGCTAGATTAGATCCAAATCTCTACAAAACGGGAATCAAGGTTACAGACCAAGAGCTTGATACTATCGCAATCGAACGAAATTCTTTTCATGGTGAGTGGAACTATATTATCAAACCCAAAGTAGTCAGTTAATTGTTCAATTTATTTTTACATAACTCCTTAGTCACATTCAACTATGAGACTATTCAATCTCTGCGCTTCGCTATCTTACTACCAGTGATGGTACCCATGATGCTTGTAGTGACCCCAAGGACGATGGTAGTGACCATAGCCGTAATGGCGCTTATAGCCACCGTAATGGTGCTTATAGCCACCGTAACCTCCATAATCTCCTCCACCAGCTGCTAGAAGCTCCTGTTCTTCAGGAGATAATTCCACAAGCAAATCAGACTTGATGGCTTGATCTAACATAATTATTTACCTCACCTTTTTCCTACATAAGTTGATACAGTTCAGTTAGTAATTTTCGTTGCTAGGAAATCCTTGCAGTACTTACTTGTGAGAAAAGGGGTTAGAGGAAGCAAGCCTTTTGAACTGTATTAATACATAAATGTTATTCACGTATGGACGAAAGACACAGACATGTAACACCATTTATACTTCACTTATAAATATTTTTTTTAAAGATTTAATTCCCCTAAAGTTAGATACTAGTAAACTAACTATCTATCTTTGGGGTGATGTTGAATAGATTCTAAGAGGATAATGAAGGTAATTCAGTTTTCAGTTTTCACGATCGCTCTTACGAAGGCATGAATATCACTGGAATTACAGGAGTCACACAAGCGCAAAAAGCAATCTTGAAAACTTTGGGAGCGATCGAGCATTAAAATTGTCTGGAATATTAATTTCTAAAAATAACCTGAATTCGGGATAAGGAAAGGGACAGGTAGTAAGCTGAAAATAACGTCAAATCCAGCACCTGTCCTATGTGGTTAAAATTGGCGGTGTAGCCCACAGAAGAGCCGTTATCAGGCAGGTGCAGTTCGTTAATATAATCCTTCTGGTGGGGAAATATCAGATCCGACAGCTACACCAGTGTTAGTAGATTTAATCCCTGGTTTAACAGTAGGGGATTGTTGTTTTAACGATTGTAAAACAGAAGAAGAGTTATCTTGCTCAATTGATATATTGGTATTTGCTTGTTGCTGGGACATCAGAGCTAATCCTCCCATTGCACCAGCAAGAAGAGCTGTATAACCTACATATAAATGCGTCGGACGAATTTCCAATCCCATTCCTTTTTTAGATTGATCCGAAAAGGGCTGAGTTGCTGGTATAGCTGCTAGGAATGGCAAAGAGGCAGCTAAAGCAACACCATTAAGTCCTAAAGCATCTCCATAACGTCGTATAAATCCACGTACAAAAATGTCATCTGATAATTCTTTCCAGTTGCCGTTTTCTAATGCCTCTATCAGCTCCGTTCGGATATGAGTAGAAAGCTGGATGTGATCCAAAGAAAGCCCTTTGGACTGACGGGTTTTTTGGAGTTGTTGCCCGATTTGACGTAGGCACACCATGCGTTGTTGGGCTGCAAGTTCAGCTTGTTCTACAAGTTCAGTTTGAGAAATTCTCTGATGATTTAGCAATTGTAGTGGTTTTTTCCACAGCGAATTTTCTGCTGTATTTTTAGAGGGTTCCTCCTGGAGAGCGCAATGCTCCTGCTGTATCTCTGGTGAAGAATTGACTATTTCTGTGGCTTGCTTGGTATCTGTAACTGTTTCAACTTTTTGAGATTGTTGGGCAAATTGTTGAAATGCTAACCCGATCGCTTCTCTACCTACGGCTTTTAATAAATCTTGAGCCTGATCTGTTTGTTCACCTATTAACTTCTGCACAATCCCTAAAACCCGTCGATAAACTCGGCTACGATGCAGTTGTACTTCTATTTCTCCTAAAAGCGATCGCAACTCATCTTGAGAAATTTCAATATTCGGATTGTCCAGAATTTGCAAATAATATACAGGAGTAGTAACCATTGTGAAAGCCTTTTATATGAACTCAATCAAAGAAAGTTACAATCATATGTTCACTATTTTTCCTAACTTCACCTTTGTTTTCCGGACGTTAATTGTATAATTTAATTTTTTTAATCGCTCATCAACACTGAAACAAGGCAGTAATAACCGCAGGACGCTAGTAAAAATAATACTAGTATTTTTTTGAAAAAAAACCTTGAGTACGTACCAAGAGTAAGTTCTAGAAGTGCTGCAACGCCGTCTATTATTGTTTAGTAAATTCCTTGAACTGTACGTAAGCCTCCTTCGAAGCGCCTGAAACGCCTTTGTTGCACTGCCACAGCTAATTGATTTAAGGTAACTTTGAAGGTATTAGTGAAAATTTCAAACTGTTAGGTTTTATTTGTTGCTTAACTTGATAAATATAACGAAAAAGCCCTTTCTTTCTTAAACCCAAGGGGCGACTTAGTATGAAATATTGTCCTGGCACGCCTGCGATTGGAAATAGCTAGCTACCCCAATAGCCCACATCAGAAAGGCTTTCGGCAATAAGAGAGAGAATAGATTGGGGAGAAGATGGACTAGCCTCCATCTAGCGAAGCGATCGCTCTTTGAGGAAAAACTTTTTGGTTTACTGTTTTTTAGTTAATGTGTCAGTTTAATTATTGTCCACTCAGTAAATACAACAAGCTTTGGGCTAAAATTACGTTTTAGTGCGTGTAATTATCCAAATATCCTTATTCTAGATAATATTGCTATTGTCTAAAATTAGAAATACGAGGATTAGTGAGCGCACTGAAATTTGGTTGTTCACCAATCGTAAGATTTTCAGAGGGTACTACCATGCAAAACATACTAAAACGCGCATTCTTACCTGGTTTGATGGCTGCTACTTTAGCTGGTACTAGCTTAATCCCGGTTCAACCTGCTTCTGCTGATGACCGAGTTGTTAATAATGCAGCCATTGGAGCCGGGGCAGGTGTATTAAGTGGGGTTTTAACAAATTGTGGTTCCCTATTAGACAATGCTTTTAAAGGTGCTGCTGCTGGTGCTGCTGTTAATGCTGCCAATGGTGCAAGAAGCACCAGAGCCAGAAGAAGAAACGGACGTTTACCTGTTCAAGATATCGGTGTAGGTGCTGGTGCTGGTGTATTGGCAGGTGCAATTTCTGGTGGTTGTAGAACTACCTGGAAAAATGGTGTCAATGGTGCTGCTGCTGGTGCTGCTGTTAATTTATTAGATAACAGACGCAGAAGAAGATAATCTGTCATTGAAAACTCGTAATTTAGTCACCCAGCATGAATTATCAATAAAAACCTTCAGGCGCAGAGCGAACATAGTGCCTTGCGGTACTCTTTAAAAGATTGGGGACACGACCCGCTTAAATAGCCAAAGTTGCGTATGCCGTCTGTAATGTAGTGGTACTTAGCCCTGTTTTGTCACTCTTGAAAAGCAATAATCGAAGCCAAAGTCTCAAACTTTGATTTTATCAAGACTTAAAGTTTTATTTTCTAATAGAAACTAAAATTTATAGACAAGAACTGGAAACCAAAGCTTCACAACTCTTTTGGTTATTGCATTCTCTCAAAGGGAGAAAACAGGGTTAAGTCGAAATATTCAAGTGACCTGTAGTCTCTTCAGTCGGTAAATAGCGGATTAACTCTCGAATAACAATTTTTCTAACCTTTTTGCTTCGCCTAATGTGAGTAAAATTGTTATTGGTTTAAACTTGTCTAACGTCAACTGTTTTGCAGAGGTAATACAGATGTGGGAATGTTGCAAGTGCCATGAGCAGAATGAAGAGACTTTCTCTTTCTGCTGGAGTTGTGGTACCTCAAACGATGGAATCGAGGACAAGTCATTCCAGGGAGTTGACGAAATTGCTCCTTCTAGCATTAAAGGTCAGCCAGTCTTAGTAACATCAACAGGGCTAGCCGAGTATCCAGACCAACAAAAAGTTGAACTTTTGGTGTGTGTTAAATGTGGCTCTGAAAATATCATTCCAAACGTTCGTATTGTCACCCACATAGAAGAGTTTAAAAAGGATCTGCAAGTAGAAATTTACGAGAATCCAAAAGCGCTCATATTTAAAGGAACTCACACTGGGACATTAACAGCATATATTTGTGGTCAGTGCGGTTATACAGAGATGTATATCAGCAATCCACAATACTTACTCAATCAGTACAAGAAGAATAAGAAAAATTAATTGCCGATAAAACCTCTGCGAATGTCGAGGCAATTGCATTACCTAGCCACACCCGATCGATCTAAGGTATAGGGTGTGCATCTTGCCCCAGCCCAGAAAATTTATCATATTAAATGTGTACTTAATTTACTGGCAAAGTGCGGTGTAATTTTATGTCAATTCCAATAATTGATTTATCACAGTTCCAAATTAGCAACCAAGTAAGGCGACAAAATGTAGTTAAAAATATTTATCAAGCCTGTCATGAAATTGGATTTATGTACATCCAAAATTCCGGCATATCACCGGATTTATTAGAGCAAGTTTTTTCTGCAAGTAAATCTTTTTTTGACTCACCATTGGCAGTCAAGGAACAGTTAGCCTGGAACAATGAATTTATTAATACAGGTTATGTTGGCTTGGAAAGAGAACACCTCAATCCTAATCAACCAGGAGATTTAAAAGAGGCTTTTAATATAAAAAATGACATAATAATTAATAATTTTTCATCTCCTATCTTACTTACAAACAATCCTGTCATATCTACTTTTTACAATGCTTGTACAGAATTAGCTAATACTGTACTGCAAGCTTTTGCTTTGGCATTAGAATTGCCTGAATATTTTTTTACGACTAGACATAATCAAAAAAATCATACCTTGCGACTATTACATTACCCGCCACTACAGACATCGCCCAAACCTGGACAAGTACGTGCTGGTGAACATTCCGATTATGGCAGTCTTACTTTACTGTTCCAACATGCAGTAGGAGGTTTGGAAGTGCAGACAACTAGGAAAGAGTGGATTGCCGCACCATTGATTCCTGGGATGGTACTAGTAAATACTGGTGATTTAATGCAGAGATGGACGAATCATATATTTTGCTCGACTAAGCATCGGGTTATGATTCCCAATGATGAGAGAGTAAAGAAGTCAAGGTATTCTATTGCTTTTTTCTGTCATCCTAATGATGATACAGAAATTGCTTGTCTAGAAAGTTGCTCCCAGAGGCAATCACCTATCTATCCTCCCATTCTTGCGGGAGAATATCTTCTAAGTAGTTTACAACTAACCTATTAACACCTTCCAAGGCGGAAAAAGTCACGTCAAAAGATGGGGCTCTTTGCTGGGGGAAAAACTTGTAAAGTCGTCTTAGAAGGGTGAGATTCTAAACCCAAATTTTCTCTAACCAACTTTTTCCCCGACTTTTGCAACCCGATCGCATAAAACTGCCGACTTGAGCCGACTGACAAAACGAAGTGCGATCGCTTAGGCTATTGGGCATAGAGATAAAAATCTAAGTATAAAAATATGCTTAATGCTCTCAGTCCAATCACAGAAGACTTAGCAGGCCAAAGCTATCCCAGCCCTCATTACTTGCAAACACAGCGCCGCATTCGTTCCCTCATAGACAGATATATTGCAGTCGAACAATTACACGACCGCCTGCAAGATTTACCGATACAGTTTGCCAATCCTCAACCACGTGCCTGGAAACCCATTGACTGGCAAACAATTAACCGCAATCAAATTATCGGCTTAGACACAGAGGTATTTCTATCTATATTAATAGGTGCAATGGACACAGAAGCTCCCATTCGCGGCTATACCCAAACCAGTCGGCAGTATTTAGAAAAATTGCATCCTCAGATGGCTCGGTTTGTTGGTGGAACTGTCCGTGAAGATGGCGAACTTCTAGAACTTGGTTTGTGGGAAAAGGAAGAACGTCAGCACACACCTGCATTAATCAAAATCTACACCCAATTAACAGGCGAGAAAATTACCCCAAAATTTCGTACTGTTAGAAACTATCTTCCCACAGATGACGCTCACGAAGACTTATATCGCCACGGTTTACACCGTATTGCCACAGAATACGGTGCAACCTGTCTTTATATTTGGTTGATGGCTCACACTACTGGCGCACTCCAGGATGTTCTAGAGGAATTAGCACAGGATGAAATCAACCATACAACCAAATTTTGGGGGTTTGGGGCCTGGACTTTCCCTGATACTGGCTTGATGCGAATTGGACGCACACTCATCGAAACGCGAGCGCAAAATTATCAACGTAACAACCTCATGCGTACTCTCCACCGGATGATGGGTACTCTTAACTGGAATGCTTGGTCATTGACTAACAAAGCAACTCTCCTCTTCACCTTCACCTATACAATGCGTCGTCTGTGGAGTTGGAACAATAGCCTCACACCAGAGTATTTGCAAGATTTATTTGAAACTACTCATCAGTAATAACAAATGACAAATGACAAATAACAAATCAAAATTACCCAGCGATTTAAATCCCCAAACAATGCCCCAACATATCGCCGTCATTATGGATGGTAATGGAAGATGGGCAACTAGTCGAGGATTACCGCGCATTGCTGGACATCGCCAAGGAGCAAGTACGCTCAAAGAACTATTGCGTTGCTGTAAGGATTGGGGAATCAAAGCCTTGACAGCCTACGCTTTTTCAACAGAAAATTGGCAGCGTCCCATTGAAGAAGTGGATTTTCTGATGCATTTGTTTGAACGATTACTACATCGCGAGTTGGCCCAAATGCATCAAGAAGGTGTACGAATCTCCTTTATTGGAGATTTATCAGCTTTACCTAAGTCTCTACAGATGGAAATGGAACGTTCAATGACAGAGACGTTGAACAATCAAGCAATCCACTTTACTGTTGCAGTCAACTACGGTAGCCGCAATGAAATTACCAGAGTTTGTCGTCAAGTAGCTCAACTTGTGGAACAGGGCGAACTCAGTGCGGAACAAGTAAATGAAAGTCTTGTAGAACAACATCTCTATACGGCAGATACTCCAGAACCCGATTTGCTGATTCGTACTAGCGGTGAGATGCGATTAAGTAATTTTCTTTTGTGGCAAATGGCGTATACAGAGATGTATTTCACCGATATTCTTTGGCCAGATTTTAATCGAGAAGCATTTCATCAGGCTTTGTTGAGCTATCAAAGTCGCGATCGCCGTTTTGGTCAAGTCAAAGCTTCACTCTCAGCTTAGGCTATTTGGAAAACCTCTCTCTTAAAATGAGAGATATTTTAAATTTCCCCCCTTCCCGCGTCGGGAAGGGGACTAGATTTTTTGCTGCTATCAAGCATATAGTAAAAGCACCCACAGTACCAGGATGGTATATGAGCGCTAATAAATTAAAACATTATTGAGGATAATCTATCTGCTATGACAGACCGAAGTAACTATAAGAATAGCAGTCGGTGGGTAAATAAACTGCAAGGGTAGTTACAAATGTTTTGTTAAAAATAGTACTTACTGTAAGGTATTGCTTCTTTTATTAAAGTATGGTATAGTGCGCTCCTCAGTTAAAAATTTTCTGTATGCGATCGCAATAAAGCTTCTCTTGGATGAAACTGGTTAACAACCGTAAGAGAACTTATTTGCACCGT
Organism: Nostoc punctiforme PCC 73102; assembly: GCF_000020025.1. Lineage (GTDB taxonomy): Bacteria > Cyanobacteriota > Cyanobacteriia > Cyanobacteriales > Nostocaceae > Nostoc > Nostoc punctiforme. The sequence goes on along the minus strand of NC_010628.1, from coordinate 2,392,443 downwards.
TTTCCTCCCGATTTTACCTGCACCCAAATCGATCTGCGATCGCAGTGCTGGAAATCCTTATGCTATCGTGGAAACCCCCAACGAAAGTTTCCAAAAACCACCTCTCGCCAAAGGGGTATCAGTGATTGGTACTATCCAGTAGGGTTAAGAGGGGATATTAAAGAGCTAAAAAAGCGAGAAGCAGGGAGAAGATTTTCCCCTCTGCCTCTTTTCACTTATCTCCTCTTAATAGGGCCACTTCCAGTCACGAATTTCCGGCATATCGTCGCCGTACTTCTCAATGTAATGTTTGTGTTCGATCAGTTTATCTTGCAACTGCTGTTTGACATAAGCTGCCCTATATCCTAGCTTTGGTACGCGATCGATTACATCCATCACTAGATGGAAGCGATCTAGCTCGTTAAGCACAACCATATCAAAGGGAGTGGTGGTGGTTCCTTCTTCCTTGTAGCCACGCACATGCAACTGCTCGTGATTGGTGTGGCGATAGGTTAAGCGATGAATCAGCCAAGGATAGCCATGAAAGGCAAAGATAATGTGTTTATCGGTGGTGAAAATCGTGTCAAAGTCTTTTTCGCTCAAACCGTGCGGGTGTTCACTTTTTGGCTGTAGTGTCATCAAATCGACTACGTTCACTACCCGCACCTTTAACTCAGGGAAGTGCTGGCGCAGAATGTCCACAGCCGCTAAAGTTTCTAAGGTGGGGATATCCCCAGCACAAGCCATTACTACATCTGGTTCGCCGTCTTTATCGTTGCTTGCCCATTCCCAAATACCGATGCCTTTGGTGCAGTGCTTGATAGCAGCATCCATATTTAGGTATTGCAATGCTGGTTGCTTTCCGGCAACGATGACGTTGACATAGTTGCGGCTTCTTAAACAATGGTCAGTTACCGATAGCAGAGTGTTGGCATCGGGGGGCAAATACACGCGAACGATCTCTGCTTTCTTATTAACTACATGGTCAATAAAACCAGGGTCTTGGTGGGAAAAACCGTTATGGTCTTGCCGCCAAACGTGAGAGGTAAGTAGATAATTAAGGGAAGCAATTGGTTTACGCCAAGGAATATGTCTAGTCGTTTTCAGCCATTTGGCGTGCTGATTGAACATCGAGTCCACGATGTGGATAAACGCCTCGTAGCAAGAGAAAAACCCGTGTCGTCCTGTGAGGAGGTAGCCTTCTAACCATCCTTGACAATTAGTTTCGCTGAGAATTTCCATCACCCGACCATCGGGGGAAAGGTGGTCATCTTCGGGGAGTATCTGGGCTGCCCAATCCCGATCTGTAACTTCTAGCACAGCGCCTAAGCGATTTGATACCGTTTCATCGGGGCCGACGATGCGGAAGTTGCGGCTTTCTTGGTTAAGTTGCATAATATCCCGGAGGAAAATTCCTGCAACTTGGGTAGCTTCAGCGATCGCTTGCCCTGGTTTGAGAACATCTACAGCATACTTTTGGAAGTCGGGCATCTTCAGGTCGCGCAGCAAAAGACCGCCGTTAGCGTGGGGATTGTCACCCATGCGTCGATGGCCTTTGGGAGCCAATTCTGCTAGTTCTGGGATTAGTGTGCCGTTAGCGTCGAAGAGTTCTTCTGGTTTGTAACTCTTCATCCAATCTTCTAGGAGTTTCAGATGTTCTGGCTGTTTGGCGATATTCCCAAAGGGAACTTGGTGCGATCGCCAAGAACCTTCAGTTTTTTTACCATCAACTTCCTTTGGCCCTGTCCAACCTTTGGGGGTTTTCATGACAATCATCGGCCACTGAGGACGTTCAGTGTAACCATGTACGCGGGCTTCTCTTTGGATACTTTGAATTTCGGCGATCGCTATATCTAGAGTCGCCGCCATCTGCTGATGTACATCTGCGGGATCGTCACCTTCGACAAAGTAGGGCTTGTAGCCGTAGCCGACAAATAAGCTTTCTAATTCCTCATGGCTGATCCGTGCCAGTACTGTTGGATTAGCAATTTTATACCCATTCAAGTGCAGGATCGGCAGTACAGCCCCATCATGCACGGGGTTAAGAAACTTGTTGGAATGCCAGCTAGTTGCTAAAGCACCTGTTTCAGCTTCGCCGTCACCCACAACAGCAGCAACGATCAAGTCAGGGTTATCAAAGGCAGCACCGAAAGCGTGGACAAGGGCATAACCTAGTTCCCCGCCTTCATGGATCGAACCAGGGGTTTCTGGTGCAACGTGGCTGGGAATACCACCAGGAAAAGAAAATTGCTTGAAGAGTTTCTGAATTCCTTCAGCATCCTGGGAGATGTTGTGATAATACTTGGTGTAAGTGCCTTCTAGGTAGGTGTTGGCTACTAGTCCAGGGCCACCATGACCAGGGCCAGCAATATAGATCGTGTTTAGGTCATATTTTTTGATGACCCGATTCAAGTGAGCATAGATAAAGTTCAGCCCTGGTGTTGTTCCCCAGTGACCCAAGAGCCTGGGTTTGACGTGTTCAAGCTTTAGCGGTTCTCTCAGTAGTGGATTGTCGAGTAGATATATCTGTCCAACTGAAAGATAGTTAGCTGCACGCCAGTAAGCGTTTATCTTGCGTAATTCTTCATCTGTTAAAGGCTTTGTTTGTAGAGGACTGGCTAATGTCATTTCGACACTCCATTACAAAAGGATTTTGAAGGATTCACCAGTATGTAATTCTACTTATTTTCAAGATGATGGCCATCTAACCCATGACAAATTTTCTCAGCCTTTGTGACTAAATTTCTTTGTTTTGGGCACAGCATGGAAAGCTATGTCTACAACGGGCGTAGCTGCGGCTATTAATTAATACTATCAATCGGCATTTTCTTCGTCAGAATTATTTAGTTGTAAAGTGTAATCTAATGCCACTTTTAGCATTAATAAATAATTAGGAGAAAGAGTTCCTAATTTTCGGATTAATCGCTGCCTATCGATAACAACTATTTGATAAGAAAGTACCACTGAATCTTGCGTTAAACCGCCTTCACCTGAAGGTATAACAATTGTCCCTGGTATAATAGCGCGTCGCAGATTAGTGGTTAAAGGAACTACTACAGATGTTGTTGTAAACTGAGCTAGTCGATCTCGCTGAACAATAATAACTGGTCGGATACCTGCTTGCTCTGAACCTCGGCTCGGATTTAAATCAGCTAAATAAACATCTCCTCGCATTAAACTGCGTCCTCTTGCTGAAGCTGGGAGAAATAATCAGTTAAAACGGATTCTGCAAAATCTAAATCTTCATCAGCAAACTCAGTTTTCAATGCAGCAGCCTCGACATCAGAAATAGCATCCCAATGCTGAGTTAGTTTTTTTTTCTGGAGAGAAATAGCAAAATTTAATACTTCTTCTTGAAAAGATAAGGGCAATTGGGACAATATTTCCAGTAGTTGGCTGTGAATAGTTGTTGTTGGTTTTTCGGGCATTGCCACATTTCCTAGATTAATAGATAGAGTATGTGCTCTAATTTTCTCATGCTTCAAGCTTTGCCTTCCCTTGAAGTATCCAGTACAGCAAAAATAGCTAGAGGCAGATCAATTAACGATCTAATTATTTATTTCCAACAACCCAGGCGGCGGCGTAATTTCAATGCGATTGGATTTCAAGTCTACTACTGGTGCGATCGCTTCCACAAATGGAATCAAAACCGTCTTTTGTTTTTTGTCAGTGGTGAAAGATGGGTGTAATTTTACTTCTAACAAATCATTGCCGGCGGGGATGATGTCTACCACTGTACCAACGAGTTCGCCAGATGCTTGCATGAAGACTTCCAAGCCAATCAAATCGAGGACATGATATTCATCTTCGGCTAATTGGGGGCGATCGCTTGCTGGCACCATTAACTTACAACCGCGCAATGCCTCCGCCTGATCGCAATTTTCCACACCAGCTAATTTGATCACATACAAGTTTTTGTTACTGATATAACGTCCTGTTAATAATTGGATTGGTTGTGGTTCTGTGCCATCTAAATGCAACAACCAACGTTTTCCCGGCACCTCAAATCTTTCGGGAAAGTCAGATACAGGATAAACCTTTAATTCTCCAGACAATCCTTGAGGGGAAACAATTTTACCAATTTCTAACCAGTTATCGAGATTAGGGACTGGGGATTGGGTATTGGGAACTATGGGTTGGGGATTAGGGGCTGGAGATTGAATATTTTGAATTTTTGAATTTCCTCCTACTCTCTTGCTCCTCTGCCCCTCTGCCCCTCTGCCTCCGATCTCTTTATTAGCTTCTTCGTGTTTCATTTCCATTTTTCCTACTAGTACAACACAGCGGAAATAAACCACCTCTTCTAAATCAATGAAATGCTTACGCTGTATTCATTTTTAATTTTTAATTTTTAATTCCGCCTTACGGTACTAGGCAGTCACCGCCGCACCTTTATAAGCTTCTTCAGCCACTTTTGCTAAACGTTGCATAGCAGTGGCTATCTCTTCATCTGTACCTGTGAGGCTGATGCGGAAACATTGGTGCTTGTGCGCCCACTCTTCCTCTAAACCGGGGAAGAAGGTGCTTCCAGGGACAATAATCACACCTACTTGCTTTAATTGCTGGTAAAATTCCCAATCACTGATGGGTAAATCCTCTAACCACAACCAAGCAAAAATTGCTCCTTCACCGCGATGGAGGAACCAAGGTAAATCCTTGGGCATCGCTTGTTCTAAGCTGGTTTCTAAAACGCTAAACTTATTTTGGTAAAAGGGACGGATGACAGTGTGAGAAATTTCTACTAAAGCGCCAGAATTGATTGCAAGAGCTGCGATCGCTTGGCCGTAACGTGAAGAATGGAGACCAATATTTGCTTGGAAACACTCCAGCACTTCAATCCACTTTTCATCCCCAATGGCAATACCAACCCTTTCTCCTGGTAATCCAGCTTTTGATAAACTCATGCAGTGTAAAATATTATCACCAAACACTGGTGTCATTTCGGTAAAATTCAATGCCGGGAAGGGAGGCGCATAAGCGGAGTCAATTAATACGGGCAGATTGTAAGGCGCAGCTAGGGCAGCAATCTTTTTCACCTCATCATCAGTGAGGACATTACCAGTGGGATTACAAGGGCGAGAGAAGAGGACACAACCCGTATCTTCTGTAATCGACAGTTGGCTGAAGTCGGGGCGATATTTAAATCGGTGGGCGGCTTCATCAATATCGAGAGTCGGTTTGTAAGCAATTAAGGCTTTTGGAACTAAGCAGATACCGCCGTAACCGGTGTAGTCAGGGCTGAGGGGCAAAACGATTTGTTTTAACTCGCCGCTAGGGGTGTAGCCACCGAAGCTATTCACAGCGTAGAAGTAGAGGGTTTGACTACCGGGGGTGATGAGGATATTGCGTTCGCTTAAGTTTAACCCGTAGCGTTTGTTAAAGTCGTTAGCGATCGCTTCAACTAATGGTGTATAGCCCTGACTTGAGCCGTAGCGACAAACTACTTCACCATATTCTGGACTAGCCAAAAGCTGTGCAGTACAATCCCGCCATAATTGCTCTACTTCTGGCAAAATCAACGGATTACCAGCACTCAAATTAATAAACTGCTGCCCTGCACCCGCTCGTAATGTCTCGATAATATCCTTCATGATTGCTCTTACGCCAGTCAGTTTGGACATTTGAGCGCCAATTTGAGTTAGGGCAGGGTTCATAAGCTGTGACAAAATAATGTATTAATCGAGAGGTGGACAAATTATTTGAGGGTTACTGCTGACATCTAGTTTACATCGTTGCCAAAACAGCTGTCGCCGCCTTAACCAATCTAGCGAGAGAATGATATTTTAACAAAGTCAGGACTTACACAAAAAATAGCTTAAACCTTAATTTTCCGGTAGGGTAATTCATGTAGACGCATTCGCGGAGCGTCTCGTAGAGAAGCGGCTACTACACGAATTCTCCAACGGAGTAGCCGCAGGGTATTGCCTTACGGCGTGTAGTTTTGTGTAAGTCCTAAAAGTAAAAAAATTCCCGTCTTGAAGCACGGTGGAGAATGTCAAATAACTATTAACTATATATAGGAGGGCTGAGGTTGCAAGTTAAAGCAGCAGTGGCTTACAGCGCAGGTAAGCCGTTAACGATTGAAACCGTTCAATTATCGGGACCACAAGCTGGCGAAGTGTTGGTTGAGGTGAAAGCCAGCGGGATTTGCCATACTGACGCTTTTACCCTATCTGGTGACGATCCCGAAGGTTTGTTTCCGGCTATTTTGGGGCATGAAGGTGCTGGTGTAGTAGTGGAAGTAGGCGCTGGTGTCACCAGTCTGAAACCAGGAGATCGTGTGATTCCCCTATATACTCCCGAATGCCGCCAGTGCGAATATTGTCTGAGCTTCAAAACTAATCTTTGTCAAGCCATTCGCTTAACTCAAGGACGGGGTGTCATGCCCGATGGCACCAGTCGCTTTAGCATTGATGGGCAGATGATTCATCATTATATGGGTACATCCACTTTTGCCAACTACACGGTGCTGCCGGAAATCGCCGTGGCAAAAATTCGGGAAGATGCCCCATTTGAAAAGGTTTGTTACATTGGCTGTGGTGTTACTACTGGTATTGGTGCAGTTATCAATACTGCAAAGGTGGAACCGGGAGCAAATGTAGTAGTTTTTGGCTTGGGTGGTATTGGTTTAAATGTCATCCAGGCGGCGCGGATGGTAGGGGCAAATATGATTGTCGGGGTGGATATTAATCCCAGCAAACGCGCCTTGGCAGAAAAGTTTGGGATGACGCACTTTGTCAATCCCCAAGAAGTAGAAGGTGATTTAGTTCCCTATCTGGTTGACTTAACAAAAGGCGGTGCTGATTACAGTTTTGAATGTATCGGTAATGTCAAAATTATGCGTCAAGCATTAGAATGTTGCCACAAAGGTTGGGGTGTCAGCGTGATTATTGGGGTTGCTGGTGCTGGACAAGAAATCAGCACTCGTCCTTTTCAATTAGTAACTGGGCGCGTTTGGAAAGGTTCAGCATTTGGAGGTGCGAGAGGGCGTACAGATGTGCCGAAAATTGTTGATTGGTATATGCAAGGCAAAATAAATATTGATGATTTAATTACTCATGTGATGCCGATTGAACAAATTAATGATGCTTTTGAATTAATGCACAAAGGTGAATCAATTCGGAGTGTGGTGACTTTTTAGCTGTTAGATTCAAAGCTTTTTCTTAAAATCAAATTAGCAGTAGGAAAGTATATCTGTCAGTTGTGTCAAATTAAGCTAAAACACAAGATAAAATTTCGTGTTTTAGCTTTCCTTGCCCTCAATTTTTAGAAACTTCTGGACTGCGAATAATGATATGTCCCTTATCACTTTCTTGAATAGCTAAAACTGACGGTAGCTCATTAGGCTTTGCATTTGGGGGCAATGCTCGAAACAAATAAATCCAGCCTCCACGTTCTAGGAGTAAACGCCAGACTCTCGGCTCTTTTAGATTGCTGATATCATTATCTTCCCTGCCTCGCAAGTCATCAAATAAACCGCGATCGCCAATTATGCGGTAGCCTTTCAAGGAAGGGTCGGTAAATATATCATCAAGCTTACGCCCTACAGCAAACTTTTCTTCAGGTGTAATTAAGGCTACAACAGGCAAAGTAGAGTTTTGACCAGCGTCTCGTCGTGCATCTGCAATGCCTTGCCAACGAGCTAACCAAAATATCACTATTAATACCCAGGATACTATTACTATCTCATTGACTAGCGATCGCAGAAATTCAACTGAGCGCAATTGCCCAAAACCAAATTCAGCTAAAGATTTAAGCTGTTTAGCTGTCCATGAGCGTTTGTATTGAGTTGCAGAGATGATGCGACTCAGTAGTAATTGGCTTGCAGAGACTACCGTTTCACTGATGATTTTAATTAACCATAATGTAGCCTGAATTGCGATCGCAGTGATAAAAAAAGCGATCGCAGTTTTGCAGATTGTCCAGCCATCTCCGAGAAATATTTGCAGGGGAACTATCAAAAAAGACTGTGCAGGTAAGTCGAGGGTATTGAGTTCTAGTTGAAAAAAGTAGAAATATGACCAACGATAAATCCAGCCTGCAAAGAAAAGCGCCGCACCCAGCAAGCCAAGTACACTGGTGAATTTACCTAAAATATTGGTTTCCGGGTTGGGGGTTTGGGTCATAGGGGAGATGGGGGAAACAATGTAGGGTTTTTCGTTTGCATATAATACACTCTGACCTCTCTCCTCTTAGGCTACGGTGTACACACAAGTCATTCGATCCCCCTAAATCCCCCTTAAAAAGGGGGACTTTGACTCTAGTTCCCCCCTTTTCAAGGGGGGTTAGGGGGGATCAAGCCAGATTTTGCACTCAGTACAAAGATGTGTGTACACAGTAGCTCCTCTTAAGCGAGAGGCTTTGAATTTTACTCGCCCTCTCTTTTGGGGAAAAAGGCTTTAAATCTTACTCCCCTTCCCTTGTAGGAAGGGGTTGGGGTTAGGTCATATTCCACTCAACTGCAAACTGTTACAGGTAAATAATCAGCTTATTTTAGTGATTTTACGGAAATTATATATATGTCTTTGAAGTTTAATGAGAAAGTTAAATATAGTCAAATATACTGTTAAAGCCATGAAAGCTTTTTTCCAGGGATGGGTTGTAGCAATCTTAGTAATAGCAGCAGCGATCGCAGGAAACATCAAAACTGTAATTGGTCAGGATGTCAAGAAAGAAAATTTCTTGTTGGCACAGACACCAATTAATGCAGATGAATTAGAACTTGCAGTGGCATTACCAGAGTTAGCAGAAGTAATGCTCAAAGGGGGTGAGTCAAGCAGTGGTCGAGTCATAGGAATTGATGCACAAGGACAAGCACTATCAATTCGGCGTAATGACAAAACTACCACGATTCCTCTGAGCCAAATTCAAAGAGTAGTTTTTAAGAATGGGGCATTGGTTTACAGAAGCAATGGGCGGCAAATTATCCGGGGTGAGCGCGATCGCCCCACAGGTAAACTAGTAACTTGGAGTGGTATACCCCTGAATACTTTTACTGTCAAAAATTCTACTCAGGGTCAAGCGGTGGTGAAGCTGAAACCACCTGTAGTTTCTACAGAACAGTTGCAGGGTATTCAGTCAGTGGCGAGAAATCGGCAATATGTGGTAGATGAAATTCAGTTCAATTCGCAACAAAGAACGATCACCATTCTGGCAAAACCTTATTAATCGTGAATTATTTCAGCAAGCCGTTTTTCACGATTCGCTTCAACGTTAGTAACAACAGCTTCAGCATTAGTAACAACGGCTTCAGCATTGATAATAAACACTTCAGTTGTTTTAACAACAGCTTAAGCATTTCTTATAGCTACTGAAGCATTAATAACAAACGCTTCAGTTGTTCTAACAACAGCTTAAGTATTTCTTATAGCAACTGGAGCGTTAGTAACAAACGTTTCAGTTGTTTTAACAACAGCTTAAGTATATCTTATAACAGCTTCAATATTCCTAACAACGGCTTCGGCTGATGCTCAATGGAAACTGATTATATCTGTAATATTTTATGAAAAAAATTTTCACCAGTCTTTTTGCTGTGGGCGTTTATCTAACGCCTATAACAGTAATGCTGATGGCTCAACCCACTTGGGGACAAACTCAAAACTCGCGATCGCAAGAAGCAGAAAAACTGCTAGAGCAAGGAATAAAACTGACACAGCAACAGGAACACCAAAAGGCAATACAAATATTACAGCCAGTTCCAACTATGGCACAGGAACTTAAAGACCAAAAACTGGAAGCAACCACACTGCTTTGGCTTGGGTTTAACTACGACGATTTAGGAGAAAAGCAAAAAGCCCTCGATTTTTACAACCAAGCTTTGCCCCTATATCGTGCAGTGGGCGATCGCGCAGGTGAAGCCACCACTCTCAATAACATCGGTGCAGTCTACGACGATTTAGGAGAAAAGCAAAAAGCCCTCGATTTTTACAACCAAGCTTTGCCCCTATATCGTGCAGTGGGCGATCGCGCAGGTGAAGCCACCACTCTCAATAACATCGGTCGAGTCTACTCCGCTTTAGGAGAAAAGCAAAAAGCCCTCGATTTTTACAACCAAGCTTTGCCCCTATTTCGGGCTGTGGGCGATCGCGCAGGTGAAGCCACCACTCTCAATAACATCGGTCGAGTCTACTCCGCTTTAGGAGAAAAGCAAAAAGCCCTCGATTTTTACAACCAAGCTTTGCCCCTATTTCGGGCTGTGGGCGATCGCGCAGGTGAAGCCACCACTCTCAATAACATCGGTCGAGTCTACTCCGCTTTAGGAGAAAAGCAAAAAGCCCTCGATTTTTACAACCAAGCTTTGCCCCTATTTCGGGCTGTGGGCGATCGCGCAGGTGAAGCCACCACTCTCAATAACATCGGTCTAGTCTACTCCGCTTTAGGAGAAAAGCAAAAAGCCCTCGATTTTTACAACCAAGCTTTGCCCCTATTTCGGGCTGTGGGCGATCGCGCAGGTGAAGCCACCACTCTCAATAACATCGGTCGAGTCTACGACGATTTAGGAGAAAAGCAAAAAGCCCTCGAATTTTACAACCAAGCTTTGCCCCTAATTCGGGCTGTGGGCGATCGCACTGGTGAGGCTCGCACACTCAATAATATCGGTGGAGTCTACTCGGATTTAGGAGAAAAGCAAAAAGCACTCGAATTTTACAACCAAGCTCTGCCTCTTTGGCAGGCTGTGGGCGATCGCGCAGGTGAAGCCACCACTCTCAATAACATCGGTGGAGTCTACGACGATTTAGGAGAAAAGCAAAAAGCACTCGAATTTTACAACCAAGCTCTGCCTCTTTGGCAGGCTGTGGGCGATCGCGCAGGTGAAGCCACCACTCTCAATAACATCGGTCGAGTCTACTTTGCTTTAGGAGAAAAGCAAAAAGCACTCGATTTTTACAACCAAGCTCTCCCCCTAATTCATGCAGTGGGCGATCGCGCAGGTGAAGCTATCACATTAGGTAATATTGGTGTACTCTTCCAAAGTACAAATCGACCAACCCAAGCCATTACTAATTTAGAGCAATCTCTCAAAATCAGCTTAGAAATGCGCCGAGGTTTGCAACGAGAAAATCGCCAAAAGTTTTTACAGCAAAACGGTGGAAGTGCAATTTCTACTGCTTTAGTCGATGTCCTGATTAATCAAAAGAAATATGCTCAAGCCTTTGAATGGGTTAACCTATTCACCACAGCCGACCTTGCTGATTATACTCGCCTGATTAATGCCAAAGTTGCCAACCCAGAAGCACAGCAGAGCCTTAACGATTGGAGTAAAAAAAATCAACAATTGGAAGCACTGCGACAACAACTGCAAAGCGATCAATCCGAAAGCCTACCCCAACAAATTCGACAATTAGAGGCACAAGTTTACTCAGAAGCCGAAACTATCTCTCGCCGCTTTCCTGAAGTAGCAGAACTATTTGAAACTACACCCGCAGATATTAAAAACCTGACATCCTTCATTCCCGCAGGAACAGTTATAGTCCAACCCGTCTTGCTGACTGATGTGAGAGATATGCCTAATAATGTCGCCTTTTTTATCTTTACCAAAGGTGAGTTGAGTGTTATTAAAAAATCTATTGAACCCACTAAGTTTAATAAACTTATTAGCGATTACTTAAACCAGGTACAAGACGAAAGTGATTCTGATTACCTTGAAACTGGCAGCGAACTTTATAATACTCTTATTCGTCCTATCGAAGACAAAATTAAGGCTTTATCACCTAAACAACTGAGTATTATTGCTACTGGTAAACTACGTCATTTACCTTTTGAGAGTCTTTACGACAGTAAAACTAAGCAATTTCTAATCGAGAAATATCCTGTCAATTATCTCACTCGTATTTCCAATAATTCCTTACAATCTCTAGCTACGCAAAATGCCATATCCCGCAAATCACAGGCTGTTTTAGCATTTGGTAATCCAGTAACCAGTGACCCGCAAAATCTTCCAGGTGCAGAGTTAGAAGTCACAAAGATTAAAGAAATACTGCCAGACAGTGAAGTTTATATCAATAAAAAAGCTAGCTTGGAAAACTTTAAATCTCAAGCATTGCGCTTTTCCTTTTTGCATTTAGCAACTCACGGCTGTTTTCAAACTGAAGATTGCAAAAAAGTCAAGTTAAAAACTAATACGTTACTATTTGCTGATAAATCCCTAGACATTGCTGATGCTGCTCTTTTAGGTTTACAAGGCACACAATTGATTACTCTCAGCGCTTGTCAAACTGCTGTAGATACTAATTTTAATGGCGCAGGAATTACAGGAGTTGCTTATATATTTGAGCGGGCTGGTGCTAAAGCTGTGATGGCTAGTTTGTGGGCGGTTGATGATGAAGCAACTCAGCTATTGATGGTTGATTTTTATCAGAATCTCAAGCTGGGTATGACGAAAGGGGAGGCTTTGCAAAAAGCTAAGTTGAAGCTAATTGCAGACCATCGTCATCCTTTTTATTGGTCGCCATTTGTGCTGATTGGCGATGCACGGTAAAGTAATTCGTAATTCGTAATTAAGCCAGTAGAGTTTGTTACGGCTTTAGCTCGACTTTATCCAAAATTAAGAACTTAGTTTTCTTTATCCGGCAAAACCTTAGCTATTTTGGCAAATACTTTTTCCACTTTATAGATCAATACAGTTCAGATAAGCCCAAAACCCTCATGTAGAGACGCGATAAATCGCGTCTTAAAATACCAATTATCTACACCAATAACCCTTAACTGAACCGTATTGCTTTATAGATTCTTGATGAAGTAAAAAAAGTAAAACTACTGTCCCATAAAGGTTTCAGCAATAGCGATCAAAATGGCTAAAGTCGAGTTTAGAGGTTGTTTGAAAAGTCCTCTTCTGAGCTATTTAGATAAACGAGTCATTTCAAACAATTGCTGGGCATTACTTCCTAAAAAAGCATCAAAAAGTATCTGCTTTCCAGGCTCGACTTCGACTGGATAACGCTGGGCAATTTCATAATAGGCATAAGTCCAAGGGATCTGAATTTCTACGCCACTGTTATCATCTAGCACTGTCACCATTTCTGTTACAGCTTGAGTTGCAGTTTGCCGCAAACCACAGGCAACATTTCCCTCTATCTCTGCTTTCATTGGTACACCCAGATGAGCCAAACCACTAGCGGTAGTATCAATGTCTGGATATTCTGGGGTATTCTGTCCGTTGACGTAGCCTGTAAAATGGTTGACACCATATCCGTGCAGCAACACCCAAGCCCCATACTGAGTAACCTGATTGACCTCTTCGACAACAGAACGCCTGGGAGGTAGCCAAGGACGGGTGAAGACTTGCTGAAGTTGTTTGGCAATGGTTTCAATCTCCGCGTCTTTTTTGAGAAGAGTAACGGGTGAGGCTAGTTGGTGTGGGATTGCAGATACTGTTTTAGAGATGAGTTGAGCAATATTAGCAGGCAGTTCATCAACAATCAACTCGCTAATAAAGAGTTTGGGTAAGTTAAATTCCTCTTGCTGCGGATGGCGATAATAACGGGCATATAGATGAGTTTGAGCAAAATTATACTCTCCAGCCGCCACGTAACCCAAAGCTTCTGCAAATTGTGCGAGATAGTCAATTCCCAAATTAACTTCACCCTGTGGACTATCTACTAATAAACGCAAAGACCGAAAGGCGATGTGGTCGTTGGCAACAGTCCCACCCGCAGTAGTTATCATTTGCTGGTAGGTACGGGCATGATTGACTCTGGCGCTGTATTCTTGCCAAAGTAATTGCCATAAATTTAAGGCTATTTCGGGTTTCATATAAATTTGTCATTTGTCATTGGTCATTGGTCATTTGTTATTGATCATCTTTTAAGAAGTTAGAATGTTGCTGATAATCTGAAGGGCTATTTGAATTTGGTCGCTGTCGATAACTAGAGGGGGACAGAAACGAATTGCTGCTTTACCGCAACCTAGTAATAATAAACCGCGTAAAAAAGCTTCTTGAATAATGCGATCGCGCAATTCACGATCTAGATTACCTTGTTCATCCAATAAATCCACTGCAACCATCAAACCTTTACCTCGTGGCGGCGATACTCTCGGAAATCTTTGGTGCAACTCACTAAGGCTAGCTTGTAAAAGTTCTCCCATTTGGGTAGCGTTTGCCATCAAACCACTTTCTAACAATCGCAGTGTAGCAATACCGGCAGCACAAGCAACGGGATTTCCGCCAAATGTAGTAGCGTGAGAACCAGGAGGCCAAGTCATTAACTCAGGTTTTGCAAGTATCGCTCCTAATGGCAAACCACTGGCGATACCTTTAGCAGTAGTAATAATATCAGGCATCACTCCCCAATGCTCGATCGCAAATAAGCGACCTGTCCGCCCCATTCCCGCTTGCACTTCATCCACTACCATCAGAATACCGTGGCGATCGCAAATATCCCGAATCCGTTTTAAAAAACCATCCTCTGGTACGATATAACCACCCTCTCCTTGAATCGGCTCAACTACAATCGCGGCTACTTCTTGCGGTGGTAAAATTGTCCCAAATAGCTGTTGTTCCAGGTAATCTAAGCTGGCGTGAGTCCCATAAGGGATATGAGTTACCCCAGGAACTAAAGGCCCAAAATTCGCTCGCTGCACTGCTTTAGAACCCGTGAGAGACATTGCCCCATAAGTGCGTCCGTGAAATGCGCCTAAGAAAGCCACAATTAGCGATCGCTTGGTGTAATATTTAGCTAGTTTTAGCGCTCCTTCATTTGACTCTGCCCCAGAATTGGTGAAAAATACTTTTGCCGGGAATGCACTGTTACCCTGTGGTTGAGGAAAAGGGGCGCGAATCGCTAGTTGTTCCGCCAGTTCCACCATCGGTTCATAATAAAAATCTGTCCCTGACATGTGCAGCAGACGTTCGGATTGTTCTTGAATTGCTTTGACGACTTCCGGGTGGGCGTGTCCGGTGGCGGTAACAGCAATACCTGCGGTCATATCCAGAAATACATTGCCATCCACATCTTCTACCATACAGCCTTGTCCGCGAGATACAACTAACGGATAATCACGGGTGTAAGAAGGGGAAGTTACGGCGCGATCGCGCTGTACAATTGCTTGAGCAAGAGGTCCAGGTAAGGAAGTTATTAAATGGGGTATACGAGGTAAATTTAAGTTAATAGGGATACTTAACATTATTTTTTCGATTTTTTAAAGATTACTGATGATTAAACGCTAAAGGTTGATTGCTGACAGTATCATTTGATTCCATTAGTGTAGGAATTACGCATTTAACGAAAAATTTAGACTATACGTCAGCGATTGGGGAAAAATACAGAAATCCTCAGAGGTATTTAACGAAAAAGCTTCATAGTAAAGACTTTCGTATTTTGGTAAGACTTTGCCCGTTTTTATAACACAACTTTTGCGATCGCGTCATATTATATTTTTCATTAACAGGAAAACTGCCAGAAAGTGCTATTGAGCGCCAAGATAGCAATAAGCGTTCAATTCCTTCGGTGGAATTAAACGATCGGATTAGCGATCGCGTTAATCAAGCCATTCTCCACGCAATGGAACTACAACCCGACAACCGTCCCGAAACAGTAGAAGACTGGTTAAAAGAATTGGGTTGGAGAAGAAAATTTACTTTTCCTAGTTTGGGAAATAAACGTTTACAGGTACTGCTAGCAGCAATCCTCGCAGCTGGCGAACTTGCAACTAAATACGTAATAACAGCCAGCTACGCCCCACGCAAAAGTTAGATCGGCGATCGCATTTGTTACTTTTGCAAGTGCAATAGTTAGATCGGTAGTCGTATTTGTTGCTTTTGCGAGTCCAAAAGTTAGATCGGTAGTCGCATTTGTTGCTTTTGCGAGTCCAAAAGTTAGATCGGCGATCGCATTTGTTGCTTTTGCGAGTCCAAAAGTTAGATCGGCGATCGCATTTGTTACTTTTGCGAGTGCAATAGTTAGATTTGCAGTCGCATTTGTTACTTTTGCGAGTCCAAAAGTTATATCGGCGATCACCTTTCGTCAATTTCTGCATCAAGCGATGCAGGATTCTACGTGGGGATGGGTGATTGTCTGCATTGGATTAGTCGCAGCCCCACTGAGTGAAACTATGGAAAGATTTTTTCATAACTATCTCAGGTCAACCACTAGACCCGATTGTCATAAATTTCTTTAGCTTGTGGATATTCATCGCAATATTCTTCAAAGGCTGTTTTCACGACTTTCTCGGCCCGTTGATGTGCTATTTCGGCTTGTAATTCCTCGATCGCATCCCAAGCAACAGCACATTCTTCTGAATAGATGCCTTGGCGATCGCAAACGATATGAGCTTTTTTAATTTCGTCCTGAAGCTGTTGTTCTAGCTGGAAAGTATGGGGTTGCTCAAGAAAGTTAATATTAGCTAGAATGTCAACCAGGGAAATAATACCCAGTAGTTCGCCCTGAATAACGGGCGCTCTCTGCAAATTATGGTCGGCAAATAACCGCGCTACGTATTCTAAAGAAAGTTCAGGATTGACAACTATACAAGGCTTGGTCATCACTTCATGAACACGCACACTAAAGGGATCTTTACCATAAGCAATTACTTTATATACAATATCCTTTTCAGTAATCATCCCGTAGGCATCCTGTTTATGGCGGCGATCTACAACCAGTGCTTTCCAGTCCCTTGCTCTCAAGAGTCTAACTGCTTCAGCCACTGTTGCTGAACTGTGAATCGTAGCAACATCTCTAGTCATAATGTCAGATGCTTTCAACATAATTGCTTCTAAAATTATTTTGTGATTGCCTCACTTTCAACTTAGATAAAGAATCTGAGTAACTTGTGAAGTTAATCAAACTTGATAAATTCATGTCCTTCTAAGTAGAACAGGTTCGGCACTACCTAAAGGATTGTGTAGAGCAGTAACATTACCAGTAACAGCACAATCACCAAAAAAGACAAGTTCGCTTCTGGAATGCCCTGAGTCTTGAATTATAGACAAATAGTTAGAGGAACTTGTGAATAGCTTGGATAGTTTTCTCATCAATTGCTTTCCAAGCTATAGGAATCCGTTTTTATTTTTGTTCGCGCAGCGTGGCGTAGCCATACTTACTTGCGTGGGAAGGCAAGAGGCAATAGGAAAGAAGGTTTTTTGAGTTGTACGGAGTTTTTTCACGCAATCAAATATGAGTCCTATATGTAGCCTTGAGGTAGCAAAGCAGAAAGTAGCCAGAAAATTTACATATCTGCAATTATTTTGAATTGAATTATATCCACTAAGAAATTAGACTTGTCGGGAAATAAGAGAGAATAGACAGCAGTGGTAGGGAAGAATGATGCTGAATATTGAAGGTGCGCTGAAGCAAGACCGACTGTTGAGGGCATTAACTGGGTTGAACCGGAAAGCATTTGATGCCCTTTTGCCCACGTTTACCACGATGTACCTAGATACTCAACAGGCCAAGCCTCGTCAACGTGGCCTGGGTGGAGGACGCAAAGCCCGCTTACTTACAGCCCAAGACAAATTGTTTTTCATCCTTTTCTATTTCAAATGTTATCCGACCTTTGATGTGGCGGGACTGCTCTTTGATATGCATCGCTCCCAGGCACATGAGTGGATGCATCGATTGCAGCCAATATTAGAAGCGGCTTTGGGACAGAAGATGGCGCTGCCGGAACGCCATCTCCAAAGCATTGAAGCATTTTTGTCACGCTTTCCAGGAGTGCAACGAGTGATGATTGATGGGACAGAACGCCCAATTGCGCGACCTCAAGAAAGAGAACAACAACAACAGAATTACTCCGGTAAAAAGAAACGTCATACGCGTAAACACTTGGCGGCAGTTGATGAAACCAAACGGGTCTTGATCTTAAGCAAAGCACGAGAAGGCAAACTGCATGACAAACGTTTTCATGACGAAGATGACATTGCAGGTAGTGTGCCTGATGAAATTCCGATTGAAGTAGACTCGGGCTTTCAGGGATTACAGAAGCAGTATGACAATCTCCATCTTCCTCACAAAAAGCCCAAAGGGGGCAAGTTAAGTGACCTTCAAAAAACGGAGAATCGTCAATTGAGTCAATCCCGTGTAGTTTGCGAAAATGCCTTTGCTGGTGTGAAGCGCTACAACGCCGCCAGTGTCATTTATCGTAATCGGATTGAAAACTTTGATGACCATTTGATGCTGACCGCAGCAGGATTATGGAACTTCTACTTGATGGCTGCTTAAGAGAATCCCAATTACAAGACCAGCATTGCCTCACTTATCTTTTATTTCCCGACAACTCTATTATTTCCAGGAATTATTCATTAGCGGAACGTTCAAACACGACTGAAAGATTATTGGCTGGCATTTGGTAAATCTGTTTCAAAATGAAATGTTCTGCCCTAGCTGCTACCACTACATCATCCAAGTTTCGCACACCCCATTCTTGGTTTTGGGCGTGTAAATATTCGTCAAAAGCTGCATTACTCGCTGCTGTATGTTCGCCACCTTGTTTGAAGGGGCCATACAAATAGAGGATACCTCCTGCTTTTAGGATACGGCCTGCCCCTGCCATTAGCCCCAAACAGGCTGACCACGGTGAAATGTGAATCATATTAATGTTGACAATGGCGACAATTGGCTCTCTATCAAGCCACTGAGTTACTTCCCCTTGCTCCACAGCCCAAACTGGCTCTCTAACATCTAGCTCAAGCGGTGGATAAACGTTATCACAGGCGTTGTGTTCAGTCCATGCACTAATGCTGGCTCGTAACTCTAAATTTGCATCTGTTGGTAGCCACTGGCGAGGACTTAATCTGGATGCAAAAAAGACTGCGTGTTCACCAGTACCACTTGCTATTTCTAAAATAGTGCCACTTTCGGGTAATACCTGCAAAAGTATTTCTAGAATTGCTTCTCGGTTGCGCTCAGTTGCTGGTGCGTATTGTCGTGTGTCTTGTGGTGTCATTCTTATCGTGATATTTTATAATTTTTCTCGCATAGTGCGCTTCCCGATAGTAACAATATATATGATCTGACCTATGCCCATCACAGAAATTCTTGACAAAAAAAGTATCCACCGTTCATGTATTATCACTAGATATGTTCTTTTCGAATTGACAAAACAACTTTGACAATTACATTTTAAACCTTAAACTTACATACGTGTTTCATGGCTCGCAAAAAATCACTTCCATTACAATCAACTGAAGTAACTCCATTAGCCCTCTCTCAATTACATATCCGCTTGGAGTTTTTAGAAACAGAACATAAATCGCTACTTAAGCAGATTAAGAGAAAGCGAACGGAATTGAACAATTTTGTCGAGCAAATGCGAACTTTTGCCACAGAAATATTGCATCAAGCTAGTCCCCACGTTCAAAAAATGGCTGAGTTAGACCGAGATATTCATGCTCTATTTGATGAAATTTTTACCACTAGGAAGTTTGGCAAACAAACCATCAAAAATATAGAGGCAGTTTACCTTGAACTCCAGTTGACAGGGATTATTAGTCCAAATGCAAATCGCAAACAATTCAATACAGAGTTAAACGAACTATTTAATAATTCCGAATCCGAATCAGATTTTTCAGACGAAGCGGCTGAAGGTAGCCATCAATATTGGCAAGCACAACAGTCTGTAGAATCTCCCTCTGTAGCGAGAACAGAGGATAAGAGAAAAATTCGGGAAACATTTCTCAGATTAGCTGAAATCTTTCACCCTGATAAGACAAGAGACAGCGAGACACAGATATATCATACAGAAATCATGAAATCAATCAATAAAGCCTACCAAGAAGGAGATTTGGCAAGACTTTTAGAAATTGAGCGAATTCAGCAGGTGGGAGAAGTTATTGATTTTAATAACGAGGATGATTTAACTCGTAAATGTCGAACTATAGAACAGCAAAATCAAATTCTCCTCACTCAATATGAAAACTTGAAACGGGAACTACGTTTAGCAAAAAATACTCCAGAAGGAACTATGGTAAGTGATTCTCGGAAAGCTGCTAAAAAAGGCATTGACTCTATATCTTTGATGCTAAAAACAATAGAATCTCAAATGAATGTTATTTCTCAAATCCGCGATTTTGTCAAGGACTTTAGAGAGCAGAAGATTACTATCAAAGAATTTCTCGGTGGGCCACCAACTCCACACTCCTTAGACGAAGAAATTATGGAAGATATTCTTGAACAGATGTTGTTAGAATTAATGAGATAGTACAGTTTAACTTAACTGACTCCGAAACTTATGAACACTAATAGTTAATAAAACAACAGCAAAACCAAGCAAAGCTAGAACATTCAACCACAGCACATCTAAACCAACTCCTTTGAGTAAAATACCTCTAACAATAGTAATGTAATGACGAAGTGGATTAAATAGAGAGAGGAATTGAAATAAAGGAGGCATGGATTCAATAGGAGATATTGCTCCAGAAGTTTGGATCATTGGTAAATTTATAAAAAAAGATGTGAGTAATACTTGTTGTTGAGAACCGCAAATAGTTGCCAGCATAATGCCTAAACTAATTCCTACAAATACATACATACTTGATAAAGCAAGAAAGAGCAAAAAGCTTCCACGGAAGGGTAGGCTAAATACGATTGTTCCCAAGGTTAAAGCTAGTAGCACATCTCCCATGAGCAGGAATGCCAACGGGATAATTTTAGCTAATAAAATTTCCCAATTGCTAGAGGGAGTCATTAACAATTGCTCTAAAGTTCCTGTATCTTTCTCGCGCACAACGGTTACTGCTGATACTAATGTGCCGATTAATGTCAGGACTAAACCCATAACTCCCGGTACAAAAAACCAACTACTTGTAAGCCCAGGATTGTAAAGAAAAACGACTTCGGTTGAAACTGGCGGACTGATTTGACCCTGTGCCAAACTGAAATTATATTGTTGGATAATTTGATTAACATAGTTAGCAGCAATTCCGGCTGTATTTGCATTCACTCCATCGATAAATACTTGAATTTCTGCTGATTTATTAGCTAGTTGGCGGGGGAAATTTGGTGGAATTATTAGTCCTACATCTAGCTTACCTTCTTCTACTTGACGGCTTAAATCTTTTTCACTTTTTGGTACACTTTCTAAGTTAAAAGTGTGATTGGATGTCATTGCTGAAACTAGTTCTCGACTGGCGGAGATATTAGCATAGTCAATTACACCCAGTCGTAAATTATGTACATCCGGGTTAAGTGCAAATCCGTAAAGCAATAATTGTACTGTTGGTGGCACAATTAATAAAACAATCAATTGCCTGTTTCGCAGAATTTGATTAATTTCTTTACGCACTAATGACCACAATGGACTATCAAATAATTGCCAAATATATTTCATATATGATTAAGGCTGATAACTAACTACCAATGACCAATGACAAATGACTATTGACTATTGACTAATTTGCATTCGACTTAAAAGCCGACGCGCTACGTTAAAAAATACAAATCCCAAAACTGCAAGCATGAGTAAGTCAAACCAAACTCCTGTCCATCCCGTACCACGCACAAAAGCGTCACGGGTGATATCAATGTAATAACGCGCAGGAAATACGTTAGGTGTTAGTGAAAGGGGAAAAGGAATATTACTCAGGGGATAAATAAAACCAGATAGTAATAAAGATGTAATAAAACCGACAAGAGAAACAATTTGCACTGCGGAATTTTGGTTACTGCTACGTACCCCTACAAGTAAACCAAAGGAAACACTATCTATTAAAAAGAGTAGAGTTCCTATTAATAAAGTGATCGGGTTACTAATTATGCCGATATGAAAAATTATTGACCCTAATCCCATGACTATTAAGGCTTCTGTAATCGCAATTAGCAGATAAGCTAGTCCTTTGCCAAGTAACAGTTCGGTTGCACTAATGCTAGAAGCATAGACTTGTAAAATTGTACCTTTTTCTTTTTCACGTACCATTGCGATCGCTGTTAGCAATGAAGGAAAAATCCACAAGACTACACCGTAGGTTCCCGGCACAATGTACAACGACTCCAATCTACCAGGGTTAAACCACAAGCGGACTCGCGGTGTAACAATATTTGTATCTGGTATTAATCCTTGGTCTCGCATGAAGAAATTAGTTACTCTTTGAATGCTACCTCTAATTACACGAGCATTATTAACATCTGTGGCATCAATTAATACTTGCACCTTGGCATTTCTACCAGCTTGAATATCTCGGCTAAATTGGGGAGGAATAACCACTGCCGCTTTTGCAATACCCCTGTCAATTGCATCTCGTGCCGGATTACCACCTGACCATTGTTTAGGTGTAAATTGATTGGTAGCATATAAACGCTCAATATAGCTGCTACTCAGGTTTGTGCGGTCAAAATCCTGCACAATCAGGGGAATATCCTTACTTTCTAAACGAATCGCAAACCCAAAAATTAATAGAGTTAAAAATGGCAATAAAAATGCTAAACCTAAAGTTAAGCGATCGCGCCGAAATTGCGCTATTTCCTTTACACATTGGGAAAAAATTCTTTTCATTATTTATTCTCAGTTTTTATGTCCCTAATCTCTTACCGCACGTTCAACGATACCAATAAAAGCATCTTCCAAAGAGAAAGGAATGGGACGCAGAGATTCAATAGTCAGGTGTGCTGATTTTAAAAGCTGAGTTATTTCGGGAATTTCTTTTTCCGGGCGATCAAGAACAATGTGTAAACTATCGGCAAAAATCGAGACACGCCACGAATCAAGATGCTGTTTAAGTATCTTGGAGGCGGCTTGATTTTGGTTAACGATAATTTCTATAAGTTGTCCTGGTTGAGAAGCTTTGATAGAACTAGGTGAACCTTCGGCGGCGATTTCCCCGGCTACCATAAAACTCATGCGGTTACACTGTTCAGCTTCTTCTAAGTAGTGCGTTGTCACTAAAATAGCTGTACCATTGCGGGCAAAGTCATTAATCAGCTTCCAAAACTGACGACGGGCTAAAGGATCTACCCCGGATGTCGGTTCATCGAGAAATAAAATATCTGGTTCGTGCATGACAGAAGCGCCAAAAGCTACTCGCTGCTTCCAACCACCGGGTAATTGTCCGGTAAGCATCTGTTCTTGTCCCTCTAAGCCACAGGTAGCAATTACCCAATCAATCTTTTCTCGCCTCAGTTTGCGGGGTACGCTGTAAATCCCGCTATAAAACTCTAAGTTTTGCAGAATTGTCAGATCGTCGTAAAGAGTGAATTTCTGGCTCATATAACCGATACGTCGCCGTAAGTCACGACTACGCAGATTTCCTGTTTCACCACCGAGGGAAATATCACCGCCACTAGCTGCTAGTAATCCACACAGCATTTTGATGGTAGTTGTTTTTCCGGCTCCATTGGCACCTAAAAGCCCAAATATTTCGCCATAGCGTACTTCGACATTAACGTTTTTGACTGCTTGGAAGTTACCAAATACACGGTTGAGATTGTGAGCGTAAATAGCAATTTGATCGGGAGAATTTTGAGGTTTGAATTGTTCCCTATTTCCTCCACGAGAACGAGGAAAGGACAAAAATTCTGGTGCTGAACCTTGTTGTCGTAGACGGGTGACAAAGACGTTCTCTAGGGTGGGTTCGCCACGTTCAATACTGGGGTGATGCTGTTGTAGTAGTTGATTTACCTGGGTTTCACCGAGAGTCACATCTTGAACGAGAACATCCAAGCGATCGCCAAATGTCTGTACATCGACTATATTTGTCTGCACATTCTGCAAAAGAAGTTTCTCGGCTATCTCCAGATTTGCTGTTCTGACTTCTAGGCGATGTAAGCCTAAATTGGCGCGTAATGCTGCGGGTGTACCAATTTCGTGAATTTGACCACTATACATCAGTGCGACGCGATCACAGCGTTCGGCTTCATCTAGATAAGGTGTGGCGACAACAATTGTCATCCCATCGGCAGAAAGTTCTGCTAATACATCCCAAAATTCCCGGCGCGAAACTGGATCAACCCCTGTAGTAGGTTCATCTAGTAACAGTACGTCGGGCTGGGAAACCAAGGCACAACACAGCGCCAGCTTTTGTTTCATCCCGCCGGAAAGTTGACCCGCCAAGCGATCGCCAAATTGTTCCAAACTCATTAATTTTAAGTATTTCTGGCGGCGTTCTCGTAATAAATCATCACTCACTTGGCGCAATCCCGCCGCATAACGCAAGTTTTCATCAATGCTGAGATCCAAGTACAAGGAAAACTGTTGTGTGAGATATCCCGTCCTTAAACGTGCGTCCCTTGCCGGCTGACCAAATACTTGCACTTCTCCCGCCGTCGCCTCCATCACCCCGCCTAAGATGTGAAAGGTAGTAGTTTTACCAGCACCATCAGGGCCAATTAACCCAAACATCTCACCCTGATTGACAGTAAAATCAATTCCCCGGACAGCGATTAGTTGTCCATAATGTTTATGTAAATTACTAACTTTAATAGTAGTGGTTGAGTGATTAGATAATTGCAGTGGTTTAGGAGTTGATAATTTCATTTGCTGACCTCTTTATCCTGCAACGCAATCTCTGCATCTGCTGGCATTCCAATTTTGGCACAGGGCAAATCTGAACCAGAGTAAGGGTTTTCTGGATTAAAGCAGCCAGGAGGGTTTTGTAACTGAATCCGCACACCTACTACTTGCCTAACCCGATCTTTTTGGAAGTAGATATTTTCTGGGGTAAAAGAGGCTTGAGGATCGACAGCAATCACTTTGCCCATAAGGGGTTTTTCCAGCGCAGAATCAAGAAAGATTTTGGTTGTTTGTCCTAAGCGCACTTTCCCAATATCGCCTTCGGGAATAAAACCTCGCAAATACACTGTATTAGGGTCAACTACTGTCAAAATTTTGGTTTGGCTGCTAACTACAGTCCCGATCTCTGCACTACGGGCAGTTACTACCCCATCTAAAGGACTAACAACATTTAAATCTTTTTTCGAGTCTGCTATTTGGGTCAGAATTTGCTGTTTTGATGCTAAAGCATCTTTTACTTTGGCGTGAGCAGATTTTACCTTTGCTTGGGCAGATTTTAGTTGAGCAAAACTCTGATCTTTTTTTCTGTTTAATGCTTCTATTTGGGCATTGCGAATACCAGGATTGAAACTTGTAGTTTTAGCTTGGGTTAATGCCCCGGCAACAGCGCGTAATTGTTCTTGTCCAGCATTTACGGCTGCTTTTCGTGCTTCTAATGTGGCTACTGCTGTGTCAAAGGTGGTTTGTGCTTGGTCAAACTGTTGTTGATTAATAGCACCTTCTGTTACGAGTTTGGCATAGCGATCGCGATTCATTTTCGCTAATTTTACTTCTGCTAGTGCCTGCTTTGTCTGTGCCTGCGCTTGTAATAATTGTGCCTTGGCTGTCGCTACATTAGATAGTGCCTGTTGAACTCGTCCTTGGGTATCTCCTTGGGATTGGTGATAATTAAGTTTTGCCTCACTGATTTGGCTATCAATTTGTTCAATCCCACTTTCTACTTGAGTAGCATCGGAAATTGCTTGCTGTTCATCAGATTGAGCAGATGCAACCCTAGCCTCAGCACCCCGCAGTTGTTCTTGTAGCAGTTGGTCGTTACTGTCATCCAACTTGATTAATTCTTGCCCCTTTTTTACTGCTGCCCCTTCCCGGACTGCAATTGCAACAATTCTTCCCGAACGCTTCACCCCAATTTCAGTTTCGTAACCCTCAATCCTTCCACTCACCTTCAGTACATTTGCTGCTCCTTGTTGTTGACTATGCCACAGTAAATAACTGATACCACCTGCTATAACCAGCAACCCTAGGAACAAAAAAATCAGTTTCTTCCGTTCCTGCTTAGATGGTGGCACAGGAACATTTATAATCCCTTCTGGAGATGTCGAGGCAGTCTGAGACATGATACCACCCTATATTTTTATCATTAAATATTTACTGGAACTATCATACTAGACTGTATGGTATGATTCTCCAATAAACAAGAAATATGTAAAAAAATTTACGTCAAATATGCCCAAAACCTCTGGTTCCCAACCTGAAACTTTATCTCGTTTAAGAGCCATGACTCAAAAACAGGAGCAAATTTTGCAAGGAGCCATGCAGGTATTCTTGAGGGATGGCTATGCTGGAACCAGTATGGATCGGGTAAGTGCGGAAGCCGGAGTATCTAAGCAGACAATATACAGTCACTTTCAAGATAAAGAAGGATTATTTAAGGCGTTGATCGAAAGAGTAACAATTGCTAGTTTTCAGGGGATTTTTTGTACAGAAGATCTGCATGGTGAGCCAGCAATTTTGTTGCGTGAAATTGCTGAAACCTATTTAACAAAAGTTGCCGAGAATTCTGAATACTTAGCATTATTCCGCTTGATTATCACCGAGTCGCAACGCTTTCCAGAATTGGCAAAATTATATACTCAAACCGTAATTCAACGGGGACGGCTATTACTGAGCCAGTATTTAGCTTCTCACCCAGAATTAGGCATTAGTGACCCAGAAGCAACAGCGCAAATCTTTTTTGGCTCACTGGTATCCTATGTGATGGTGCAGGAAATGCTATATGGCAAAGAAATGATGCCATTATCACGCGATCGCATTTTAGATAGTTTAATGAGTTTGGTACTCGCCCATACAAGCAAAGATCACTAAAAGAATTGGGCGTTGCTGATTAGTGGGATGATTTTTGTCTCACGCAGAGACGCAGAGGCGCAAAGAATAAGAGTTTGAGAGATTGAAATTTTAATTTTCATCCTCATATTCAGCAACGCCAAGAATTGAAATTGAACTTAGTTTTGAAGTAGCGCAGTCCGTTCAATAAAGAAAACTGGTAGCCCTGGGATAACCGTTTGGGTAGAAAAAAGTAAAGCTATAGTGTTAAAGCAAATCCCCTTTAACAGCTATTATTTGTATTAACAATTATTGTTCGGTTTACCGAACCGAGAAATGCGAGTAAACCGTAATATATTTTTTACTAGCTAACCTGGTGTGGGAATCATCCATGATTTGGTGATAATAACCGAATTTACAAACTTGTTATTTATTAATAATATGGTAAACATCAAGGCAAAGATTTAAATCCAAAGTTGATTGAGCCAAAAACTACTACTGATACAAGGGATAAATTAATATGTTATTTCGTTACAACTCTGCACAAGATTTCAACACTTTAGAAAGTTACATCAACGGCCTATTGGGAGATACTAGAGTCCCATCTACACAGTTTGAAAAAGGCTCTGTAAAAGTTCCGGCTGCTGAACTACAAGAAACTGATGATGCAATTTATCTGAAGCTAGAACTGCCAGGGCTGGAAGCTAAAGACCTAGATATTCAAGTTACAGAAGACGCTGTTCACATTAGCGGTGAACGCAAGTCTGAAACCCAAATCCAAAACAATGGCACTACCAAGAGTGAATTCTACTATGGTAAATTCCAACGTGTAATTCCTCTATCTGCTCGGGTTCAAAACACTAATGTCACCGCAGATTATAAAAACGGTATTTTGAATTTGACACTGCCCAAGTCCGAGCGAGAAAAGAACAAAGTTGTCAAGGTTAATCTAGAGCAAACTACTGCTTAATTGATTTTGATGAAACTACTCTACCTTCAATAATTGATTGAGATATCTAAAAGCCCAGTTAAAAGATGCTGGGCTTTTTTATGGAGAAAAAGTCTGGATTTGATTTTTGTATCCCTCACGGGAGCGTAGCCATATTTACTTGCGTGGGAAGGCAATAGGCAATAAGAAAGAAGGCTTTTTGAGTTGTACGGAGTTTTTTCACGCAATCAAATATGAGTCCTATATGTTGATGAGATACCCATTTGACTATCTGCCATCTCTGTCATATCTGCTATCTCTGTCATATCTGTCGTTTATGTCATATCTGCCGTTTCTACGACCGCCAACTGAAAACTCAGCTCGACAACCATTTTTCACCCAAATACGATTTCTTCCATAGCCCCAATTTCCTCTACAACTGGCGTTAGAAAATTGCCTGACAAGCCTCACTCTGCCTCTTGTATTTATCGAACAAGTATTCCTTCGATTATTCTGGCTTGAACAAGTTATTATTTCCTGAGCTGAAGCTGGAGCAGCAACACTCAAAATTGTACCTGTAGTAAGACTGGCAACCAGAAAGGTGATAGCAATTATGGGAAGGCGCATAATCATATAAAACCTTAGATTTCTTTCAGATTTCAGAGAGAAAAACTATATTTTATTGTAGCGAGCTGCATTAAGAGTCAATGAATGAAATCAAATTAAATGTAAAGAATATTTACACAATTAACCTCATTAAATACAACAGGCTCAAGACCAGCACGACTCAGGGCAAGCGCAGTTGTAGCACTGCCAATTCCACCACGGATAATAATTACTTTTTTCATAATTTACCTGTTTATCAACAGACTTTCCCTTATAATTTTTTGTTTCGTTTTTTGGGAAAACTCCTCAGTTAACAGTAAACCTATAGCCATGACAAATTCAGATGCACTACCAGCAAGTGTACCTACTATATCTGAGGGCAAAGCATTACCAAAAAAGGAAATCAACGTTCCCAAAAATAACCAAGGCAATTTCAGTCGGAACCAAATACCAATGCCAATTAGTAGGACAAATATATTAACTACAATTGTGATAATTGGCGGGCCACTTAAGTTGGCAACATGATAGCGTAGAATTCCCGCAAACTCTATTGGAACTAGTTCCAGTCCTATATAATGAGTGGCAATATCTATCGTTGCAAGTCCCAATGCAACGATCGCAGATAAAACCCGCATTACTCCATTGGCCCAACTAGCTCCGGCGCGGTGAGCGAGTTCAACACCAATCACAATGAATAGCGGTACAACTAAATAATGTAATAGAAAGCGCAGCATACTGAGAGTTTTCAAAAGCTCTCCTGCACCAATAAAACTTCCTATTGAAAGAATGAGATTGTCATAGCTAATGCTCAATAGCACTATAGGCAAGACCATCATTGCAAAGCTGGTTGATTGCTGCCACAGACGAATTGCCCAGCCTATTAACACCCATTCGATCAATGCAAGACTTAAATGTGTTAGGGGATAAATTATTGACATAAGTAATGTATTCACATAGCTTCATATATTCAAAGCACAAATATTGAGTTATGAAGCTGATAAAGATAATTTGTACCTGGAATAAAAGCTAGAGCCACTTATTCACAAGATTTGTGGCTGTAATTACACTTGAAACTGGTTATTTTGTTGAACCTGTAATTTTTAATGCTAGTTAGAGAAAAGATTGCCTTCATCGCTGTACTTCAAAGCTACGATATCAACTAAAAAATGTATTTAATAGTACCCTCAAGGGTACTATTAAGTTGAATTGTTATTTCATGGCAGCTTCGATTTTTTCTCTTTTCTCTACGAGAAGCTTCCTTACAAAACGCTATATGTGCGCTTGAATGCAGTCTCAGTGCGATCGCCTTTGTCTGAAGCAGTAGGCTCAGTTGGAATACTGCCTTTTCCCTTCTTTACGGGGCTTTGGGTTTGACAAACTTTAGGGTCATGCGATCGCTCTCTCCAATAGTAACGACGCGTTCCCTATCCTTTTGACCTTACCAAAAACCTCTGGATTAACTGCTAGCTTCTGTTGAAAAGCCAAGGTGGGTTTACTGCTAGTGGCAGAGTTAGTAACTATGAGTTGTCCCTTTGATGCTAGAAATGGGGCTAATATCTCGGTATACCACCCACTCCCTGTCCATAATTCAACCACGGTCATGTTGGGGCGTAAACCAAAGAATTTTAGAGTTTCGGCGGGATGGCGGTACTTGTCGCGATCGCGATTTGCAAGGGAGCGATGGCACGAAGCGCCCGCCAGAAGCGATCGCACAAACAAATAACTCATAAAGGTTAGCTTTTTTCTGGTGGATCTACTTATAATGATTCCAGCATTTACCAATCACCCCCCATCACTTATGGCAATACTTCAACTGATTGAACCTGAAGTTAAAGATTTGGGTGGGTTTGTTGCCCGCCGCAGTTTGCCATATCTTCATCGTCAAATGGTTGGGCCGTTTATCTTCTTTGATCATGTTGGGCCGTCTGTTTTGCCACCCAACAAAGGTATCGATGTCCGACCACATCCTCATATCAATCTTGCCACCGTAACTTACCTATTTGATGGTGCTTTGATGCACCGCGATAGTTTAGGTACTGTGCAGGAAATTCAACAGGGTGCTGTAAACTGGATGACGGCGGGAAAAGGGATTGTACATTCGGAGCGATCGCCAGACAGCGATCGTCAAAAAGAAACTACCATTCATGGCATTCAAACCTGGGTCGCCTTGCCTGTAGAATACGAAGAAATCGATCCAAGCTTCACTCACTATCCTGCCCAAACCCTTCCTACCTGGGAAGAAAATGGCGCTATCATCAAACTCATTGCAGGAGTTGCACTTGGGTACACCTCACCAGTCAAAGTTTTCTCACCTATTCTCTATTTAGATGTAATACTGTCTGCCAATGCTCAGTTTACTATCCCCACTGGTTATTCAGAGAGGGCAGTATACAGCGTCACAGAAGGTTTGAGCATTAATGAGCAACCGCTAGAACCATATCGCCTTGCCATCGTAGAACCAGCAGATGAAATCAGGGTTTCTGCTGCTGCTCCTGCTCGGTGTATTGTTATTGGTGGTGAACCATTGGGTACACGCTACAAATGGTGGAATTTTGTTTCTAGCCGACCAGAGCGGATAGAGCAAGCAAAAGCCGATTGGCAAGATTGCCGCTTTGCTAACGTGTCAGAAGAAACAGAGTTTATTCCACTGCCAGAAGTGGTGACAGAGGCTAATCCCTTTTAGTATCAGTATGGTGTTGCGGGTAGGCGACGCAAACCTAATTAAAAAAGTTAAATACATTAGTTAATTTGATGATAACTAGCTTCTCTTGGACTAAACAGTGGTATCCAATAACTCCCGTCAGCTACCTGGAACCCTCTTATCCGACCCCTATGACTTTGCTTGGAAAAAAGCTGGTAATCTGGAGAGACAAACATCAAAAGTGGGTAGCAATGGATGATAGTTGCCCCCATAAATTGGCGCAGTTATCTTTAGGAAGTATTAATGAAAATGGAAACCTAATGTGTCGCCATCATGGTTGGTGTTTCGATGGGGCAGGAAAATGTACAAATATTCCGATGTTGAGTGACGAAAAGGCTTTAAAAGCTGCTTGTAATAGTGAGCGATCGCAAGTAACAACATACCCAACTCAAGTACTACAAGGATTACTGTGGATCTGGGCAGATAATAGTCCTACTGCCTTTAAAGATAGTACTTCCAAGCAACCTGCCCTGATGCCAGAATCTCAACTTGATAGCTCGTTGACCGATTGGTTTATGTCAGAAGTTCCTGTTGGTTACACTGTCTCGGTTGAAAGTAGTTTTGATCCTTCTCACGCTCAATTTTTGCATAAAGGAATTGCTGGATTTTCTCCAGAAAGAGCAATACCTATACAAAATTTTGAAGTATTTGGAGAAATATCTGCTGAAGATGGTTTTACGTTAGAACATTCTGGTTACAATATTTTTAACAAAGATATGGATGCGACTAGGAAGTTCACTCCACCTTGTTCTAATACAACAAGCTATAAATATTCTAACGGTAAATCTGCTTTATTCCAGTTGTATTTTGTGCCTACCAAGTCAGGTTATTGTAAACAAATTGGTAAATTTATTGCTGATAGCCTTCCACAAAAAGGGAATTTTTGGTTTGAGCTTCTGCCAAAATATTTGCAAACTGGGTTAAAACATTCATCTAGCTATAAGTTGAGTAACCAAGATTTATCAATGATGCACTCTCAAGCTGTTAACGAATCTGTGGTGAATAAAACTTGGCAAAAGTCATATTTTATGCCTTCAGTAGCTGATATTGGCATTGTTACTTTTCGGAAATGGTTAGATGAATTTGCCGGTGGTAAACCTGCATTGCAGGGAGTAGCAGAAGCACCTTTTCAAGAATTAAGTGATGAGCAATTATACGATATCTGGCACAGACATACAAAGCATTGCCCTAGTTGTCGACAATCTCTAGTTATGATAGATAAAGTCAAAAGTTTTTGTCAAACTTTGACGCTAGGATTGACGATTTTAGCATTGTTACTAATCGTAATTAATCTACCTATAAACATAGTCATCACACCAGTTTTAATTGGCATACTAAGTTTAATTTGTAGTTATAAATTAGATTCAATTCGAGAACGCTTTCTCAGCAGTATTCCCAAAAAAGGTTTACCCGTAGTTGAATTATATGAAAATTAACATCAGAAGTTTGTAGTCGGGACTTTAGTCCTCATCATCAAGTTTCACGCCTTATACCAATTCTCTATGAAGATGCACATAACAAAACCCCCTGTAGTCCCCCCTTGGCAAGGGGGGACGGCGACAGCCGGGGGGTAAATATATGCAGCTTCACAAAAAAACGGTATTAGCCCATAACTTTTACCCAACAAAGTGCGCTACTTCCCTTAATTGGATGAAGTCGAACTAAGTTGTCGAAGAAACTCAATATTCAAATCTAACTGTTCTCCTAACCAGAGAGAATAAACCGCGTGGTCTGAGACAGCATCGCCTGTCTCAGGGTGGACAAGAATATCTAATCCCTCACGATTAAGCATTAACCAAGGAACGACTTTATCAAACTGATTCGGTAAGAAAGCAACTTGATACATCCCTTTTGGGTGGGGCCCAATAGGCTTGTCAAACCAGCGTCCGAGTTGCACTTCAAATCTAGCGCCCAATCCTTCACGTACACGCGCAGCGACATCCCGACTCGCAGCATCGAAGTAAACATGAGCATGAAAACCAGCGATCTCAATGGTATCTTCTTTCATAGATCCACTTTTTGCTCTCAACTCTAATTTTGGGTAGAGGACTTTTTCTTCTTCACTGAAAAAGCAATGTCTACGACGGGCTACGCCTACGCTCAATTTTAGCCTAATACCGTGCAGTTAAGGATAGTCTGTAGCGATTTAACTCTATAGAGGCCATTAATTGAGGTAATTGGGTAGTTGAAAATAAACCAAATTCAGAATTTGGCTGGCTATGATTTATGCAATATTAGTAGTCTGTCAAGTTTAAATTGATGGTAAGCAAGTTACTAGTAAGGACTTTAGTCTTTCTTTTCTAAATACTAAAGTCCTTACTACAAACCCTCAAAACTAGTTTGACAAAGTAGTAGTTAGTTAACGCTTAAAGTACTTGTAGTTTCTTTGACAACTTCATCTTTTTTAACAGCAGCTGAAAGATGCACAACATGAACCGAACAAGGAGCATGGTGAAGAACGTAGTTACTCACACTACCAAGAAATAGTTCCATCAGCCCAGAATGACCCCGCCGCCCCATAACAATTAGGTCAGTGCCAGAACTATGGGCTAAGTCACAAATAATCCTGCCAGGATTACCAACATTTTGTGTAAATTCTGTATTTACACCTGCTGTATTAGCTTGGGCACAGAAAGATTGCAACATCTGGATTCCCAAATTTTTAAAGTTATCCCACTGCTTTTGGTATAACTCAAAGCTTTGACTACTCAATCCTGGATAGTAGTCAAAATTAGACATCATAGGTACATAAGGACTACCCTCTTCTTCTGGAGATAGGACATGGACTAACATTAAGCTAGCTTGTGTTAACTTTGCTAAACTCAATGCTTCTTGAAAAACCTGTTGCCCTATTTCCGAGCGATCTAATGCAACTAAAATCTTTTTAAACATCATAATAGACCTCCTATTTCATTGGTAATTGGTCTTTACTGTTTCAGATTTCCAAATGCTGGATTGTCAAAAATGACTAATTCCTCAACTATGTTTAGCGATTTTTGAATTTTAAATATTCTTAAAGGTTTTCGCCCCATATTTATATATAGCAAAACAATTTGAGGAACTTGTGAGGAAAGCAAGTATTTATCTTTGATTACCAGGAATAGCTGTGTTTCAGAATATACATTCAATTCAATGTATAATGTGTAGTTAAAGGCGATTAGCTTGATTCAAAGTATGGATTTATCAGATGAATTTAGTGTTTTCCACTGTCAAAAACTCATGTAATTCTTCTGTACTTACTGAAGTACAGTAAATATCAGATTCTATTTTATAGACTTCCAAAAAAGATGCGATCGCTTCATTAAGTTACTTGATTGCTGCTTCTTGATTTATCCCTAGTCCTATCAGTCTATTTTCTAAGCATAAAGCAACCTAGTAACCAGCACTCTTTCGCAAAACTGTAAAGCTATTCAGGAATTTTCATATCATTATGAATTACAACTGAAGCGAATTCTATACCACGCTCTGTTTCCCAATAATGTAAATGATATTCGTGATCAATATCTCTTCTCCAAGCTTTGGTTCCATCCTTTTTACGCTTTTTCTGAGGATTATTTGCACCTTTACCTGTTCTCAACCAATGAGTATCACCCATATTTTGTTTTAAAATTATTTCAGCACAAGTACGAAGTAACATTTTAGTTTTTATATGTTCATCTAGAAAACCTAAATCTTTTAAGCTTTTTAATAAACGGCTACCAAATAACCAATAAGTAATTTCATTGATAGGTTTTGGCTTTTCTAATTGCTTATTTGTCTGCGTAACAAAAATAGTAATAGCTTTTTTATAAACTTCTTCACACTGATTAGCATTAATCCAAATATCTAAAGCATCAAAATAATTATGTAAACTATTCGGATTGACAAAGGATTGCAAAGAAATACTAACATCATACGGAATGTTTACATGGCATGAATTATTACAAAATTCACAATCTACTATTTCACATTCTATTAAAATCTGTGTATTTTCTGCCTGTATATAGCGGGTAACTATGATTTGATGTTTATTGGATAAATTTTCGATTTTGCATAACAAAAATATTAAAACTGTTAATTCATAATAAATTTGTACAAAAATCTCATTTCTTCCATCAAGGTAAAAAACAGGGTCACACTGTATATTATCGATTAATATTGCATTTATATTAAGTCTGTCTTCAACAAAAGGAAGTTTTAAGAAGCTTTCAATTAAAATTAATATATCATGAGGATCTATTTCATTTTGTAAATTTAAATCTACAATTAATTTTTCTAACTCATTTCTTTCTGGATATCCATTAATATTAGCTAATATTTCAGGAGTTTTTGCAGACAAATATAATGTAGCTAAATTAGCTTCCTTTATTTTTTTTATTTCCTCGCCCCATGAAATTAGGCTATGAATATAGTTTTCAAATTCATCAATTCCCGAATTTGCTTGAGGATAAACAAGTAAATACGGATCTACGTATATTTTATACATATTTTATATTTTGATATATAGGTTTATTACTGTTTACTTGACTCGTTTTTTCTTTTTTCCATAGCAGCTTTTATAATAGCTCTGGCATTTTCTTCATTTTCATCAAAGAAACCTTTTGGCCAGTCTTCAAGTACACCAAATTTATTAAGTTTTACAGGTCTATATTTAGATTCACCACTCTGTTTTTCTACAAAATATATAAGAACGTTTTTAGATATCTCTTCCCCTTCTGAAGCAGCAGCCTGATAGCGAAGTCTATTTATTAAATATTCACTATGGGTTTCTACAATACATTGCTTTTTCAGCATTGTCATTGATATAAAAAAGTCTGCTAAACGTGTTTGAACACGAGGATGTAAATGTAATTCTGGTTGCTCAAAAATTAAAGTAGAACCTTTTTCTGCTAACAAAGATTGTACTAAAATTGGTAAAACTTGACTCACACCTACTCCAACATGAGTAAGATCATGCAATAATAAAGAACCTGTAGTAGCAACTTTGAGTTCATGACCTAGCTTACCTTTATCCAATGTCTGGACATCACTAGCTACTCCCATATAATTTAACCAATCTAGTACTGCAATTGGTAAAAAATCAGCCTTAGTGATAGTTTCATTGCTACCAAATTTTAGTTGATTACTAGGTATATACTCTACTTTTGTATTTCGATTAACATCCAAAACAGCAGCTGTATGTTCACCTCTAAAACCTATATCCTTAGAATCAGTTGTACCAGTAAGAGAATAAACTGGTTTTGGCTCATCTCGTAATGGCCCTAAATATTTCACAAAACGAGTAAAAAAGCCCTGAATATAATCAACAGCAAGTTCCGAAATATCGGGTAGAGGAAAATACGAAACCCTGTTATCTATAGGACGATTAGCTCTGACAGCATTGAGGATATTATCATATTTTTCAGCTAGCCTTTGAGCTAATGTTCTTTTTTTAGCAGTAGGTAATTTATAGCAGCTTGATAAGTTTTGAATGGTAAAGTCATTTTCTAGATTTATAATATTGTTCATAAAGCTTTTACTGCTGGAACTTTCTGTCTTATAAATATGTTCAGATGCTTCTTTAAGCGTATTTATAATAATAAATTGAACACTTTCATTTAATAAACTATTTATCTCTTCTATACTGATACCTCTTGTTCTATAAAACCATATATCTTCATCTTCTCGAATAGTTAGAAAATCAACTAACTGTCTTGATTGTTCTTCAACAGAATCGAAAACAATAGAAATTTTTCCTGGTAAGAAGTGGTTGAGCAATGCCCCTACTGGTTGCCCGATTGCATGAAAACGATAATAACGACGATATCTTGCCTTTGTCAAATCACTTAGCTTCTTAACTTCATATTCTAAAGATGCAACCTCTACTTTGTGAAGGCTTTTTTGTAATAATTGATATTCTTGTAGACGTTGTTTTATACTTTTTTTACTTCTGCGAATATAAACTTCTTCTTCTTTAGGTGAGCCTACCAATTTAAAATTTACTTTAAGTCTAGACTCTTCTAAGCGTGGTTGTAGTTGTATTATTTCTCTCTCTTTTTCAGAGCCAGTTGCTGAAAAGCTAAAAGAGCAATCTATAGATGTTAAAGCTTCAACTCTACGGGGAATATCAAAACGCATAGATGTTGTAATAGAACTCTCACGCTCATCTACATTTGGAGTTAGCTCAAACCCTATGAAAATATTTTTTGATTCATCATTGTTTGAGACAATATCATTGAATGCTCCAATTCTTAAAATATGCCCATTTAATATAACAGACCTAGATGAGACAGGGTTTTGTAAAGTTTGAGCAGTTAAGAGAAGACTTTGAATAATAGTACTTTTCCCCGAACTGTTTGCTCCAGTAAATATAGTTAGCGGAGCCATGTCAAGTGTGGTTTTAGCACACACTGATTTAAAGTACTGAAGAGTCCATTTAGTTAGCATAAGTATTTATTTTTGAAGGTATTTTTACGATAAGAGAGGAAACTTGTTAGACTTGTAGGTATAAAAATTGATATTAGCTATCACAGTATAAAAGGCAACTATTTTTATTAGATAATTCATAACCTTTTAATAATAAATCTTAATAAAATCTTATTTTATTTACCTGCTAAAGTTCTACCAGATGGTGTCAGGTGGGCAGCGCCCACCCTACTTTAATTATCTATTAACGCAAACTACTAGCTGGCATACCCAAAATATCCTCAAGCCTCGGCATATCTTCCAACGCAATCACGCGCCCTTCATCCTCAAAACCAAGGATTTGATCGAAGTTCAAATACTGATACAAATCATCTGCAAAAGGATGAATTCTACTCGCCACAATATCCAAGTATTCCTGCACTGTTGGCAGCCGCCCTAGCAGCGCACAAACTGCGGCTAATTCTGCTGAACCAAGATACACTCGCGCATCTTTACCCATGCGATTATTGAAGTTGCGGGTAGAGGTAGAAAATACTGTTGTGCCATCAGCAACTCGTGCCTGATTACCCATGCACAGACTGCATCCTGGCATTTCTGTTCTAGCACCCGCAGCCCCAAAGACGCTGTATACACCTTCTTCTTTTAATTGGTGTTCATCCATGCGGGTTGGTGGTGCTATCCACAAGCGAGTTTTTACTTCACCTGCACCTTCCAAAACTTTCGCTGTTGCCCGATAATGACCAATATTTGTCATACAAGAACCGACGAATACTTCTTGCACTGGATCGTTAGCAACTTCCGATAATAATTTAACATTATCGGGGTCATTGGGAGCAGCAACAATTGGTTCTTTAATTTCGTTCAAATCAATTTCAATTATTTCGGCATACTCCGCATCGGCATCGCCTTCTAATAACACAGGATTTGCTAACCATTCTTCCATCTTTGCTACACGGCGTAACATGGTACGCGGATCGTGATAGCCCCGTGCGATCATATTTTTCAGCAATGCTACGTTAGAACGCAGATATTCAGAAATTGTCTCTGCACTCAGCTTAATTGTGCATCCGGCACAAGAACGTTCAGCACTAGCATCGGTGAGTTCAAAGGCTTGTTCAACTTTTAAATCTGGCAAACCTTCTATTTCCAGAATTCGCCCGGAGAAGACATTTTTTTTGTTCTGCTTCTCTACTGTCAGCAAACCTTTTTGAATTGCTACGTAGGGAATGGCATTCACAACATCCCGCAGGGTAATACCTGGTTGCAATTCTCCTTTGAATCTTACCAAAACTGACTCTGGCATATCTAAAGGCGTGACACCCAAGGCGGCTGCAAAAGCTACCAATCCAGAACCGGCGGGGAAGGAAATACCCAAGGGGAAGCGGGTGTGAGAGTCGCCGCCAGTTCCCACAGTGTCGGGTAGCAGCATCCGGTTTAACCAAGAGTGGATAATACCATCACCGGGACGGAGAGCGACACCGCCACGAGAAGCAAAGAAATCGGGGAGTTCGTGATGAGTTTGGATGTCTACTGGTTTGGGATAAGCTGCTGTGTGGCAGAAACTTTGTATCACTAAGTCTGCGCTGAAACCAAGACAAGCGAGTTCTTTTAATTCGTCGCGGGTCATGGGGCCTGTGGTATCTTGAGAACCAACGGTAGTAATGATGGGTTCGCAAGATGTGCCGGGACGCACACCAGTTAATCCGCAAGCTTTACCGACCATTTTCTGTGCTAGGCTGTAGCCTTTGCCTGTATCAAAGGCTTGCTGGGGACGGGTAAAGACAGTACTGTGTTCTAAACCTAGTGCAAGACGAGTTTTATCGGTAAGGGTACGTCCAATAAGTAGGGGGATGCGTCCACCTGCGCGGACTTCATCGAGGATGGTATCAGGTTTGAGGGCAAAGGTGGAAATAACTTCGCCTGCTTCGTTGGTAATTTCGCCTTTGTAGGGATGGATGGTAATTACCATGCCGGTTTCGAGTTTGGTGACATCGCACTGAATAGGCAAAGCACCGGCATCTTCTGCTGTGTTAAAGAAGATTGGCGCGATCGCACCACCTAAAACATAACCCCCAGCGCGTTTGTTTGGCACAAAAGGTATATCATTTCCCATGTGCCACAACACCGAGTTGATGGCAGATTTACGCGAGGAACCTGTACCAACTACATCTCCCACGTAAGCTACAGGATGCCCTTTTTTCTTCAATTCGGCAATGGTTTGTAAACTTCCTGGTTGCCGTGACTCTAACATTACCAAGGCGTGTAAGGGGATATCTGGGCGAGTTGTGGCGCTTTGGGCGGGGGATAAATCGTCGGTATTGGTTTCACCAGGAACTTTAAAAACGGTGACAGTAATCGCTTCTGAGACAGTGGGGCGCATGGTAAACCATTCAGCTTCCGCCCAAGAGTTAATTACTACCTTGGCGAAAGGATTGGTTTTAGATAACTCTAAAACATCATGGTAAGCGTCATACACCAAGAGGATTTTGCTTAAGGCGTTGGCGGCGTAAGCGGCGATGGGTTCCTTTCCTTGCCCACCCATTACTAAAGGTGTTTCAGATGAGTCTGAGACGGATACAGTGGGAAATTGCAGCAAATCGATTAAAGATTGCACATTGTAACCACCTATCATCGTGCCCAGCAATTGCACTGCTTCTATGCGCGAAACCAAGGGACTGGTGATTTCCTTCTTGGCAATCGCGGTGAGGAATCCGGCTTTGACATAAGCTGCTGGATCGACACCAGGAGAAACGCGATCGCGCAATAAATGTAATAATATCTCCTCTTGACCCTTTGGCGGATTTTTCAGTAATTCACATAATTCTGAGGTTTGCTTCGCATCCAATGGTAAAGGGGGAATACCGAGTGCTGCTCTTTCAGCAACGTGTTTACGATATTGTTCTAGCATTTTTATGTTCTCCATTGGGATGTTCTATCTTTAATTATGAAATATTTTTAGTCAATACTTGGCTATAAGAGTTTAGCTTACTTTTATAATGAAAGCCTTACTGGTAATCGGTTATTAGTAACTTTTTTTATACTGAAAGTTTGAAAAGTAGGAGGTGAATAGAATTCGCTACTACACAAACAAAGTCCACCTCCGTGGACTAAGAGTAAATCAAGAATTTTTAACCCACGCAGGTGGGTTTTGTATTTCGACTCCGCTCAACACAAGTCTGTATAGCCGCGACTTCTAGTCGCCAAGTGTAGTAATAATAAATTAGATTGATTGTTGGTTTAACCAAGTTTCTAAATCAGCAACACTAGAAAAATCTAGCAATGCTTCTCCTAAATTCTCTAATTGTTCAATCGATAAGCCTTGAATTCGCTCAATTAATGACTTATCAATCTCACCAATACGGCGATTGAGTAAGCGTAAAACTAGACGTTGTTCTCCTGACTGTACAGCTTGTTCTCTGTCTCTTTGATAAAGTGGTTCTAGTCGCATAATTAACTCCCTATCATCTGCTTCTAATTCTTGATTTACTCTCAAGTTTTCGCGTAAGTTATAAACTAATTCTAGGGTTGCTTTCTGGTATGGATGATCTAATGGTAACGCTTGCAACTCGATAATCGCTTGTGACTGCACACTTCCCCTACCTAAAAGCCTCAACCATAATGTTTCCGGTGTTTGCGGTAGTTGGTGTATTGCTACAATTGCTGTCCGTAAGGCATCTGGGAGAAAATGTACTCCTGATAACCAACCGTCTTTTTGCATAGTTACAAAGCTAGACAATCTGGTTTCAGATATGGTAGGTGTAAGAACCCACAATTTGGGAATTTCTGAGTCCTGAAGTTTGGTTTTATTAGCTTTAGCTTCTCGTCGTAAGAGAGCCTTGATTTCTAATAATTTTAAAATACAGTCGCAGATTTCATCGGTAGAAGCTGGATTCCGAAAGGGTTCTATTATTGCAGGATTTTCAGCAAATCTTCCTAGCAAACCCAGTATTTGTATATTAGAGCTTTGTTGTTTGGCAGGAGTGAATAAAACATCTATTTCTTTAATCTCTCCTGAGACTTTTTCCGATGCTTTGACTTCACCGTAATCTTTTAATAATTCTTCTAGATAGTCTTTGGCGAATTGATCATGTATGAAACGCGTCATTCAATTTTAATATTGAGTAAATTCTGGGAAATAATTAATATTACAGTTTACAAGTCTCGATGCGAAAGAAGAGATATACAATTCCTTTCACCAACTTAAATTCCCCAAAAGGCAGGTGTCCTTTCGGAGCTTTATTTGTACTATAAATTACAGCAAATATCCACATATTTTGAAATTTCCATCCCACACGATCACCAAATTTTTCCCAAATTTCTTCATAATAATTGCCGTCAGCTTTACCGCCTACGCTCAAGTATATTTCTTTCTGGACGCTAAAGCCAAAGTGTCCATTACTGTATTTGACCCACAAGCGGTCAATTGTGAGTAAGTCAATGCAAGGAAAATTTAAAAGTTCGTCTCTAGAAAAGTAGTCGCCATCTTTTTTGCCTACAACCTGAATCATCACCAGATAAGTTTCTTTATCGGCTTCTTTCCAGTTTTTTGCTACTAGTAGGTCGCGTAGTCTGGTATAGTGTATGCCTTTTTCTGAGGATAGGTCATCTGTCTGAGTGGGTGCTTCTGGGATTGTTTTTGGTGGTTTTGATGGTCTTTCAAATACTGGAGGATGAATAATAGGTTGTGACTCTGGCTTTATCCCAGTAATACCCCATTCCAATAAAGACAAAGCACGCCCATCATCAATGCTTTGAGAGAAACAGACCCATCTAAATTCATTCAAAAAAATTAAGTTGTCAGGCAGTTGATTAACACCAGGAAGCAAAACAGGAATTACCGGAATCCCTCTGTTTACACACTGATTAATCAAGGATCTCAATTCCCAACTTTGCCAGCGTCCTAAACCAAGCACACCAAAGAAGATAGCAGCAGATTTTACTAGAGGAATTGCCTGTTGGATTTCATCTTGAAATGGTCGTCCTGGTCGAATTTGCTCATCGTCTATCCAGGGTTCTAAATTACGCCTTCTTAATGCTGCTGCGATGTCTTGAACTTCCGGCTTATCCAAACTATTATAAGCCAGAAACACATCAAACTGTTCCATTTATCACTCTCCCACGCCTGCGATAGTCGCCAACGCCTTGGCATACTGTTCTAAATCCACACGCAACTTGTCTAATTCACTTCGCACCGTCGCTTCTTCAGACCAACTCTGCTCATGTTCCTTGGGACTCACCCCCACAGGTCGCCTAACTTCCCACGCTTGCAACAACGGATGCCATTTAGCCAAAAACGGTCTTAACCCATTATTCAACACAGCGATCGCAATTCCCCCCACTGAATCACGAGAAGCACCCACATCAGGCCCGGCAGCTTTGAGAACTTCGCGGGTAGTGCCAAATAAACTATAAAGAGAGTTCATCGCTTCTCGTACCAAACCCTGGTCAACTTCTAATAGTTGCACAGCAATGCGCGTCACCAATTCCACATACAGCGACCAAGCCGCCTTCTTTTGTGTGGTGTCAACTTTCCACGACATCGAACCAATGCCAAAAGGCAGACTTACAGATACAGTCTCTAAAGAAACGCGATGCCTACGGCGGGCTACGCCTACGCGCACATTTATAGTAAGCAAATTTAACTAATTTATTTGTGTATTGTATAGTAAATAATGTTACTAATCTATAACTTATTCAGAATTAGTTGCTATAATTATCAATCTTTAACCTAAATTTTTATAGTAACATCTGGATATTTTTAACTAATTCAGATAAACTAATACATTTGTCCGTTGCATCACGCTTCTTTTGTATATGCCCAAAACTTACACCGTAGAAATCGATCATCAAGGCAAAATTCATACCTTGCAAGTTCCTGAAAATGAAACGATCTTATCAGTTGCCGATGCTGCTGGTTTGGAACTGCCGAGTTCTTGTAATGCAGGTGTTTGCACAACTTGCGCCGGTCAAATAAGCCAGGGAACTGTGGATCAAACTGATGGCATGGGCGTTAGTCCAGATTTACAAAAGCAAGGTTACGTATTGCTTTGTGTTGCGAAACCCCTTTCTGATTTGAAACTTGAAACAGAAAAGGAAGACATAGTTTATCAGTTACAATTTGGCAAAGACAAATAATCAGTGAACAGTTATTCAGTATATCGGCTGATTATTCATAACTGAATAACTGTTCGCTAACATTACCAAATTTGAGAGTTGACATAAGTATTTCATCGCAACTAATATCAGCTATTCTAGTAACTACAAATCAACAGGATTTACCAAAATGACGACTCATTTTATTACCGCAGAAATTGATTTACAAGAAACTCCCGCAGAGTTACTAGAAGTAATTGAAACAGAGTTAAAGAAACAAGGCGAACCTCTGCGTTGGGCAGTTACTTCTGTGGATACTGACGAACAAAAAGCTACAGTTGAAGCTGTGGTGACTACAGTTAAGAGTTAGGAAAAGAGACGCGATTAAGAGAGACGCGATTAATCGCGTCTATACAAGAGTTAGTATTTGATGGCTTTTGATTCATAAACTCATCACTCATAACTCAGCACTCAATATGCGTCCATACACTGCTATTTTAATTGTACCAACTGGCGTTGGGGCTGCCATTGGGGGTTATGCAGGAGATGCTTTACCTGTTGCCAAAGTTATAGCACAGGTTTGCGATCGCCTAATTACTCACCCCAATGTCCTGAATGGCGCAAGTTTGTATTGGAATCTCCCTAATGCTTTCTATGTTGAAGGTTACGGGCTTGACAAATTCGCCTCTGGATGCTGGGGATTGCGTCCAGTCCGCAACAACAAAGTAGGTTTGCTTTTAGACCAAGCTATTGAGCCAGAGTTGCGGCTACGGCATATACAAGCAGCCGATGCAGTCAGAGCAACTCTGGGATTGGCCTTAACAGATTATGTAATTACAGATGCACCATTAAATGTAGAATTACGGACTACAGCATCGGGAGCGAGTTGGGGAACAATTGGCAACCCAGATAGCTTATTACGAGCAGCTGAGATATTAATAAAAAAAGCGGGGGCAGAAGCGATCGCAGTTGTTGCCCGTTTCCCCGATGATATGGACTCAGAAGCAGTACAAAAATACCGCCACGGTGAAGGCGTTGATCC
This sequence comes from Nostoc punctiforme PCC 73102, assembly GCF_000020025.1. GTDB lineage: Bacteria > Cyanobacteriota > Cyanobacteriia > Cyanobacteriales > Nostocaceae > Nostoc > Nostoc punctiforme. The sequence continues at coordinate 2,348,229 of NC_010628.1, read as the reverse complement.
CCTAGCGGGTGCAGAAGCCGTAATTAGTCATTTGCTAGTGCGAACCTTTCAAATTCCTTGCGCCCATTCTCCCGCCCTTTTGAGCGAACCTCCACAACCTGATTTATCACCCCGTTCCGCCGCCGAAGAATTGGGCTATACCTTTTTGCCGTGCGTCCTTGTCGGATTAAGTCGTGCCCCACAATTTATAATAGATAAAGGAGCGATTGCATCAGAAAAAGGAGATATTTGGGCAGATGAAGTGGATGCTGCGATCGCACCTGCAAATGCTTGTGGTAGCAGTGCTTTACTGAGTTTAAGCCAAAGACGATGCCAAATAATTACAGTAGAAGAAAATAAAACTCTAATCAAAGTTCCTCCCCAACCGTTGGGGATCAAAGTTATACAGGTAAACTCGTATTTAGAAGCAGTAGGCGTATTAGTAGCACACAAAGCAGGCATCAACCCCTCCGCTCTCCGTCCCAAACTATCACCTTTGCAGCCAGTAATTAAAAGTTAGGAGTTAGGAGAGACGCGATTAATCGCGTCTGTACAGAAGGAGTTCTATCTTCCCCCTGTCCCCTGCTCCCTGCTCCCTGCTCCCTTCCCCCTGCCCCTTCCCCTAAAAACCCGTGGTTGAACAACAAAAACAAGAGCCAGAAATTCCATATCTGACACGCATCCAAGTACTTGGCGCGATGGGAGCGACTGCAATCATTTTGTTGATAGTCGCCAAACTGTCGTTGCACTTTGGTAACTTTTCCCTATTTTCCTGGAAGTGGGACGAGAAAGATTTGCTGTTGGGTGTGGGATTGGGGTTTGTCATTACAGCCTTAAGTGGCATAGCTTATCGCGTTTGGACTCCCTATCGAAAAAGTGCAGATTATTATCTAGAAGTAGTACTGAAGCCCTTAGCGTTACCAGACTTAATTTGGCTCGGTTTACTACCAGGGTTGAGTGAAGAATTGTTATTTCGGGGTGTAATGCTTTCAGCTTTAGGCTTAGATCATGCGGCTGTCATTGTATCTAGTTTTTGCTTTGGCATCTTGCATTTTAGTGGTTCTCAACAATGGCCTTATGTGATTTGGGCAACAATTGTTGGAATGATATTGGCATATAGTGCCTTGCTTACGGGCAACCTATTAGTGCCGATTGTCGCTCACATGATTACCAATTGGATTTCTAGCTATTTCTGGAAGATGTGGCAATTGCGGCAATTAAAAAATAAATGTTGAGCTTGTAGGAATTGGTGCGTAGGCGTAGCCCCAATACTTTTCGGTTAAGGGGGAAAGGGAAAGGGTACAAATGCAGCAGGACTCACACATTAAATAGAGTTTCTACCTCCTGCCCCTGTCCCCTGTCCCCTTCAATCTGCGTTCACAAATTCCAAATATCCATTGCTGAGTTCTTTCACCGCTAAATCATAAAATTGCTTTCCGTGTTCTGGTGTTGCTAAACCAGGATTTGATCCCATACGTCCATCTGGATAACGCACTCGAAAGTCAGCTGCGCTATAAATCCTGTGTCCGCTTGCAACTTCTGGTGAAAGGGGTGCTTGCTTAATTGCCTCTGGATAAACGTATTGGGTGAGGGCTACTTCACTTGGTGTTGCATGAGAACCTTCTTGATCCCCATATAACTCTTTAGCTAGCTTATATACAGAACCGCACATAAACCAGTTTGCCACTTGACACTGCACTTGTTGAGCATTGGCAATCTGCAAATCTTCTAAATGGGCATAAGTTTCGGAAAACGCCGCTTTGAGGGTGGCAATATTACCACCGTGTCCGTTGATAAAGTAGAACTTGCTAAAACCAGCTTTGGCTAAACAAGTTACATAATCTCGAACTACTTGAATTAAAGTGCTAGGACGCAGACTGATTGTGCCAGGAAAAGCAGTATGATGCAGTGCCATGCCCACATTGATTGTAGGGCCAACGATCGCGCCAGTTGCATCACCCACACCAGCTGCGATCGCTTCTGCACAAATGGCATCAGTACCAATTAACCCCGTTGGGCCATGTTGTTCTGTGGAACCAATAGGGAAAATAATCCCCTTCGACTGCTGTAAATAAGCTTCGACTTCTTGCCAAGTACTCAAATGCAGTAACATTTTTAATGATTTTCCTCAATAAAATTGCGGTAAAACGAAATATTTCTCTGCTGAACAGCATCTTCTGTAACTAAACTCCCACTAACTTGATTATGAACTCCTAAGATTCCCAGTAGTGGCGATCGCTATGATAAATTTCAATAACAAGATCCCCGACTTCGCTAAAATTGTCGGGGATCAATGAATTTCATATTTTCAGATATCTGCCATCAACTTTCTGCCAAATATGCAGAAAATGAGGCTATCTATTTTTATGAAGATTGTTTAGGGAATGGAGTCGCAACGAGTTTTGACAGATATGGATATAAGCAATTTACCAAATATGTTACTTTATCCTGCGATACTCGTTGCGAACCCCACCTATAATAAAAATCTAAATTTATGAGATGTTGTGAGGTTTTGATTTTGTAGATCATCAAGAAAAGAACGGGGATCAATCTTAACTCTTAACTAATCAAAGTAATAATGTTTTTTCACGTCGCTTGTAATTTCCCAGATGCAGGACATTCCAGCCGGAAAAATCACCAAATCGCCTTTACCCATTTGCACTGGTTGTCTACCATCAGGAGTAACAACCACATCGCCTTCCAAAAAGTAGCAAGTTTCTTGAGAATCATAAGTCCAAGGGAATTTTGAGACTTCCTTTCTCCAAATATCCCATTTATAGACACCCAATTCATTGAGGCGTTCTTGTCTGGGCTGATGCTCAATTTGAATTTCCATGTTGCGTTTTTCTAGTTATGTTCAGCAGTAGGATTGAATATCCTCTCCACACTGATCTACTAAATAACACAAAGCGCGAAAACGCAAATAGACAAGTTCGTTATAAAGTGGATTGAGTTTGCACATTGGCGGAATGTGTCCTATTTTGCGACCAAAAAGCTTGATATCACGCTCGAATGGACACTGAGCAGGAATCAGTTTAGCAATAAATTTCGCTAATTTCTGATTCTGAATCTCAATTTCATCCAGCCATTGACGTAATGGTTGCAATAAATCTAATTTAGGTTTAGCTAATTCCTTTTTGCTATCTGCTAGATTATTTTGTCCTAAAGGTTGAATAAACGCAGGCAAAAAAATACGCTGATTCTTGATTTTAAGCATAGTAGTAGGCAAGGTTTTCCTTGTGTAGATGAACTATTTGCCGAATGGAATATTACCATCTAATCTGTCGAGCCAATTTGCATTATGCTTGGAAATTATGCAGAAAAATAAGCACAATGCAAAGAATTTACATGGATCTTTGGAGGGAAATTGTCTAACTAATTGTTATTTAAGCCCACCAAATCGGGAAGAACTGTCCCGTTAAATACAAAATAACAAAGAAATTATAAAAATGGCATTTCTTTAACTTATGGATTGCTAATGTTCGAGATAGCAATTTTATATATTAAATATAAATGCCTGGTTCTGAAACGGCCTAGTATCTAGAGATGGAATTTGGCGTAGAAAAAAACAGTTTAGCTCTCACTCTATATAGGCTTCGGTAGGACTAGTCTCTAATATCTAGCGATTTTAGGTTATTAAATATCTAGCGATTTGTCTGGTATATTACACTAGACAACCTAGATATTATCTAATAAGTAGCAATAAATCCTTTGATAAGTTCAAACTAATATACTTAGAAGTTATAGCATTTACAAGAACATTTGCAATAAATGTATCGAGTGTAACCGCTTACACTAGTACGCCCCTACCAACATATAAGGCTCATATTTGATTGATTTTTGAAAAAACTCAGTAAAATTCAAAAAGCCTTCTTTCCAGTTGCCTCTTGCCTAAACTTATTTCTTAAAATATCTCAAGCCGTAACGTTCTTGATATTTGTTGATATACTCGATATTTTGTTGCTCTAATTTTGACAGTAATTTAGATGGAAACGCTTTTGGTGAATATATAGGTTTATACCAAGGTAGGTTGTCAAAATAATCTTGTAATCCAGGAGTATCAAAACGGCGGCCGTGACTAGCAAAAATCGAATTTCGCATAATATCTAGTTCAAAACCGTCTTTACCATCCAAATCTGCATCATTTACAAGTCTTTGGGAAAGCCATAAATAAGTGTTGGCAGTCGTGGTACCTACTGGCGGTATTGATGTCGTTGGGGCGGGTGTAATTTGAGTAGTAACAGATGGGGTTTGAGTAGGAGCAGATGGGGTTTGAGTAGGAACAGATGAGGTAGTTGGTATAAATTTAGGAGTTTCTCTCACTGGGCTGGTGACATTTGACGGAGTTTCTGAAGGTAATACCGTTTTGTCTGCTGTAGATTGAGTAGGTTTTGTTAATACCTGGCTAATAATCACAGATGCACCGATTAGCCCACCTGCAATCAAACTGCCCAGAAGGATATTATTTTGACTATTACCTTGAGGATTTGGCTGTGGTTTGACAGCCACTGTCTGAGGTGGTGGTGCAGAAACTATAGTTGGTTGAGTCAAGATGGGTTGCGTTGGTGGAATTGGATTTGCGATGTTCTGCAAAGTATCCAGCATTGCTCTAGCTGTGGGGTAGCGATCGCGCGGATGATATGCGATCGCTTTATCAATCGCTCCTGCTATGATTGGACTAACATGACTCGCATACTGTCGCCACACGATTTCACCCGTCTGGGAATCCGTCTCTAGTTGTTGCGCCTGTTTACCAGTAAGTAAATAAATTATCGTCATTCCTAAACTGTATAAATCACTCGAATAAACTGGCCTACCTGCGGCTTGTTCGCTCGGCATATAGCCAGGTGTACCAATCACAATCGAACTGGTAGGATTGCCTTGAGAATTTACTACGGTTCCCATTGACTCCCGGATAGCGCCAAAATCAATCAGCACTGGTTTACCATCACGATGACGCACAATGATGTTATCCGGTTTAATATCGCGGTGAACGATGTGCTTAGAGTGAACATAATCCAGGACGGGTAATAAATTTATGAATAATTCCTGGACAGCGCCTTCACTAAATAGCCCCTGCTTTTGAACTTTTCCAGTTAGGGTATCGCCTTCAACCCACTCCTGGACTAAGTAAAATTGCCCACCAGAGGAGAAATAGGCATACAATGCTGGAATTTGGTCATTTGCGCCACCGAGTTCTTCGAGAATAGCTGCTTCCCGTTGAAACCTCTCTTGCACTAACTGGTAAATTTGGGGATTATTGTGAATTGGTCTTAGCTGTTTAACCACACAAAGGCGCTTTGAGGGCATATAGGTATCTTCTGCTAGATAGGTTTCACCAAACCCACCAGCACCCAGTGTGCGGATAACTTGATAGCGATCGTTCAGCAGCTGTATTGTCATGGGAGATTATAAGCGATATTCATAAGATAGTTTTCCCAAAACAACATTCATTTCAAATCTAGTAAACCTTCTTCTTTCAATTTAGGATTGAAGCGAATTTGCATTTGTAAACCACGCACTTCTAATAATTGCGTTGAAATTTCTGCTTCTACTCTCCGCGCCACATTTTTAATAATTTTCATTTGTGCTAATTCATCATTAGCTGGATTTTGATATTTTGCCTGTTCTTCAGGTGTCATTATTAATTTGACATCAATGGGATGAGTCCATTTTTCCTTGTTATCCCCATTTCCCCAAGGGACACTGCCATTTTCAGCAATCCAAGCATTTTCAGTATTTTCTAAAATTGTGCGACTAGGGCGTTCAATAGTTTGAATTTTGACCCAATAGCATTGCTGTGGCTGACGGACTAAATGCTGCTTGAGGCTGAGATAAACATCACGAGAGTATCCTACAAATTGCAGCACTTTTTCTTGGTCAAAAATAGCATATACCCCGATTTTACCTTGAAATTGTTCAGGTAATTGACCGCTATAATCAATGTAAGGAATGTATTCCAGGGCTGCCAAAGAAGAAAGATTTGTTTCAAGAGCCATACATCAAATATTAAATTTACTATTTGCCTTCAGAATGGAAAATTGCTAATTAGGGAAAAACTATCTTTAAAATTACCCATTACCAAATTTTTGGTAAATTGCACAAAGGCGACTGGGTTTAAAAATCTTAGCACTAAACATGAAATTTGGTGGTACATTGATAATGGCATATTCATCAGATTCATGATACTTCTCAAACTCTGCTGGCATTCCTTTAGTTGTAGTTAAGCTATAAGGAACTGGTTGGAAAATTAATTCTGTAAATTTAATTTGTTCACACTGCAATTGTTGACGAATTTGATTTAAGAAAGCATCGCTTGTCAATAAGTTGAACAAAGTTTCTTGGGCTTGTGCTTCAAGAGTGAAGCTGCCATCAAAGTTCTGGACTATTTTAAGAGACATTTTCTGTATAGGTAGTTCTTAACGACTCAGTGAAAAATCACCACTTTAAGATCAGCCTATTGGATTGTGGGACTTCTGTCAGCCACTAGAAGAAGCTGGCATGATTAAGAATCATGAAGTTGAGCAGATTTTCAGGGATAGGTGATTTTCCCTTAGCACTGTGCTGACAAACTTCAGACATCATATTCAAAAATATTAATTAGGACTTACGCAAAACAGCAGCGAAAGCCTTGATTTACCGTAGGGGCAATTTCTGTAGGCACGAAGCGCTTACTCTACAAGTTCTCCAACGGAATTATTGCCCCTGAGCGCGTATAGTTTTGTGTAAGCCCTAACTAAGCGCAAGGAAAATCATTTTTTTAGTACGAAGTAAAATAAAATACATAACAATGCCAGAATACAAAAGCTATGCCTAGATTGGGCTGCGCCTACGAACTTACCGCACCACGTTCTCACACAACAAAAATGAGTGAATAATCGTGATATAAACCACAACCATCCACTCAAAGTTTAGTAAATTGGGTTTACTAGAAAAACCCAAGTAGATTATTGAAACTTGGCAAACTTCAAACCAATTAACGTGACTCAGTTCCCTGATTGGGGCTACCTGCTACAGAATCATTTTCTGGTGCTTCTGGTGTAGCAGTGGGTTTAGCATCGCTCTTTTCATCATCGCCAGTTTTGCGCTTACTTTCGTCAAGAGTGGTTTCGTAATTACCAGAACTGGGTGTATTTTCTTGGCTACCAGCTTTTTGTGGTTCAGTCATTATTACATTCCTAATAATCTTATTGTTGGTATTATCCTAAAAAGGTTAGGGGTGTGAGTGCATCTATCCAGATATAGTTATGGCTGATTTCTACCTCTATCGGAAGTATTGTTTAGTACTACTCATGTATACTGAAAAAATCCAGAAATGTAGAGTTCTTTAACCTTACAACGCTTCCTATGGTTAAGGGAGAACTTGGAATCGGTTTTATGTCTAAGATGCTTTTGCATCTGAGCCTGGCTAGGTGAATAATATGATGTGATGATTACGATCCAAACTATCAAAGTGTAATTAATGAACCAGAGTAATCTATCGTTACCATCTGGGTGTATGCTTCGCAAGGCAACCTCTGGGGATAAGTGGTCAATTCGATTGCTGGTATTCTCAGCGAAACTCGACCCAACCCAATTAAACTGGCAGCAATTTTGGGTAATTGAATGCGGTGATAATCTCGTAGCTTGCGGACAGTTACGTAATTTTTCAGGGGCACAAGAACTTGGTAGTTTGGTCGTTGCATCAGCTTGGAGAGGTCGCGGTTTGGGTACTTTGCTAACGCAGCATTTGATTAATACAGCAACGCAACCACTTTATCTTGAATGTTTAGGTGAACGATTGGCACAGTTTTACAGTCGGTTTAATTTTGTACCAATATCTTTTGAAGACTTGCCACAATTTCCCAGAACAACAGGCTTGTCTACGCTCAACGATAAATTTAGATTGTCGCAATTAGCTAAAAAGCTGCTCAAAGTTCCTGTGGTATTTATGGAATATCGAGGTCATACTAATTCGTAATTCGTAATTAAGATACAAGTAAGTGAGCGTAAATAATTGTCGTTGGGATAAGGCAATAGACAATAGGTATAAGGGTTTTAGACTAGTTTATTTTTCTTTACATATTTTGATTTTATTGTGCCAACTTACTTAGAGAAGAATGACTGATACAAGCTGTTTCCAATCTTTTACTCCCTCCCATTTCCTATTTTCAAATCGGAGGTTTAGCAAAAATTGTTAGTAAGACTGGCCCTAATAAATAGTGGTGATTCAAACACAATAGCCCAGCAGAAGAGCCAAGAAGTTGACGTTGATTAGGACTGTAGAGTCTAATTCCACGGGGAGTGAGTGGCAATAATTGAGGTTCTGCCTCTTTTTTAGAAGTAATGTTAATGTCAACTAAGTAGAAGCGTCCACCGGGAGAAAGTACCCGTGCTATTTCACTAAGCACCTGTTTCGGTTCCAAATAGTGCAAGAAGCTGATAGTGCTGAAAACAGCATCAAATTGACCATCAGCAAAGGGAAGAGACTCAGCTTTGCCCTCAATATAAATTAAACGTGGACGGTGGTGGTTGCTCTGTCTTGCTAACCGCAACATATTAGCAGAGAAATCCAATCCAGTACCCCGCAGGTCGGGAAACTGAGTAGCAAGGCGCTCAAGTAAGCGGCCAGTACCACAACCGATATCAAGTACATTTGCTGGCTTTGGTAAATCGACGTACTCCAGCAAGCGTTTGTGAATGGCTCGATAAAACACTGAAGGAAAGAGCCAGTCATAACTTGGTGCCCATCGGTCAAAAAGTAACTTTTTGTTAGTGAACAAGTTATCAGTCATAAGTTTTCGCAGCTTTCTTAAAGCTTGATGCTTTTTTAGGCTAAGTTTAGCTGCGCCTCCCAGAATTTGGTTATAGTTTTGCAGTCCGGCAATATCTAGCCTAGCGTTTGGCACAATATAACGGTTCTCGACCCAGTGAGTTACAGCTTTAGCCGATTTATTTCTTGCAAAAGTTTTTGGAAATGGGATAAATCATCAGGAATTTTGATCCTTGAATGTGTAGTTTACAGTGTACCTAGAGATTCATTCTATCTTTGTAGAGAACGAACGAACTAGGAATCAGTGCATAAAACTATAGAACCTAAGTGTATGTATTTATAGAGGTTCAAATAGAACAAACTCAATCTAGTTTGAAATTATTAAGGTGAAAAATTATGACAAGCTTTATTCAAGTACGGTCACACAATGATTTACTACACCCAGTGCGCGAGTGGTTGGAAAAGATAGAAATTCATAACTCTAAATTGGCTCATTTCTTATGCAAAGCTATTCCTGCTCAGTGTCCCTTTGAGCAAGATATCATACTGTTTGGTCGGAAGCTATTTCATATTCCCCCGATGTGTAAATTAAATCCCCTATATGAGGAAGTGGTTGGTTTGCGTTTTAAAGCGCTCTGTTATCTTGCCGATAAATGTGGTGAAGATGTCACAAGCTATTGCTAATAGTCAGTTTGATGTTCTTTGATTAAGCAGCCATTGGTATTTGCAAATATACTGTTGTTACTTACTCAGGTTTATACTAAGCTAACGTACACCTAATTTAGATGTTTGGCTATGTAAGTAGCTGGCACCTCGCTAAAGTGTTTCCAGACCGTATTGTTGCTTACCGTACCCTGCTGAAATCATTAATATCATCATGACGCACATCTTACTGGTTGAAGATGAAGTCAAACTGGCGCGATTTGTCGAATTAGAATTAAATTATGAAGGCTATCAAGTCAGTATTGCCTACGATGGATTAACTGCACTCACCGCAGCGCGTGAGTTACATCTAGATTTAGTAATTTTAGACTGGGTGTTGCCTGGCTTATCGGGGTCAGAAATTTGCCGCCACCTGCGAAATATTAGTGATAAATTGCCGATAATATTATTAACCGTCAAAGATGAAGTAAGCGATCGCATTGTAGGCTTAGACGCTGGTGCTGATGATTACCTCGTTAAGCCCTTCAGTGTTGATGAATTATTAACCAGAGTTGGCGCTCACCTGCGAAGAAGTTGGCAAGTAGACAGCGCAGATGTTTTAGAATTTGAAGACCTGAGTTTAAATCGTCGCACGCGCCAAGTGTACCGAGATCAAAGGTTAATTGAGTTAACTGCTAAGGAATTTGATTTACTCGAATATTTACTGGCCCATCCACGACAGCTAATTACCTGCGATCGCATTTTACAAGAAGTTTGGGCTTACGACTTCATAAGCGATGCCAACATCATCGAACTTCATATACGCTACCTGCGTCTGAAACTTGAAGCCAATAACGAAAAGTGTCTCATTCAAACTGTGAGTGGTGTCGGCTACACATTGCATGATTGAATTTGAGATGGGGAATGGGGAATGGGGAATTGGGCATTGGTTATTAATTCTTGTCCCTCATCTCCCTTATCCCCTATCCAGTGTGAAATAACGATAAAACCTCAAAGTTTTCTGTTCTAGGAAGATTTGGGGTTTTTGGCAATCTGAGCAATAACTCATCCAACTCAGGGTTAATTATATTAGGATGCACAAAGCTGTCATCATCATAAAAATCTAAAACTGCATGACTTATCTAGAAACAGCAGCGCAATTCTACCGCGAAGTTGCCGAAACCCCACAAGTTGGACTTTGTTGTGTGCAAAGTACACCCCTGCAACTACCAGGGTTGAAAATTCCTTTGGCTATGCAGGAAATGAACTATGGTTGTGGCACTACCGTTCACTCCACCGAACTAGGAAATCAGCCTACTGTGCTTTATGTCGGCGTTGGTGGCGGCTTAGAAGCGTTGCAATTCGCTTATTTTTCCCGCTATGCAGGTGCTGTAATTGCCGTTGAACCGGTTGGGGCCATGCGGGAAGCAGCCGCACGCAATCTGGAAATTGCTGCTCAAGAAGACCCGTGGTTTGACACGAGTTTTGTAGAAATCCGCGAAGGTGATGCTTTTAACTTACCTGTTGCTGATGCTAGCGTCGATATCGTGGCGCAGAATTGTCTTTTCAACATCTTTGAGCCAGAAGATTTAAACCGTGCTTTAAAAGAAGCCTATCGGGTATTAAAACCAGGCGGACGTTTGCAGATGAGCGATCCAATTGCCACTAGCCAAATTCCAGCACATCTTCAACAAGATGAACGACTCAGAGCCATGTGTTTATCAGGCGCACTCACATATCAAGAGTATACTGAACGGATTACAAATGCTGGCTTTGGTCAAGTTGAAATTCGCGCCCGTCGTCCTTATCGTCTACTAGATTCCCAGACTTATAATTTAGACGAACACCTACTTTTAGAAAGCCTGGATTCTGTCTCCTTTAAAGTTGATATTCCAGAAGATGGTGCTTGCATTTTCACGGGAAAAACAGCAATTTATGCTGGCTCGGAACCCTTCTTCGATGACTCAGCCGGACATTTACTCCAGCGAGGTATTCCCGCAGCAGTATGTGATAAAACTGCTGCTAAACTTGCGGCTATCAAGCCAGCAGAAATAATTGTTACTAACTCGACCTGGCACTATATCGGTGGTGGTTGCTGTTAATTTTGGAAAAAGGAATTCAGGTGTCAGGAGTCAGAATGGGCTAAACGCCCCGCTACCGCTAACAGAATTATTCTGTACGACACTTCTCTACGAGACGCTCCGCGTAGCTTGCTTCCCCGGAGGGGTACGACAAGCTCAGTGCATCGCTGGGGTATGAATGTATAATTGAAATATTTTACAAATTGCATTCTTAATTCTGGATTCTGACTTCTTATTTATAAACTCCAAAATGTTGTTAATTAGTTTATTTATCGCTACGCTTTTTTTAGCATATTCTAATGGTGCCAATGACAACTTTAAAGGGGTAGCAACGTTGTTTGGTAGCCGAACTAGTAGCTATCAAACAGCAATTTTGTGGGCAACTTTCACAACTTTAGGTGGTGCAGCAACTGCAACTTTTTTGGCAAGTACACTAATTAAAAACTTCTCTGGTAAAGGATTAGTGCCTGATGCGATCGCTAATTTACCAGAGTTTCATCTCGCAGTTGCGATCGCAACTGGTCTAACTGTACTGATAGCCACCCTTATGGGGTTTCCCATTTCCACAACTCACAGTTTAATAGGTGCGCTGGTTGGCGCTGGATTAGTTGCGATCGGACTCAAAGTTAATTTTGCCGTTTTGGGAACTTCCTTTGTTTTGCCTTTATTTCTCAGTCCGATCGTGGCTATTCCCTTCGGAGCAGCAATTTACAGCTTATCTGGCTATATCAATTCCAAATGGCACCTACCAGTCAATCAAAAAATGATTGATACTTGCCATTTTCTCAGCGCCGGAGTTGTGAGTTTTGCTAGAGGATTAAATGATACTCCCAAAATTTCCTCACTTATTCTAGTTATTGAGTATTTTTCGGTTCAGGGGGGAATGATCACAATTGCGATCGCAATGGCACTTGGCGGTTTACTCAACTCCCAAAAAGTTGCTGTCACCATGAGTGAAAAGATTACCTCATTGAATCCTCCTCAAGGCTTATCAGCAAATATAGTAACTGGAATTCTAGTGATTGCAGCTAGTCTGTTTGGACTTCCTGTTTCCACCACTCATGTTTCAGTTGGTTCTATTTTTGGAGTCGGTTTGACTGGCAAAAAAGCCAATATGGGTGTGTTTTATCAGATACTATTATCGTGGATTTTAACTTTACCCACTGCTGCAATTATTAGTGGAATAATTTACCGATTATTACAAGGTTAGAGAAATTGAATAATTTTTTGTCATATTTAAGGAATAGTAGCTAATGCAAACTCAATCAAAAATTACACTATTTAAAAATAAACTAAATTCCCCTTTGGCAAAAAAGGGGATCTCTGTTTTACAAATTAATCTAGGTAAGCGTTGTAACCTTGCCTGTACACACTGTCATGTCGAAGCTGGTCCAAAACGTACAGAAGAACTTTCTCCTGAAGTTTGCGAACAATTGATTTCGCTAATCCATAAATTTCCCGAAATTCAAATTGTGGATTTGACTGGTGGCGCACCAGAAATGAATTATGGATTTAAGCCATTAGTAGAAGCAGCAAGAGCAACCGGTAAGCAGGTGATTGTCCGGTCTAATTTGACTATTTATTTTGAAGAGGGATTTGCTGATTTACCAGAATATTTTGCTCGACACCAAATAAGAGTTGTAGCTTCCTTACCATGCTATTTAGCAGATAATGTTGAAAAAATGCGTGGTTTTGGCGTTTTTGATAGTTCAGTCAAAGCTTTGCAATGGCTTAACCAGCTCGGCTATGGTAAAGAGGAAAATTTAATTTTGGACTTGGTATTTAATCCTCAGTTACCCATTACTGAAAAATTTTCCTTAGCTCCCGAACAGACTAACCTAGAACAAGATTATAAAATGTTCTTACAAGAACATTTTAATATTCTATTTAATAACCTCTTCACCATTACTAACCTACCAGTTGGTAGAACTAAAATACATTTAGAACGGAGAAAACTGTACAGTAGCTATTTGCAGTTTTTAGAGTCAAATTTTAATCCTGGCACAGTTGAACATTTGATGTGCCTCGATCAACTTTCAATTGATTATCTAGGAAATGTATATGATTGTGACTTTAACCAGATGATGAATTTGCCTGCAAAAACTGACAATTCTGCAACCTTAACAGTTAGCAAATTGCTAGAAGCTGGCAGTCTAGACCTGATTAGTGAGATCCAAACTGCTGCTTATTGCTATGGTTGTACTGCTGGGTGTGGTTCTAGTTGTGGTGGTGCTTTGCTCTAAGGCCTCTAAAAAAGTCTGTTACCAAAATTGTTACCAGTGCGTTGTTGTTGGGCTGTTACTTTATGATGAGATTTAGTTAAGCTCCTTACACCACACTGAAAACCGTGAAACACAATGTTTCGCGGTTTTTTCCCTTTTAACCTTTTCCCTTTCCCCCAAAACCCGACAAGTATTGTTACCACTCCCATCGACCGATGTCAGGTGCCGAACCGGAGTAAGGAAGTCCTACATTAGTTCCTCTATCCACCACAAGACTGCGTGACGAAGCCGCCTTGTAGTAAGTGTTCCAACGGTCGCCTGTACCTGTAAATCTTGGATCGCCCTGGATGTTTGTCGCATTAGCCGCGAATCGGATCTGCCAAGTTGGTTTTGCTGGGTTCGTATTCCTGCGGAGATTATTAGTGAAAGCAATGTTGTTACCTCCTTGCACATCGTCTCCTTGAGAGTTCAAGAACACATTATTTTTGATCGATATCTTGTCTGCGGAGTCGAGCTGTAGACTATTCCCTAAGGTATCGAACACATTGTTGTGAATCTTGATGTTGGAAGCTGAATCGGGAATGAAGACGGCAGCACTGTTCCCGAAACCAAATTGAACTTTACGAGCAACATTTGCGAAAATATTATTGTGGATGTTGATGTTGTGATTTTCTATACTTCCGCCCCATGCTTTCCCTCCCCAGATCGCAATACCGAAGCCCTTATCCTGAAAGTAGGAGTTGGATATCTCAACTCCACTCAAGGCAACCTCGATTGACTCCTTAACACTCTGTCCGTCAATATCTTTTATTCTTACGTTTCGCATCTTGAGATTGCTTGGGTGTGTAGCTGTCGGCTGGTAATCATTCATTACTGCATGATTAACCATCGATAACCACGTATTAGAGGTAACGTTGTAGATTTCGTTTCCATAACTCAAATTCCAAAGTTCAATGGAAGCATCCTCGCTCCACTGTGAATCGACTTCCGGAACCTGGATGTCGCAATCGTGAATCTTCACGTTACGCAGATGACCTACATGCATGAACTTGATGCCGTATCCTTTATTTTCTCGGATAGTAATGTTGTAGATGGCAGCGCCATCCAACCCTCCAAGTCTCAGGTTCCCGGTAGATCCTCCCGATACTCCATCCGCTGCGGAGTTGATAAACGTGCAATCATATATCGTTGTGTTCTTCATCCACTTTCCCTCTGGAAGCGGGACGAACCACCACATATTGCCACGGGTAAAAACTGCACCACTGTGCTGGAAATCTTTGAACGTGACATTATGCATAGTCACGTTATTACGATTTTCTACCCAGACACCGGCTTTGATGGTCTTGCCGTTCCCGTCTATGGTGAAGCCGCTTAAGGTCTGATTGCCGTCTGTCGCCTCAACCATTTCAGAAGGAGCCCCGTACCTAGGGCTTGAGCCGGAGTAGCTAGGCGAGACAAGCTGAATAATGCTTCCATAATGCAAAAGACTCCAGTCGGTACTACCTGTGTTTATTCCTGGAGCAGGAATTGCACTGTTGCTAGTGATAGTCACGCTTGATTCACCTGCTCCCTCGATATTCACACCTGGCGGAAGTACCGTCGCTTCCGTTTCCCTATAGACACCTGCGTTCAGGTAAATCGTGTAGTTTTGATTCGGTTGAACTCGTTTTGCTGCATAGGCCAACGTCCTCAACGGCTTGCCTAGCGACCCATCGCCTCCGGTGTCGCTTCCTGTGGGAGATACGTAGACGTACAAGCTCGTGGTAGATTGGGTAGCCGCAATTTTAGGATTAGTCCTTTGACCATACTTCTCCCTAAACAAATAGAAAAGGTTGAAATTACTATCATTAGGAGGAACCCTAAAAATCAGGTCTTTATCATTTGCGCCTCCCCCGTACCTCGTACCGTAAAGCTTACCATCGCTGTTTTGTACAGATTCTGCCTCTGAAGTCGAACCATCGGACTTATTACTGCTATTAAACGAATGAATAACGGTAGGTGTAATGTTAGCGATCGCAGGAGTTTTCTGCATAGTACCTAACTGGGTTGTGACTACAGCTACCAAAGCAATAGTAGTTAAAGCTGCGTAGGAAAGAAGGGAGCGTAGAGTCTTTATCATTACTCAAAGGAGTGAAAAGCGATGGACGCAAGGGAGAGGAGAAATGAGGAAAGAATGAGAGGAAAAAGAATAGAAAGCTTTCTAGCGTAAGAAGTATTGCGACGGGAAACTCTTCCTCATCTTTGGAAGGAGGAAGTAAGACTACTTGGAAATTTTTATCCAGTACCTATCGATAGATAAACTGTAAAAAACCTACCATTCTATCTTTCACCTGAGTATTAAGATTTATTCGTGTGAATTTACGTCCTCTACCCTAGAGTCCACACTCTTATACTTACAGGTGGAATTAACACCAAGGTTTATAAGTGTGCAGTAGACAAGCTTGGTTGATGACATGAATTTGTCTCGATGTCATTTAATTGCTGGCTATACAGCAATACAGTTTCGTTAGCGGTAGCGGGGCGTTTAGCCCGTGCTGAGTTAGGAGTTACGGATTCTTCCCCTGCTCCCCCTGTCTCCCCTGCCTGCCTTAACAGATAAATTTGCTTAACTGAACCTGGGCTATACAGCAGTTTTTCTTCAGACAGAATTTTGTGTCTACCCCTTGCGCTAAAGTTGCATAAGAACGTGCATCTAAAGCCAGGAGGAAAGAATAGTGAAAGCAGTCTTGATGACAGCAGCTGGCAGTCCTGAAGTTCTGCAAGTACAGGAAGTGCCAAACCCTGCGGTTCCCGTAGGGAATACTGAACTTTTAGTGCGTTTGGTGGCGGCTGGCATTAACCCCATTGACACTAAACTTCGTAGCCGAGGCACTTTCTACCCCGATCGCACGCCGACAATCTTAGGATGTGATGGTGCTGGTGTAGTTGAGGCTGCGGGGGCTGGTGTTCAGCGTTTTCGCCCAGGCGACGAAGTATACTTTTGCTACGGCGGGTTGGGCGCACACCAAGGCAATTATGCTGAATATAGCGTTGTGGATGAGCGCTTTGTGGCACGTAAACCTGCCTCTATCTCCTTTACAGAAGCAGCCGCAGCACCTTTAGTATTAATCACCGCCTGGGAAGCTTTATACGAACGGGGACGATTGTTACCTGGGGAACGGGTTTTCATTCATGCTGGTGCTGGTGGTGTCGGTCATGTAGCAATTCAATTGGCGAAACTCAAAGGTGCTACTGTTGCGACCACAGTCAGTTCTGAGGAAAAGGCTAATTTCGTCAAAGAACTTGGTGCAGACCATGTAATTTTTTACAAACAAACCGACTTTGTGCAAGCGGTATTAGATTGGACTGGCGGCGAAGGCGTAGACTTGGCTTTTGATACCGTAGGCGGCGAAACCTTTCACAAAACTTTCCCCGCAGTGCGAGTATATGGTGATATTGTGACGATTCTCGAACCAGATGCCAATACTGTTTGGAAAACTGCTAGACTACGCAATTTACGCATTGGTTTAGAATTAATGCTGACACCAGCGTTGCTAGGATTGGAAGACATCCTCCAGCATCATGCAGAAATTCTCGAACAATGTGCCACCTGGATCGATGAAGGAAAGTTAAAAATTCATGTTAGTCACGAGTTTCCTTTAAAAGAAGCGGCTAAGGCGCACCAACTAATTGAAAGCGGTTCTGTGACGGGTAAAATTGTTCTACTCATTAGCGACAAATGATCGAACAATTTGCATAATTTATTTTTTAAACATAGATGCACCCAGAGGTTAAACGCAAAGATACCCAGAAAGCTTTCTCTGCGTACCTCTGCGCTTCCCTTTGCGTTCCTTTGCGTTTTACTTCTCCTCCTCCCCCTACCTACTTCAGCAGCACAGACGCAACCAGAACGTACACCCCTAACTCTGGAATTATTACAAGAACGTCTACGCACACCAACACTCCGCGAAGGAAATTTTACGGTAGATTTGCAGAAGATGGTGATTGATTTGCGCCTCGAAAACGCTAGCTTTCGTGATGCTTTTTACCAACTACTGCGAAAAGAGCTAGGTACAAAACCTCTGGGTTTAGACCTCAGCTATGCCCTGATTTTAGGGGATTTTGTGGGCAGCGATTTGGGTTTAAGAACCTCCTTATACGCCCAAGCTATTGCTCCGATTTTCACAGCTACTGAAAAAGAAGAACTAGAGCGTTTGCGCTTTATTTGTCTAGAATCACTAGCCAACTCCAAAGATTGTCGATCGCTTTTGGGAAGAGAGCCAACCTCATCCAGTGAAATTGCCGTCTTTCGTGGTGTCTTGAAACTCGTGCAAACTCGCTTCAATGGCGAAATGAAGTTCTCTAATACATTCTTTCTTCAGTCTGTGGATGCCCAAGGTGCAACTTTTCTGCAATCCACGAATTGGGCTGAAACCCGATTTGGTCGTCCCGTCAGCTTTAGTGGTACTAAATTTAAGCAACCAAGCAATTTTCAGGGCAGTATTTTTTTTGAAAAAGCTAATTTTAAACAAACCCAATTTCAGGAATTCGCTGATTTTCACGGGAGTATCTTTGAAAAGATTGCTAACTTCAACCAAGCAACTTTTAAGCAATTGGCTAAATTCAGTAGTGTGAAATGGCAAGAAAATGCTGATTTTTCTGATGTCCGCTTTGCCAATCAAGCCCAGTTTACTAAAGCAAATTTTAATCAGTTTCTCTTTTTAACAGATGCGACTTTTGAGCAAGCTCTCATATTTCGAGAAGTGGAGTTTAATCAATCAGTTAATTTACAAGGTGCAAGCATTCTCAATCAAGCAGATTTTAGCGATGCCAGGTTTTCTCCAGAAGCTTGTCTAAGCGTACCTGGTTTAACTTTTAACTCTAACCAAGCAAAAATTTTAGGTAATCCCGGTCAGATTGGTAAAATGTTCTGCATTCCTACATTGCAAGGTAATCAAAATATTTTGCGAAATTTGGGGCAAAATTTCCGTCAGCAACAACAAGTTGCTGATGCTAATGAACTGGAATACACAAAACAACAGCTGCGATTAGTAGAAATGAGCCGCCATTTGACAGCTACAAATATTAATAGTGCAAGTGTTGCAAGTTTGATTAACTGGGTTTTTCCGCAACTCAAGCCGCAGCGATCGCCCAGCGTCGTCTGATAAAATCCTTCCGCAACAGTAGTGAGTTATTGACCTTAGCAGACATCGATTTAGAAAAATACACACAACTGAGCGATCGCTTAATTGTTGGCGAATCCCTTTCTATTAGTGGCTGGTTACTGCAAGCTTGGAGTTGGTTGGGATTGAGTGTACTGCTGTTGTTGAGTGGCTATGGGACGAATTTTTGGTTAGTGTTTGGCGTGGGAGGAGTTGCGATCGCCTATTTTGGCTTACTATTTTGGCTAGTGGATCGCTATCGCCGCCTGCATCCTGTACCAATTATTCCCACATCCTACGAAACCATTGCGATATTAGTCAGTTTTAGCGTTTTAGAATTCTTGAGCTTACTAGCCATCTTTCGCAATGCTCAACAACCTTGGCTGACATTGGGGTGTCTTTTCATAATTCTTGTCCCCGTACCACTGGCATTATTGATCCGACTTTACCAACAAGGTCGTTATCACGATTTAATGAACGTTTCTTACTTCACCGAAGATGGCACATTTCGCCAGTTACGATTGTTGATTGGGCGTTTACCAGTGATACCAAGGAATCAGACATTTCGTGAACGATATATGCCTCTACTGAGCGATCGCCGTTGGAACTGGCTCAACTACTATGATTTTAGTCTCAACAACTTAGTGAAATTAGGATTTAACGACATTCGCCTGCGAGACGAACACTTACCAGGCATCATCTCTGCACTTGCTTGGTATGAATGGAGTTTAGGTGTAATTTACATTACTCTTGTTTTGTGGACTCTTTCTCGCACAATTCCGGGATTAAATTTGCTAATTTATCTGAAGTAGCTTGCCACGCAATTAGCGGTAATGAATTTATTAAGCGGGACACTTCTTAACTCATCACTGATGGTAGTCTTGGCAAGCGGAACCAAAATCTAGAACCACCTTCAATACGAGGCAAATAACCAATCATACCTCCCCAGCGTTCAAGTGTGATTCTACAAAAATAAAGACCTAAACCAACTCTCCCTGATTTACCTTTGCCTTGAGAAAACTTTTGAAATAAATTCTTTTCCATTTCTGGCGGTACACCCAAACCACAATCATCTATAGTAACTAAAACATATTGCCCATCCAACTGTAGACCAATAGTCACAATAGAATCTGGGTTACTATATCTATAAGCATTTTCTACTAAATTAGAAATCACTCTATCTAAACGAGATTTCTCTCCCATAACTTTCCAGTCTGTTGTCATATCAATATTGCTAGCAAGCTGTAATTGGATATTATTAAGGGCAAAGTTCAGTTTTGAAAACTCAATTACCTCTTGTATAGAACTTAAGATATTAGGTGCTTTTTCAATATCGATATGAGAATTTTCTGTTAACATCGCTTCAGTAGAAAAAGCGTCTAAAATATCTTTAATCAGCATCTCTTGTTTTAGACATTGCTTTATACCAGTTTCTAAATATTCTTTTCCTTTAGGCGTTAAGTTTTCAAATTCTAGTAGTGCAAAACAGCAGTTAATAGCACTCAATTCCACTGCTATATCATGGATAAGACAATGAACTAGAACATCTTTTTTTTGATTATCCTTAAGTAATTGCTGATAAATCAATTTATATTCTCTAGCTTTTTGGAGAATATACTGCTGTTCTTGATAAGAATCTTCCAACGCCTCAATCAATAAAAATTTCCTATTATCTACACAAATGGCATAAGCTTTAAATTGATATTCTTGTCCAGTTGCATCTATTTCAGTCCATAAACCTGAACTGAGTTTTTTAGTATTATTGTTAGTCCAAAATTTTTCGGCATCAACTAAAAAATTATTTAAAAAAGAAAACTCTTCATGTGGTATTGATATATTCATTCCTGATGCTAAATTTTTACAAGAAAATTGATTTAACCAATCAGGTATATTACCAATAATTTTAAATAAACCTGCATCAATTTTTTCTAACACCAGAATGTTCAAAGCCGTGAGCATATCATTCGCGATCGATGTATTCATGAGTTAAACCTGATACAATCAATTAATTTTGACTTTAGGTTAGTAATTTAACTTTCTATTTAATTTTTCGTATAATAATCTGAAATCATTTGCTTTTTGCTGAATAGGAAAGAGGTAATCTCTATCACAGCTACTATCTAACAGCAATACCCAATCTGCTTCTTTCGTCGGTAATATATGAACATCTACACAACTGCCACACTCTGTTTGGATGAATGGTAAAAATATGGAAGTATCATCTAATGGTAGTAACCCTTCTAGAAAGACAACTTGCTCTTTTGCATTTTTGCCTTTACGGAGGTTTGTAATTCCATAAGCTGCCAATTTCCCACCCCAAGTCAAGAGGCTACCATCTTTATTAACCAACAGATAGCCAAGAGAAGACTCTGCTGTTAACAAATTTAGAATATAGGCAATTACAAAAACAGGGACATCCAACATTTAGCAATCCAATATTTTTTTAGCGAGAGTTTGAAAAGCTTCTTCTACACCAATACTATGTTTGGCACTTGTTTTAATCACAGTCCAACCATTTTGTGTAACATCATCTATCTCAGCAGATTCAATTTCCCATTCATCCGTTATATCCAATTTATTTATGACTAAAATAAAGGGAACTTGACCAATAGCATCTTCTATTTTTATTTGTAAGTCAAAAGCTTTTTGTAAAGTATTATGTCTGGTACCATCTACAACTAATAAATAACCAGCAGAACCTCGTAAATAAGACATTTGTAATTCTTGAAACTCATCTTCTCCATAGATATCCCAAAGGATAAGGTTTATTT
This sequence comes from Nostoc punctiforme PCC 73102, assembly GCF_000020025.1. Lineage (GTDB taxonomy): Bacteria > Cyanobacteriota > Cyanobacteriia > Cyanobacteriales > Nostocaceae > Nostoc > Nostoc punctiforme. The sequence goes on along the minus strand of NC_010628.1, from coordinate 2,326,641 downwards.
TTTTATCTTGAATCTCTATAGCTTTTTTATCAATTTTTACACCCACAGTAGTATGATATTTCTCAGAAAAAATGCTGTGGACAAACATTGCTACTAAACTAGTTTTACCTGTAGCAAATGCACCTATCATACAAATTTTCTTCTGGATAACCATAAATTGATCTAATTTTATTTAGAGATATTATTTATTAATACTTTGAAAGAGACTCTCCGATTAAATTCTTTAGATTCTGATGTTAATTCTGGCTGGGAAGTTAGGCTAGAACTTACAGTTAGTGCTTGAAATTGGTTTATCTTGATTCCTTGGGATATTAAATAAGATAGAATTTTATTAGCGCGCGCTTGACTGAGTGGTCTATTTCTTCGTTCTGTTCCAGTACTATTAGTATGTCCAATTATTTGAATTTGCACATTTTTACCTAAATACTTGGCAATATTCAAACATTTGCGGATTGATAAAAACAAATTAGGCAATTTGTCAATTTCACCAGGCATCAACTCAGTTGTTCCTTCTGTAAAAAAAAATATTTCTTTTTCTATCTTTATTTTAGATAACCGTAACTCGCTAAGTTCTATTTCTACGAGTTTTTGGTCTTGAAATTGGGTAATACCAGGAATAAATGTCCATAATTTCCGTGCTTCTAAAATCCATTTACGGGGTGCATAACCAGTTACATTAAGAATACCGTTGTTATCAACCATTAATGATACAGTTTGGGGAGGATGCAACAACTTTTCAACTCTTTTGGCAGCAAATTGTGGCTCCAAAGACAGATAAGGTTGCCACTGGCTAATTACTATTTTGGGATTAAGATTTGTTTGTTGTATTAGTGTATTAGGATCTACTGCTAAGGGATCGCGCATTCCCGAAATAAAATATTTGCCAAAAGCTTGCTTGGTGTTAATCACAACAATTCCTGGCAGAGAGTTGAGTTTTTGGAGATATGCTTGCCAACGGAGTTGTTCTCTAATAGTAAAAAAGCCCCAAGTCCCACAAGCGATCGCGATCGCACCCAAGAAAGCCCAGGCATAGGTATAATTTTTTTTAGCAGCAGATTTATACTGAACTACCAGACAAGCTTCTAAATAAGGCAGGCTGGACTGAAATGCTGCTGTTTCCCCTGTAAAATTTTGAATTTCTCTACCTAGCTTCAGGTGAATTTTTTCTATCGCTTCTTGCAAAACTAACCTTAATTCTTGGGGAGGATTCCCTCGAATCATCGCTGCTACTAAAGCTTGTGGCCCCTCTTCAATCCAAATCATTACTTCTCCAAAGCGTAAACTTTTTAGTCCATCTACTTTTTGTACCCTAAAGGAATCTTTGACAAAATCTTGGATAGCTGTCAACATCGCAGCTACTAAATCTGGATCTTGAACTGTTACCTGCGTTGTTACTAAATGTTGCAGCAATAATCCCGATTTTTTATGAATCAAAAATATTTGTTCTACTCGATAAACTAGCGTCCGTAACAGCACAATTTCCGCAAATGATTTTCCTGTGCGTTGCGCTTCTAGTCTCCATTTAAAGCTCTGTGGAGACAAACTATGTTCCAGAGTTTGATTCATCGATTGCATCATTTCCTCAAGAGCCGTGGAAATCGCCTTGCGAGTAGCTGGCCCAATAACTGGAAATAATGCATCTGCAAGCACATTGTGGTCTTGTTTAACAGAAACTTCTATGGCATTTTCCACAGTTGATACCATTACTTCGCCAAGTTGTTTATCTTGTTTTGACCGCAAGATTACAGCTTCTGGAAGCATCTTGCTAATATCTTCTGGTAAAATTTGAGGGTTTTCTAATCGCTCATAAAGTGTTTTGAGTTTAGTCGGCTCAATATCCAGAAGCAAACTACGGAGTATAGTTAGTTCATCATTAAATTCGAAGGTTTGGTTGTTGCTGTTCAAACCTTCAGAGGATGCTTTCGGTATTGGATTATTTGAATAGTCACTCATTACCAAAATTCCCCAATTCACAATTTATCATCAAGTAGCAAGCATTCTGTTGTAAGCAGGAGAGATGCGCCGATAGGTAAAAATCTTTTAACCTTAGAGTAGAGGATATTTTGAAAGTATTCTTGTCTTAAAACTTTTAAATTATTTTAAGTTCTCCTTTTTAATAGGGGTATAGAGAATATAAGAGTGCCAAAATTAATAGTGATAAATTTTCAAACAATTCTTTAGCTCAAGACTTATTTTCTGTATTCAGCCGGCTAGCTAACTCTGTAAACATAGCAGCCAGATTTGAACGATCCGTTTTGTCTCTACGAAGTTCTTGAGCTTCCCGTTCTATTAAAGCTACTATTTCCTGAGATTTTTGTTGTATCTCATCTTGTAAGCTTTTAGATTGGTTGAGAATCTGCTCGCGCAACTCTCGTTGACTATTAGTCGCTTGTTCATCAAATTGAGTAATCTTTTTTTCTAAAGATATAATTATGCTTTTACTTTCTTCAGCAACTGCTTTTACCTGAGAGTCACGATCTAATTGCTCATTTTTTAGGCGCTGCGTTAAAGAATCAATTTCTTGTTTAATATAAATTTCTAAAGCATCTAGACGTTTTCTTGTTTCATCTCGCACGTTGCCCAATTCTTTAATTAGACGTTCTTCTAGACGGCTAAACTTTCTTTCTGTATCCCGTGTTTGATTGCCAAAAAGAATTTCTCTAACTTTATCTAAGTTTCTACCTTCGCTCATGCTGTTACTACTAAATTGCAACTCATTTATGTTTGCATTCGGACTCTGTTTTTCTATATTTGATGAATTATTATTGATGTATTCTTCAGGTGAGTTCATATTGTTAATTCCTTGGGAAACTAAATTTTGATTTGATGTTAATTTTGATACTATATCCACAACAGAGGTACTAATAAGTATAAATTACATTTATACGTAAAAAATTACATCTACTTGAATATATAGGAAAACATCCAATCTTTAGCCAAAGTAATGATGAATTTCGCAAGCTACTTATGGAGAAGCCGATTTTTCATTCTTATCTGCAAAACCCCGCTTCCATCCTCTTCCTGCTCTGACTACGGTGTACACACAAGTTAAATTATCTCCCTGATGTATCGGCTAAAGTGTATACCAGTCAAAAAAACTCGATTTTCCATTGTTCTTTCGTTCGCATTGCCTCAGCCTGCATAAGTAAGTGGGCGTAAATAATTGTTGTTGGGATCAGGCAACAGGCAATAGATACAAGGGTTTTAGGCTAGTTCATTTTTCTTTACATAGTTTTATTTGATTGTGCCAAGCTACTTAGATTTTTATAGTATAAATTTGTACTTAGATAGCATTGCACTAAGTGTAGAAAACTTCAATATCAATACTTCTTGAGAGCAAAGTAAAGGTATCTATCTAAATTGCAATCAAGATTAATAATTAACGAATTCAATCTCCATATTTTCAAAATAAAAGTGCAAATTTAAACGAGAAAATTCAATTTAAATAAATTTATAAGTCTGAAATTAGATATATGAAAAGATTGAGAAATTATTGTCCCAAAATTCATTTGAGAATTTGATTAAGTAAATATTGCAATACTACTCGGTTAAGAATATTTTAAAGTGCAAAAGTCATAGTAACAATTGCCACTATGACTTCTGCTGTCTTTGATTTATATGCTGATTAAATTCCTAACTAAACTTTTGCTTCCAAAGATTTGAGTAACTCGGTATTCACGCCTGACTCACGAGTCAGGGCAATTTTGCCAGTGCGGGCGATTTCTCTTAAACCAAATTTTTGCAACACCTGCACGATCGCTACCATTTTACCTGGATCTCCCACAACTTCTAAGGTGAGAGAATCTTCTGCGACATCCACGACTCGCGCCCGGAAAATCTGAGACAGTTCAATCACTTCTGAGCGATTGCTGCTACTAGCATTCACCTTCAAAAGCATCAATTCTCGTTCGACGCAAGGAGTTTCGGTAATATCCTGTACCTTGAGGACATTAACTAACTTGTATAGTTGCTTGGTGAGTTGCTCGATCACGCGATCGTCACCAGGTACAACCATTGTAATTCGGGAGACTCCTCCCTGTTCAGCAGGACCAACAGCAAGGCTTTCAATATTAAAACCACGACGGGCGAATAAACCAGAAATGCGGGAAAGAACACCCGCCTCATCTTCTACGAGAACTGAAAGGGTATGTTTCATCTTCGCCAACAGAGGCTAGAACAGGATTTGAGGAACGCAGAAACTAGTACCGCTTTGCAGAATTCACTCATTCAAAAGTCAAAATTCATTGAGTTACAAACTCTTGACATTTTGTCAAATGTATGTTGATTTCTGTTGTAGCGCACTACTGCACTAATTATCAGTGCAACCTTTTATTGTAAACTCAATAGCTGCACTCATTGCATTCTCTAGAAATAAAAAATTGGACAGAAATTATCCTGCAAGGAGGAATTTTATGGAATGGATATCTTTTCATTGGTAGATGCGGCATTTTCGTAAAGCTTTTATACTCCACTCAGTAAGCCTCTAATTCAGGAGAAAAATTTTTATGGGTTGGTTACAAAGACTATTTGGAATGGAAAAACCTCAAAATGCAGAAGTAAATCCTACTCCGCAGTCAATAGCACAAACTCCTAGTACTAATGCTGCTCCTACTGCTACTCAATCCATACCCCCAGAACGTTTGGGATTAAGTGGTGAATATGACCAAAGTGGGTTGGCAAAGCGGGTTGCTTTGGCATTTGATGAAGATCCCCAACTTGATGATGTTAATACCCTTTGGGTTGCTCAAACGGGTAGCACTGTTGTATTGAAAGGCAAAGTTCCCAGTCAAGAAATTCTTAATAAGATGATTTCTGTAGCTCGTTCTGTGAATGGCACTACAGATGTTGACACTAACCAAGCCACGATTGGCTAGGTGTTAAGTAATTCCTAATTCAATGGTCGCAAAGGTATTGGCTGGCGCGATCGCTCCCATTGCATAACAAAAGCCTCATATCTATCTCTTCAAAGAGTCGCCAACAACGCTAGCTGATGAATGCGTGGTATAAACAAAGGCCCTCTTAGACAATTTCCGGCAAAGCTGGGAAAGTGTAAGGGGGTTGGCGATGCCTGTGGCGGGCTACGCCTACGCTAACCCATCTCTCAATCCAATCTACAATAGCTTGGTTGACTTGCTCAGGACATTCATCATGGGGACAATGGCCCACGTCTGCTAAATTCAGTACTTCCAATTTTTGGTTGTATTGGGCAAATCGGTTAGCAAGGGCTGGGGGAACAAACCGATCCTTTTGTCCCCAAATTAATAACATCGGAATTGTTAAGGTTGGTAATACTGTCTTAACGCTGGGACTAAAGTTAATTCCGATCGCAGCTTTGAACAAAGCACTAAAAGCCCTCGCTGAACCTCTGTCTTGGGGAGGCCCAGCTAAAATTTCTATCAGTTCATCGGTAATCGCCTCTGGGTTAGCGTAGGCAAGACTAGCCCAGCGACGCAGCACCCCTGGACGGCGCACGAAGTTAAACACAGGTTTAAGAACTAATGGCGAAGCGACCACATTTTTAATTGCTCTGACAAGGGGCCGCAGCATGGGAGGAATGGCTTCTTGTTCTAGGGAAGGGTCGGGTAAACTCATCATCACTATACCCAGCACCATGTCGGGATGAGCGGCGGCGGCGGCCATGGAAATCAGTGAACCGTTGGAATTGCCTACTAAAATTGCCGGTTGACGGATAAAAGTTTTCCAAAAATCGTAAACCTGCTCAACCCACAAGTCAATGCTGTAATTAGCTGCGGCTTTTTCAGAAGCGCCAAAACCCAGCATATCAATGGCGTAAACTGTGTGATGTTCAGCCAACACTTCTAGATTATGTCGCCAATGACCAATGGAAGCGCCAAAGCCATGTAACAGAATCAGAGGTTGTGTTTTGTGGTTATTTTGGCTAGGGCGAATGTAAGTATAGCGGGTTTGCCAGCCCCGCCAAACCCAATCTCTTTGATTCCCAACCCGTTCTTGCCAGTGCAGTGTAGTGGTCACGATCTTCTTTAATTCATCAGCATGAAGATACTATTATTACCTGTTTCCCGATAATTATCGCCGATACTCGTCGCCACAATCGCCGATTAGCTGATACAAATCTCGTGACTGTCGAGATACGGCACTGATGCGATCGCGATCGTCAGCATCTAAACTAAAACTAAATACTTTGGCGTTATCTTCTATATGTTCAGATACACCAAGTCTGGCACCAACTATCACACCACCCACGGTTGGCTGATCTAAAATGTAACGCACTGCTACGTTTGAGATACTTACTTTATGCTTATTAGCAATTTCCTTCAAAATAGCTAGCAATTCTTGAAATAATTGCCAACCACCCCAAGCATCAATCATATTTTTATATTTTTTCAAACTAGCAGTGGACAGATCAGATCCTCGCGGTTCCGGTTTACCCAAATAGTTTTCTGATAACAAGCTGCCGCACAGTGTACCGTAAGTAAAAAGCTTGATGTCATGCTGCTGACAAAATTCTGCCATATTAACTTCGGGACGGCGGTCAATAAGGGAAAATTGCACTTGATTAGAAACAATTTTGATACCTGCTTCAGTAATCAGCTTCAAATTTTCCGTGTCAAAATTAGTTAAACCTAGATGCTTAATTTTACCCTCAGTCTGGAGTTCTGCCATATATTTTAGGGCATCTAAGTAATTTTTATCCTGATATTCCCACCAGTGGAATTGCATCAAATCTAACGATTCCACATTCATTCTTCTCAGGGAAATATCAATGTTTTCCTCGACCAATTTCTTCGTCATTTTACCTGGACGAGGCACCCATTTTGTAAACGCTTGCACCTTAGATAAAGCATCTTTACCACGAGTATCAATTAGTTGACAGCGAAACTCACCAATAAAGTCCTCAGCAGGGCCATAATGATCTGCTAAATCCCAAGTGGTAAAGCCTGCATCTAAATATTTGAACATAGTCTCAATGGCAGCTTGGGGATTGATCCGTCCGTGTGCGCCGGAGACTTGCCACATACCATTTAATATGCGACAGATGTTCAAATCAGGAGTGAATTGGAGACGGCTCGCTGTGGGTAAGTTCATTTTCGATTTTTGGAGTTAGAAGTTGGAAGTGAGCAGATTTAATAATTAGTGAGTTGAAAAGCGGTTTTTTACAGCTTTTTAACTTTTCTACTTTATTATGAATGATTTATGACGACTAGAGTTAAAACTCCTAACTCTTGTAAAGACGCGATTAATCGCGTCTCTCCTAACTCGTAACTTTCTAACGCCAGTCTTTTTCAGCTTGTTCGAGAACGTAAGCAGCAACATCTGTAATTTGCTGTTCAGTAAGGCGATCTTTGTAGGCTGACATATTATTTTTACCATTGGTAACTATAGATGTAACTGCCTCTATTGAATCCATACCATACTTTTTCAGTGCTTGCTTTTTGAGATTTTTACCCCGCCTAACTATGTTGCTGCCGTTAATATGACAACCAGCACAATGAAGACTAAATATTTGTTCACCGTTAACTATATCTGCTGCCATAGCAGGCATAGTAAAAGCGCTGAACAATAGCAGAAATGTTACTAATACTAATGTGAGTAGTTTTTTCAATCAACGTCTCCTGATTTTGAATACTGGTTGTATTAGAATCAATTACTACAGGGATTCAAAGTCAGTTGAAAACCCTGCAAAATTTGCACAATCTTCTTGAAAGGCTTCTGCATCGCTAACATCCTCAATTTTATAAGACATGATGCGCGTACCATCTGGCATTTTTTTGGAACCAATTAATTCCCCTTGATACTTCTGGGCGATCGCTTTAAAATCAGTACCATAGAGCTTCCAGGCATCACTTGAACAAGTAATATTTACTCGCCACATATTTCACTATCAATTACTACCAACAAATATTAATCATCTCACAAATTGGCGCTATGTTACAGCTCACTCAATACTGCGTAGGTTTTTTCTACAAATAAAAATTTGGAGGTTGGATTGAGGAACTAAACCCAATCTTTTGTAGGGTTTGTTGGGCTTCAGTTCGTGCAAATATTCTTAACCGAGCAGTATTGACAGTTCACCTCTTTAGAACTTGAATTTTCTATCTAAAGGAAGTACCAAGCCCGATCTGGCTACGCCATAATGTGGATGTAAGAACATTTCTAAAAAGTTTTATCCCAATTAGTTAAATTCTAAGAGTTGAAAATGCCTAACAACAATATCAAAGAAAAAATTCAAGCAGACTTGCAACAAGCTAAAGAAACAGGACAATTAAGAACCGATCGGATTCGAGAAATTGTTAAATCCGCAGTTTCTCAAGTAGGCTCTGAGTTTAAACAAGGTTCTAGTGAACTTCGTAGCCTGGTTAGAGATGCTGTTTCTGCTGTCATTGAAAACTTTCAAGAAAAAGGTAGCGAACTTAAAGATGAAGTGACAGCTTCTATTGAAGGAGCGCTAGAAGGAATTAATACTCAAAGACACGAATCTATTGCTAAAACTCAGACAGATATAAAGCGGCTCCAAGCTCAACTAGATGGTGAAGAAGAACAACTCCAGCAAGAGGTTGATGTAATTTTGGCAGAGATTGAAGAGACGGGTAAAGAAAAACCAGCTAGTACCAAAACTGCAATTGATTCTGCTGTCAATGCCATTAAAGATAGTGAAGAAGTCGGGTTATTAAAGAAACGTTACGCGCAATTGCAAGCACAGCTAGCTATTGTCAGAGCTAATATGGCTGCACGCTATGGCGGACGTTCTATGGAGGTTCAAGATTATCTAGATGAGGCTAAACACTGGTATGATAAGGCTCGTCCCCAAGCAGAGTCTGTAGCTATACAGGTAGAACAAAAGCGATCGCAGCTAGAAGACAAACTAGGTGAAGCTGGTACATCTCTGGCCAGAAAAGAGCGCCAAATCAAACAAACCTTAAGGGAGTTACTTCTAACAGCAGCTGACTTATTCAAAGAGAAGGAACCTGCTAATAAAGAGCGCGAGACTATTCATAAATAGGCTACTATACGCGGAGCGTTTCTTATAAAGTAGCTGCTTCTGTACGATACGCTCCGCGTAGCTTGCTTCGACCTAAGAGTATGCGTCTACATGAATTGCCTTAAGAAGAAAATCTTTCTTTTCACTATTAATTAGAGCTAGCTTCAGTAGCTTGATACGCTTGCAGGAGCCTAGCATAATCGAGAGTAAATCCTACTTGCATAGCTATTTGGGTAAATAAATCAATCTCTGGCTGTTGCCAATCACGGGGTCCAGAACACTGATGTGCAATTAACAAGCCAAATAACTGATCATCTTTAATAATGGGTGCGACTAAATTTGCCTTCACAGCAAAGGATTCGAGCAATTTAATGTGACAATCAGCCAAACCTGACTCATAAATATTGTTGATTGCGACAACACGACCAGACTGGTACTTTTCTATATAGCCTTGAGTAAAACAGGAATCGTGGATTTTAGACCGCAAAACTTTGGGATAACCTGGAACCACTGATTCGGCAATGATAATTCCGAACCAATTAGCATAAAAGCTATAAACTAGTACTCGGTCAGTACTCAATGCCTTCCGAACCTCTTCCACAGTGGTTTTCAGGACATCCTCTTCTTTGAGCGATTGGTGAATGCTGCGCGTAATATCCACCAATAATTGACTTCGCATAGCTTCAGCCTCGATTCGTTGCAGGAGTCTTGCATGGTCGAGAGCAAATCCTACTTGCATTGCTATCTGGGCAAATAAATCGATCTCAGATTGTTTCCAGTCACGAGGTCTGGAGCATTGATGTGCAATTAATAAACCAAACAACTGCTCATCCTTGAGAATGGGAGCTACCAAATTTGCTTTCACACCAAAGGATTCGAGTAAGTTAATGTGACAATCAGCTAAACCGACTTCGTAAATGTTATTTATTGCCAGAACGCGACCAGACTGATACTCTTTTACATAGCCTTGACCAAAACATGGATCTTCAATTTCAGCCCGCAAAACTTTTGGATACGTGAGAACAACTGATTCGGCAATTACAGTTCCAGACCAATTAGCATTAAAGCTATAAATCATCACTCGATCTGTACTAAGTACTTTGCGAACCTCTTCGACAGTGGTTTTCAGGACATCTTCTTCGTTGAGCGATTGACGTATGCTGCCGATAGTATCCGCCAGCAACTGACTTTGCATACCTTCAGCCTCAATGCGTTGCAGGAGCCTTGCATGGTCAAGAGCAAATCCTATTTGTATAGCTATCTGAGCAAATAAATCAATTTCAGGCTGTTGCCAATCACGCGGTCTGGAGCATTGATGGGCAATTAATAAGCCAAATAGCTGTTCATCTTTGAGAATGGGTGCAACCAAATTTGCTTTCACACCAAAGGATTCGAGCAGGCTAATGTGACAATCAGCCAAACCAGCTTGGTAAATGTTGTTTGTGGTTGCAACACGACCAGACTGATACTTTTCTACATAACCCTGACCGAAACATGGGTCTTGGATTTCAGACCGCAAAACTTTTGGATAACCTGGAATCACTGATTCGGCAATCACAGTTCCAGACCAATTAGCATTAAAGGTATAAACCATTACTCGATCTGTACTAAGTACTTTACGAACCTCTTCTACAGTGGTTTTCAGGACATCCTCTTCGTTGAGCGATTCGCGAATACTGCGGGTAATTTCTATAAATATCTGAGCTTTATCTGCTTTGGTGTCTACCTCTTCTAAAAGCTTGGCGTAGTCAAGGGCAAATTCCACCTGCATAGCTATCTGAGCGAATAAATCAATCTCAGATTGCTGCCAAAAGCGAACTCTAGAACACTGATGTGCAACCAATAAACCGAATAGCTGTTTGCCTTTGAAAATAGGTGCTACTAAATTAGATTTGACAGCAAATTGCTGGAGTAACTCAATATCATCATCACTGAGATCGGCTTGATAGATATCATCAATAGCACGAGTGCAACCATTCCGGTATTTTTCTATATACCCTACCTCGAAGCCAGGATCGGAGACTGTAACCCCTAGTATTTTCGGTAAACCAGGTGCTACTGATTCGACTATAAAGGTTCCATTAGAGTGGGAATTGAAGCAGAAGATAGCTACACGGTCAATGCTTAAAGCTTTACGAATCTCTTCTGAGGTGGTTTTGAGAACATCTTCTTGATTAAATGATTCTCTAACCCAACGGGTAATTTTCGTTAATAGTTGAGAATAATCAGCTTCGGTTTCTTTCTCTTGTACCAAAACTGAAAGCAGTTCTGTGAATAAGCTGATGTTTCTCTCTAACATCACTAATTCATCTTCGTTAGCAATGAAAGTTTGAGTAAACTCACTGTCTGGACGTAGCCGATTTTTGATATCATTAGAAGTTGCAGCAACGTTGCTAACTCGACTAATAGCTCGATTAGTCACAAAAACAGCGATCGCACCTGCTAAGATTGCCGTTACCCCCATACCAGTTAACAAGAGTGACAGTTGGCTCTGTAGAGCTTCAGTTTCTGTTGAACTTTTCGCCCTCTCCTGTCTGACTTGCGGTATTTGTTTAGTACTTAAATTAATCCCATAGAAGTAAGTAGCTATCCCAATTGCAAACACAGGAAGTACACTGATGCTTAGTGCCCAAACTATTGCTTTAGTCTTTAAACTCCATTTTTGTGGCCACAGCTTTTGTTGACGATTTCGCCTTCCTTGGTTTTGAGAAAAAGACTGACTCATAAATCAAACCTGGATTGTTGCAATTGAGAATCAAGTAAATGACCTCACTACCAAATTCTACACAAAACTTATTGAACAAGGACTGGCTTTCAGGAGTACTTTAATGCACTTACCTTCTACGTCATTCTCTCTAACCTCTCCACTTCTAACATTTTTTTAACAAATGCTTGACTCCCATCTTGGGTAAAGCTTTGGCTCATTGGAACTAAAACCAATCAAAAACGGTAACTTTTCTTTCATAACGACGTAGATGCGATGCCTACGGCGGGCTACGCCTACGCAAAGTCCCATTTCATTTATAACAATTTAAGCAGGCTGTACAGCTTGGGAAAGTTGTACGGTTTTACTATGTAAATCATCTTTATCATTAAGTAATACTGCTCAGTAAGCAGTATCTACCAACACAAAAGTAATTTAATAAAAATTAATAATCATCCTGTTGCTGAAACTGGCTCAATAACCAAGCCCCAACTTGAGATTGATTTATTTCACGGCTACAGCGTAAAGCTTCCTCTAAAATAGCGATATCTAGATCGTAAACAGTAGATTTTAAGGTATCGATTAAGGTAAAAATTGCAATTGTCTTATCTCCCATGAACTTAACTTTGATTGTCAAAGCCTCCTTATTATCAACCCACAAGCGCTGAATTATCAACTTAAAGGCCATGACTCCAAGTAAGTAGGTCAGCGCAATTAAAGGTAACTGGCGTTCGCGTAGCGTCTCCGACAGGAAAAGGCTGTCATTTGTTATGGCTATTAACCCTGTTCTGTCACTCTGAGAAAAGAAAAATCTGAGGCAAATTTTCAACTTTATATATAACAAGCGTTTGAGCGTTGATTTTCTAATAGAATGACCAAAATCAAGCTTTTTTGGTAAAAGCCTTATGCTGTAAGCCTCCTAGATTATTCTCTGGTAAAAGTGACAAATGAGGGATAAGTAGATTGGCGCAATTAAAGCTAACTGGCAAGGACTGTCATTTGTCCTTTGTCATTGTTTATTAGTAGGACTTTAAGACTATTTACGTTTCGTAACATAATTTGGTTTATTTCTACCAACTTACTTACCACAGAAAGCGAACTGTAGGCGTAGCCCGCCGCAGGCATCGCTCTATTAAATTAAGTCCCGACAGGTTAATATGCAATACTGCTCGGTTAACCATTTTTAACTCGGCATTGGGTTTGGGGAAAAGGTTAAAGGTTAAAGGTTTTTTCTTTCCCCTTTCCTCTTTCCCTTTTCCCCAAAACCCGACAAGTATTGGGTTAAGATGGGTGCTAAAAAGAGTCAGATTGAATTGGTGAAATTTTCGTTACATACTTGTAAATTTTCCTGCCGACTTACTTAAGTTCTGACCCAGAGATATTTTTCCTAATTCCCATTTATTCCTGGGATTTAATCATTTAATTAGTGCAATGAATCAATTTAAACCCTCTTATGCTTCTGGATAGTTTAGTTTATTTATTACTTTCTTATTCCGACAAGTGACAGAAGCTGTTTACGGACGCGCTGGCTTCCGTTATGGATGGAAGAAACAAGTCAAATCCTCTTCCCTTCTGCCTTCTGCCTCCTGCCTCCTGCCTTGTTTCTTAGGAGCAACCGCACAGGCGGCACTGCCACCCGCTATGAATGAAAGAAACTATTTTGAGGCGACTAATCAACAGGTATATTAATAATTATCCTGACAGTTAAAACCGAACCCACAATAGTGTGTTGAGCCTGATTAGGAGCATGGTTCTGGGGCATTATGCCTATGACATTGGTGAAGGATAAAGTTTCCTATCCCGTTTGAAAGATTATCTATGAGTACATCCCTTTCGTCAGGACTATCCATAATAACTACAACAGGGTTGCAGCAATGAAATTGCCAGCAAATCAAGAGAAGAACCAGCCTGTACCTGTGGTAAAACCTTCATCCACTTTAGAAGAAATTAACCAGAACGCAGCCGGAATAGACCTTGGTAGTGGAGAACATTGGGTTTGTGTCCCTCCTGATAGGGCAGATAAAAATGTTCGCCGATTTGGGTGTTTTACCCCTGATTTAATTGCAATGGCCGATTGGTTAAAGGAATGCCGAATAAATACCGTGGCAATGGAAGCCACAGGAGTTTATTGGATTCCAGTGTTTCAGGTATTAGAAGCCAAGGGTTTTGAGGTCAAATTAGTCAATGCTCATCACGTTAAAACAGTCCCTGGGCGCAAAACAGATGTGTTAGATTGCCAGTGGTTACAAAAGTTACATACATATGGACTACTGTCTGGTTCTTTTCGCCCAGAAGACCAAGTTTGTGTGCTACGCAGTTATATTCGTCAACGAGATACCTTAATCAAGAGTGCTAGTGCCCATATACAACGGATGCAAAAGGCACTCATCCAGATGAATTTACATCTCCACAAAGTCATCAGCGATGTGACTGGTTTGACCGGAATGAAGATTATAAAAGCAATCGTTGCTGGTGAACAAGACCCACAAGTTTTAGCATCCCTCAAAGACCCACATATTAAAAGCAGCACAGCAGATATTGCTGCATCTTTAACTGGTGATTACCGTCGTGAACATTTATTTGTCCTCCAGCAAGAATTAACACTGTATGAGATTTATCAACAACAGATTATTGCTGTTGACGCTGAAATTGAAAAATGTTTAGCATATGCATGAACCTAAAACTTTAGATGAACCGCCAACAACAGGAAGAAAATGCAGAAAAAAACCGACTGCAAATCACCCCGATTTTGATTTGCATAAATATCTTTTTCGGATGGCAGGAGTAGATTTTACACTGATTGATGGTCTTGATGCTTTAACTGTTCAGACTATTTTATCTGAGGTGGGATTAAACCCGAAACGTTTTCCCAGCGTTAAACACTTCACCTCTTGGTTGGGTTTATGTCCTGGTCAAAAAGTGACTGGCGGTAAGGTCAAAAGCTCTCAAACTCGTACTGTTGTCAATCGTGCTGCAAATGCTTTTCGCATAACGGCTTTTTCTCTGACTCACAGCCGTTCTGCTCTAGGTGCATTTTATCGTCGGTTACGTTCTCGCTTGGGCGCACCCAAAGCAATAACTGCTACTGCACACAACCTGGCTCGTTTGTTCTACCAAATTTGGACAACTGCTGGACGATATTCTGATCCTGGTATGGAATACTATGAGCAAAAATACCAGGATTTGATCCTCAAAAATCTCCAGAAGAAAGCGCAAGCTTTTGGTCTTCAACTTGTCCCCAAATCCCAAGATAAGGAGGAAGCTTCATTTTATCAAACCCTTTCTATATAAGCTTTACGTCAAGTGTTTCTTGAAAGAGGGATATAGCAATCCGGTTTGATTTCTGTTCGCGCAGCGTGGCGTAGCCATATTTACTCGCATCGGCAGAGAAGAGGGAATAAGAAATAAGAAAGAAGGGATAGATCGATACTGAGTCTTGTTTAAAAATCAAATACGAGTCCTATATTTTTTGAAACCCACTGTAGATAAAATCATTTTTCAGACTATTGATAGATACTCATATCAGTATAAAGATAGAAATAATACTTTCAGCCAATCAGATAATATCAATTTTAATCCTAATAATTGCTGTGTTTCTTAAAATTTTATTTAAGTGATGTTACACAACAAATGTAGGTAGCGGAAAATATTACCCCGTTTCTCCTGCGGGGTTTTTATTTGAGTTACTGATGCCTACAAACAGTTACCTTACCTAAGCAAATCTACTAAACCTGTAATGCCTTAAACCATTTATTCAAAACTGTGCTGATGGTTTTCTTAATCTGATGATTACGGCTCCACTTCTGGAATGCTATTTCATACTCTTCGCCTTTGATTTGAAAAGTATTCCATACATCTAGCCCTACAGGTAATCCGCAGAATAGCAAAATGTACAGCGACCAAGAAATTCCGCCACCAGTTAGTAAATTTGACAGTATAAAAAAGCCATTAAAAATTGCATAATTTCCTAGACGCTTCTGAAATCTTCTAACACGGTAAGCGTCAAAAGCCTTTCGCTGTTGGACTTGACCTTGTTGTACTAACCAATCGCGCTCGGCTAATTTTAAAGAATCAGGTGAGATTTCTAACTCAGCAGCAATTTCTAGTATCTGCTCATAAGAAAATTCTGTATTTTTGTCATTAGCTTGACGAGCGATCGCTAAGTGTAGAATTTGTTGGACATCTTCTTGGCTATAAGAGCGGATGCTTTGAGGTTCAAACGCCGTCATAATTCTTTCTCTTATTATTACTTTTAATAGAAATTTGCTGCCCGATAGATTTTAAGCAGCTACGCCAGTACTATTTCCATTATCTCTACATTAGCAAATCTGGATGTTGTCGTGCGTCTAATGTGTTGATATACTACTCAGGACTCAGGACTACTAAACTGTGATTGTCGATAGGCTTGGCACTCTCCAGGCTGGAGGGTCTCTGTGAGGAGCAGGGTAGCCACGAAGATTCTTTAATCTTAAAACATGAGTTGCTCAAACCTTGCTGGCGCTAAGTTGAGTAGAGAACTCATCTCCTCTACTTTCCCCTCAATATAAAGACTCTCCAAACATCCGAATTCGATCGGATGCAGCAGAGCATAATATCGAAAGAACAAGCATTAACAAGGATGTAACTCAATGGTTGAAGAAAATGGATCGATTCGTACCCTATCGGTTGATATTGGTGGTAGTGGCGTTAAGGCTATGGTTTTAGATATTACGGGAAGTCCTGTAACAGAAAGAGCGCGTTTAGATACACCTCAACCTGCTACACCGGGGGTTGTAATTAATGCAATTGTTGTGTTAGCTGCGGCTCAAGGTGAATTTCATCGCGTTTCGGTGGGTTTTCCTGGTGTGGTTCGATGTGGAGTCACGGAAACGGCGGTAAACTTACATCCAGATTGGATTGGATTTGATTTGGAAACAGCGTTATTAAAACACTTAAACAAGCCTGTACGGGTGATTAATGATGCAGATATGCAGGGATTTGGTGCGATCGCAGGTAAAGGTGTAGAACTGGTGATTACTCTCGGTACAGGGTTTGGTTCAGCTTTATTTGTAGACGGTAAGCTAGTACCAAATATGGAAATGGGACATCATCCGTTTCGCAAAGGAGAGACTTTTGAGCAGCAGTTAGGGCGTGCAGAGTTAGAAAAAATTGGTGAGAAAAGATGGAATAGGCGTTTAGAAAAGGCGATCGCATCCTTACAACATCTGTTCAATTATGATTACCTTTACATTGGCGGTGGTGAAGCTGTCAGAGTGAATTTCCAGCTACCTTTAAATGTAAAACTCATCCCTAATATTACTGGTTTATTAGGTGGTATTGCTTTGTGGCGAGATGAAAAAAGGTAAAAAGTTTTTCAACATCCACAACTAAGCGTACTAAGCGATGTCTAAGGGCGGGCTACACCTACGCGCTAATAAGGTGCATCCTTTCTTCATATTTAAAAATGTTATAAAAATTAACACAGGTGTGGCAAGAGAATTGTAGACACATTATTTACATTGCCAGCATGTAACTTTGTTATGCAGTAGTCTCAACTCTAGTTCAAATTCAAGACAGGAAAACAACGTTGTGCGGTTTCATTTTCTTGAGTTCGAAGTATGCGTTTTCCAAGAAGACGGCGAAGGAGCCATATAAATTCAATTACAAAGCAAATATTTAGGAAACATAGCTGAATATTTGCAGAGTGAAGTTGGCAAAACTAGATAATGCTGTAATGACCAGTATGTATCCTGCAATATAAAAGTGATTGATAAAAAGTTGATAACCCTCTCTAAAGGAGGACAAATTGTTTAAAATCAAGAGTTTATCATTATTATCAAATGTTGCATCGATCAATGCCTAAAAAGCAGACTCAGGGAATTTACAGGATTTTTGCTGGCAGTATAAATATGAGAAAAGCAGCATCAGCGTATCAAGCATGAGCCAAAGGTAACGAGAAAAAATTCTTCGATGGCATTCCCAGAGAATCATATAGTATGTTATTGTCTAAACCGTTGATTTAAATAGCATATCTTAGAAGTTAGTGGCTTGATTAAAGATAAAAAAGGCACAAAACTAATAATATTAGTCTCATTAGATGGAATCGGAGGTGAGTAAATATGAATATGATAATTTTATCTGAAAAAATATTATCTGAAAAAATTAGTACATGACTTTTTTATTTAGTCAATATGTATTATCCTGAACAGCAGCAATGTTGTTAGTTAAAAGAAATATTGGTTGAAGTAAAATGAATGAACTACAATGACTGAAATTAGCCTGATGATGACGGGCGTATTAACAATAAGACAAGCATTTGGAACCAATTTGCCACAACAGCAATTAGTTCAGATGGAAAATGACGAAAAGCAGTCAAAACAGAATGAGTCGGAGATAACTGCTCAAGTCACACCGCCTGAATTTATGCAGACAGATGAGATTTCCCAGGCTTCTCCCTCAGCGATCGCACTAGAGAAAGGATATATACTTCAGAAAATCAGCAAAAATAATCAGTTCCTAGCTTCTTCTAACTTAGGTAAGTCTAAAAAGCATTCTCAGTCTGTAGGCCAAGTCCGCATAAAGGTTACAGGACGTTTCCAGAGGTTTAGTAGCCAACCTATGCCGACTCTTTATTTCGGTAGCTCTGGCCTTGCTGTCAGAGTCTTACAACGGCTGTTAGTGGCTAACGGTTATGCCGTAAGAGTGGATGGGATTTATGGCGCACTGACAGAAACTGCTGTCAAAGCCTTTCAAAACCAGCAGAATTTAGGAACGGATGGAATAGTTGGTCAGCGAACTTGGCG
The DNA here is from genome assembly GCF_000020025.1 of Nostoc punctiforme PCC 73102. Classification (GTDB taxonomy): domain Bacteria; phylum Cyanobacteriota; class Cyanobacteriia; order Cyanobacteriales; family Nostocaceae; genus Nostoc; species Nostoc punctiforme. The sequence continues at coordinate 2,308,193 of NC_010628.1, read as the reverse complement.
GGCTTTGACAACTTAGTCATTTGTCCTTGACCACAACAAATGACTAATGATTAATGACAAATTACCGATACTTGTGCTGCTCTAATAGTTGTTGCGCTCTTGGCTTGTAAATTAAATAGAACAAGGCCTCAAGATAACGTAACAAATCTTCCCGATTCTCTTTCGAGGTAAAGTTCCAGAAGCCATAAATCCGTGCTAATGATAACAACTTGCTAGTGTGAATTTTCCAAGTATAGGTGCTGTAAACTCGGTCAATGCCTCGCTGCGAAATTTCATTCCAATAGTTAGGATTCTGTTCGCATTTAGTAATGAAGTCCACAATTTTTGTGGCTGTTTCATCTAAATTTGTTGGGTTAATCAAAAAGCCATTCACCTTATCTTGAATAATCTCTAGTGGTCCACCAAACTGTGTGGCAAAAGTTGGCAATCCTGAAACCATCGACTCTAAAATTGTCAAACCAAAAGCTTCAAATAAAGCTGGTTGTACAAAAATTCCCTGGCGATCGGCAATGACTCGGTAAATTTCACCAGAATCAGTTTTAGACAAGCGCACACCCAGCCAACGAATCTTCCCGTGGAGATTGTACTCGTCAATGATGTTGTAGAGTTTGATAATTTCGTCACGTTCTTCGTTATCGCCTGATTCTTCTACACGTAACTTACCCGCCACCAAAATTAAATTACAATGCTCTTGTAATTCTTTACTTTGACCATAACATTCAGCTAAACCTGTGAGGTTTTTGATGTGGTCAAGACGCGCCATTGAGAAGAGAGGGCGCTTGTTAGGATCGTCGAGTTTGCCAAATATTTGCGTAGGATCTTCCAGAGTAAAGAGTGTTTCTGCCAGGCGTTGGCGATCGCTCTCTACTCGATCTTTAGTCCGAGTGTAGGGGAAGTAATTATTTTCGTTTACTCCAGGCGGTACGACATTAAATTTGGGACTAAATAATTCAATACCATTGGTAACATGGTACAACTCCGGCATGGTGAAGCACTTATAAGACTCGTACTGTCCCACACTATCCGGTGTTCCGACAATTTCTTGATAGGTGCTGCTGACAACAAAATTGGCAGCATTCATCGCAATCAAGTCAGCTGTGAATTGCAATGAGAAATGATATTTCTCCTCTAATTCTTGCCAGTAGAGGTTACTGAACAAGTATTTAGATTTTTCCAAAGCATGGGCAACATTGCATTGGGTAACTTTTAGCCGTCGCGCCAGCAAGAATGCTATTAAATTCCCATCAGTATAGTTGCCAACTATTAAGTCAGGTGTGCCTTGAAATTCTGCCCGTAGTTCTCTTTCTGAGTCAATCGCGAAAGTTTCTAGATAAGGCCAAAACTCAAACCGGGAAATCCAGTTTTGAGTCATGTTAGGATTAAAATCCCGTAAAGGCACTCGCAAAATCCAGGCATTTTCGGTACCGTGGACTTTTTCTAGCCGTTGATTACAAAGAGTGCCATCACTATTGGGAATCAAGCGGGTAAGAATAATTACCTTTGGCTCGACATTCAATTTCTCTAAACCAGCAAGCAGGACATCTTCTTGTAGCTGCTTTTCTAGGCTCTTTGCCTGGTCAAGGACGTAAACTACCTGACCGCCAGTATCGGGACGACCTAACACTCCCTCTTGCCCAAACCAGCCGTGAGCCGACACTAAGACGATTCTAAAAATCATCGGGACACGAGAAATGAAGGCTTCTAGGGTCTGGGGGTCGGCAGAATCAATCAATTCATCGAGAATATTTAAAGTTTCTCGCACGCGTGCTGCGGTGTTACCCCAACCCGGCTCAAAACCCATTGACTGCAATTGAAACCGGAATTGTTCGTAGGGTTCATCATCGGGGCGATTATTAACAAAGCCGATAGCTTTCTTAACTTGCTCGGAAAGTTGCTGTTGTGATTGAATGCGATCGTTGACTAGCAGTTGGACACCGTTGTAATGGTGCAGGCGCAAGAAATTTAATAAGTTTTCCAGCAATTGCTTGGAGTCTTGAAATATTTTGCTGGATAGATAGCGGTTGAGAAATTGTACCCCTTTACCAATATTTTTGGGGTCGCGGATGATTGGGGTGTAGTCGTAAAATGGACCGAAGTCCAATTCTAGCAGGTCGCCGTCGTTGGGATGAAATTTGTTCACCAAGCGATCGCGCAAATCCAGCAAATCCTGTACGGTCATCGGCTCAATGCTCAAGTCTGATGTCAACCAATAAACTTCTTGGCTAGCAATCTTCGAACGGATGATGAAACAGAAGTTGGAATCTTCCTGAATAATTTCCTGAGTATAGTAAATCAGTTTGCCTAACTCAGAGGTAGTGTAATAAGCCTCTGGTTTCTGGGACTTTGAGCAATACTCACTATATACATTGAGTATGTCGTTCCGCAGCAAGTACTTCTTTTCTTGTTGGCGTAATTCACTAAGAAAGGAACGCAAATCACTTCTTTCTTCACTATCTAAGACTGCTTGAAGCAATTCAGACATGGCAACTCCACTAGATGACGATGTTTGCATTGTTGATTTTCAAGGCGAGACGAAAAAAGCCTCTACCTTTTGTTAGACCAGATATAAACATGAAATAATAGAGATAAATATGATTTATCTGTGTACCTAAAAGTATCAATTTTTCAGTAGGTACTTAAATCATGTTCTACTTTACTTAAAGTATCTATGACTCAGTATTTTTGGCTCTAACTAAAGGAATACAATTTTTATTTCTTTTGACAGATGTTATTAAAAAATCTCATAGTAATTTAGGCGCGATCTATTGTGCCTTAAAATTATTGATTTAATCTTTACTATATAATTTATTCGCGTATAGTCTGCTGATTATCAGACCAATATATCAAGATTTAGCTAAAAACTTCTGTAACGCTTGTAAGTCAATACTTTTTTTGATTTCTCCAGAATGCTAATATTCATTTTTTTAGTGGTGTAGAAGATGATATATTATGCAATTTTGATCGTTGCCAACATTCTGAGAATTCAGATATAGATTATTTTATTGCTATTATCTATATCTAAATACATGAAACAAAAGTTAATAATTTATTTTTAACATAAACTATAATAAATTAAAATCAATTTTTGTTTAAAAATAGACTAATCATTATTTGTATTAGTTATAGTTTAAGCAAAAGTTGTTTAAGTAGGGTCTGTTTATATGGCTACTAATACACCTAAGTTAATAGCTTCTGACCACAGTATAGGCAACATTTTGATTATCTCCTTGCTGGCCTTTTGTGGGCTGACTTTTATCATCCTTCTAGGAATTTTCTAACGGCTAAATGTGCGTTCAAAAACTTCTGAGGCTTAGATTCCTGATTTTTCTAAAAAGTCAGGAATCTTATTAATATAAATAGTTAATTTATCCGAGATTGACGAAAAAGGGTTATCAAGCTTTCTGCACTATCGACGTTGCTTAGATATGTACTTCTGCAAAAAAACAACATTTTGTAGAAAAGAAGTGAAGATTGCACACTTAAACCTCGTCTACCTTGAGAACCGTAGTTTTGTAGCGACTGTCTTAAAAGTCAAGCGATCGCGTAACCCAACATAAATAAGGTGGTAATGTTGGGTTACGTTTCACTCAACTCAACCTACATAAATATATCTTTTAAAAAACTCTAGGTTTCAACATAGATGAGGTTTAATTTTCTTTTAGCAAGTAGATTTGCTTATATACATCAAAACCTTTATAATATATTCTTATGAATTATGGCAGATTTGCGATCCTTGCAAGTTCATTAACTTGTAGGTGACAGTTACTTGGTAAAGTAATGGTTATGAATTCTCACGACCGCAACCCATCTTTTATAAAAACTTATGGATTATTATGAAATAATATAGGGCGAACGACGGGACTCGAACCCGCGAATGGTGGTACCACAAACCACTGCCTTAACCACTTGGCTACGCTCGCCATTCAACAATTTGAATTATAGCAATAATTTGGCAAACGATCAAGAGTTTATGTTCAAGGAACGGACTCAGCTGATTTAGAGTCTCTGAAATCTAACGATTACAATGTATTTTACTTGGCAAACATGAAACCCCTAACCATCATTGCATATACTGGAGCAGCAGCAGGACTCGCCGCCTTGGGTATGACAATGGCAAAGACTAATCCCAGTCAGGTTGAATATGAAGAATATGCAGTGCAACGGTTGACAGAATACTTAAAAACCGATGTATGTAAAAAAACTACGAATATTATAGAGAATTTAATCCATTTTAATTGTGATAAGTTGGTTGACTCAGCTAACCCACAAATCCAAGGAATTATTGCCAGGACTACAGAAAGACAAAATTATATGATTTTTAGCATTTACCGCACAGATTTAAAAATAAATTCTTGGATACCTTCTTACAAATTTGAAACGGTGGGAGCTTTTGATCAATTTTATACATACACTGCCGAAGAACAATAGCGCAATCAGAAGTGGAAGAATATAAAAGTGATTTAGAATACTTGTATTTAGTAATTTATAATAGTTTCAATAATCACCAGAGTAATTATTACCACCAGCTTAATATTAAGTAAAATATGAACATTAGTCACTGAGAGTTCAAGCTTTGCCGATGTCATCTGCCTATTTGCTAGTATCTCACGGAAGTCGCGATCCGCGCCCAGAAGTTGCTATGCAGCAACTAGCAAAGCTGGTATGCAATAAATTACCAAACAACTACAACCCATCAAGTAGTGAACATTTGGTTGGCATAGCTGCTTTAGAAATGAGTCCTCAACCTTTACATGAGCAGATTCAAAAATTTGCCAAGAGCGCTTTTGGCGATGCCTGGGTTGGGCTACACAAACCATCTCAAAACGAGAATCACCTCAAAATTGTACCGCTATTTCTGTTGCCGGGAGTACATGTTATGACAGATATTCCCGCCGAAGTAGCGCTAGCGCAACAGGCTATTGGTCAAGATATCATGATTGAGTTGCAGCCACATTTAGGTTCTCACCCCAATTTAGAGAAATTACTGGCCAAGCAAATATCTACTATTAAAGCAGAAGCATGGATTCTCTTAGCTCATGGTAGCCGTCGCCCAGGTTCCAAAGAAACTGTGGAAGCAATGGCGGCGAGTTTATCAGCAGTGGCTGCTTATTGGGCTGGGCCTCCTAGTTTAGAATCACGGGTGAAAGAGTTAGTAGCCGCTGGTTATCGGGAAATTGCAATTTTGCCATACTTTTTATTCGCAGGTGGAATAACTGATGCGATCGCGGCCTCCATAGAGGAGCTAAAATTACAATTTTCTGCGGTGAATTTCCAGTTGGCGCAGCCACTGGGAGCAAGTGCAGAATTAGCCGAGCTAATTTGGGATTTAACGGATAGATGAACCGCACAGAAAAACAGGAGAACGAGTATTTGGGAAAGGTTTATTTAGTAGGTGCGGGGCCAGGAGATCCAGGATTATTAACCCTGAAGGCGAAAGGTTTGTTGGAATGTGCAGATGTAGTTATCTATGATGCCTTAGTGAGTCCGGCAATTCTGGCAATGATTAATCCCCAAGCTGAACAAATTAATGCTGGTAAGCGTAGGGGGAAACATTCCCTGTTCCAGGAAGAAACAACTCAATTGCTGATAGATAAAGCGCAGGATCGTGCAATTGTAGTGCGGTTAAAGGGTGGCGATCCGTTTATCTTTGGTCGCGGTGGCGAAGAGATGGAAGAATTAGTCAACGCTGGTATATCAACTGAAGTTGTGCCCGGTATCACATCGGGTATTGCAGCCGCAGCTTATGCAGGTATTCCATTGACTCATCGGCTGTATAGCTCATCAGTGACATTTGTAACTGGTCATGAAGCTGCGGGTAAGTATAAACCGAAAGTGAATTGGAATGCGATCGCACACGGTTCCGAAACCATTGTAATCTATATGGGAATTCACAATCTGCCTTATATTGTGGAACAGTTAAGTGCAGCTGGGTTGGATGTAGAAACGCCTATTGCTTTGGTGCGCTGGGGTACGCGCCCAGAACAAGAAGAATTGATTGGAACCTTAAAGACAATTGTAGAACAGGTAGAGCAAACTGGATTTGGTGCGCCTGCGATCGCAGTCATTGGACAAGTAGTAAATATGCACAGTATTTTGTCTAGTTGTCGTCCAGTTTGATGGCTGGCGCAAAGGTGAAATGAAGTGTTTTTAAGTTTCTCGAATCCAAAATGCCAATCCTCCTCCACGGCCGCGAGCTGCAATGAAATCTTTCGTCACTAAAAAGAAGGCAAAGAAGGGTAATTGAGCTATGGGCTGGTTGTAGAAATCTTCTGTTTGAACTTTACCAGAACGAATTGGTCTGTTATAAACAACACGACCAAACAGGCTGATAAGCATCTGGTTAAAATCAAACGCCAATAAATTTTTCTTACCTGTATATTGCACTGGCCCCGTGAGCTTCAATAAAAGTTGTCCCAATTCAACTTGATTACAAATTTCGCCTCTGTCTGAATCCTGTTCTAAAGTGGCATCAAATGAAACATGGATTTTTATAAACTTGGGTACATACAAACCCTTGCCTAATACAATTCCTCCATGTTCTCTGGCTTTCTTAGTGCCAGTGGCAAAGCAAAGTTCCCATTTACCTAGAAGAGACTCAAAGGGATAAGTTAACCGTTGCTGCTTGGCAGATTTTTCTGCTTGTAGCAACGCATTTACTAATATTTCAGTATTAGGGCGTGTATCTTTCTGTCGTCGATATGCGGCCGCAGCCTGTGATAGTACGGTAACAAAATCAAATTTGGCTACAGGTGTCAAATTAGCTGTCATAATTTAACTATTTCTTTGCTTTTTTGATAGATTGTAACGTTATAAGGAGTAGAGAGTGGAGAATCGAGAAGAAGTATTTTTATAATCGGTTGTTAGATTTTTCGCGATTGAGAGCCTTCCATAAGGTAGGTTAATTATTAGAGTTGTCGGGAAATAAAAGATAAGTGAGGCAATGCTGGTCTTGTAATTGGGATTCTCTTAAGCAGCCATCAAGTAGAAGTTCCATAATCCTGCTGCGGTCAGCATCAAATGGTCATCAAAGTTTTCAATCCGATTACGATAAATGACACTGGCGGCGTTGTAGCGCTTCACACCAGCAAAGGCATTTTCGCAAACTACACGGGATTGACTCAATTGACGATTCTCCGTTTTTTGAAGGTCACTTAACTTGCCCCCTTTGGGCTTTTTGTGAGGAAGATGGAGATTGTCATACTGCTTCTGTAATCCCTGAAAGCCCGAGTCTACTTCAATCGGAATTTCATCAGGCACACTACCTGCAATGTCATCTTCGTCATGAAAACGTTTGTCATGCAGTTTGCCTTCTCGTGCTTTGCTTAAGATCAAGACCCGTTTGGTTTCATCAACTGCCGCCAAGTGTTTACGCGTATGACGTTTCTTTTTACCGGAGTAATTCTGTTGTTGTTGTTCTCTTTCTTGAGGTCGCGCAATTGGGCGTTCTGTCCCATCAATCATCACTCGTTGCACTCCTGGAAAGCGTGACAAAAATGCTTCAATGCTTTCGAGATGGCGTTCCGGCAGCGCCATCTTCTGTCCCAAAGCCGCTTCTAATATTGGCTGCAATCGATGCATCCACTCATGTGCCTGGGAGCGATGCATATCAAAGAGCAGTCCCGCCACATCGAAGGTCGGATAACATTTGAAATAGAAAAGGATGAAAAACAATTTGTCTTGGGCTGTAAGTAAGCGGGCTTTGCGTCCTCCACCCAGGCCACGTTGACGAGGCTTGGCCTGTTGAGTATCTAGGTACATCGTGGTAAACGTGGGCAAAAGGGCATCAAATGCTTTCCGGTTCAACCCAGTTAATGCCCTCAACAGTCGGTCTTGCTTCAGCGCACCTTCAATATTCAGCATCATTCTTCCCTACCACTGCTGTCTATTCTCTCTTATTTCCCGACAAGTCTATTACTCCCCTCGGTGGAACTGGTTTTTGGTAGGGTTACGCACAGATGTGCCCACTGCTACCTCCCCTACGAAAGCTCTTGTTAATGACCAAATTCTGTGACAATGGTTAACAATCTGACAATTCATGAAATATGGAAAAGTTAACGCGGAACCTAACCCTCCAATTTTTGTAGGGAATGGGGAAAATTCAAAGCCTCTCAAGAGGAAGAGAGAGGAATGAAAGTGAGGTTTTCCAAATTTTGTGAAAAGTCAGAGTTAACAATAAGCCGGAATCTGAATTTAAGGTACTCATGAGCCAGAGTTCTCAAAACAGCCCTTTGCCACGCAAACCTGTTCAATCATATTTCCATTGGTTATACGCTTTCTGGAAATTCTCTCGCCCTCACACGATTATTGGTACAAGTCTGAGTGTGTTGAGTTTGTATTTAATTGCTATTGCCATTAGTAATAATACCGCTTCTTTATTCACTACTCCCGGCTCCCTAAGCCCTCTCTTCGGCGCATGGATTGCTTGTCTATGTGGCAATGTTTACATTGTAGGGCTGAATCAATTAGAAGATGTTGATATTGACAAGATTAATAAACCTCATTTACCGTTGGCATCAGGTGAGTTTTCTCAACAGACGGGACAATTAATTGTTGCATCTACTGGGATTTTGGCACTAGTTATGGCGTGGCTAACTGGGCCATTCTTGTTTGGCATGGTAACAATTAGTTTGGCCATTGGTACTGCTTATTCTTTACCGCCAATTCGCTTAAAACAGTTTCCCTTTTGGGCAGCGCTGTGTATTTTTTCGGTACGCGGCACGATTGTTAATTTAGGATTGTATTTGCACTATAGTTGGGCGCTGAAACAAAGCCAAACAATTCCGCCTGTGGTGTGGGTGCTGACATTGTTTATTTTGGTGTTTACCTTTGCGATCGCAATCTTTAAAGATATCCCAGATATAGAAGGCGATCGCCTCTACAATATTACTACTTTCACGATTAAACTAGGGTCCCAAGCTGTGTTTAATCTAGCTCTTTGGGTGATAACTGTCTGTTATCTAGGGATAATTCTGGTAGGAGTGCTACGCATCGCTTCAGTTAACCCCATTTTTCTGATAACTGCTCATTTGGCGCTGTTGGTTTGGATGTGGTGGCGGAGTTTGGCGGTAGACTTACAAGATAAAAGTGCGATCGCTCAATTCTACCAATTTATCTGGAAACTCTTTTTTATAGAATATCTAATTTTTCCTATCGCCTGCTTTTTGGCTTAGACAATGCTAGAAACCTTTCCTACCAGTTCTATTATCGCTGCGATCGCAGTTATTTTGAGTTTGTCGATTTTAGGCTATTTCGCTTGGAAAACTTTGATTACCTCAGACTTGTTTCAAAAAGGAATCAATCTTGCCCAAGCAAAAGATTACCAAGGTGCAGAAGCAGCATTTCGCAAAGTGATTTCTCTCAACTCTACTAATGATGTAGTGCGCTTGTTTTTGGGAGATGTTTTAAACCAGCAAGGCCAAGTAGAGGAAGCAACAGAATTATTCCGGGAAGTTATTCGCCGCAGTCCAAAAAATCCCGATGCTTACTTGCGTCTGGCGAATATTCTTATGCAGCAAGAGCGAGAAGAAGAAGCTAAAGCTAACCTGCTACAAGCTAAAGATTTATTGCAAAAACAACGCCAACCCGAAAAAGCTAACAAAATCACTCAGGTGTTAGATAAAATGAGTATTAAGTCAAGTCAATCTTAAGTTGAGTGAGAATTGCAAAAATTAAATTTTCTTGTTGCATCTCCTAATTTTTTTACCATTCCCATCATTATTCTGGTGAGAATGGTTTTATTTTGGAATTATCAGTGTTTTTTGTAATTATGTCCGCAAGTTTCGTAAGTTTGATCGTTCCCTTCATAGCCCTTAGAATTACACAGGACTAAATACGGTTCGGTTAAGTTTTAATCTTTTGAAGATACCCCCAAACCCTCTTTTTAAAGGGGACTTTTAACCCTCATTTACGCCTTTTTTAAGGGGGTTGCCGCAGGCGGGGGGATCTTAACCGAACCTTATTGACACAGGACTTAGGCAAACAATAGCCGAAACCCTAATTTTCATCAAGTAGGAGCAATACTCTGCGGTTACACTCCGTTGAAGAATTTATAGAGTAGCTGCTCCACGTCTCTGCGGTTCGTACCCTCATTCTCTTATTCCTATTTTCTAGACAAGATAAAAGTCAATTTCAAACATGCAAACAAATTTGGCTAATTAAAGGCATTTAGTAGTAGATTTTATAGATTTAAAATAATCCAGGATTTATGTCAGAAATTATATCAGAGTTTTGGACTAATTTTTTTACATCAGGATCGTTTATTCCACATGGACATTGCTATCTATGGCAAACGAATTTAGTTTGGTTACACATCTTATCTGACGCATTTATTGCACTAGCTTATTATTCGATTCCAGCTACACTATTTTACTTTGTCCGTAAGCGGCAGGATTTACCCTTTGATTGGATATTTTTGCTGTTTAGTGCATTTATTGTGGCTTGCGGCACCACTCATTTAATAGAGATTTGGACACTTTGGCATCCCACTTATTGGGTATCAGGGTTTGTCAAAGCAGTAACTGCCATGATATCTGTAATTACAGCAGTACAACTTGTGTCTTTAGTTCCGCAAGCATTAGCACTTCCTAGCCCTGCTCAAATAGAACAAGCAAATCAAGAACTTCAAACACAAATAGCCGAACGCTTACGGATAGAAAAGGTACTGCGAAAATACCAGAATCATCTAGAAGAAATGGTTGCTATTCGCACCAATGAAATTACCAAAACCAACGAACAATTACAACAAGAAATCCTTGAACGCCAACGAATTTTAGAAGTTCTCCGACAAAGTGAAGAACGTTACCGTTATCTAGCTGAGGCAATTCCTCAACTTGTATGGACAACTAATGCTAACGGCGAATGTGATTTTTTTAATCAAAATTGGTGCGAATATACTGGGTTAACATTAGAGCAGTCCTTGGGTTCTGGTTGGTTAGCTGCATTGCATCCAGATGATATCCAAAATGCAGATCAAATATGGTCTAATGCCGTAAAAAATAGCACTACATATAACAATGAATATCGCTTCAAACGCGCTTCTGATGGTTCCTATCGTTGGCAGCTAGCGCGAGGTTTACCACTCAAAGATGAGCAAGGTATTGTAGTTAAGTGGTTTGGAACATGTACGGATATCCACGAACAAAAACAAATACTTGAAGAACGAGCGCACTTATTGGAATTAGAACAAATAGCACGAGCTAAAGCAGAAACAGCCAATCGAATTAAAGATGAATTTCTAGCCATTCTATCTCACGAACTACGCACTCCACTAAATGCAATTCTTGGCTGGTCAAAGTTATTACAAAGTCGGAGGTTAGACCAAGAAAAAACATCGCAAGCACTAGCCACAATCGAGAAGAATGCCAATTTACAAGTTCAACTCATCGAAGACTTGCTAGATATCTCCAGAATTTTACAGGGCAAACTGACACTGGATATTACGAAGATTAACCTAAAGTCTACGATATTGTCGGCACTAGAAACAATGCGTTTAGCGGCAGAAACAAAGTTAATTGAAGTGAGTACAGTATTTGAACCGAATGTCGGACAAGTTATGGGCGACTCGACTCGTTTGCAACAAGTCGTCTGGAATCTCCTTTCTAACGCTCTCAAATTTACACCCAAGGGAGGAAAAATAGAAGTGCGATTAGAGCAAGCCGATGGTTATGCTCAAATTATAGTTAGCGATACAGGTAAAGGAATCAGCCCTGAGTTTTTGCCATTCGTGTTTGATTACTTCCGTCAAGCAGATAGCACCTCTACGAGAAATTTTGGTGGATTAGGATTGGGGTTGGCAATTGTGCGTAATATCGTCGAAATACATGGCGGTATTGTCAAAGCGAAGAGTGAAGGTGAGGATAAAGGGGCAATATTTACTGTTAGTTTGCCGCTTCTGCCAGATGAAAGCCGAAGCCTAACGGATAAACAAAACTCTGCTGTATTCTTAACTTCTAACTCCTTAGCCCTCAGTGGCATCCGCGTTTTAGTTGTAGATGATGATACTGATTCACGAGATTTTATTGCTTTTGTACTAGAGCAAGATGGGGCTTTTGTGATTGCGGTATCTTCCGCTTATGAAGCATTACAAACCCTAGCAGAGATAAAGCCAGATGTGTTGGTTAGCGATATTGGTATGCCTGAGATGGATGGCTATATGTTAATACATCAAGTGAGAACTTTGATACCAGAACAAGGTGGACGAATTCCAGCAATTGCCTTGACTGCTTTTGCCAGAAATGATGACCAGCAAGAAGCCCTAAAAGCTGGGTTTCAAATGCATTTATCCAAGCCTGTTAACCCAGAAGAATTAATTGCAGCCATTACTCGAATTGTCGAAACAAAAGTGTAAACAATTACTTAGTAAACAACTTTTTACTCGTAATAAAGCCTTATATTTTGTATGCAGATGGACAATTATATAAGAATACACTTGTATCAAGTTAGGCTAATAACTTATAATTCCTGCTATAACTACGCCAAAGCTATACAAGTCGATATTATATATAAACCAAGCAGGTAAGGTAATAAAAATGCTGAAAAACAAGAATGTACTGGTAGCAGCTATTATCTGCTTGTGTTTGAGTAATGGGAATACTGCTTTTAGTAAAGATGTTGGCGTTGTTTTATCAAAAATTCCAGGCTCAAATCGAGCAGCACTTCCTGGCAACAAAAATGCAGTTGCTAACTTCGAGGAAGGAAGCAATCTATACAAACAAGGAGATTTCAAAGGAGCAGAGGTGGCTTTTCGGAAAGCGATTGAACTTGAACCCAATTTTGTACAAGCTTATATTGCTTTGGCAAATACTCTCGACGATCAAGGCAAACCCCAAGAAGCGATCGCACATTACAAAAAAGCCATCAGCCTCGATCCTCATGACTCTGGAGCCTACTTTAATTTGGGTTTAACTTTAGCAAGGCTAAATCAGTTAGAACCTGCGATCGCGCAATATAAAAAAGCCCTCAGCCTTGAACCCAACTATGCAGACGCTCACTATAATTTAGGAAATGCTCTCTACACTCAAGGTAAGCTAACCGAAGCAGTCACCGAATATACAGCAGCTATTCGCCTCAAACCCAGTTATGCCCCAACTTACACGCGTCTGGGAAATGCTCTGTACGATCGAGGTGAGCTAGCAGAAGCAGTGACTCAGTACAAAAAATCCATTAGCTTTGATCCAAAATATGCAGACGCTCACTATTACTTAGGAAATGCTTTATACGCTCAAGGAAAGTCAGCTGAAGCGATCGCCGAATATACAGCAGCCATTCGCCTCTCTCCAAAAAATCCCGCAGGTTATAATGCCCTGGGAAATACTCTCTACGCTCAAGGCAAACTAGAAGAAGCGATCGCACAATACAAACAAGCCCTCAACCTTGAACCCAACTATGCAGACGCTCACTATAATTTAGCAAGCGCTTTTTACGCTCAAGGCAAGCTAACTGAAGCAATCACCGACTATACCGAAGCGATTCGCATCGATCCGAAACACGCACAAGCTTACACAGGTTTAGCAAATGCGATGGACGATCAAGGTAAACCCCAAGAAGCGATCGCACATTACAAAAAAGCCATTAGCCTTGTACCCAACGATGCCTTCACTTACTATAATTTGGGCATCACTTTAGGAAGAGAACAACAGCTAGAAGAAGCAATCGTTAATCTCAAAAAAGCCAAAGAGTTATTCCAAGCTGAAGATAACAAGGAAATGGTTGAGCAAGTCGATCAGCTAATCCAAAAAATTAATATTCGAACGAATTGAATTTAGGGAATTGGGAATTCGGAACTTGTACTGAGTTTCGACTGCGCTCAACTACCGCGCAGTCGTAAAGCCTGCGGCATAGCTACGCTTAGGGCGCAGCCTCTCGTAGAGAAGTATGGGGAATTGAGAATTGGGAAGTAATAACGAATAACAAATAACAAATGACAAATGACTAAGATTGAAGAAAGGGGCAAAGTCTACCTTGTAGGTGCTGGGCCTGGAGATGTGGCATATCTGACGGTAAAAGCTTACAATCTCTTAGCTGCTGCTCAGGTTTTAGTCTACGATGCCCTGGTAGATGCTCAATTATTGCAGTGTGTACCACCTAATTGCTTGAAGTTGGATGTTGGGAAACGCGGTGGTAAACCTAGTACAACCCAAACTGAGATTAATAAGTTACTAGTAAAATATTGCCAGCAAGGAAAACAAGTTGTAAGGCTCAAATCAGGCGATCCATTGATTTTTGGGCGTTGCACTTCTGAAATTGAAGCTTTGAAAGCATCTGGTTGTGATTTTGAACTGATACCAGGAATTTCTTCTGCCCTTGCAGCACCCTTGTTTGCAGGAATTCCCCTTACAGATCCGGTGTTGAGTCGTTGTTTTGCAGTGCTTACAGCTCATGAACCAGAGGTTTTAGACTGGGAGGCACTCTCACGCTTGGAGACACTAGTAATTTTGATGGGAGGGCAACATCTGCCAGAGATTGTACATCAACTGGTGCAACACGGGCGATCGCACTTAACACCCATTGCAATCATCCGTTGGGCAGGAACTCCTCGTCAAAAAATTTGGACAGCGCAACTGGGCAATATTTTGGAACAAACCACCGGATTATCACTTTCCCCGGCGGTAATTGTTGTTGGCGAAGTTGTTGGGCTACATAAGTACTTACAACCTGAGAAAATAGATTGTCAGGATTCGACTACAGCCCAAACTCCAATGTTAAACAACCTCTCCGCCTCTCCCGAACCCCTCACTGGTAAAACAATCTTGGTGACACGTTCAGTTGGACAGTCGAGTACATTTAGCGATCGCCTCACCACATTAGGTGCAACAGTCATCGAAATGCCTACCTTAGAAATCGGCCCGCCCTCCAGTTGGGAAGCTTTGGATGATGCGATCGCTCATTTATCTCAGTTCGACTGGTTAATTCTCACTTCTAGCAATGGCATAGATTACTTTTTTGAAAGGTTAATCGCCCAAGGTAAAGATACCCGTGCCTTAGCAGGTGTAAAAATTGCCGTCGTTGGCGAGAAAACAGCCAATAGTCTCAAACAATACTCTCTCCAACCAGATTTTATTCCCCCCAACTTTGTTGCAGATTCTTTAATAGAAAATTTCCCAGAGAAACTGGATGGTAAAAAAGTTTTATTCCCCAGAGTTGAAAGTGGCGGAAGAGAAATTTTGGTTAAGGAATTAACTCTCAAGGGAGCAAAGGTGATAGAAGTTGCCGCATATCAATCCTGTTGTCCTAGTAGTATTCCATCTGGAGCAGAGTTAGCTCTCCAAAACCATAATGTAAATGTAATTACCTTTGCCAGTTCTAAAACTGTGCAATTTTTCTATCAGCTTACTGAAAAGATATTCTCCCAAAATTCTGATGTTAGTCAACTCTTAGAGAACGTTTGTATTGCTTCTATCGGGCCTCAAACCTCTAAAACTTGTCATGATTTATTCGGGCGTGTAGATGTGGAAGCCCAAGAATATACTTTAGATGGTTTAACCCAAGCATTAATAATATGGGCAACAAATTATTAGTATCAAACACGCAATAAGAAATTAAAAATGATAAAACGTATAATCGGCTTAACCGGAGGTATTGCCACAGGCAAAACCACTGTCACCAATTATTTAGCTAGCGCTTATAACCTGCCGATTCTGGATGCAGATATTTATGCGAGAGAGGCAGTATCTTTAGGTTCGCCTATTCTTGGTGCGATCGCTAAACGTTACGGCGAACAAATTTTATTACCAGATGGCAGCCTCAACCGCCAAAAGCTAGGCGAAATTATCTTTAATCGTCAAGATGAACGCAAATGGATAGACAATTTAATTCATCCTGATGTGCGCGATCGCTTTCTCAAAGCAATTGCCCAATCTTCCTTACAAACACTGGTGTTAGTAGTGCCTCTATTATTTGAAGCGGGAATGACTGATTTGGTTACAGAAATTTGGGTAGTGTGTTGTTCTCAAGAGCAACAATTACAAAGATTGATACAACGAAACCATTTAAATACAGAACAGGCACAAGCCAGGATCAATAGCCAAGTATCTATCGAAGAAAAAGTAGCTCGTGCAGATGTAGTTTTAGATAACTCTTCCACCCTAGAAAGACTACTGAAGCAGATAGATGTCGCTCTAAAAACTACAAGTAGGGGCTAGAACTTATTTATATTAAAAAATATACATAGATCGCATTCTCAAGACATAAAAGATTTATAATTTTAGATTATCTAGTCCAGTAAAAAAATCTTATATCTCACCAGCTTTATGTAATAATTCGGTGATTTTACAGTTGAATCTGCGATTGATGATACTGTAAATTTAAATGATTGTTGATAAAAGATATTGTGAAGTAAAATTAAAGGCTAATAATTAAGAATTAAGAAAAATTAATTGTAAATTATTAATCATCTTTTAAAATTACTTTTAATTATCTTTTCGACGAACTGCTTGTAATTTACTTTTGCTAGTTATTGGGTGTAGGCAACTTAATTGGACATTGGGTGATAAATAAATTCCTTTACTAGCTGTCAATGCAGTTGATTCATAACTAGAGTGTCCACCTGTTCGGTTCTGGATTGGTGACTAAATAAATGATTGAGATTCACCTAGAGTCCAGAACTCTTCGTTATAGATTTCTTCTTTGGGAGAACTCACTTATGTCTTTGATCGGGACAGGTATGAACTTAAGTTTTAGTTTTTTAAGCAAGTTAACTCTAGTTAACTTTCCAGTAAGCGAATTAAAGAAGAAAAATAAAATACACGATTATAGCCAACTAGCCTGGGGAAGTGACTACGTATTTGAGCGCCTCAACCAAGGAATGCTCGGATATATGACTGGAGTAGGGAAAGGCGTTAAACCATGCGATCGCATTATTTTACGAGAAGGTTGTGAATCTTATCAATATCAAGTAGAAGAAGTTGATTATTATTCCGATCCATCTGATATGTGGATAGCTTTGCTTAAGCAAGTAAGCATTGACTAAATATTAAACTCAACCAATTACTTCCATTCTATCTCTGAAGATTTGCCTTCTCTTGCTAGAGAATAACAGAAGGCATGTATCTATTTTAAATTGCTCAAAAAATATTTAATACCCATTTACCGTTGACTCTTCACAGGTTCTGGAAAACCTCTCTAAATCTCTCTCCTAGCAGGCTACGGTGGACACACAAGTATTGCCGCATAGGTTTCAACTTTTCTAGCTCCAGAAGTACCCAAATTTTGGGGAACTTGAAATTCCACTTCTTTGGCTAATTTAGAGCTTAGGGCAACGAAACCAAGTTTCAGGTGGAATTTTTAGACTTGTGTGTATACCGTAGCCTTCTAGGAGAGAGACTTTGAATTTCCTCCCATTCAGGATTTTAGTGACGAGTGTAGGAACGCTCAAAGTGAGTTTTGAGTGTCTGAGCCATAGCGGATATTACAATTGCTGTTATAGAAACCGATATTGCTGCTATTCTGATTCTAGAATCATCTGCAAGTATCCCTATAGCAGCTAAAGCGATCGCTACCCCTATACAACTTTGTCTAACTTTATTTGTCACTTGATAAGCTTGATTGCAGGAATGACAAATAATTGTATGTTGCGAAAATCGGTCTAATGTTATCAACTTTTCATCGGACTCGCTATTCCCGACATTTTTTGAGGTGGAATAACCTTGATAAAACGGCAAAGATGACCCAAATTTATCTAGCCACTTGCGATACTCAACCACCAAAGTATCAGATGTTTTCAGAGGTAAATACACTTCTTTGAGATTTTTTTTCAAACGCTCAATTTGCGCTTTTTGTTCAACAACTAATTGCAAATCACCTTCCAAGATTTTGTTTCTTATCAAGATGTGATCTAACCAGGGAGGCATCAGCTTGGTTTTTTGGGGAAAAGAGTTACTATAATTTCTGATGAGAATCCGACATCTATTCTTGCCTAGTGGAATTGAATACAAGGCTGTACCCCAAAATTTACCTTGCTGTACATTAGCAAATTTGTAAAGAATCAAATTCGGAGCAATGAAATCTAATGAAATCCAAGGCAGATTGGGTGTCCGTGTTCGTTGCCACCTTCCCTTAATTCCCTGAATATTGCTTTCAATGACTTCTATGTCTAACGCTTGGGCATCTTCTCGACTTCCAATGATGCCATCATGACTGATTGGAACATGAGCTGGGTCAATAATATTTTCAATAAAATAGCTTTGGTCGTAAGGTAGGTCACGTACATAGTCTAAGTTGAAGCATTCCGGCTTGTTCCAATCTGGTAGTGATGGAATTAGCTCATCAATAGCTGTTTCAGCTTCACCTGCCCACATCCAAATGATACCTTGACGTTCCAAGACTTTAAAGGATGGCACGCAAGCATTTACCGGAATTTTTGCATCGCTTGCTAACTGGGGAATGTGTAGACATTGACCATTATTGCCAAACTGCCAACCGTGGTATGAACATTCTATTTTGCCGTCAATAATTTGTCCATCAGAAAGTCTAGCTGCACGGTGGGAACAACGATCCGTTAAACAGATAAGCTGTCCATTTTGGTCTTTGAACAAAACGAAGGGTTCTTCATATAACGAAAAAGTATAAGGACGATTTGTAGGCAAATCTTGCAGAAAACAGACAGGATACCAAGATTGTCTCCAGTTAAATTCCTGCTGATTTTCAGGTGTTTCAAAGGTAGAAGTTGATGATGTCGCCTGTAGTGTCTCTGTTTCTAATGTCATCGTTTTCTCCAGGTTTATGCCATTTTAACTTTTATAGAAAACTCCTATTTAATTTTTGAACATAAAATTACACATAACGTCTTATTCTTATCCAACAAACGATGTATATAACGTAACAGACACCGAACTGCTGATGAGGAGAAATCTGCGGTTAGAGGAAGTAAGCGTAGTTTATGACCGCAAAGTTTTTCTCACCTAGATGAAGCTGAATATAAAACAACGGAAACGTCTCAGGCTCTGCCCCTAAATTCTGACTTCTGAATTCTTCAACAAAAGCTGCTCGTAATCATCTGGAGTATCTAAGTCGAATACACCTTCTGGGAAAGGAACTGCTAAAACTTCTTGAAGATATTTTTTAATTATATGTCTTGCACCATCTGTACCACTTAGTGTAGTTAGTTTTGCAAAGAAAGTACGGTTAAATAATGCAGGGACACCTAGAGTGTCTGCATATTGTGAAGCAACGATTGGTTTAAGAGTAGTTTCGTGAACTTCAACAAGTTGATTGATGAGTTGAGGTGAAATAAAAGGTTGATCGCATACCATCAAAACAACAGCTTTTGCTTCTTTATTGATTATATTCAGGGCTTCTATGCCAACACGAATAGAGGTACTTATTCCCTCACTTAAAAGTGGATTTTCTACAATATGTACTTGTTCTGAGTTAATCTCTGGTTTGATACGTTCAGCGTATGACCCTAATACAACGATAATTGGATGGCAAACTGAAGCGTTCGCCACTTGAACTACATGCCCAATCAAACTCTGTTCACCGTAACGTAGAAGTTGTTTTGGTGTTCCCATACGAGTTGATGCACCAGCAGCAAGAATAATCAGACCGATATTAGACATTTGATTTTCTCTCCATGAATTGAGCCAAGTCGTGACCTCAGCATTCCACCAGTGCGATCGCTTCTGGTGAATCTGCACCAATATCAAGGACGTTGCAGTTGTCCATTGTAATCGCTTGCATAATTGATAGCGGAGTTTAGCGCTCTTTTATATCTCTGAATAGAGAAAAATAATATGCTGACCTGAATACTTATGGAGAAAAGCTTATAGCTTGTCTAGATAAGCATTCCAGTGATTTGTGCTATTAAGTAGTGAATAGTTTAGGCGATCGCTATATCTTGCAGAGATTGTCCGAATACTTCTTGTAGGTAAAAAAAGCTTAGTCGTTTATGAAATACTTTTTTTGATCTGAATAAGTTAACACGATAACTACTACTGTGGCAATTCTCAAGTAGAAGTTTAGTCAAAGTTTGGGATTAAGGAAGCAAGCTTCTCTTATCAGAGTTAAAACAGTACTAACTTCTCTGGCAAATTTCTGAAACATTACCCAAATGCAATATCACGATCGCCCCAGTGTGACTGATATTTTATTGCAAGTCCCTAGCTTTTCTCTGCTTGCTTGGCAATATACTTCTCAAGCAAGAATTGCTTAAGGTGCGGTTGTTCTAAGTTGAAACCAAGCTCTTGCGCTTTCTGACTAATTTCTTCATAGGTCAGACCTTCGCTAATAGCATTGGAAATCAAGGCAATACCGCCAGCTCTTGCTCCAGCCGCGCAGTGAATTAAAATTGGTTTGGGTAAGTTTTCAATTTCCTGGATTGCTGCCTCTGTTAGCTCTTGATTTGCTTCTGAAGGCTTTAACGGGATATTGGCATATTGCAATCCAGCAGCTTGGGCTTGCTGCTGTTCATCACTGAGAAAACCTGGTTCATCAGGAGAGCGCAGGTTTAGCACCGACTTAAATCCCTCTTGGGCTGCCTGTTTTAACTCTTCAGGAGTTGGTTGTCCAGCAGCGCTCAAGTCTTCACTAACTTTTTTAGTGTTGCTCATAAAATACACTAGTTAGATAAGCTTAATGTAGTATATTAGCAATTTCGTTCAAAAATCTAGGGTTTTCCTGAATCAAGATTCTGTAATAGTTGGCTCAGATCATTTATCTATATGAGATAATTTCCTATTAATGATTTTATTCCGCACAAAGGAAATTAGCTCAGTATGCGTATGCAGCAAAAAGCATCAGATTTTAACATAGAGTTACCAATTCATCTGTGTGCTAAAACAATTGCTCGACGTTTAATGGCAGCAGTTATTTGCCTCACCTTAGCAGGCGCTCTAAGTGCCTACTTCTGGTTCACGGAGTTTTCCTTCCCAGCTAGCAAATGGTTTTACGAACTATTTAGCTTAGATGAAGAATTGAATATTCCTGCCTGGTATTCTGCATTTTCTCTATTATTTTGTTCGGGATTACTTAAAGCAATTACCGCTATTAATTCGGAAGATCGCTATTTCTCTGGCTGGAAAACCTTATATTTTATATTTATATATTTGAGTTTGGATGAAGCATTTAGTTTTCACGAGCTTTTGATAATTCCGTCAGTGCGAGAATCGTTTCATCTCAATCCTATATTTTTCCAAACCTGGGTGATACCTGGTGCTATTTTAGTGGGAATTTTTGCATTTAAATATCTAAAATTTTGGCTTTATCTCCCTTACAAAACTAGGTATTTATTTCTGATTTCCGCTGTTGTTTATGTGAGTGGAACTTTAGGTATGGAAATGGTAGGTGGATTTTTGAGAGAAGATTTTGGGCGACGCAGCCTAATAACGTTAATTGGTATAGTCGTTGAAGAATTTTTAGAAATGACTGGAATTGTGATTTTTACTTATGCGCTGCTAGCTTACCTTAGCAGTTTGAGAGAAAGCCTTCAAATTAAAATTTATATATCTGAAAATTAATTTAAACAATTCGTAATTCGTAATAACGCTCTCTACAATGCACTATGATCTTTAGATAGCAACACCTATTCCGAGCATTAACCCGCATTGTTAACTGTTGCTTGGCTCAAAATCTAGTGCATAATTGAATCGCAATTTAAAATTTGCATAAATGTTTGCAAAACAGAAACTGGAATTTAATTGGTGCGCTCCGGTATCTGGTGATGGATTCTATTTAGGTTTGCCCATTTGGGAACGTCCTCCCAGTCTTGAGTATACAGTTGAGATTTTTAAAACAGCAGAACGATTCGGGTTCCGGCAGGTTTTAATTGGTATGGGTTTCAACCACCACATTATGGAGGCTTGGACTTTAGCAACAGCAGTTTTAGCCCTTACCCTTAATGCTGGAGCGATGGTAGCTGTGCGTCCAGGGTTTTATTCGGCTCCAGTATTGGCAAAGATGGCTCTTACCTTAGATTGCATCAGTAAAGGTCGCCTTTCCCTTAACATTGTCACAGGTGGACGACCAACAGAACAGGCAATGTATGGTGATTATTTAGATCATGATAGCCGCTATCGCCGCACTCGTGAATTTATGCAAATTTGTCGGCAGTTATGGTCAACCACTAATCCCTTTGACTATGAAGGAGAATTTTATCAGCTCCATCAAACTCGGTTAGAAACTTTACCTCTACAACCGTCTGGGCCGCTATTTTATTTCGGTGGTGCAAGCGAAATGGCTCAACAAGTGGGTGCAGAATTTGCAGATGTTTATCTAATGTGGGGAGAAGCACGACAACAACTAGCTGACCGAATTAACCAGATGCAGCAATTAGTTAGCAATTGCGGACGAAGAAAAGCGGTAGGTTATGGATTAAGGATTAATATTATTGCTCGAACAACTGAAATTGAAGCTAGAGAAACAGCAAGGGAAATGTTGGCAAAAGTTTCTCCACAAGTATTAGCTAAAGCACGAGCCACTGAATTTCCTAATACCAAGCGGGAAAGTGTCGGTCAAAGTCGACAATGGAAATTACGGGGAAATGCTGATGAAGATTGGTATGTTGAACCACTGCTTTGGGCTGGTATTTCTGTGGTACGGAGTGGTGCAGGAATGGCAATTGTTGGTAGTTATCAGCAAGTGGCAGAGCGTCTTTTGCAATACATAGACTTGGGAATCACAGTTTTTATTTTGTCTGGTTATCCCCATTTAGAAGAGTGCGAAAATGTGGGACGAAATGTTTTACCGTTAGTTAGAGAAGGCTATCTTCAGAGAAAGTAGTAGCAACTTGCAAGGCAAAAGCAACTCTTAAAATCAAAGCTTCGGTATAGGAATTACCAACAAGTTGCAATCCTATAGGTAAACCCTGAGTGCTTTGTCCACAAGGCAGCGATATTGCAGGTAAACCCAGAAAACTGAAAGGTAACATAAATCGCTGATTTAATCGATAGATTTTAGCATCTGCGTCAATAAGAGGTGCAACTATTGGTGTTGTGGGTGTTAGCAAAATATCCACTTCCTGAAACAGTTTTTGCCGTTGCAGAAAACATTCTTCCCGTTTCTGCTTTGCTTTTTTGTAACTGTGATGAGAAATTTTTACTCCTTTGGATAAGTCGCTTTGTACTTTAGCTCCAAATTTATTGGGGTTTGTAGCGTATTCTGCTTGCAAAACTTGATGGAATTCATAAAGAGCAATAGTGGAATAAGTCACCTCATCAAATCCCTCTATTAAAAATGGAGAATTTATAGTGATAATTTCCGCTCCAAGTTTTTTCAAGATGGATATGGCGTTAGAAATTGCCTTAGCAATTTCTGGTTCAATTCCCCGAAATGTATAGTTATTAAGTATGCCCAATTTTAACCCGTTGATATTAGTTGGTAGAGGATATAGTTGTTTTAAATTTGTGGAAATAGGGAAGAGTACAGCATCAAGTAAAATAGCAATATCTTCTACACAATTTGTCAAAAAACCAACTGTATCAAAACTACGAGTGCGGGGAAAAATACCTTTATTGCTAAGTAATCTGTAAGTTGGGCGCAGTCCTACCACTCCTGACCAACTGGCGGGGACTCGAATTGAACCACCAGTATCAGTACCAATTCCAGCTAAACAAAGGCGTGCAGCAATAGCGGTTGCACTTCCGCTAGAAGAACCTCCTGATGAGTGGTTGTGGTTCCAGAAGTTGCAAGTATTTCCATAAAAAAGATTGTTTCCAGAAAGGTCAGCCGCAAATTCGCTTAAATTTGTCTTACCTAAAATTACCGCACCTGCTGCCTTGAGCTTTTGGACAATTACACTATCAGATAATGGTATGCGATCGCGCAGTCCTTGATTTGTCAGTTCGCAAAAAAGTTGTGAACCAACGGTAGTTTTTACTTCTGCTGTATCAATATTATCTTTTACAACAATAGGAATCCCGTGTAACAGCCCGCAGTTTTGACCGTTTATTCGCTCAAAGTCTTTTTGAATAGCAGCTTCTAGGGCTTGTTGCTCTAGAACTGTAATAAAAGCATTGAGTGTATAATTTAACTTTTTGATACTTGCGAGATAATGCTTGACTAACATGCTGGAAGTTAGCAAGCCACTTTGCATTTGCTGACTTGCTTGTGCGATCGTTTTAGGGATAAAATCTGCTTGCATCTTGGGAAAAGGTAAGCTGTTCCAAATTTAACTTGCATAATTAGCCTTTTTGGAGAAAGGTTTGTGTGTAGTCTATTTATTTCAAAACTGCCTAAAATGACTAAATTATGCGTTGAAAATTTACCATGCTATTTGATGCGTTTAAAAATCGTAAATCTCCTAAAATCGAATTTATTAAGACTGACCCAACCTGGCGCGTAGCTTGGGGAACAGTTGATGAAAGTTATGAAAATATAGCTTGGCGAGATGAAAAATTTTATGTAGTTTTACCACGTACAGCTTCTGGATTTCTGACGGAGAAATTAGCAATCAGTTCTGGAGGACGATTTGTTGTTGTTGGTGATGTTTGGTTAACTAACCAAGTGCAGTTACTGCAAAAGTTAGGGATTGAACCGGATAGCTTTCAAGGAAGTTATCTGCAAGTAGTTGCCAATCTTTGGGAACGATGGGGTTTTGAATGTCTTCACCAACTTGTGGGAATGTTTGCGCTAGTGGTTTGGGATAGAGAAAGACAAGTATTGAAGTTGGTTCGCGATCGCATCGGTGTTCGGACTCTCTATTACACTACCACTGGTTCGGTTCGTTGGATTGCGCCTCAACTGAGAACTTTATCACCTCACCGTTCATCCGAATTAGATTTGGTAGCGTTGCGAGATTACCTTTGTTGTGCCTTTGTTCCAGGAGAAAGAACGCTTTGGGAACAGGTGCGCGAACTACGACCTGGAACCGTTTTAGAATTTCCCGACCAGAAAATTGAAGCTTACTGGCAGCTTCAAGAACAGATTGTAGCAATAGATCAACCCTTAGCATGGCATGGCGATCGCTTGCGAGAACTCCTAGACCAAGTTGTTCAAGAATATTTACCACCAGCAAACGAACCCGTCGGCGTTTTTCTTTCTGGTGGTTTGGACTCTAGCTGTATCACTGCTTTAGCAGCGAAATTCCACAAAGCACCAGTTCACACCTTCTCGATTCATTTTGGTTCAGAATGTCCCAATGAGTTAGAATTTTCCAGTCTCGTTGCATCCCATTGCCAGACGCAGCACCACATTTTGGAAATTACTTTTAAGGATATGTGGTCACGTCTGCCAGAAACAATGGCGTATTTAGATGACCCCATTGGCGACCCACTGACTGTTCCCAACCTCTTGCTGGGACGACTGGCGAGAGAAAACGTAGAAGTAGTTTTAAATGGTGAAGGTGGCGACCCCTGTTTTGGTGGGCCAAAAAATCAGCCAATGCTCATCAATAGTTTATATGGCTCTGTCACTAATCAGGATGCATTGCAAGCTTATTTAATTTCCTTTCAAAAGTGCGCTGTTGACTTACCGCAACTTTTAAAACCAGAAGTTTGGACAGCGGTACAAACAGCACCTTGGGTTTTTGAAGAAGATTTATATTCCCAAGCCAGCTATCTGAATCGTTTGATGGCAATGAACATCAAATTCAAAGGTGCTGACCAAATTCTGACGAAAGTCAGTAACTTGACTCAAGCAGCCCTTTTGCACGGACGTTCTCCCCTATTTGACCAACGAGTAGTAGATTTAAGCATGGAAATCCCTCCAGAGTATAAACTTTCTGGGGTGGAAGAAAAAGCAGTTTTAAAGCAAGTTATCGCAGATATCTTACCAGAGGAAATTATTCATCGTCCCAAAAGTGGCATGATGGTGCCTGTGCAGTTAGGATTTCGGAAATATTGGCAGCAAGAAGCTAGAGATTTATTACTAAATCGGAATGCAGCTATCACTCCTTACTTGAACCAGTTACCAATTCGTAATTGGTTAAACTATCAAGGAGATACTTGGAGTCGTTATGGAGTAAAGCTTTGGTTGCTTGCAAGTTTAGAAATTTGGTTACAGGTGAATCAAAAAGTGCGGTAGTAAAAACAAAAAAGAATACGCGATAACTACAGCCAACTTTGGGGAGTAAATAAGTTTGTAGTAAAAGCTTGAGTTTTTGTATCAATAAACACAAAAAAACTTAATATTACCAGCAGATTTGTGCCGTACTGTACTAGTCAATAAAATATTTTTTTAACTACAATATTAACTTCATTCTGGAATTGAAATTTTCTACTGTGTATTTACACTTAGATAAAAATAAAATCTAGAATTCTAATAAAAATTACAGAGAGCAAATTAATGACACAGCCTAACTCGCAAGATAAAAATAGCTTTCTTTACCCTCGTAGCCGATATTATGGTAAATTCCAGCCAGAGACTTTAGCATTTAATGCCAACCTTCAAGAATTTGCCCAAAGAATTACTTACATTTCTTGTCTAGAAACAGGCGGAAAACTATCTCCAGAAGAAGCTTACGAGCAAATTAGGGCGCTTTGGAAACAGTTGAGACATAGCAAAAAGGAACTGTCTATTGACGTAAATAAATGAAAACTAGTTTTTGAGCATTGGCTATGGGCTATAACTACCAATCCTCCATGTCCAATGCCCAACGCCCAGTTAATTAGCTTCCAGCAAAGTCCAGAAGTAGCCATCTGGTGCAATGAAAGAGAAACTCGTCTCGCCAAACTCATTACTAATAATATCTGTAACTTTTTGTACAGTACTTGCTTGAATGCGATCGCAATAGTGTTGTATTCCCTTAACCCGATAGGTATATAAAGACATACCTAAGCTACCTGGTTGGGCTGCCTCAAAACGCGATTCTAAATTAATAGATTCTGGGAATCGAACAATATAAAGCCTACCACTGCGTGCAGCCATCAGGTCAGACTTAGAAGAACGCGGATCGTCAAAAGCAGTAACAATAAACTTTTCACCAGGGTTAAGGTCAAAAATATCTCGACCTGCTGGCGAAGATTCATAGCTAGTTTCGACATCATCACGCACACGCAGCAAACCTAAAACTTCTTCGTAAAACTTGAGGGTTTCTTTGCTGTCATCTTGAGAGATGATTCCTATATGAGTAAACTGACTAGCCTTGAGAGCAGCATTATGATTAACTTGTCCGTAATCCGGTAGTGTATAGCCAAATCGTTGAAATAAAACTTGTCGAGCTAACGGTTGAAGTAGCAGCATTTCTCGCACACCAACTGCTGACTCAACAAAAGGACGGCTTTTCCTCTCTTTGTTGTAAATGACTTCCCAATAAGGATTAGAGTGCCTAATAGGAAAACCTGCGGCTTTTGCATCCTCTATATGATTTAAGATACTTAACACATCGGTTGTTAGGCTTGTTGCCCAACGATTTCCCTTAATTTTCATCGATGCTATTCCCAAACCTTCATGGGTAGGGTTTTGCCAAACCATCAACCGAATCAAACCATGATCTGAATTTTGGTGGTAGAGGCGAATTGAGCGTAAAGACGAATTTACTCCATATAATTGATAAGCTATATCTGCGGTTAATTCACCCACTTGACCAATACGATAGCCAAATTGCTCCCAATACTGAATTGCAGAAATTGGTTCTGGAATGCCGATACAGACTTCATAGATACCTTCAATTGCGGTTTGTTGTTCTTGAGCCATAACAATTTTGGATTTTAGATTTTAGATTGGTCAAATAAATAAAGCTTTCGGAAAGATATCTCAGAAAGAATCCGAAAAGCAACAACTTTATGTTGTAGCTTATGATGTACCTAGAAAAGTAAGTATAGAGTTCTTCTGATTGCACGTAATCAAGATCAAGAATCGCCATCAAGTTTTTTTAACAGGAGTTAAGCGATGACGCAGCGACTGACTCAAGAACAATTAGCACAAATAGTCACAGAAGTAGAAGGTCTGCAAGTGCGTCGAGAAGCGGAACTAGACCAACAGCAGGTTAGAGAAATTTTACAGGAGTTGAATTTACCGCCTGAGTTACTAGATGAAGCGCTGATTCAGTTAAATCGCCGCCAAGCGCTGGAGGTAGAGCAACGCCGCAATCGATGGATTACCTCTGGAGTTGTGGCATTCTTAGTGATACTGAGTGCATCTACAATATTTTTCATCCAGCGACAGAATTCTGCACTCTCTCGTGTTTCTGCTCAACAAGACCGCATCACCTTGGTATCAAATACTGGCGGTGACTTGAAGACAATTTCCCGCCAAACCAATCCAGAAATTTTTTACCATGTCACTTTAAAGGATGCACCCTTGGGTAAAAAGCTGGCTCTCTCCTGTAATTGGATTGACCCAAGTGGTCAAATTGTCAAGCAAAACAGTTATCAAACCCGCGAAATTAATACGTCTGTCTGGGATACGCAGTGTCGCTACACGATTAATCCGGCTGCAACTGTTGGCAATTGGAAGGTGCAGATGTTGCTGGAAGGTCGGCAGATTAGTGATGAAACCTTTGAAGTGAAATAGTCCAGATGGACAACATCCCGCATCACTTTCTTGGCTATTGGGGTTATGGCGCTCAACATGAGTTGGAGGCGTTGTTAAATAGCGTTCTGGAAAACCTCTCTCCTAACCTCTCCCCTAAAAGGGGAGAGGCTTTGAACTTTCCCCCTTCCCTGCAAGGGAAGGGGGTTAGGGGGTTAGGTCAGAAAAATAATTTCTCTCTACAAGAAAATTATCCTTTTCCTATTTGGAATGTTGTTTACATAGGACTTGATGGAAATTGTCCACCGCTAAAAAATCAAATTGCTGCTATTTCAGCATCAGGATTATTAACTTCACCCGATGCTTGGGTAAGTGTTCAAGAAAATAACTGCCTAATTTTGGGTAGAGAACCTTTCGGAAAGATGCCCTTGTATTGGACTCAGCAAGAACAAGTTATCTGGTTTGCATCACAACTGCAACTACTCTTACCGATTTTGCAACAGTCAGAAGTTAGCATTTCTGGGTTATATGGCTATAGCTGTTTTTCTTACGTTCCCACACCCTTAACTCCTGTTAAGGAAGTGTTTGCAGTGACGGCGGGAACTGAATTAGTTTGGCAGAGTGATTGTCAATCAGGTAAGCTGCAAACACCTAAATCTAAGCACATCGACTCGTGGCGGGAAGCCCCAGAACAGTTAACAAATGAAGCTACAGCAATTACCGAATTGCAAACCCTCCTTAAAGATTCCATTGAACGACAGATTGCCGATTTAAAGGATGAACCTGTTGGGGTGTTTCTCTCTGGCGGACTCGATTCTTCAGTGGTGGCGGCGCTGCTGGTGCAAGCAGGGGTGAAAGTCCGCGCTTACACTTTAGATTTTGGTGATGTAGGCATTCCAGAATATCCATACTCTGAACAAGTTGCCCAGTTTCTCAAAATTCCGCTTATTAAAGTTGCAGTAACGCCAAGTTCCATCAAGAATGCCTTAATTCCTACTGTGCAAGCATTAGATTTACCCTTTGGAGATGGCGTGTGTGTTCCGTTGTATCTCTTATCTGAAAGGGCGAGTCAAGAAACTCAGGTAATTTTTAACGGCGAAGGTGGAGATCAATTGTTTGCCGGTTGGACGAACAAACCTTTAATTGCCGCAGGTGTTTATCAGGCAGAAAATCCCGCAGGACAGGAAACTTTTATCCAGCAATATCTCCGCACCTTTCACCGTCTTGGGGGATACGAATCTCAAGTTTATCAGCCGGAGGTTTATGCACAGATCCAAAATTTGCATCCTGAAGATTGGCTGTTGGCGGCTCTTAATCGCAATGAGTGTCCATCTTTGCTGCATCGCCTCCGCCGTGCTAGTTTGATGCTCAAAGGAGCGCAGAATATCCATCCACGTGCGGCTGCATTGGGGTTTGCTCATGGATTATGGGTGCGATCGCCTTTTTGTGATTTACCTTTGGCAGAATGGACATTCCGCCTATCTGGAGAACTCTGTTTGCAAGGAGCTTGTGAAAAATATATCCTCAAGCGGGCTGTAGAAAATTGGCTCCCACCTGAAATTGTCTGGCGACAAAAACGGGGGATGGGGGTTCCCCTAACTTCTTGGTGTTTAAATGATTTTTGGCATCAGCTAGGCATCTGGCTCAATCCAGAGACACTTCGCACCAACAATCACTTTTATCCTCACATTGCGGCCCAAATCGTTGAAGGCAAACTAGGAGCAGCTATTCAAGGCAGGCGGATTGGTGAGACTCTCTGGTTACTTATTATGTGGCAACTTTGGCGATCGCATGTTTTAAATGAAGAACTAAGTAAACAGTCCCTGGATCATCCTTTTTGGTTACATCGTTGGCTATGGAGAAATTACAAGCGATGGCAAGGTTAGATAAAAAAGAGTTAGGAGTTAGGAGTGAACAATTAATCCCCTTGTCTCTCCCATTTTCTGGGAAACTTGCCCAGGAGTTCCTGAGTACTTATGGTTCTCCTCTTTATGTTTATAATGGCGATCACTTGCGCGAAACTATTGAGTGCATTACTAAAGCAATCAGTTATCGCCGCACGCAATTTCGGTTTGCAAGCGTTACTAATGGCAATATTGCCCTGTTAAAAATTTTTCGCTCATTTGGGTGGGGACTTCACGCTAATACGCCAGGAGATATCTACCTGGGATTGCAAGCTGGTTTCGATCCTAGTGAGATTGTTTACAGTGGTAGCAATTTGAATCGGGCTGAGATGATACAAGTCTTAAATTGGGGAGTTACAACACTCAATCTCGATAGTCTCGCTCAGTTGCAGTTGTGCTGCAAAGTTTTGCCCAAACACAGAGAGAAATCTATTCGGCTGGGTTTACGCCTCAATTTGCCCGAAATTACCGGAGATAGCCGCATTGGTGTGCGTCCTGAAGAATTTGGTGATGCGATCGCTTTAACTCGTGAAGTTGGATTAAAGCTGAGTGGTTTACACTTTTATCGAGGGACTGGAACCAATGCCACAGAAGCATTTACCCAAGTGATTGATGCAGTCATAGCCACAGCACAACTGTTACCAGATTGGGAATATTTAGATTTTGGTGGTGGCTTTGGCTATCCATATCACCACAACAAAACAGCCTTTGACTGGGAAGTCTTTGGCGCTGAGTTAAGCGAGAGAATTACTCATTTAGGGCGGAAAATTGATTTGGTGATTGAACCGGGACGAAGTGCGATCGCAGGATGTGCAACTTTGCTTGCTCAAGTTGTTTCTGTGAAATGGCAAGGAGAAAAACAGATTATTGGAGTTGATACCACCGTTGCCAATCTTTCAGTACCATCAGTACACGGTGGCTACCGAGAAATATTCACTTGGAAGCAAGCAGACAATCTTCGCTCCTTATTCACAACTGATATTTGTGGTAATACCACCTATTCACGAGATTATCTGGGTAAAAATTGCCAACTTCCAGCGTTAGAAATTGGTGATATCGTTGCCATTCTAGATGTCGGTGCTTATGGTTATGCTATGTCGTCTCACTTTTTACACCGCCCCAAACCTGCTGAAGTCTTGCTAGAAAATGGCACACATCGCTTGATTCGTCGGCGGGAAGACTACAGTGTTTTACTAACAAATCAGGTGCTATAAGACTCATATTTGATTGTGTGAAAAAACTCCATACAACTCAAAAAGCCTTCTTTCCTCTTGCCTCTTACCTTCCCAACAATTAATAAATAACATTGGGCAACCATTATGAAGTGCATTAACTGCGGAACTGACAATAAACTAAAAGACCGGACAGCTAATCAAGGTCGGTGTATAAAATGCAATCATCCCTTTGCCTTTGAACCGACCAGTATGAGTAAAGTTAAGATTACTGATCCTTTTTTTGCAAAGGCGATCGCTGATATTTCTGCAAATCACACCTTATTTTTTACACCCAAGCAACTGCTTTATTTATTAGATAATCGGATAAAATCCAAGTCTACTTCAATATTTGGTTTGTTGTTTATATATCTATTTTTTAATGTTTGGGCACCAGGATTCATAGGTGGATTTGCTTCCTTCTTGTTTGGTGCTAATTCTTTCCTGACAGTATCTATTCTATTTAATATATGCTTTGTATTATATTTATATACAAAATCTACATCAAAGAAAACACATATTAAGCCTCGCCAAGAATATGCTAGATGCTTACAAATAATAGGAGGCATTATTCTTGCTGTAGGAATTGTTGCTAGCTTAATTATATATAACTCGTTTAGTCTATTTGTCATCGCCGTTATTCTAGGGATGCTGTCGATATACTGGGGAACTCGACAGCTAGGACAAACTAAATTTGCACAGGAGTTTTCATTTTCTCAAAATGATTTTCAAGGTTGGTTAAACCGATGGCAGAAAATCAATGGTTCAATTCTTAAAATCCTACCTTTTCCGCGTGAGGAAAATACACCAGCTACGGTTAATCCTGATGTGACTGCTTACAGTTTCGATAGATTAGTTGTTTGTGATAGTGCTAATATTGCTCAACTATTAATTGCTAATAATTTTCACTTTGAAAATAACTGTGCAATTCTCAGCATTACTGGATATCCCCAAAGCATTTTTGACACCACAATGCAAATGCTACGCCGCAATCCCGATTTGAAAGTATATGCAGTTCATGATTGCAATCCACGAGGAATTAGTTTAGTTCATAATTTGAGAAGCAATGATAGTTGGTTTCTCAATAGCGAGATTGCAATTATTGATATCGGATTAACGCCAAGTCAAATTATCGCTACTAAACGCGGAATGTTCATTCAATCTTCTCTAGATTCGGCGCAAGTAGCTAAACAATTACCTCAAGAGATTCGTCAAACTTTGTCTGCTGAAGAATTAGCATGGTTAGAATCTGGAAAGTTTGTGGAATTAGAATCTTTCTCTCCCCAAAGGCTGATTAAAGTCCTGCAAAAGGGTATTGCTGGCAGTCGAAATCTAGAAAGTGATGACAGTAACTTGCTTTTAGTAGGGGATACTGGTAATGATATGTATGTTGTTCAAAGTTTTGGTTGATCTAGACAGAATGCGTAGGCGTAGCCTGTTGCAGACATCACATTTAAAAATATACAAAATTACCCTCAGACTGGAAGTCCATTGCTCATAATAGAAGGTCGAATTCCTGCTAGAGAGCATTCAATACTTTTCGGGTTTTGGGGAAAGGGAAAGGGTTTGAATTTCCCTTTCCCCATTGCCCTTTAACCTTTTCCCAGACCAAAAGAAAGATTATTGGATTTATCCGAAAAGTATTGAGAGAGCATTCGCTTTTGCAGGAAAACTTTATACAGCAATGGCAGTTTTGTGTATATTAGTTTACTTATTTCTAACCTTCTGTTAAATTAACCTTAATGTACGCCAAACCTATTGATTTACTGTATTTGGGTTTTCAGCTACAAACGTGGGTAGCCATCTAGCTGACTGGCAATAGGCGCAAAATTCCATTCTGTCTCTAGGGGGAAAAAGGTAATGGGGCCGATGTTTATTACTGCCAACGATTGGCCACATATAGCGTTTAGATTGTCTTTGGCGCTTCTGGTTGGTTGCCTGATTGGATTTAACCGTCAGCAAGGGGGTAGACCAGCAGGGATGAGAACATTTATGCTCGTGAGTATGGGAGCAGCACTATTCGTAATGATTCCTTTGCAGGCTGAGGGCGATAGTCCTTATGCTGCCACCAATGCACTGAGTCCACCATTCAGGGTGTAGCTACCGGGATAGGATTTCTCGGAGCCGGATTGATTTTACAAGAGTCTCCTAGAAAATCTGCAACACCAAAAGTAAAAGGTTTAACTACAGTCGCCTGTGTCTAGACTGCGGCCGGGTTGGGGGCTGCGATTGGTTGTGGTCTGTGGCAAATGGGATTATTAGGAGGGCTACTGGCCCTAATTACGCTCAGTGGGGTAAAGCGGCTCAATCGCGCATTTGTATTTTTGACGAATCAGGGTAAACAGGGGACTACTCAGGAGTTAACAACTACCTCTGATGAAGATGATGATTGGGCGTCGCTACATATCCAGGTCTATTCAAAATCAAGTCAACTTGATTCCGATTCCTTACAGTGTTTGATTGCAGAATAATTTTTTGTTTCTTAGCTAATTTTAATCACTTTATCAGCGTTAATTC
The DNA here is from genome assembly GCF_000020025.1 of Nostoc punctiforme PCC 73102. Lineage (GTDB taxonomy): Bacteria > Cyanobacteriota > Cyanobacteriia > Cyanobacteriales > Nostocaceae > Nostoc > Nostoc punctiforme. Next base: position 2,274,223 of record NC_010628.1, on the reverse strand, counting down.
AGAGCGATCGCTGATTATAGTGATTAAGTAGGGAATTCCGTACTGGAGTTGATTGCCCAGTTAACCGGAAAATAGAAAATAATAGATATATGGACAAACGATATTTTTTACAGGCTAGTGCGGTAATAGTCGGCACAGCATTGTTATCAAGGTATATCAACTGGGGGGCAAAAGCGGTGACAACATCTAATAGTGGATTTGAAATTACCAAACCAGAAGAAGAGTGGCGCACAATTTTAACGCCAGAACAGTTTAATGTATTGCGTAAACACGGGACTGAACGCCCTCACACCAGCGCATTAGATAAGGAGTATGACAAGGGTACTTATTATTGTGCCGCGTGTGAACTGCCACTGTTTACCTCTGATACCAAATTTAACAGTGGTACTGGCTGGCCAAGCTTCTTTAACCCGATTGAAGGTGCGATCGCTACTACTGTAGATAAGTCACTGTTTATGACCAGAGTTGAAGTACATTGTAGCCGTTGTGGTGGTCATCTTGGTCATGTTTTTGATGACGGACCTGCACCCACAGGCAAGCGCTACTGTATGAACGGTGTTTCGCTGAAGTTTACTCCCGCCTAATTTACGTTTCACTCTAAGGTTGATACAAATAGGCAGCAGAGGGACAAGGAGGACAAGAGGAATAAGGGAGAATTATTAAACAATTCCCTTCTTTGTCTCCCCCCTCTCCCTTGTCTTCCTTCCTCTTCCCCCTGCCCCCTGCCCCCTGCCTCCTTCAAAGAAGTTGGGAAATAGCGCTATCATTAAAGCGAACCTCTTCAACCATCGGGGTATAGCCTAGCCATTGCACTCCTGACTGGGAAAATTGTTGTGGACACCCGCTAACAGCGAAACGAGTTGGTAGTGGGGGGTGAGTATTTTTTAAGCCTAGCAAGTCTAACTCTTGGGCACAAGCTGCCACGACATGAACAGCTGGGTCAACTAGCTTGACTTGAGAGGGAAGGAGCGATCGCAATACTGGTGTAAGGTGGGGATAATGGGTACAGCCATGAACTAAGGTGTCAATTTCTTGCTCTAGTAAAGGCTCTAAGTAGGCTCTTGCCACTTCCGCAGTGTAGGGGTCGTGAATCCGGTTTTGCTCAATAAGTGGCACAAACTCTGGACATCCAACTTGCCAGACTTGAACATCAGGAGCAATTTCGAGAATGGCGTGCTTATAAGCATTACTTTTTGCCGTAGCTGGAGTGGCAATTACACCAATCCGCTTTCCTTCCTGCACCGCAGCTTTTGCACCCGGTAGAATCACCCCTAAAATCGGTATGTTGAATTCTTGACGAACGGTTTCTAGGGCTAGGGCAGAACTAGTATTGCAAGCCATAATTACCATTTTTACCTGCTGCTGTTGTAGCCAGGTAAGAATTTCGCGCGTAAATTGTAAAATTTCTGCTTGTGAACGAATTCCATAAGGAAGTCGGGCTGTATCCCCAAAGTAAACAATTGATTCATTGGGGAGTTGCCGATATATTTGTCGCAGTACCGTCAATCCACCCACACCACTGTCAAAGATGCCAATTGGGGCACGTTGGGGTTCAAGAGCCGAAAAATCGTCCAGATTCGCTTCAAAGATCGAAGATGAATACACAGGCTGATATTAATTTAGGTTTTGGGATTTAAAATACAGAATTTAGCAGACAATCGGCTAATTGACCACTAAATTCTGCACGCCAAAGGATTCTAAATACCACCTTTTAATAGTAATTTGTACTAGGTTAACGCTGTAAGTATTTTAGGATGCCACGAGCGATCGCTTCTGCCATCTGATTTTGATACTCTCGTGATGCCAATCTGGGATTGTCTTCTCGACCAGTCATATAACCTGTTTCTACTAAAATCGAGGGCATAGAGCTTTTCCTGAGAACGTAGAATCTGGCTTTGCGGGTTCCTCGGTTTTTGATTGTATCGATGTTTTGCAGAATAGTATTGCGAACTACTTCTGCCAAAGCATAACCGCTATCGTAATAATATACTTCTAACCCATTCACATCAGGGCGATTGTCAACAGAATTAGCGTGAATGCTGACAAATGCAGTTGCATTAACTCGCTCGGCAATTTCTACCCTTCCCTGAAGTTCTACGAAAAAGTCAGCATCCCGCGTTAATACTGCTTGTACACCATGTTGCTCTAAAATTGCAGCTACCCTTTTACCAATAGGCAGAATTACATCCTTTTCTAAAAGCCCACCTAGACCAGGAGCGCCTGAGTCTTTTCCACCATGTCCTGGGTCAATCACAACTAGTAATTTCCCTCTAGGAACAGAGGGGCGAGGCTGTGGCCGAGATATAGGAGGGGGATTATCTATGGAGTTGGGAAATTGACCTTGGTTTGGCGATAAAGGAGGTAAATCAATGGGCTGCTGTGTAACGCTACCAGAACGTTGTAATTCTAGAGCCAAAAGCTGGTCGCCAACTTGATTAAGTTCGCCAATTTGCACTCCGGCTGCTGGCTGAACCAAGACGGTGACTGTATTAGATTCTTGGGGTTGCAGGCGGACTCGCAGGATAGGGCTATTAGAATTAAAAGTCGGGCCTGTAACTTTGGGAGCTAGCCGAGCATTGTTGATGGTAATGCGGTACAGACCAGAAGTTCTATCCCAGCCTCCTGTTGCAGATAAAGCTTGGTCTGCTCTAATCAGCAGTTGTGTGCCATTATTAGCCAGTTGCACAGACTCAATAGTTGCTGTACCTGTACTAGATGGTATGGGGCGTGGATTATTATTACCTCCAGGGAACTGAGCAATGCCACGACTGGGCAAAAGCACAAAACCACTACTGTTACTATTAGTTGCTCGCCAATTTTGACTATTTTCATCCACCTGTAAAGTCATGCGAACAACAGATGGGCTTGTTTGTAGTTGGCTGAACTGAATACGGCTGACACCATAACGATTAATCGACAAATCGCGTTGCTCTAGACTTGGTGATAAAGTAGCGCTGGCAATGTCGATGTTAATTTCTCTTTGATCGTTGCTACGATTTACCTGAATCTGAGGATTACCACCATTGGTACGGATGAAAAAACCATCGCCTGTAACTTGTAAGTTCTCAATTTGAGTTACCCTGGCGGCAAGCATCCCGTTTTTAGGTGGATTAATAGGGCTTGTTCTCACCACGTTGTAAATATCTCTTGGGGAGAACACAGATGGAGATGTTCTCAGTGAGGGTTGTGTTGCTATAGCTTGTTGTTGCCCACCAGTATTTATTGAGGGAACATTTTCGGCCACTGGCGTGGGTAATTGCACCGTCCAGCGATCGCCAGTTCTACCAACAAATTGTACTCCCTTGGGGTCTAAAGTATAACCAGGAGTCAGTTCAACGACTATGCGCGTTGTTTGTTCGTCAAACTGCCCAACACGGATAGCACGAATTGCACCGCCCACCTGTTGGGTTAGCTGCGGACGGCCAAATGTCGTTCCTGGTAAATCAATTACTAAACGAGTAGGGTTAAAAATTAATTGTGCTTGGGGTTGAACATTCCCTAAAGTATTAATTTCCAGCTTGTTTTGATTGACATCAAAACGCCAATATTCAAGTTTCGCAGCCATTGCGGGCGACGATAGCATGAAGATAGTTCCAATAGTACTGGATAGTAACCAGCGTAATTTCACAGTCTTTTCTCCTGATTCACATTCATGGGAGCCGTCAAAATTTCAATATATTGGCAAATCCTCACACCATCACCGCATACACTTGAGTATTACGCTGTTATTAAGACACAGCTAATGGCGTAAAATATAGCACGCTCCTCTGATTTTGCCATGCTATCCATTAGCCTAGATAAATTTGACTTGTAAAGCATCAGATGACAATAACAAAGATGCTACTCTTGTCCCGCCGCAATAATACTTAAATTGGTTTTACTACTAAATTGGATAAACATGGTAAAGATTAGATGTATTTACTCAATAATTTCGACTAAATTACTTATCTTCTCTTTAAATACTGAAGAACGCCACGAGCGATCGCTTCTGCCATTTGATTTTGGTAAGCTGAGGTTCTCAGCCTAGCCATATCCTCTCGACCAGTCATATAACCCGTTTCCACGAGAATGGAGGGCATAGAACTTTTTCTGAGAACATAAAACCTGGCTCGCCGGACTCCCCTGTCTTTGAGAGTACCAATACTTTGAAGTATGCTACTACGGACAACGCGAGCAAGATCCAGACCACTGTCGTAATAATAGACTTCCAAGCCATTAACATCGGGACGACTCGCGCCTGCTGAGTTAGCGTGGATACTCACAAACACATCAGCATTAGCTCGCTCTGCTAATTGCACTCTTCCCGGAAGGGTAACAAAATAGTCAGAATCCCTGGTCATAACTACTTGTACCCCATTTTGCTGCAAAATCTGTGCCAGTCTTTTACCAATAGGCAAGATCACATCCTTTTCACGTGCCCCTCCAATACCAAGCGCTCCTGAGTCTTTACCGCCATGTCCTGGGTCAATAATGACTACCACTCGTCCATTGGTAACCCGGCGCTGTGGTTGGAATTGGGGCTGGGGGTTGGGATTGTTTGGGTCTGGGAATGGCCCCCGGTTTGGTGGTGGTAGCCCAGGTAAAGCAAAGGACGGTCTTCCGGGAAGGGAAACAATTCGACGAGAACCTTGTATTGGTATAGCCAAAAGCTGGTCGCCGATTTGCTGGGGTTGATCGAGTTGCACTCCAGGTGCTGGTTGAACTAAAACAACAACTGTGTTGGCTGCTTGGGGTTGCAGACGTACCCTGAGAATGGGGCTATTGGGGGCAAAAGTAGGGCCTGTAACTCTGGGAGCTAACTTGGCATTGTTAATTGTGACGCGGAACACACCGGAGGATCTATCCCAGGTTCCTGCGGCAGATAAAGTTTGGTCGGCTCTAATCAGCAGCTGTCTGCCATTATCAGCCAATTGCACAGACTCAATGGTTGCTGGGGAGTTGTTAGCAGCAGATAATCTACTTGGGAAGGAGGGTGGTTGTGATTGATTGTCCGAATTACTACTTCCAGGCAATCTGACAACGCGACTAGGCAGAACCACCAAACCACCACTGTTACTATTAGTTGCTTGCCAATCTGGACTATTTTTATCTACCCGCAAAGTCAAGCGAACAATAGGAGCTTGGTTTTGTAGTTGAGTGAATTCGACGCGGCTAATACCATGTTTGTTAACAGGCTGATTATTCTGTTGCGCCAGACGTGGTGATAAAGATGCGTCAGAAACATCTATGAAGATACTAGCGCGATCGCGGCTGCGAATTATCTTAATCCCCGGATTGCCACCACTGGTACGGAGGAATAACCCATCGCCTGTTACTGTCAAGCTCTCAATTTGCGTCGCCCCTCGTGTAGTAGTGGCAACCCTTGAAATACCAGGTTGCCGCTCAGAGTCTGGGGTAACGACAGTGTAAGCACTTCTCGGCGGTGAGGCAGAAAATGAGGCTACTCGATCAACTTCTGGTCTCGGTAATTGCACCGTCCAGCGATCGCCAGATGTGCCAACAAATTGGACGCGTTTGGGGTCTAAAGTATAACCAGGTGTCAGTTCTACAACTATGCGCGTTGTTTCTGTATCAAACTGCCCAACCCGGATTGAGCGAATTCCCCCGCCCACCTGTTGGGTTAGCTGCGGACGGCCAAATGTAGTTCCTGGCAAATCAATTACCAGCCGAGTCGGGTTGAAAATTAGTTGTGCCTGGGGTTGAACTGCTCCCACAGTATTAATTTCCAGCCTGTTTTGATTGGCATCAAAGCGCCAAGATTCAAGTCTCGCAGCCATTGCCGGCGACGATAGCATGAAGATAGTTCCAATAGTGCTGGGTAGTAACCAGTGTAATTTCACAGTTCTTTCTCCTAATTCACGTTCATGGGAGCCGTCAATATCTCAACTCATTGGTAAGTCATCACACCGTCACCACCTAAACTCGATCTTTGATGCCTTGTTTGATTTTTAAGCTGGTATAAAGACACGCTTAAATCGGTTATTAGATTTAATATTTGCTTGAAATCCCAATATAAAATCTTCCACCTTTGGAGGTGGAGGAATCTGACTCCCAAGGAAGCTAGAAAACTAATAACTGATAACTGTTCACTGATAACTGTTTTTTGTTTTTTGCCATCAATGCACTAAGTAGATAATTCCCATTACTGTCAAACGATCTAGCAAAAATTATGGGTGTTACTCTCCAATTACCTGGAAAATATTCAGATAATGGCTCACAAGCCTAGGGATACTGGAAATAAATAACATTCCGAATGCTGTTAGAAATTATAAACAGACGATTATTCTACAATCAGATGGGACGGAAATTTGGAGAGAGAAGTTTCCACTTTATAATTGCAGAATCTTCAAAATATGGTGATTTTACTGAATTTAGAGTGCTGAGTTCCGAGGGAAAATCACTCAGAACTCAGTAATAATTTACCCAAAATTTTGATTAGCGATCGCCAGAATCTGGAGTGACTTCCAAATTGCCACTATCATTTGATACTGGCATCCTTGACTGAAGTGGTTCAATTACCAACGAGGTTCCAGAGGAACCATCTAAAACCAGTTGGTCTGAGCCTGCATCTACAGTTTTTGGATCTGGGAACACAAATCGTAACAAAGGGGGAGCTAAAAAGGTTGTCAAGATAACCATCATAATGATTGCCGCCCCTAGTGGTTTCGAGAGAGCGCCACTGACTGCGCCGACACCAGCAAACACTAATCCAACTTCCCCTCTGGGAATCATCCCCACACCGATCGCTAAACGGTTGATTTCCGGTTGACCAAACACGCTTAAGCCTGTGATTACTTTACCGAGAATGGCTACTGTAATCAGGAAAGTTGCCATAATTAAACCTTCTCGATTATCGGGAATTGCTGGGTTTAACACTCCCAAATCAGTTTTTGCCCCAACAGTCACAAAGAAAATTGGCACTAACATATCGGCAATAGGGCAGACTTGCATTTGCAATTCTTTGCGCTTCTCTGTCTCTTCTAGGACTAAACCAGCCGCAAAAGCTCCCAAAATCGCTTCTAAGTGGATGACGGCGGCAAAGTATGCCATAGCAAAGGCGAAGATGAATGCTGGTATTACCAGTCCACCCCGTGTTTTGAGTTGATCGGCGATCGCTACAAAGGATTTATTGAAAACATTCCCTAACAGGATTGCTCCCAAAATAAAACCAGTGGCGCTGATAATCAAATAAATAACTTTGCTGACATCTACCACGCCATCTTTAGCTAGGCTGGCAACTACCGCTAAAACGATAATTCCCAGTACGTCATCAATTACAGCAGCACCCAAAATAATCTGCCCTTCTTTAGAATTGAGTCGCCCCAACTCTGACAGCACCTTGGAAGTAATCCCAATACTAGTGGCAGTCAAAGCCGCCCCTGCAAAAATTGCGGGTACAGCAGCAATTCCAAATAAAGTCATCAGTCCCACAGTCCCAGCAGCAAAGGGTACTACTACCCCCACTACTGCTACAACGGTGGCTTGGATACCAACTGCCATTAAGTCTTTTAAGTTCGACTCCAAGCCGATTTCAAACAGCAGGATGATCACACCCAATTCTGCTAAAACAGAAATGACCTCAGACTGCGCTGCAAAGACGGCTGGAGCAGCTTCAGGAGTTAAACCAGCAGTGATTTGAAGGAAGGACACGATCAAAGAGTTAGAACTGTCTGTGCCGCCTTCTGGAAACACTAAAAGGTGGAAAACAGAGATGCCTACTACCACACCACCTACAAGTTCCCCTAAAACAGGCGGCAAACCCACTTTATTTGATAACTCTCCACCAACTTTGCTGGCGAGGTAAACGACTACTAAGCTTAGTAGCACGGCGGCTACTACCATTGAACTGTCTGCGGCTTCTGTTGCAGTAGCCAGCAGAGGAAAAGAGAAGTTAATTGGATCTAACAAATGCATGGGTTCTGTGAAAATCCTTCTCTTTGATTTTGACGTGTTTCTGAAAAACATCTATCTGTGGAGACGATATTGGCAGGTTCAAAAACTTAATTTGTGCCATTTGTCTACTTAACCAAGCGCTATCAGAAAACTTCGGAAGCCTTGACTACAAACAGTTTAGGAAGGCGCAGCAAGTCAAAGTCGGTGAATTAATTTTCCATCAGGACAAAATCTTTAAAAATGTTAGTGTAATTTTTTAGTTTCAAAAAATGTAACCATTTCAGCTTTTGACAATGGCAGTGTCAAAGTAAGAACATACAAATCGTATCTAGCGATCGCACTTAAGTTGTGAAAACTTGTGGTGACTGTTGACTTTTAACAGCCGCCAGAAGATTGCTAAATACGCTTATTAAAAACATCTGTGGATACTTTGAGGAGTGCAAATTTTATGACTAGAGCCGCTTTACCCGGTTCTCAGTTTCCATCTGGAAACTTGTGGAAAATACTGCCTTTAGCTCTGTTGGTATGTGCAACTTTTGTACTACCTGCATTGGCGCAAGAAAAGGAGAAAATGTGGCGAACCCTTAGTGTCAGTGGTCGTGGAGTTGAAACAATTCCTACAACCTTGGCGCAAGTTAGCTTAGGAGTGGAGATTCAGGGGAAAACAGCAGAGGAGGTACAGCAAGAAGCCGCCCGGAAATCATCGGCTGTAGTTGCGTTCCTCAAAAGCCAAAATGTCGAAAAATTACAAACTACTGGTATCCGACTGAATCCAGTTTACAGCTACACCAATAATGTGCAAAGGATTACAGGCTATGCTGCCAATAACACCGTAAGTTTTCGCATTCCCACAGAGAAAGCTGGGACATTATTAGATGATGCAGTGAAAGCAGGTGCAACGCAAATTAATGGTATTAGTTTTGTTGCGAATGATGAAGCGATCGCAGCTGCTCAAAAACAAGCATTAAAAGAAGCCACCCAAGATGCCCGACAGCAAGCTGATGCTGTTTTCAGTGCTTTGGGTTTCAAATCCAAAGAAATAGTCAGCATTCAAGTTAATAATGCTAGTGCGCCTCCACCACCCATGTTTTTACGGGCTGAAGCTGCCAAGGTAGCTGATTCTTCCACTCCTGTTGTTGGTGGTGAACAGGAAGTAGAAGCATCGGTGACGTTACAAATTAGTTATTAGTAATTTGTCATTAGTCCTCTCTTACAAAGTTCTGATCGCCGGAAGCCGGCGCTCAGACTTTGCGCTTTGTCATTTGTGAGGGCAAAGGGCTAATAATCAATTCCCAATTAATTAAAAATGTTCTGAAGACATATCTCCACCGCCCTCTCCATCGCGCTTAGAGCCTAATAATTCCAGTTGGTCTACTCTAATAATTGGTGTAGAACGGTTTGCTCCTGTTTGGCGATCGCTCCATGTGTCAAACTTTAAGGAACCTTTAATGCCAATTAAGCTGCCTTTACGCACATAATTACCTGCTACTTCAGCCGTTTTATCCCATAATTCCAGAGTGAACCAGTCAGGTTCGTCGCTGTTGCGCGATCGCCTTTTTACCGCTAGTGTCAATCTACACTTAACACTACCAGACTCAAAATATTTTATATCTGGGTCGCCGCCTACACGGCCAACAAGGGTGACAATATTGATACTCATAGGTTTTACCTTTCAGTACAGGTGTACTTGTTAATTCCGACTTTCATCATAGCGAATTGTGAAACACTTGAAAATAATGTGTTAAACAGTTAACAATATAGTGGACTTGAAAAATTATACATAACTACTTGGAGAAACACATAAAAGTATACGGATATACTAAGCGAACCAGAGAATATCAAAAAACAAGGGCCTGAGACATAGTAAATATTCCTGGGAATCATATAAAAATATAGTTTAGTTTGCTGAACTCAGGATACAAACATAATCGAATCCACTCTTACCGTTGTAGTCAAGAAGTATCGCACATAGGGGGCTTAGAGAAGCGTGGGTATTTTTAGGAACTTTCGCACATCGTGGGATATGGGTATCGACCTCGGTACTGCTAACACCCTGGTTTATGTATCTGGTAAAGGTATTGTACTGCAAGAGCCTTCTGTAGTTGCTATCGATGTCAACGAAAAGGTAGCACTAGCAGTAGGAGAAGAAGCCAAAAAAATGCTCGGCCGCACACCTGGAAATGTGATTGCCCTCCGCCCCTTGCGTGATGGTGTAATCGCTGATTTCGATATAGCCGAGCTGATGCTGAAAAGCTTTATTCAGCGTGTAAATGAAGGCAAATCTCTAATTTTACCCCGAATTGTCATTGGTATTCCCAGTGGTGTCACAGGAGTAGAAAGGCGAGCTGTGATGGATGCAGCTCACCAAGCAGGAGCAAGAAAAGTTTATTTAATCGATGAACCTGTAGCTGCGGCTATTGGTGCAGGACTACCTGTTGCCGAAGCAACTGGCAACATGATCATCGATATTGGTGGTGGGACAACAGAAGTTGCAGTGCTGAGTCTTCAAGGTACGGTAATCAGCGAATCAGTACGCATTGCTGGAGATGAACTGACTGATTCAATCATTCAGTACATTAAGAAAGTTCATAACTTAGTCATTGGTGAACGTACTGCCGAGGACATCAAGATTCGGATGGGTTCTGCCTATCCTACTCATGATGATAATGATGCCATGATGGAAATCCGAGGCTTACACCTGCTTTCTGGTCTACCACGAACTGTAACCATCAAAGGCCCAGAAATCCGTGAAAGTATGTTGGAACCGCTATCAGTAATTATAGAAGCTGTGAAGCGGACACTGGAACGTACACCTCCAGAACTAGCAGCAGACATTATTGACAGAGGGATTATGTTAGCTGGTGGTGGTGCTTTGCTCAAAGGCATAGATACCTTAATTAGTCATGAAACGGGGATTGTGACTCACATCGCCGCCGACCCTCTCTGTTGTGTTGTGCTGGGAACAGGTCGGGTGTTAGAAAACTTCAAACAGCTAGAACGGGTTGTTACCGAAAGCTCTCGCAATATGTAGCAAAAAAATATAATACTTGAGTTCTATTTGAGTTCTATTTGGGTTCTATATAAATAGAATCCAAATAGAACTTAATTGTATAAGTAGATAAAGGTATATATGGTTACAATACGGCGCTGGTGGGATCGTAAAGGCTTACAAATTGGGTTGTTAGCTCTAGTAGTTGGTAGTGCTTGGGTATTGCGACAGACTCAAGGTGAATTGGTGCTTGAGACATACCAGGCACTTACCCGTCCATTAGAGATGTTGCAGTCAGGGCCAACTCCAGAAGAACGGATCAGAGATGCCCGGATATTAGAATTGCAAACCCGTATAGTAGATTTGGAAAGTCAAAAGACAAAGCTACAAGATTTATTAGGCTATGTGGAAAAAGAACCACTGGCATCACGGCCAATTCCAGCCAGGGTAGTAGGACGTAGTGCTGACCAGTGGTGGCAACAAGTTACTCTCAATCGCGGCGCGAATGCAGGGATTCAGGAAGGCTTTGTAGTCAAGGCTGATGGCGGATTAGTAGGTTTGGTGGAGAGTGTAACTCCCAATACTAGCCGCGTGTTGTTAATCAGTGACCTCAAGAGTCAAGTTGGTGTATCAATTAGCCGCACAGCAGCTAAAGGCGTTTTGCGAGGAGATTCTTCTGCCGAAGCTGTGCTGGAGTTTTATGAAAAAGTCCCAAATGTCAAGATAGGAGATTTAGTTTCCACATCTACCTATAGTCAGAAATTTCCATCTGGGTTGGCAGTAGGACGGATTAAGTCGCTGGATTTAAAGAAACTTCCAGCATCAGTAGCGAAAATTGAGCTTTTTCCGCCAATCCGCTCTCTTGATTGGGTAGCAGTTTATCCAAAGCCAGAAAACCAAGAGCCGGAAAATGAAAAGTCGGTAAATCAACTGCCGCAAAAGTCTAAGTAAATTCTCCCTTGAAAATCCATAGAAAAATGAAGATTCCTGCATTTGGTATTAGCAGGCAGAAAAAGCCAAAATCGTCAGAGCGAAAATCGAAATTCCGAATCCAGCCGCTTTCTCGTTGGCATCCCGGTGTACGGCAGTTATTTAGTTGGTTAGTGACGGCTAGTTCTGTACTGTTATGTTTACTATTATTGCCAACCCGCCTGCCAGGTATGGAATTATTGGGAATTGGACCTAACTGGCTATTAATTTGGGTGGTAGCTTGGAGTGTGAAGCGCACAGTATTTGCTGGAGCCTTGGCAGGTATAGTTCTGGGGCTACTTCAAGATTCCATGACAGCACCTAACCCTACTCACGCCATCAGTTTAGGAATCGTGGGAATTTTAACTGGTCTACTCCAGAAACAGCGTTTTATTGAAGAAGACTTTATTTCAATTGCTGTAATTGTCTTTGTGATGGCAGTTTTGGCAGAAACTATCTTTGGGTTGCAATTAACTTTAATAGGAAATGAGCGCAAAGTAACAGATATTTGGACATATTACCAGCGTGTCGCCCTCGCCTCTGCCATTCTTAGTAGTCTGTGGGCACCCGTAGTTTATTATCCCCTTAATCGTTGGTGGCAACGAATGAAATTGTTGGAGCAATAGTCAAGGGAGTTAGGATAGGATTTATGCAAAACCAGACGCGGTAGAGGCAATTCATGATATTACTTCTACCGCGTCTGGTTTTGGCTATTATTTGCGTAAGCCCTGCAAACTTTTAATTATTTACGCCGATTTACTTAGGGCTTGCTGAAAAAAAAGAAAAGGTTGCAGTCTCTAGATTCTCAGACCAAAGAAGTATATTCAGGTGCAAGACAAGAAGGTAAAATAGCCCAAAATCCTTGCATCACAGTGGTTCGTCGCAGCATAGTGTATCATTATTAACTATGTACTGAAAAGAAGAATCAACTCCAATTCCAGCAGAAAGTTTTGAGCTTCCATTTGAGGGAAAGTTATCATCAGATAATCGTTGGATAATTATGGCCGATTTAATACCCTGGACAGAATTTGAGTCGGAATATTCTGCCGGATTCTCCGCAGAGATAGGGGCACCAGCAAAGTCATTTCGGATGGCGTTAGGTGCATTAATAATTAAAGAGAAACTAAGTATAAGCGACAGGGAAACAGTAGAGCAAATCAAGGAGAATCCTTATTTACAGTACTTTATAGGGATGTCATCTTATAGTAACAAAACTCCATTTGACGCATCCATGTTAGTACATTTTCGAGAAAGAATCAGTGCAGAACTAGTCAATAATGTGAATCAAGAAATGGTTAAGAAGATGCTAGAGTTAGCATCTTCTATTGACACCGAAAAAAAACAGAAGACGCTCGCGAACTCGCTAACGCTGCGCTATCGACAGAAAAAGCAGCAGAACAAGGTAATACGCTAAGAAATCGAGGGAAATTAATATTAGATGCGACTTGTGTGCCTAGTGATATCAGCTATCCAACAGATTTAAACCTATTAAATCAAGCGAGAAAACAGACAGAAAGAATAATTGACTTGCTTTATGAACAGATAAAGGGAATATTAGAGAAAAAACCAAGGACTTACCGAGAAATAGCTAGGAAAGACTACTTAGAAGTAGCTAAAAAACGTCGTGTATCTCAAAAAGAGAGGAGAAAAGCGATTAAAAAACAACTCCAATATATTAAAAGAAACTTATCCTATATTGACCAGCTAATTGTAGCAGGAGCATCTCTAAAAAGTTTAACTAATAGACAATATAAGATGTTGCTGGTAGTCGCAGAAGTATATCGTCAACAACTATGGCTGTATGAAAATAAAAAGCAGAGCATTGATGACCGTATTGTAAGTTTAAGCCAACCACATATCCGTCCAATTGTCCGAGGAAAAGCGGGTAAAGCCGTGGAATTTGGCGCTAAACTATCTGCTAGTTACTTTGATGGATATGCATTTTTAGACCATATTAGATGGGATAACTTTAATGAATCAGGAGACTTAAAAACACAAATAGAATCCTTTAAAAACTACACTGGATATTATCCAGAATCTGTTCATGTTGATAAAATTTATCGCAAAGCGAGAAAACCGATCTTGGTGCAAAGAAAGAGGTATTAGAATCAGTGGAGTTCCTTTAGGAAGACCGCCAAAAAATGTGAGTAAAGAAAAAAAGAAGCAAGCTTTACAAGATGAGAGGATTCGTAATTGTATTGAAGGCAAATTTGGACAAGCTAAAAGAAGATTTAGCTTGAGTAGAGTAATGGCGAAACTTCCTCATACAACTCTAACTGTGATTGCTATTACTTTTTTAGTCATGAATCTTTCTACTCACCTGTCACGGTTTTTTTGTGCCTTTTTATGTCTATTTTGGAAAAATAGACATTTTTTAGCGATTGACATAACCAAGCATTATGATTTTGCTAGCTATAGGCAACAAAAACTTATCTTTGACCTTGCTTAAATAACTAGTCAACCCAAAAGAATTGCTTTTTTATGACTTTTTCAGCAAGCCCTACTTAGATTATCATTGCCAGGAAAGAAAATTCTCCTCCGTAACCTAAATCTTGATGAGATTTGGTCAACCTCTGGCAATATTTATTCAAGCTACATTAAATCAAACAACACCGTATCATGGTAGTTAGTAGCATTTATGTTTGATACTTTCTTTTTTGCCTTAAAAGAATATCAGGTTAGTCATCTCCTGATTTCCTGACGGCAGAACGTGGAAGCTTTCACTGAATAACCTAGTTGGAGAACGCTAATGTCGAAGGAAAGAAAAAGTAATAAAGAAGTTAAAAAACCTAAAAAAGATCCCAAGGACAAAAAAGATAAAAACGACCCAAACAAATAGAACGATTTAGACCAAGGGCATTTCTAATGTTTTTTATATTTTTTGGCAGAAAAATCACAGGTTTCGAGCTAGACGAGGTTTCTACCAATTCTTTGTGAAACTTTACAGATCAAGCTAGTGAGGCAAGGGGCAAAATCCCCTTGTTCGCAAGTAACCTCAGATGTAATCAGTATTACGAGTTAAAAGTTTTGGATTAATAACTCCTAACTCCTCACTACCAACTACTGACTATTAACAGCTTCAGCTACTTTTGCCCTTACCGATATCTCCTGCTTGTGTTTACCTTCGGCAGATGAAGGAAAATTTTTAGGAACAGTCTTTGTACCCGTTCGCTTTGCCAGTGCCAATAACAGGTAGACTGTGAACAAATATCCAGACGCTAAAATAAAAATCATCATAGGTATACTTCCGTAAATCATTGTTCTACTAGCACTGTTTCAAACGAATATAAAATTCCATAAAATTTAGTAGAACCTCAGCCAACCAAGTAATGTACTTGGTTGCTGTAGCTTCCTATGGTAAAATTACCTATAGAGATAAAATTCTCTACGGACAAAGAATTTATTGTCTAATGAGACTTCTTGCAGACCATAGATCCACAGCAGTTAGATTACCGTTTAGCAATCTAAAACCACGATTCTCAGCGATCTACTTGATCTGCGTTATTTTTACTCACACTGCTGTGAAAAGAGCAATGCTAGCGCTCAACGTGCGCTGAAGACGTGTAGCGGCTTCCCATAGGGATATAGCATAGCTCCAAACCAGGAGTTTTGCATATCGTAGAAAAAATTAAAGGTATTATTCCCTTAATCTAGGCTACGATTAATTATTTTAGACTCAGATACCGAGCCAGTAAAATCACTTACTAAGTGAACTACTTTGGGGTGTGAATATCTGAAAAATTTAAAATTCCTATATTTTAGCGTAACACAACGACCCTGAATTTGAAGCCCATTCAACTGCTAAATTTCAAATTTTTTGAATAGCTACACTTCAGTTCTGCAGAAATTTAGTTTTATTCATTGACAACTAAATCCAAATTATATCCCATTTGTCAATAAGTAATATTGCTTGAATTTTGCTTTGATCTGTGGCGGTAAACGTGTACTGATAAACTAGTTAACACAATTAAAGCTGGTATTTGTTCCCTTGTACTGAGGAGTCATGTTTTAAGTTAATTGAAAACTCAAACTTCTCCAAAGTTAAGCATAATTGCTTATTGACAAATACGTTATCAATCTTATTTATCACCGATAGACTGATAAAAATGGGATTGTCTTATGAAAACTTTGCGCTGGCACAGGGTTATCTTAAAATGAGTGTAGGATATGTAAACTTTCGTAACCTAAGTCAGAGTCCGCCCATCCATGACCCCAGCCACCTCCCTGTTTACCCCTGTGGAAGCAGACCTGCGACTACTAGCAGATAACCTAAAACAGCTAGTTGGAAATCGCCACCCCATTTTGTTTGCAGCAGCCGAACATTTATTCGGAGCTGGGGGAAAGCGTATCAGACCAGCAATTGTCCTGCTAATATCGCGGGCAACAATGTTAGAGCAAGATATTACACCGCGTCATCGCCGCCTAGCTGAGATTACAGAAATGATTCACACAGCAAGTTTGGTACATGACGATGTGGTAGATGAATCAGACGTGCGGCGAGGCGTTCCTACCGTTCATAGTTTGTTCGGTAATCGCATTGCCATATTAGCAGGAGATTTTCTTTTTGCCCAATCGTCCTGGTATTTAGCAAACTTGGACAATTTGGAGGTGGTGAAACTCCTCTCAGAAGTCATTATGGATCTGGCTACTGGAGAGATCCAGCAGGGACTAAATCGTTTTGATGCTGGTATCTCTATTGAAACTTACCTTCAGAAGAGTTATTACAAAACAGCTTCGTTAATCGCCAACAGTTCTAAAGCTGCTGGGTTACTTAGTGAAGTCTCGCGGGAAACTGTTGAGCATCTTTATAGCTACGGTCGTCATTTTGGTATAGCATTTCAAATCGTTGACGACATTCTAGATTTCACCAGTACAACAGATACCTTGGGTAAACCAGTGGGGTCCGATCTCAAAAGCGGTAATCTAACTGCACCTGTTTTATTTGCATTAGCAGAAAAACCATCCTTAGAAGTGCTAATTGACCGGGAGTTTGCTCAAGAAGGGGATTTAGAGCAAGCACTAGCACTAATTCAAGATAGTCAAGGCATACACAAGGCGCGGGAGTTAGCTGCTCACCATGCTAAGTTAGCAATTGAACATCTTGCAGTTCTCCCACCCTCAGAATCTCACCAGGCATTGATTAACATAGCTGAGTACACACTGAGTCGCCTCTATTAACTCAGTTATCAGTTATTAGGTACAAAATAGGGCTTTAGATGCCAAGTTAAACCTATCAAATGTTCTTAGGTGGGGAAATTTGGCTCAGTTATGAGCTAAATTTTGAAAAATGTTCACTGATAACTGTTTGTTCAGCAATTTTAGATTAAGCCGATCGCCTGGTTCTTTAAAGAACTAAAAGGTTAGTAATTGGCATTAATTTCTTTTCATCAAAAATTTTTTCAAACAAATTTGAAATTTAAAATTTGGGATGTGGGATTGTATCTAAAAAATCCCACATCCCAAATTTTTCTATGCAATATCAGGGGGTATCGGTTTAGGCGATCGCTGCTGCCGCAGCCTTTGTTGCATGAGTTTCTCTAGATCCGTTCGCCGAATTTCAACGGGATGAGTGGTCTTACCCGGCGTTTCCAAAAAAAGGATACTATCTACGGGTTCCAATGCCACCAATTGGAACAAAATATGGGTGACAGGAACAATTTTAGCTAGCATTTGAGGGTCAAGCCCAGCAGGGGAAATTAGAGAGACATCCTGTATGGTAGGGAAAGCGTAAATAACGCGCTTTTCCAATCCTGGATTAGCACGATTGCTCAAAGTAGTTAAAACCCAGCTTGCCTCCGAATTTTGGAGAATATAGTACTGGGAATGACGTAATTTTTGAGCGATCGCTCTAAGGGCAGGAGCAATTGCTGCAATCAGATTTGGTGTTATACCATCGCGGGGTGCATTGTCAATCAGCAATTGAATTTGTGCTTCTAAATCCATAATGACTTGTATACGGCTCCTGGGTAATGGCAATAACATCTATCAAAGTGTGAACAATCCCATCCAAGTTGGGAATAATAAAATCAGCCATATCCTGAATGTAGGATTGGTCTGCGTTTAGCTTATACGTAAAACCAAAAAAGCCAACACCCACAGTCGTACAGGTTGTATTTAAATACTTAGGGTCTTTTGAAAACTGAGACTATGAATTCAGCCGCAACCGCAACTATTCCATCTGCAAATATTCTGGGAGAAAATTCTAAAGGCGTGGAGGTGATCTTTCAACTCCTATCCAAGGAGTTTCAACAATCGACCAAAGCTTCGGAACAGAATTGCCATGATGTAGCAACACGTATTACCACCGAAGTATATCGGATTTGCCATGAGAGCAAACGTATTCAAGCTTCTGGAACTGTAGAAAGCTCGGCGATGACCCTGGCTCGGCATCGGCTACAACAGTGTCTCAGGTACTATCAGTTGGGTTCAAATCGGGGCAGGGTAGAATTACACAGTACTCTGAGTGCAATTATTTATCGATATATTAATCCGCCTCAGAAGCAATTGAGTTATCAAGGGCGACTGACTATAATCGAAGATTTTTTACAAAGTTTTTATCTGGAAGCATTAAACGCTTTCCGGCGAGAAAATCAACTTGGTGCTACTTATCGCCCTCAGACGCTTCTAGAATTGTCTGAGTACATGGCATTTACCGAGCGCTACGGCAAACGACGCATTCCCTTACCAGGCCGTCAGCAGCAGCTAATTATCCTGCGGGCGCAAACTTTTTCTCAACAGCAGCCCCCAGAAACCAGCGTAGATATAGAACAAGCCGCAGAAGGTAGCAATAACGAAGGCGATGGTTCTTGGGAAGAACCAGCAGTGCATCAATTGCGCTCCACAATGGCAACGCAAGCCGAACCCGAACCTGAAGAAGATACCTTGCGTTCGGTTGTGGTTACAGAATTAATGAATTATCTCGAACAACGGCAACAATCTGACTGTGCTGATTACTTTTCCCTCCGCCTCCAGGATCTCTCAGCACAAGAAATAGAGTCGATTTTAGGTTTAACCCCTCGTCAGAGAGATTACTTACAGCAGCGCTTCAAGTATCATTTAATTCGGTTTGCTTTATTACACCGTTGGGAATTAGTTCACGAGTGGCTGGAAGCTTCTTTGCACACCAATTTGGGCTTAACTCCCCAGCAATGGCAAGTATACACAGCACAGCTGGACAATAAGCAACGGTCTTTATTAGAGTTGAAACAACAAGGACAAGCCGATGAAAAAATCGCCAAAACTTTAGGGCTGTCAATGGCACAACTTCAAAAACGGTGGTTTAAGATTCTTGAGCAAGCTTGGGAAATTCGTAACTCATTAGTGTCCGGATCAGGTGCATCTACTCATGAATAGTGACTCAGAATCCTCACAATACCAGTATCTCGGTTGGTTATTGACAGATGATGTCAAAAATAACGAGCAATCGGTAGAATCTGAGGAAAATGACGGGGTAAAAAAACTCCTCAATGAAGCCACTGCTTCAAAAAGCAGTGAGCCAAAATTGGGAGGAACGCCCCAGACCCTTCAATTGGGAGAAATTCCTACTGTGCAAGATCGTTTTCAAGCCGTCATTAAACATCGGTTACAAATCCAAGCCCAAGACCACCCACCTTTGTTTCCCTGGGAAACACAATTAATCGACTATCCCGATTTTGTTGATGAGCCATCAATAGCGCTCGTTCCTACCTGGGGATGGATGGTACAACAATCGAAGCTGAAACTGCCGTGCCCCTTGCCGGAGAGAGTTTTCCAGCAATTACTGGAACAGTGTCAAGCATTGGTGACATCTTCAGTCCCTCTGGGGGCAAAATTAGTTCAAGTGGTGGAGAACTTTTTTCCCAACGAGTCTCAAGCACTAAACGATATAGCTGGATTGGTGCTAAGAAGCACCTATCGCTCTGTCAATACTCTGGAGACATTGCCCAATATTCAGGGCGATTACTCAGATTTACAGACGCGTCAACAGATGGCTTTGTCGTTGCTGGCAGCTAAACAACTGCTGGAAAATTTGACTCTACCACTTTCAGCAACCAGTCCAGTGGTAGAAAGAGAATGGCTAACCACTGTCGGTAATTTGAACATCAGAGTAGAGTATCAGTCTGTAGGTAAACTTACGAAGTTGCTTGTTCAGGCTGAGTTACCTGTTAAAGGAACTTTGATACTTCGTGGAAGTGGTACCTTAGCAATGGCAACATCTTCGACTTCGGGATACTTAAGTGTAGAGTTAGGTTGTGAGCAACTTAACCCAACTTATACTCTGGAAGTTGAGTTTCCAGAAATAGACCAACAGCCGCTTTTGTTTGTCATTAATCCCACTGTGTAATCTTAATTGCCATGGGTAGTACGTAATGCCGCATATCTTAAGGTAACTATTCCCTCGCTGTTACCTTGGGGATTTTTCAGTCTCTAGATACTACTAGCAACAGGGTGCTTACTTATACGTAAGTGTGGTTAGAGTTAATCAGTGGGTGTAGACTCACCCTCCATCCCATAAATTGATTGTTCGTGGATACTCGTCAGTCCACTCGGTTACTAGCAAAGCCTGGGGAACGAGCTAGTTTGTCGTGCTGATTTCGCCTCTATTTTACCAAGCAACCAATTTTTCACAACGAATTTATTCGATTGTGCTGTTTTTTTATACAAAATTATGTTCACTCTTGGCGCAATGAAACCCGACGACAGGAGAAGGGAAGCAAAGGTTGAAAACTCTGTTTTCAACCTTTTTATTTTGTAAAAATAGGCGCTAAACCTTGATATAGGAATCTGCTTTGATTTTTGTATTCCTCACGGGAGCGTAGCCATATTTACTTGCGTGGGAAGGCAATAGGCAATAGGAAAGAAGGCTTTTTGAGTTGTACGGTGTTTTTTCAAAAATCAAATATCAGTCCGATAGATGAATGAAGACAGGATAATAAAGCTTCTTTTAACGGGAATACTTTAAAGTAGGGCGAATAGTTTCGTCCTCAACATTGTTTCCGTGGCATCTATAACTTAGACTCGAAATGCTCAACTTATCCAGGATGAATCGGTTTTGGCGTGTCCCTGTGGGTAATTTCTGGCGGCAAAATTTGCAGCGATCGCCTTTGACAGAAGTGGAAGATTCAATTTCCTTGCGGCTGCTGGTGCTAGCATTGGTTATTTTGGGAATTGGGGCGACGGATATCGCCGCCGAGACTTCATTCAGTTTTTGGGCGTTACCCCTGAGTGTATTGGGTGCGATTTGGAGTTACTATCGTCGCCGCGATGCCAATGTTGCAGTTAAATTTTGCATCGCTATCGGAATGTTAATGGCACTCGGTAGTTTCTTTGGGCGGTTAGTGGGAGAGTTAAATGATACGCGGTTGGGTTTGGCAGAGTTATTAATTCAACTCCAGGTTTTGCACAGCTTTGATACACCCCGCCGGAAAAATTTGGGCTATTCGATTGTTATAGGACTGATTTTATTGGGTGTGGCGGCAACGTTAAGTCAGACTTTAGCATTTGCACCTGTGTTGTTGTTATTTTTAGCGATCGCTCTGCCAACTTTAGTGCTAGATTATCGCTCACGCTTGGGTTTGCAGCCATTAAAAACTCAAAAGGAAAAATTCAACCAGAAGAATTCTCTTAATTTTAAATTTTTAACTCTGACTTTTTTACTAATTGTCAGCCTGGGACTGGCCATTTTTGCTGTTTTACCACGATTTCCTGGCTATCAGTTACGGAATTTTCCTGTAAGTTCTGCTATCCAGTTAAAAGGTAATTTTACAGGCCGTAGTATCATCAATCCTGGTTATGTCCGTCAAGGTAGTGGTAATAATCAAGGCAGTGGTACGGGACAAGACCAAAATGGTCAACCAGGTAAGGTAGATAATAACTTTTATTACGGTTTTAATAGCCAAATTAACCAAAATCTGCGCGGTGAGATGAAACCTAAAGTTGTGATGCGGGTGCGATCGCAAGCTGAGGGTTTTTGGCGAGTACTAGGATTTGACCGTTATACAGGTAAGGGATGGGAAGTTTCCCGTAATGAAGATGTTACAACTCTCAAGCGATCGCCTTGGTCTTACCAAATTTACTTGAATCCACCTCTGACTACTGCTAAAACCCAAGAGATAGTACAAACTTATACAGTGGTGGCGGACTTGCCTAACCTAATTCCGGCGATGGCTTATCCTAAAGAGATTTACTTTCCGACACCAATGGTTGCGGTTGATACAGAAAATGGATTGCGATCGCCTGTGGAATTATCAGAAGGACTCACTTACACCGTCATTTCTGAAGTACCATACCGCGATCGCACTTTATTAGGTCAAGCTTCTACTAATTATCCTCAACAGATTAAGAAGCATTATCTGCAAATTCCTCCCGAAATTGCCGAAAAAGTCCGACAACGCACCGAAGAAATTCTCACTAACTACAGTCAAGAAAGAGTCACAAAGTCTTCTAAAAGGTTGGATTCACCTTATGAAAAAGCTCTCTACTTAGCTCAATATTTAAAACAACGCTACTCTGTTCCGCAAAATCCTTTAGATTTGCCTTATTTGGAAGAAAAAGATGACTTAGTAGAAGCTTTTTTATTCAAATATAACGGTGGTTATCCTGACCACTTCTCAACAGTTCTCACGGTAATGCTACGTTCCATTGGTATCCCAGCGCGGTTAGTGGCAGGGTTTAGTCCAGGAGAATTTAATCCATTTACAGGGCTATATGTTGTCCGCAATACTGACGCTTATGTAATGACGGAAGTATTTTTTCCGAAATATGGCTGGTTTGCTTTTGACCCTATTCCCAATCATCCTCTCATACCTCCATCAGTAGAAGATACTCAAACTTTTAGTGTATTGCGCCAGTTATGGCACTGGGTTGCTGGATGGCTACCATCTCCAGTGACAGGTTTGTTGAATAATGTATTTGAGACAATATTTAGGTGGGTGATTAGAGCGATCGCTTGGTTTTTAGCTTTATTTTCTCAAGGTTGGTTTGGTATATTAACTGGCTTAATCTTGGCAACTACAGCGGCATTCTTCGGTTGGCTGGCTTGGGGTCAGTGGCGAGAGTGGCGCAACCGCCGATGGTTAAAGAAATTGCCAGCAATGGAAAGCCTTTATCAACAAATGCTGCAATGGACAACCCAAAAAGGTTTAGGTAAACACCCAGCACAAACACCTTTAGAGTATGCCAAAGGATCGTACCAGCATCATGCCCCAGCAACTGCTGAGGTAATAGATGAAATTAGCCAAGCCTATGTTGGCTGGCGTTATGGTGGCCATACGCCTAACTTGAAGCGACTGCGACAAAGATGGCAAGGTATCAAAAAAGCTGGTAAGGCTGATAAGTAACCACAGTTGCGGGTTATCAACTGACATGTGTTTGCTAACCCTCAATTCATGCGATGTTTTGTGTAAGCCCCATAGAAGAAACTCTAAACTTTTTGCTTTGGGGTTAGCTAATTAATATTTCATGTATTATTCCCAGCGATCGCACTCTTACACCCCCCATAGCAGTCAAAACTTTGGCATAATCAGAGATGGCCGTACCTCGACTGATATAAATTCTGCCAAGCTAATTAAAAGGTTTACGGCGACTGGATATTTTAATAGAATAATCTCATCAAAAGATTCGCAGAAATATAAATGGACTGGATTACACTACTGCGATCGCTACAGTCTGATTTTATTAAAAGGTTAACATCTGGTTGTCTGCTTCATTGTGAAACCGAAGGTCAATATAGTGAATTAACTATAATCTCTGGAGAGAGATTAAAGGCACTGCGAGAATTTTGCTGGTTGATGGCTGAGAAATATAAGCGTGTTTCGCCAGTCCGTGACGTGTTTATTAGCTATCTTAAAGGGAAGTTGGGTGAGGAAGTTGTCAAGGAACGTTTAGCAGATTTTATTACCGAAGTCGATTATGAAAAGCGATTCGGCGGCGATGGCAATATAGATTTTACCTTGACTTCTGACCCATCTATTGGTATCGAGGTTAAATCTCGTCACGGTAATATTGATAGAGTTAGATGGTCAATCAGTTCTGAAGAAGTTGAAAAAAATGCAGTCGTAGTTTGCATTTTGATTCAAGAAGATGTAAGTGAAGCACAATCTCAGTATCACCTTTTTTTGGCTGGGTTTCTCCCAACCCGGATGATAAAGTTAAAGACTGGTAAAATTTCTTTTGGGATAGACCAGTTGTTGTATGGCGGAGGTTTATGGTGCTATCTAGAACAGTTACAATCTTCTATAAATAATTCTTCTAGACAACAACCATCAATTTACAAGTATTTTCCGAAGCAAGAAATTTTATCTAAGCCAACCAATAATCAGTTACTAAAATCTTTTTTTCAACCTGAATATAATAATGAAGATTCAAATACACTTTATGCAAAATTGGGGGATGAATATTTTGAAAAAGGAGAATATACAAATGCGATCGTTAACTATGGTAAAGCGTTAAAAGTTACATCTAGCGATATTAATTTATATTATAAACGAGGTTTAACTCACTATCAAATAGGTGATTATGAAGCTGCGATCGCAGATTATTCTCAGGCAATCCAGATGAATATTCAGGATGCTAAGTCTTACAATAAACGAGGTTTAGCTCTGTCTCAACTAGGTCGATTAGAAGAAGCAATTAATGATTACACTCAGGCTATTAGAATTAATCCTAATGTTGCCGTAGCTTATAAAAACCGGGCTGAAGCTCGTTCTCATATAGGAGATAATCAAGGAGCAATTGAGGATTATACCCAGGCAATTAAAATTAATCCCCATTATGCTGATGCTTATAAAAACCGTGGGATTGCTCGTTATTTATTAAGTTCTCAGCCAGGATTTCCTCAAGCAATCAAGATTAATCCAAAAGATGCCATAGCTTATAAAAAGCGTGGTAATGCTCGTTCTGATTTAGGAGATTTTGAAGGAGCAATTGAAGATTATACACAGGCAATACAGATTAATCCTAATTATGCCGATGCCTATTATAACCGTGATAATGCTCATTCTGACTTAGGAGATTTTGAGAGAGCGATTGAAGATTATACTCAAGCAATACAAATTAATTATAATTATGCCGATGCTTATTACAATCGTGGCAATATTCGTTTAGAAATAGCCGATAAACAGGGAGCGATTGAAGATTTTCATAAAGCAGCAGACATCTATCGTAAAGAAGGTAAGCTAGAAGCACTCAAAGATACACAAGAAAGAATATTAGATTTGGAAATAGAAGAATCATTAGATATTTTAAAATTCTAGAAAATTTTTGAATTTGGATAAATAGCAATTTTCAACTATGTTTTAGATACCCATACTTTCAGAGGATGTTTTAAAAGTCCCCTTGTCAGGATCAAAAATTTATGCTTTTGGCGATGCTTGGGTTGGACTACACTAACGCAAACTCACAAAAATTCAGAAAAATCCAAAAATAAGACACAGTACAAGCTTGTAATAAATAAACCTAGCAGGGGTCATATAACAAAACCGCCTGCCAGGAAGGTATAGTATGTTCTGGCCATGTTTGATTAGGTTAGCGCTTATTTATAAAAAATAAATGCGTATCCCTAGATACAATAACTAAATACTTTGGAAAAGACAGTTAAGAAAACTGACTAAATAGGTTAATTTCCAATTAAAACCAACAATTTTTCAAATGGGTAGATGACGGAGTGAGGGACAAGGAAACAAGGAAAAATTATTGAACGCATTCTTCCTTGTCCTTTCCCAATGCCAATACAACTCTTGGAGAGGCTGCGCCCTAAGCGTACTATGCCGCAGGCTTACGGCTTCGCGGTAGTTGAGCGCAGTCGAAACTCAGTACAAGTGCCTCGTGCCCAATCCCTAATACCCCATAATATAAGAAAGCGCTTCACACTTCTTAAATAATCAGCTTTATTAGAACAATGGCGAGAGACTTGCGGGGATTCATTAAAATTCTGGAAGAAAAGGGACAATTACGGCGTATTTCAGCTTTAGTTGACCCGGAATTAGAAATTGCTGAAATTTCCAA
Source organism: Nostoc punctiforme PCC 73102 (assembly GCF_000020025.1). Lineage (GTDB taxonomy): Bacteria > Cyanobacteriota > Cyanobacteriia > Cyanobacteriales > Nostocaceae > Nostoc > Nostoc punctiforme. Next base: position 2,248,389 of record NC_010628.1, on the reverse strand, counting down.
CCGGATGCTGCAAAAAGGTGGCCCAGGGTTGTTGTTTGAAAACGTCAAAGGCGCTTCCTTCCCTGTGGCGGTGAATTTGATGGGAACTGTGGAAAGGATTTGCTGGGCGATGAATATGCAGCATCCAGAGGAGTTGGAAACCCTGGGGAAAAAATTAAGTATGCTGCAACAGCCAAAACCACCGAAGAAGATTTCCCAGGCGATAGATTTTGGGAAAGTATTGTTTGATGTGGTGAAGGCGAAACCAGGACGAGATTTTTTCCCCGCTTGTCAGCAAGTTGTGCTTCAAGGTAATGATTTAGATTTAAATAAGTTACCTTTGATACGTCCTTATGTTGGTGATGCTGGCAAGATTATCACGCTGGGACTGGTAATTACCAAAGATTGTGAGACGGGTACACCAAATGTAGGTGTGTATCGCTTGCAACTACAATCTAAAAATACGATGACGGTTCACTGGTTATCGGTGCGGGGTGGGGCGAGGCATTTGCGAAAAGCAGCCGAACGTGGGAAAAAATTAGAAGTAGCGATCGCACTTGGTGTAGATCCTCTAATTATTATGGCAGCTGCCACACCCATCCCTGTAGATTTATCAGAATGGCTATTTGCTGGACTATACGGCGGTTCTGGTGTGCAGTTGGCGAAGTGTAAAACTGTAGATTTGGAAGTTCCCGCCGATTCAGAATTTGTCTTGGAAGGAACGATTACACCAGGAGAAGTGTTACCAGATGGACCTTTTGGCGACCACATGGGTTATTACGGCGGCGTTGAGGATTCGCCTTTGATTCGCTTTGAGTGTATGACGCACCGGAAAAATCCGATTTACTTAACAACATTTAGCGGTCGTCCACCTAAAGAAGAAGCGATGATGGCGATCGCACTAAATCGCATTTATACGCCCATACTGCGCCAACAAGTATCTGAAATTGTCGATTTCTTCCTCCCAATGGAAGCTTTAAGTTATAAAGCAGCGATTATTTCCATAGATAAAGCATATCCCGGACAAGCACGACGGGCGGCTTTAGCGTTTTGGAGTGCTTTACCACAATTTACTTACACCAAATTTGTAATTGTTGTGGATAAAGACATAAATATTCGCGATCCGCGTCAAGTGGTGTGGGCGATTAGTTCCAAAGTTGACCCAGTGCGAGATGTGTTTATTTTGCCAAATACACCTTTTGATACCTTGGATTTTGCCAGTGAAAAAATTGGCTTAGGTGGACGGATGGGAATTGATGCGACTACAAAGATTCCGCCGGAAACAGACCATGAATGGGGTTCGCCTTTGGAATCTGATCCAGATGTGGCGGCAATGGTAGAGAGACGATGGGCGGAATATGGTTTGGCAGAGTTGCAGTTAGGAGAAGTAGACCCGAATTTGTTTGGCTATGATATGAAGTAACCTGTTATAGATCAATACAGTTTAGATAGAGCAAGAAAACCCTAATGTAGAGACGCGGTTCATCGCGTCTTGAAATACCAATTATCTACACTAATAACCTATAAATCATGCAGTCAGAGGAGAACAATGCTGTACCTTGATATCTGCTGTAATAAAATTAGGACTTACGTAAAATGTCTCTCAAACTCTTATTTCTCCGTGCCCTCTGCGCCTCTGTGGTTCCTTATTCCGTAACTCTTGCGTAAGTCCTAAAAATATCAAAATGAAAAAGCTGGAGAACATAGCCTGATATAAATATCTCTTTGATCGTCAGCAAAAGACCTTCTCCCATGAAGTATCCTTGTATTGTCAATCATTAAAATATCTCCTTTACGCCACGAGATTTCCGTGGTAATTTTTTCAGCAATCTCATTCAGTTCAGAGACAACCTCTTCAGGAATATCTGAATCATCTTCAAACTTAAGAATATTTGGACTTAACTGCTTTGTGGGCAATAGACTATTAATAAACACTTGATAATTTCCGCATCTGCTAGGAATAATTGCTGGAGAAATGTATTCAAGCATAATTGATCGATCGTCGAATATTTTTAGGTGTGTATTATTATTACGACATATCTCTTTTAGTTGATTTACATCATCTGTTTTATATTTTTTCTGCCAGTCTTCTTTAGACATCCGAACAGTAAACTTTAAATTCTTTTGTCTGAATAACTCTTTAGTTGAACTACTAATTTCATGAAAAAATTGTCTGCCATCACACACAGTAGTTTCACCATCTTCTAATGGCGGATTAGCACAGAAAAACCACAACATAAGTGGGATATTTTTCTGATAATACATTTCTCCATGCAATTTAATCTCAGATTTAAAGTCATTGACGCTTAAAACAGTTTGATCCCCATTAATTACCCTTCTACTGAATGCACCACCAGCATAATTTATAAAATCGATACTCAAGAGATTGGTAAATTCTTTAAAGATATCAACATCAACATCAAACCCTCTAAAAAGTAAGATTCCATTAGCCTTAAATAAGCTAATGATTTCTTCTTTGTCTAATACTAAAATACTCACATTATCGGAATTATTGATTTCTTTAACTATGCTATTTGATATGAAATGTATCTTTTTAGCCATATAAATTAATGAATCTTTTTCAAAATTGGAACTTACTGTTGGCGTTAACAACACCATTGACATCTTAATACTCAATGATGTTTTTGTGTTGCAGTTGTCAGCGTAGGCGTAGCCCTTCTCCTGTCGGAGACGCTGCGCGTAGCTTGCTTCCACGTTCGCGTAGCGTCCCGTAGGGAAGTGGTACGGCTGCGCTCAGGAACCACCCGTCGTAGACATCGCAGGACTAAATTTTGTAAAACTAAAAGTGTTATTATAGTACTGAAATTCTTTTTAGATAAGTATTTTATAAACTTATCTTTAATTTGCTTGGGTAGATTATGAGATAGAAATCAAACTCAAATTTTAGGTACTGAAGCAAAAAAATTGAGCAAATTATGGCAAAAAAAGTGAAAAAGGCACCATCAAAGTTAATAACAGGATTGGTATTTAGTTGTATTAGCGTGATGCTAAATACAGGTATAGGTTATCAAATAGCTTTAGCGAAATCGACTAATTCCCAAAAGTGCGATATTATTGCCTACGTGACCGATACAGATCCACAAGGTTTAAATGTGCGGAGTGGTGCAAGTACATATAACACAATATTAGGGCAAATACCCATCAACGAAACAGTTCAAGTTATTGGTGCTACTGGAGATTGGGTACAGATTAATAATGCTAGTAATGGTTTTCAAGGAACTGGATGGGTATTTGTGCCAAAGTTAGGTTTAACAACGCAGGGCTACGGTACTAATGGGGTAGATTTATATGCTAGTAATAGTCAAGAAAGCCAAAAAGTGAGAATAATTCCTGCGAATACTGCTGTCAAATTGTTAGGCTGTCAGGGAGATTGGGCGCAGGTTGAATATCAAGGTGTTAAAGGTTGGTTGACAAAGGAAGATCAATGTGGTGCTGCGCTTACGAGTTGTTCTTAGAACCTCACTCCTACTTTTCTTGCTGTCAGATGCGATCGCTTCCACTTCAATTAAAACAGGCGATCGCAATTAGTGAAATGGGATATTTTGGGTAAGTCTACCAAATTAATTGTTATTTTGGAATTCGTCTAACTTGGCCCGTACTGCCTGGATATCCTGCCACATCAACCATTTGGGCGCACCTCTTTCTTTAGAAGGATTACGCAGTAAGTAGGAAGGATGAAAAATCGGCATACATAAACGCCCTTCCCACTCCAGCCACTGTCCGCGAATTTTCGTAATTCCTCGCTTATCTCCAGTGATGCCTTTGACAGCAGTTGCACCTGTTAACAAGATTATTTTAGGGTCAACTAGGCGAATTTGTTCTAGTAAGTAGGGTAGACAAGCCGCCACTTCTGTTGGAGTAGGAACTCTATTATCTGGTGGGCGACATTTATTTATATTAGCTATATATACATCATGCTCGGTAGTTAGATTCACTGATGCCAGAATTTTCTCCAGCAATTGCCCCGATCTACCTACAAATGGCAAACCAGTTTCGTCTTCATTTTGACCAGGCGCTTCCCCAATAACCATAATTGGGGCTTTGAGATTACCGCGTCCGACGACAGCATGAGTCCGAGTGTCTCCCAATGGACAACGGTGGCAGCGATCGCAATGCTGTGCCAACTCCGTTATGGTGGAATAAGTTCCGGGAGCGATCGCAATTTTAGCGTCTGTGGGAATTAGTTCTCGTTGGTTAAAGGTTGAGTCGTCGTCGAAGAGGCTGAGTTGAGTTTCGCTGCTCATGAAAATTAGGATTTTGATATCAGCGCCAGCTGTTTTATCTGAGTTAAATACTGCTCTGGTTGGAGATTTATCAGAATAAATAGACTTTTGCTGAATACTTAATTATTTATACAAAATCTTATTGTATCAGTTAATTTGAGACAAAATTCAGTCATGATAAAAGCAGTGCTGTCCTAAGATGCTGGGGGGAACCCATGTCACAGACCCCGCTTTTTGCCGATCGCACCCATGCGGGTGAGTTATTAGCGCGAGTGATTCAGGATGTTTTGACTCAGCAAACTATTGCTTCTGGGATAAAACCTGTACCAATTGTTTATGCTTTGCCAAGAGGGGGTGTACCAGTAGCAGCACCAATAGCACATCTATTGGATTGTCCGTTGACAATCGTTGTAGCAAAAAAGATTAGCCATCCAGAAAACCCAGAGTTAGCAATTGGTGCAGTGACTACTTACGGAAATGTTCTTTGGACCGATCAAAAGCTATTTCGGTTCAAAGATGATACAAATCTGCGGGAAGTGGCTTTAAATAAAGCTATTATCCAAGCTAAGTCTCTTGAGGCTCAATTAATTACTGCTTGTCCGCAGGTGAATGCCGAGAATGCTACGGCTATTTTAGTTGATGATGGCGTTGCTACAGGTATGACAATAGCAGTTGCCGCTACTGCTATCAAAGCACTTTCTCCAGCAGCAGTTTGGCTATGTACTCCCATCGCACCACAAAGATTGCTACCTTGGTTAGAACAGTGGGGCGATCGCACAATCGTCTTGGAAACACCAGAACCCTTCTGGAGTGTGAGTAATTTTTACGCACAATTTCCCCAAGTTGAGACATCAGAAGTTCTCAGATATCTCCAGCAACAAAATACAATGGGACCAATGGATCTATCCGAGTAATTTTGAATTGTTTCCTTCTTTTGCTTTTTAACTATTTGAAGATGTTCCTTGCTGGTATTGCATAGCTTTGACATAATCACCCAAGGCGTAGCAAGCGACTCTCAAACGATCGAGAGCTTCTTCTTCACTACGACGGTCTTTGATATTCCTAGCTAAGAGCAAACGTTGTTCATAATATGTAATTGCTTTGTTATAGTCACCCAGAGCTTCACAAGCAACTCCTAAACTACCTAAAGATTGTTCCTCGCTACGTTTGTCCTGAATTTCTCTAGCTAATAGCAACCGATCTTCATAATACTTAATAGCTTTAGCATAATCACCTAAAGCATAACAAGCATTACCTAGATTTTTTAGTACTTGAGAAGCACTGCGAACATTTTTTAAAGAGCGTGCTAGTACTACACACTGCTCATAATATGCGATCGCTTTTGAATAATTATTCAAAGCATACCAAGCATTACCCAAATTTTTGAGTACCTGTTCTTCGCCCCAGTTATCTTTGAGTTCTCGCACAATCTCTAGGCTTTGCTGCTGATACTCAATAGCCTGTGTAAAGTTACTCAAAGATTTATATACCAATCCCAAATTATTCAATGCTGCAACTTGACTCCGTTTGTCTTGCAGCTGTTGCGTTATTTTCAAACACTTTTCTAGAAACTCAATAGCCTTGTTGTGGTCATTCAAATGACGGTATGAATTTCCTAAATGGGAAAGTGCTTGCATTTGCAATGCTAAATTTGAGGTGTTATTGAGCAAAGACAAACACTCCTCCGAGTAAGATATCGCGCCTTTATAGTCTCCAGCGCTATAAGTTACCAATCCTAAAAAAGAAAGCGCCTGTGCCTGTTTTTGCAAATCCCCAACTGCCTGAAATAGCCCCAAAGCTTGTTGTAAAGACTTCAGCGCCGCAATTAATTCACCAGCTTGCTGCTGTTGAATTCCTTGCCGTAGTAGCTTGGATGCTTCCGATAAATTGTCATCATTTTCCTGTGGAGGTAGTATTTCTGCATGTGAACCAGAGTCAAATTCATGAGTAATTGTATTACGCTTCACTGGTTTTAAGTATGTTATGGGTAATTGTAGGGGAATTATATTTTTCGAGCTATTATTCCATTCGCCTTTAGGCATCAACCCCTTCCTTTGAAGTCTGGTGGTAAATATAGTGTTCCCAAAACCAGAAGGTATCTTTCATCAGGTTGGTTTAGCGTATCATTTAACACTTCTACGATCAACATCTGCGCTGTATTTATAGTTCAGGCTCTCTCGCACCTCCATTAAAATTTTTCCTAGGATATTTTTACCGCTACCATCGGCTCCGCAACCCCAGTAAAAATCGATGGGCGAGTTTTCAACAATTTCTGCATTGCCTGTGGAAAGTAGGATATTCCTAATATCAGTATGAGTTTGAAATTTGCACAGCACAGCTTGCCGCATGATATCGTCTTTAACTTGTTCCCAATCTTGACGTAGTGGACGGGTTCTCTCACGCCCCATTCTTGCCGCATCTTTAGGTGTTTTAACTTGGCGGATTAGTTCTACATGAGGTGTATCCACAAACTTTTGCGCTTGAAAGTAGTGTTCGCTGGTTGACCAATACATTCCATCTAATTGAAAGCCGTGGGGCGAAAAGTTAGAGAAACAGCCATATTCTTCACGAGTGCTATAAAAGTAGATTGTCATAAAAGTTGATCGGCTATTCGACGTATAGTTTGAATTAATTATTACCTACATTTACCAATTCTCTGTAAATTTTGACTTCATAATTAATTCATTTACCGATCTTTTTCTTTATGTACTACCTAGATTTTATGGTTCGTTTAAGTAAGTTGGCACAATAAAATCAAACTAGATAAAACCCTTATACCTATTGCCTGTTGCCTATTGCCTTATCCCAACGACAATTATTTACGCCCACTTACTTATAAGTGCATCATCATGGAGAGTTGATATTACTTATTCGTAACAGTTTACTGAAGTTAAGATAAGGAATATTAAAAATTAATCCCCCCTTTCCTCCTGAATAAAGGGGGGCTGTGTCCCCTATTTCTGAGAGTACTTGAGAGGATATTCAAGAGATAAATGCTAATAATCTACAATTATTAATTATTTATTCAAGTTAAACGCACCTGTAAAAAATTAGGTGTTGATTCAACCAACAGGTACAGAGACATTAGCCACAGAGCTATTATTTAGGATAGGTTGGCGGGTTTTCAAGTCAAATTTGAATCCATGTGGTAAAATATGAAGCTTTGCTCCGCAAATTGCCAAAGACTCATCCTTCAAAATTTCGCCCATATTGTTGTATGTAGCTTCTGATTCATCAACAATTGTCACCGCACCTTCACCAATCACTTCAATTTGGTTATCAGTAACTACCATAGCGGTATTCTCGTCAATACCGAATCCTAAAACAGCAGGTTCTAGTATTAAAGCTGAAATTAAGCGTCCCAAACGTCCACGCTGGGAAAAATGCTGGTCAATTACCACCCCTGGTAAAAAGCCTAGACCAGGACCCATTTCAACTGTTTCAATTCGAGGATGCGTTTGAGAATCACCTTCAACTATCATTTTATCTGGCATCACAGCAGCGCCCGCACTTGTACCGGCGACCACTGCACCTTCCGCGAACCGTTTATGAATGGCCGCATCAATTTCGGTATCCTTAAGGATATTGGTGATACGAGCTTGATCTCCACCAGTAAAAAATACCCCAGTTGCTTTATGAATTGCTTCTAACGCGGTAGATGAAGATGCATCTTCGCGGGTTTCTGTATCAATTATGCGAACATTCTCGGCTCCCAACCGCTCAAAAACTCTAATATAATTTTCTCCCACTTCTCTTGGTAATTCTGTCGCAGCCGTCATAATGACAATGTGCGCCTTCGTACCTCCGGCGCGTCGCACAAAGTCTCGCAGAATTTGGGAATCTCCTTCTTTATCTTCGGCTCCCCCAATAATTACCAACTGCCGTTTGAAATTACTTTCCACCATGATGCCCCCTGATGTGACTTAATAAATTTCACTAAACCATGACAATTAAACTATCAAATCATCCCTCTGGTAGATTACCTGATGAAAGATAGTATTAGAATTTGCGTTTGCAATTAGACCAAAAGATTTTTCAGGAAAATGATATAGAAAAATAGCCATCCTCAGAATTAATTTTTTTTACTAAATAAAACGCCAAAAACTAACTGCCTCTAGAGAGATTTTCTAGAGGCATTATTGACTGCGTTTCTAAATTGGCCATTGAAAATTTATCATGCAATTGTTGATATTAACCCTAGCTGAGTGAAATTAGATATCTGAATGGTGAGCCCTAATGAATGCGACTTCTATAAAGCAAGTTAGTCAAGAAAAAACGTGCTTGTTCTAGTGGGAGATGCCTGGGTTTGCCTTGGTAGACAATTTGATACTCATTTATGTCAGGCCCATCACCATGACCAGAGATCAGCTTTTGGTGAAAAGCTTCCTCAGCAAGTTCTCGAATTTCATCTCTTAGATCAGCTTGTGTGCTATTCATCCTTTGCTGTCTTTTCAATACCACATATTTATTTATACAGATTTTGGAATGCGTGTTGCACCTTTCAAAGGTTATATCTTTGACCATTCATAAGGATGAAGTGGCTATTATTTTTTATTCTTTGCCTTTTCTGCCGAGGAAAAGAAATTTAATATGCCTTGAGATAGTTAAAAATGCTTACTAATAAGTTTAATGTAGGTTCTGATTAGATCAATGGCTTTGCCATCACTCTCCAAGAATTAATCTGAATCAGCCTCCAACCAACAAGTCTGAGTAACGATAACTCAGCATAGAAATTTCAGGGTGTTTAGCCAAAGGTTCGTAATCAATGGTTCTACAAAAAAGCAGTGACTTAGTTCGCATTAATGCTAGAAGAACGGATGTATTCGATATTTTCAACTTCAAGCATTATGTTGGCCCCAACCCCTATTTAGATGCAGGGGCGTTAGTATTTGACTTTGCTCTAGTGGACTCTAGAGAGCCTTTGCCCATAGACGATTATATTGCAAGCATTGGCGATCGCTATCCAAATCTGGGCAGCCAAAGCTACGAGTCCCATGCCTATCTATTTGCCCAAGTTGTGTCCGAAGTCGGAAAACTTGATATGGATTTGCACCTTAAGCATTGGAGTGTTAAGCCATATCCAGATTTCGTGCGAATTAGCGTCCAATCACTACATGAACGCACAACTAGAGAGGTCGTTTATTTTGTTTGGGATTGGTTTGAAGCCATTACCCAAGACGAAGACTTTAACTTTGAGGAGCAGCTAGTGAGGCTGCAAAATAGATTTCGCGCGTCTGTCTATGGTGGCCCCACAGTTTACGCCCTATTGCGAACAGCCTACGAAAAAGGTATTCCCGCCTTTTATTTGTGGGAAGAAGGATTAATGCAATACGGCTTTGGAAAAAAACACGTCCGAGGAGTAGCAACCACATTTAACTGTGATAGTCATCTAGATTCAGAGTTTACCACCCGTAAAGATGACTGCAAAGCATTTCTAAAAACCTTGGGTTTCCCAGTCCCTGAAGGCGATATCGTCTTTTCTGAAAAGGAAGCCTTGGCAGCAGCAAGAGAAATTGGCTACCCAGTGGCAGTTAAGCCAGTGGTAGGTCATAAAGGAATTGGCGTTACGGCTGACGTACAAGACTCAAAAGAGCTGGAATCTGCTTATAATAGAGCATTAGCAGCGATTCCTGAAGATCAAGTAACTAGGATAATTGTTGAGAAAAGTATTTCAGGATCGGATTTTCGGATGTTGTGTGTCAATGGCAGATTTGTCGCCGCCACAGAACGCCGTCCAGCATCGGTTGTCGGTGATGGCTACTTAACGCTTGCAGAATTAATTCGCCTAGAAAACCGCAAACCTGCACGTTTAGATACGCCCACCTCACCCATGAGTAAAATTCAGATTGATGAAGCGATGGAACTTTACTTAGAGGAACAGCGCTTATCACTAGACAGTGTGATTGAAAAAGGACGCACTGTTTACCTGCGTAAAGTTGCCAATCTTTCAGCCGGAGGTATGAGCATCGATGCAACCCACACAGTTCATGATGACAATATTATCTTGGCGCAAGATATTGCCCAACATTTCCAGTTGACTTGCCTTGGTATTGATGTCATTACCAAAAGTCTCTCCGAATCTTGGAAATCTAGTAACTTCGCTATCCTGGAAATTAACGCTGCACCAGGAGTTTTAATGCATCTTAAACCTTCTGAAGGTGAAAGTGTTGATGTACCTTCTCATATTCTAGAAACCTTTTTTGAGTCGGGTACAGATTCGAGAATACCGATTATCACATTTAATAGAATCTCAGTTGAAGAACTGCAAACAACAATTGATCATATCCTTTTGCAACATCCCAACTGGACAATTGGCGCTGTTTGTCGTGATGCAGTTTTTGTGAATCGCTCGAAAAAAGTATTAAGCAAAAATTACAATAGTAACGTCCAAACTTTGCTCCGTCATCCCAAAGTTGATTTGCTGATTGCCGAATATGCGGAAGACATCTTAGATGAAGAGGGGATGTTTTACCGGAATAGTAATATCGTGGTTTTGGATAATCCCACCGAAACTGAGATGATGCTGGCGCGGGATGTCTTTGATGGTTCTACTGTGGTGATTAGAAAAGGCAACGATATTTCTATCCGTCGCAAAGGGTTGATTGAAGATTATACTTTGGCTGAAGATGAACCATTTACACGTGTTTATTTGAAAGAAACTGGAACGATTTTGTGAGCTAGCTTAAGAGGTTGTTTTAAAAGTTTTTGGCTGCGATCTAGGGACTTGCTTATCTCCTTTACCCCCCTTTTTGAGGCTACGGTGTACACACATCCCTCTACAAAACCAAAATGTTGTAGCTCCTTCTAAATACTCCAATTTAGCGGAGGAATTTGATAGGTTTTTACCCACTATTTTATCGCGAGGGTTTGGGGAATGAAAAGCTTGTGGGACAACTTTAAAAGACTTGTGTGTACACCGGATCTCAATACTTTTCAGTTAAGGGGGAAAGGGGAAAGGGAAAGGGAAAGGTTTGAATTTCCCTTTCCCCAAAGCCCAGTAAGCTTTCCCCAGACCAAAAGAGAGATTATTGGGTTTAACCGAAAAGTATTGCACTGGAGCTTTTAAGGGTAGGAAATCGAAGTAAAAGTCCCCTAAATTATCGGTAGATTTAGAGGAATATATACTTTTGATACCTAAACTACTCTAAATTGAACAATAAATTTGATTAAGCTACAAAGTTATCAATAATAATATTTTTTTAACATTATTAAGCTCAGAATAGTACGCCTTAAAGGTATTATGTATTCAAGTAATTATGTTGACTTTACCAGTGTCAATGTCGTAACAAGCACCAACAATTTTTAGTTTACCTTCACTGAGCAATTTGGCTAAAATTGTTGAGCTTTCCTGCAATTTTTCAGTCTGATATTGAATGTTGGCAATAACTGCATCTTGCATATTATCACCTGTCCTTAACTTTACCATTTCAACAGATGGTTTGATGCCCTCAATAATCAAACCAATTCTTCCAGGAAGTGGTTCGTTTTTGATTGCTTCTGCAACTGCACCGCATCTTTTATGACCTAAAACCACAATCAGCTGCGAGCCCAATACTGTTGTAGAGTATTCTAGACTACCTATAACTGTGTCACTGACCACATTACCAGCAACTCGCACGACAAATAAATCTCCAAGTCCTTGATCGAAAACAATTTCCGCCGGGACTCTAGAATCTGCACAGCCCAATATGGCGGCAAAGGGATATTGAGCTTTAGCAACTAATCGCAGATGTTCTAATGATTGATCGGGATATTTGCGTTTTTGATTGATAAATCTTTGATTACCATCTAGTAAGCGTTTGATAGCTTCATTAGGATTCACTGGATTAGGGCTAACTCGGTGAATATCAGCAATAGCAGTTTGCTCTGTATTCCAAAAGCTATCACCAAAAGCAGTAGCCGCAATACCTATCACACTGGCAAATTTTAAGAAGTCACGTCGCCCTACAAATCCATTAATTCGACTCATTAATCTAACTGATAACAACAAAGCTGTTCTCAGGAAGATATCACCTTCAAGCAAGATGTAAGAGTACCATCCTACACCATTTAAGAGTCATTTAATCTTCATACACGATCGCTACAGCTACTTCATCTATCTAGCTTTTACAAACAGAAGAGTTGCTATTAGATATATCTAGGAATTAAATATGCCTTATCTATAACCTTTGTAGAGATATTGACTATGTACTACAAGGGTTGACAAATGATTGGTGGTCGCTGCTCAAGTCTAAGTGGTTTGAGACAGGACACTTCGGTTTAGGAGCAAACGATTGGGTGTCTAATTTGGGGACACCAGATTCACCTGCTACACCGAGAGATAACCCTACAGGAAAAACGCCCAAACCCATTAAGTAAACGTGAATTTAACAGGGTTAATTGACTGTAGTATCAGCTTAAAGGTTAATTTTTAGAAGCAGGCAATTTTAATTTTTAGAGATGTCAAATTAATATTTGCAGTCTAATTTATTACAAAGTCAACACCCTGGTATTTCACTGTTTATTTACCTGCGGCTTCGTACAGAATTTATGCGCTCATTCTGAGAAAGTCGCGCATGAATTCTGTTTTGATAATTTTGAATACATATATCTCTATCATTTTGCAGAGAAAAATTTCATTTTAATTTCATTTTTTAATGCAAAACTATAAATAAGTACGTAAAAAAATATTTTTGAGATTTTTGCAGTTGTAATATATGAGAAGTGATTACTAAAAATATGTTAGCAAGGGGAAAAATTCTGTGGTTGAGGCTTTCCCGTCAGCTGCTTCGACCAAGGCGCTTGGCTTTCGTTGAAGCTTGCATAATTGGTTTAGTTTCTGGGCTAGCAGCAGTTCTGTTAGGACAGGCGGTAGACTGGGCGGGAGCATGGCGAGTGCATCTTTCTTACATCTGGCCTGCCTACTTGGTACTACCAGGTATTGGACTGGTAGGGGGAATCTTAGCTGGTTGGCTAGTAGAGCGCTTCGCACCTGAAGCATCAGGTAGTGGGATGTCTGAAGTCAAAGCCGTATTGGCTCGTGTGCCGATGCCATTAAATCTGCGAATCGCTCTGGTCAAGCTGGTCAGCGCTACACTAGTGCTGGGTTCTGGAATGCCTTTAGGACGGGAAGGGCCAACTGTCCAAATTGGGGCAGCTTTGGCAAATCAACTTAGTAATTGGGTACCGACTTCACCAGAGCATCGCCGCCAACTGATCGCCGCTGGAGCCGGGGCTGGATTAGCAGCGGCTTTTAATGCACCGATCGCAGGTGTCCTGTTTGTAGTGGAAGAATTACTCCAAGATGTGTCAGGTATCACTCTTGGCACTGCGATTTTGGCTTCTTTCATCGCTTCAGTCATCTCCCGGTTGTATGGTAGTCACAGCTTGGATCTGAATCATCTGGATTTAAGCTTTTCACATACCACTTTCTTCGCTCAGGAAATCCCTTTCTACTTGATTTTGGGGGTGCTAGGTGGGCTAATAGGCATTCTGTTTAATAAAAGTATTCTTGCAAGTCTGGCAATTAATCGGCGTTTACTAAATCTGAGTTTACCCTGGCGAATTGGAATTGTGGGGTTAGTAACTGGTGTTGCGATCGCTCTGTTACCTATCACCTTTCGCAATAATGCTGGGCTGAGAGAAATTTTGCTTGTAGGTAGTGGGAATTGGCTATTTGCAGCGATCGCTCTTTTAGTCCAATTTACCCTAATTATTTTAACCTACGGCTCAGGAGCGCCAGGGGGTTTGCTGGTTCCCACATTGGTCTTGGGCGCTGCTCTTGGCTACTTAGTTGGTGCTGCCGAACAGAGTTTGCTGGGAATGAGTGCTGCAACAACCTACGCTCATGTGGGAATGGCTGCACTTTTTAGCGCCGTCTCTAAAGTGCCGATTACAGCAGTTGTCATTGTCTTTGAGATGACGACAGATTTCAATCTGGTGCTACCGTTAATGATTGTATCTGTGATTGCTTATTTAGTAGCAGAAAAAATTGACCCGCGATCGCTCTATGACCTTCTACTAGAGTGGAAAGGGATTCACATTACAAAAGAGCCAGGCACAGAGGGGATTTTAGCACAAATAAGTGCCGCAGATGTAATGCAGCGACGTGTCGAAACCCTATCTAGCCAGATGAGTATTGATGAGGCAGTGCAGGCATTTTCCGACTCTCATCATCGCAACTTCCCAATTTTAGAAAAAGGTAAAGTTGTTGGCATTGTCACTCAGAAAGATTTAGTTAATCTTGCCTCGCAACAGTTAAGTGGAAATACAACTATCAGCCAGATTATGACACCAGAGCCAGTAACAGCGAGTCCCACAGCGACGCTGGCTTATGTGCTGCATATACTCAATCGTTATCACCTCAGCTGCTTGCCTGTTACAGAAGGTCGGAAGCTAGTAGGAATTATTACTCGTAGTGATATTATCCGTGTAGAAGCAGAGAGGTTGAATGGTAACACCCAACAGATAGAATCGAAATCAGCAACTTCTTATGTGATTTACCAAACTCGCGCTCCGGCTACAGGCAAAGGAAGGTTACTAGTACCACTTTCGCATCCACAGACAGCCGAGACTTTATTGGAAATGGCTGGGGCGATCGCTAAAGCTAACAATTACGAAATAGAATGCCTACAAGTAATTATTGTTCCATCTAACCGTATCCCATCTGAAACACCAGTACAAATTACCAAAAGCCTTGAGCTTTTACAGAAAGCAATACTGTTAGGAGAAAAGTGGCGGATTCCCGTTCACACCCAGATCCGAGTTACCCATAATGTCGCTGGAGCAATTTTGGAGACTGTCAAAGATCGACATATCGATTTGGTATTAATGGGATGGAAAGGTACTACATCAACTCCTGGTAGAGTTTTCAGCCGAGTGGTAGATACCATAATTCGACAGGCAGGTTGTGATGTTGTCTTGGCCAAATTGGATGATAAAAGAGCTTTTGACCGTTGGTTGTTGCCAATGGCAGGTGGTCCTAACTCCAGCCAAGCAATTCGGTTATTACCTGCTCTTGCTTCCTTAAGTAAATCCCCCCAAATCAATCTATGTCAAATATTCCAGCCTACTAAGTCTCTACCTGACACAACATTACTAGATAAATCTGTTCACTTTCTCCAACGCCGAGTTAAAGGTAAAGTGGTGGCGACTCCAGTCCAAGCCAATTCTGTTTCTGAGGCTGTACTTGAATGCGCCCAGCAAGACAACAGTGATGTTATTGTTTTGGGAGCTAGCCGTGAAAGTCTACTACAACAGGTAATTCAAGGAAATATTGCAGAAAATATTTCTCGCAAGAGTAATTGCACAGTTATTATGGTCAAAACTTAATTACGTAGGCGCAAGCTTACACGTAGGGAATTACGAATTAGGATAGCTCTGAGCAATAATACTGCTCCAGTTAATGCACTCGTCTAGTTTCCAAATCTGTCACCCTAGTACCCACCCTTGATAACTAACGCTTATTTGGCAAACAATCTAACTCCAGAACCAGTGATTTGTTTGGCGATCGCACTAATTTTTTGAGTCCATGAATGATCTGGATACCGCAAACAGAAGATTCCACCACTCCCTAATTCAAACATCTCTTCACAAACAGGGAGTATTCCAGCCACAGGGGTTTTGTAGGTATTCTCCACTCGTTTCCCTAACTCTTTGAAATCTAAAGATGGCAGAGCTTTGTTGATCACTATTAGCATTTTAGGTACTTCTAGCTTACGAGCAACATCTATCGCCACTGCTGTACCTTGATAATCCTGTTTATCTGGACGGAGAATCAGCACCAGGACATCAGAAAGAATAATAGATAGTAACGTTTCTTCGTTAATGCCAGGATGAGTATCGATCAACAGATAGTCAAGTTTTAAACGGCGAACTAGATTATGTAAACCATCATTCAGTCGACGTGCGTCATAGCCCTCGCGCAAGATTCGAGAAATGTCACTCATCTTAATGCTGGAAGGAATTAGATGAACACTTCCCTGGCGACCAAAAAATGTTTGTTTTTGTTTGAGAATGGCGCTAACGTCATAAACGGCTTCTTCAATTTGACAACGACCCCATAGATAATCGTTCAATGTGTAGCGAATTCGCTCTTGTTCAAGACCAAATAGAACGTGGATTCCTGGAGATTGGATATCTGTATCAACTATCCCAACTCGTTTTCCAGAACGAGCGATTAGGGCAGCAAGATTACTCGTAACATTTGACTTACCAGTTCCGCCTCGGAATGAGTGAATGGAAATAATTTCAGACATAATAAATCCTCAATACTAATTTTTAATTCGTAATTCTTAATTATTAATTTGGAGTATTCCGTTTATTTCTGATTGCTTTTGCTTCCTCCTGCAATTTTTGGAATGTTTTTGATTCAGCAATTTCTGCAACTTCACGCGCACGTTTAGCTTCATCAACTTCTATACGCAGTGTATGCAACTGTTGTCTGAACTGTTGTTCACGGGCAGAAATTTCATGCACCATGCGTTGAAAAACTCGTCCTAATTGTCCTAATTCATCATGACGTTGCACAATCGATGTTAGCTTTTCACGATCGTACTCTTGTGCTTCTTCGACACTAATCTCATTCATACTAATTTTCTGAGCAAGTTGTGCCATTGGTTTAAGCGGTTGTAGTACATTTCGCTTTAACAAATAATTAATGAGCAAAATCATGATGGCGAAGATCGTAATAAATAAGCTAATGAATAAAACAAAAGCACGATGAGCATCCTCAAAGACTTGTTTGGCAGGAATATAAATAATTTGTGTGCCTAAAATTTCATTGAGTTTCCACCCAAAGCCATTTTCTGAACCATAACTAGCAATCTGACTTTTTGGAGCAACTTCAGGAGTGCTATGACAGCGTAGACACGTTGGATTATTAATGGAAAATGGACGAGCGTTATAAAACATTTTCTCGTCATAAGATTCATGAAAACCGGATATGTTTTTCAACCCTGGTTCCTTGCGAAATCGTTCGATAAGTTCCGTTTCAAATACATCTGCTTTATCTCGTAAGTTAGTTGGGTTTAGGTTGGCATCTTTGTATAAAAAATCTTTAAAATCTTCGTTTTTCCGAAGATTTTCAAACACTTCTCTTACTGCAAAGCTGGGAACAACTTCAGGGAGAAATGTGGCTTGAGTGTCCAGCATTGGTGTCAGAAGAGGATTGATACGCGTGTGTGTATAGTTCCTCACTGAGTTCATAGTTTCTGCAATAACTTGGCTGCGATAAGCAATTTCGGCTTCTGCTTTTTGCTCAAGTGCATGAGATAAAGCAAAACCACTAACTGCGATCGCGCCGATGAACACCAGCAATAAAAGTAAAGTAAATTTAGTTGCTAATTTGAATCTATTAAACATTGTTGTTTGAGTTTTTATTTACAACATTGCTAGAGACTGATAACTATAATTTCTTAATTTAGTTGATTTAGTGATGGATGTAGAATGCTCTCATTTCTTGGGACCGATCCTAATTTTGCATTCGTGCTTCCACGTTTAGTCATACTACGATATTGCAGTGAAATGCCACATCTGAAAGCAAATCCATGACTTTTGTAGTAACTAGCTGGGTTAGCCTATGACGAAAGTCTTACGCATTGCCCAATACCATATAGCGAAAGTTAGACGACATCTACTTACTTCGCTTAGGTGAAATCCTAGACGTTTTTCAGATGTACATAGCTAAGTTGATTTCGTATTGTAGAGACATCAAGCGAGGGAAGCGGTAAGCGACTAAGCAGTAAATCACTCTCTCTGCTTGATAAATAACACACATTACACATTAAGGAGAAAACATCATGTCTGACAACATTCAACCCATAGAATTATCTGCTGAAGAATTGGACAACGTTGCTGGTGGTGCTTTTAGCTTTGTCGATGCTGACAACGACAACAAATTAGATCAACAAATTAGTGAAACCGTTATCGGTCCTCATGGCGGGATTGGCTCTTCCACCGCTCAACAAACTGCTACATCTCATCAAAGTTTGTACGAAGTCAAAGCAACTGGCTTCTTTCCTACCACTATTGAAAAGTAGTAACTAATTAGACAGGGCAGAACTCAATAAAGCATTCTGCTTGATACAACACACATCATACACATTAAGGAGAAAACATCATGTCTGACAACATTAAGCCCGTAGAATTATCTGCTGAAGAATTGGACAACGTTGCTGGTGGTGCTTTTAGCTTTGTTGATGCTGACAACGACAACAGATTAGATCAACAAATTAGTGAAACCGTGCTTGGTCCTCATGGCGGGATTGGCTCTTCCACCGCTCAACAAACTACTACATCTCATCAAAGTTTGTACGAAGTCAAAGCAACTGGCTTCTTTCCTACCACTATTGAAAAGTAGTAACTAATTACACAGAGAGAACTCAATAAAGCGTTCTGCTTGATACAACACACATCATACACATTACACATTAAGGAGAAAACATCATGTCTGACAACATTAAGCCCGTAGAATTATCTGCTGAAGAATTGGACAACGTTGCTGGTGGTGCTTTTAGCTTTGTCGATGCTGACAACGACAACAGATTAGATCAACAAATTAGTGAAACCGTGCTTGGTCCTCATGGCGGGATTGGCTCTTCCACCGCTCAACAAACTACTACATCTCATCAAAGTTTGTACGAAGTCAAAGCAACTGGCTTCTTTCCTACCACTATTGAAAAGTAGTAACTAATTACACAGAGCAGAACTCAATAAAGCGTTCTGCTTGATACAACACACATCATACACATTACACATTAAGGAGAAAACATCATGTCTGACAACATTAAGCCCGTAGAATTATCTGCTGAAGAATTGGACAACGTTGCTGGTGGTGCTTTTAGCTTTGTCGATGCTGACAACGACAACAGATTAGATCAACAAATTAGTGAAACCGTGCTTGGTCCTCATGGCGGGATTGGCTCTTCCACCGCTCAACAAACTACTACATCTCATCAAAGTTTGCACGAAATCAAAGCAACTGGCTTCTTTCCTACCACTATTGAAAGTTAGTAACTAATTACACAGAGCAGAACTCAATAAAGCGTTCTGCTTGATACAACACACATCATACACATTACACATTTTACACATTAAGGAGAAAACATCATGTCTGACAACATTAAGCCCGTAGAATTATCTGCTGAAGAATTGGACAACGTTGCTGGTGGTGCTTTTAGCTTTGTTGATGCTGACAACGACAACAGATTAGATCAACAAATTAGTGAAACCGTGCTTGGTCCTCATGGCGGGATTGGCTCTTCCACCGCTCAACAAACTACTACATCTCATCAAAGTTTGCACGAAATCAAAGCAACTGGCTTCTTTCCTACCACTATTGAAAGTTAGTAACTAGAACTCAATTAACACATATCACAAATTGAGGAGAAAACATTATGTCTGACAACATTAAGCCCGTAGAACTATCTGCTGAGGAATTGGACAACGTTGCTGGTGGTGCTTTTAGCTTTGTTGATGCTCACAACTTCAACTTTTCGGATAAGCAAACTAGTGCAGTGATTATCGGTGCTGATGGCGGCATTGCATCCTTCAACAGTCAGGAAACTACTATATCTCAACAAGATTTGCGCGAAATCAAATTCACTGGAGAAGAATTTCCTAGCGGAATTCCTAGTAATTTTCTAGGCTCATAATCAACATCACAAGGAGAACGACAAAGATCATGGAAAATGTGCAGCCTAATGAAATGCTGGAACTATCCAATCAAGAACTTGATTATATTGCTGGTGGCGCAACTAGCGATGTCTTGGGAACAAACGCAAATGCCGAAGATTTTCAGTTTGGTTTTGTGGAAATTCCTAAAGAAGGCGGCATTAAGAGCGTTACCTTTCAAGTGAGCGTTTTCTCTGAGCAAGACCTTAGAGAGTTTAAGGAAGCTGGTATTTCTAGCCCTGAAGCTTGATCTGGATTTCTCAGTTTGACAAATTTCAGGAGCAGGAGGGGTTGTTAACCATGAGCCTAGCAGCCACTCGGTTAACTCCCTCCGCCTTATTTAAATTTAACATGTGGGGTCAAGGAGCTTCTATGTCAGGTGACGAAATTACTCCGAATGATGAAGCGATCGAACTATCAGATGAAGAGTTAGACGATTTAGCTGGTGGTTTCAATTTGCAGTTTACATCTATACGATCTCATAGATCGACAAGGGGATTTAGCCAACAAACATCACGAGGACGAGGGTTTCACTCAAAACGGTCGGCTTTTCATGCAGAGACAACAGACTCTTCTGTGTTCCACCTCTCCATCACCGACGCGACAACAGAGGATCTAAAGGTTCTTGGTGAGTTGTTTGGAGATATATCTGCGATCGAAGGTTCTACATAAACGGAGTTTCTCAAATCAATCAATTGCAGTTGGACAAGTTTCGCTCAACTGCGTTCTGAAATTATTCTTGTGTGATTAATAATTTCACTTTCAGAAAATTAGGCAAATTTAGTAATAAATGAAATGACAAGGAAAAAAATGGCAATGGAAAACAAAAAGCAAAATGAATCACAAGAGCTATCGCCTCAAGAACTCGCAAATATTTCGGGTGGTATTGCCGTAGGCGAGCATTATCCAGGTGAGTATCCTACGGAGGATAAATATAACAATCTGTCTGAAGCGATCGCAAAAAAGCTTGAGAATATAAAGTTTCCTTCTTGGAATGACAATAAACCAATAAGCGTTGAGCCGAATGAAGGTCGCGGTGATTGATGCTAAAAACCTGTAGCAACTCATCAACCTAGTTCAATCGCGCAATGGGGAGTTAAACAATTCAAAATTCAAAATTGCGGAAAGTCTAAGTTAAGGCTTCCCTATATCTGAACCATAAATTAAATTACGAATTACGAATTACCCCTCTCTATTTCTCTCCCGTTAGCAGAACGTAAGGAAGTTAAATTATGACAGAAGTTCTACTTAAGGAACTGACAAATAGCGATATTGACTGGATATTGGCAACGGGTCAAAGAGAAGAAATTACTGCTGGTACGATTCTCATCCGCCAAGGAACACCTGTTGATGCTCTCTACATTCTGCTTGATGGTGCATTAAGCGTTTCTGTCGCTCAGGCTGACGATAATCCCATTGGTCGGGCATTTGCCGCCCTTGAAGGTGGCGAACTGTCAGGACGAGAGGTTGCACTGCTGGCAAATGGTGAAGTTGTAGGAGAAATGCCTTTTTTAGCCTCCTACCAGTCTTCAACTACAGTCAAAGCCGCTAGAAAGTCGCTTGTGTTGATGATTCCTCAGCAGCAGTTGATTCAAAAATTGCAGGAAGATGTCACATTTGCTGCCCATTTTTATCGAGCGATCGCAGTTCTACTTTCTCACCGATTAGAGCAGATGATCGGTCAAATTGGCCAAAGCACAGTCGTGCTTTTTCAGCCCCAAATTCGAGAAATCTTATTTACATTTGCAGAATTAAATGATAGCGATATTGGTTGGATGATTGTTGCAGGAAATGCTATGAGACTTCCTGCGGGAACGGTGTTGTTTCAAGCCGGAAGACCTGTTGATGCTCTCTATATCTTATTAGATGGCAAGATGGTGGCTTCCGTTGCTGAAGATACAAGCAATCCTCTCACCCGCGCCTTTTCAACTTTAGAACAGACAGATCATATCGAACGGGAGTTTGCAAGATTATCGCGGGGTGACATAGTTGGCGAAACGCCCTTTGTCGAAGCCAGCCCACCTGCGATGACAATTCGGGCGGTTGAGGATGCAACTGTGTTATCGATTCCCAGATGGCGACTTTCTGCCAAATTGTTACACGATGTGGGTTTTGCTGCCCGATTTTATCGAGTATTAGCGATTTTGTTAGCAGATAAACAGCAAGGAATCATCAATAGTCTGGGTTACGGCAGGATTAACTATAGCTCAGGTAAATCTTTAGATGAACGCTTGACTTATGAAGATGAACTGAGTTCGAGCTTTTTGGCTCAAGTGACATTGGCTGGGACTCGATTTGATTGGATGCTGAAGCAGATTCGCGGGAATTAGGTCATTTGTCATTGGGCATAGGTTATTAATTCTTCTCTCTGATTTTCCCCGACTTCCTTTGCTCCCCTCATTCCCAATTCCCAATTCCCTAATATACAAATTTCTACAACTTGAATGGAGTCAGTATGGTAACGACCAACAAAAGCAATCTATTCCGCAAAGAAGCACTCGATCGTTTATCCTCCCCGGAGCGGCTCGATCAACTCATGCAGGTGGTTCAACCAAAGAAATGGATACCGTTAACTGCGATGGGATCTCTAATTGTTGTTGGACTTGTTTGGAGTGTTTTTGGTCGCATTCCCATTACTGTAGCTGGACAAGGCGTAGTGGTTTTTCCTAGCAAAGTCGTTGGGTTCCAGTCTCCTAGTTCCGGGCAGATTCTCATGCTTTTTGTTCGTACAGGCGATGAGGTGAAGAAAGGACAGGTACTAGCAACAATCGACCAAACTGAACTTCAAGATAAGTTGAAACTTGCACGAGTCAAGCTTGCTCAACTTCAGGAACAAGACCAAAATGCCAATTCTCTGCAACTTCAGCGAACGGTTTTAGATAAGGGTGCAATTGGGCAACAACGTCAAGCACTCCTGCAAACTCTCAAAACAACCCAATCACTAACACCAATTCTCAGAAGTAAAGGTCTGGAGTCGATTCGGCAAGAGCGTCAGAACTTACAGGAACAGTTGCAGACAACGCGAGATTTGATGCCCACGTTCAAAGAACGATTTGACATTCGCCAAAAGCTACGCGAAGAAGGAGCAGTTTCGAGTGATACCGTTCTTCAGGCGCAACAGGAATTTCTCAACAGTAAAACCAAAATCAATGAAATCGAATCGCAACTCAAACAACTTAATGTTAAAGAAGCGGATGCAGAAAGAGAATTCTTAGCAAATATCAATTCAACAAAAGAACTGCAAGCACAGTTAGCAGTATTAGACAGTAAGTTTGCTGGGCAAGCAGAACAAGATTTAGCTATTTCTACTAATCGAAGAAAAGAAATTCAAGACACCCAGCGAGCGATCGCAGAATTAAAATTAGAAATCAAGGCAAACAGCCAGGTTACTAGCAATTTCAATGGACGAATTCTAGAACTTTCTGCTGTTCCTGGACAAACCCTGGAAAAGGGCGCTCGCATTGGCACAATCGAAGCTAGAGACTCCGGGAATAAGTTAGTTGGGGTGGCATTCTTCCCGGTCAGCGAAGGCAAAAAGATTCAAAAGGGGATGGAGTTGCAAGTCACTCCTTCGACCGTTAAACGAGAACGCTTTGGTGGTATTATCGGGAAAGTCACAAGTATTTCTGCATTTCCGGTTAGTAAGGAAAGCGCATCAAGTGTTGTCGGTGGTCTAGAAGTTTTACAAGGGTTAACCACAGAAGGCGCACAAATTCAAGTTTTTGCGGAACTTGAGCCAGATCCCTCGACTAAAAGCCATTTTCGGTGGTCATCCTCTAAAGGGCCAAATAGCCAAATTACACCAGGAACCACTACTTCAGTGCGTGTAAAAGTGGATGAACAATCCCCGATTTCCTTTGTGTTTCCGATTCTGCGATCGTGGAGTGGAATGTATTGATTATGCGGCAAATTCAATCACAAATTGGGCTTCGATTTAAAAAATTTCAACGGCTCTTCAGCCGTCCCGATCGCCGTCGTCGGACTCCCACCCTCTTACAAATGGAGGCAGTGGAATGCGGTGCAGCCGCACTGGGAATTATTTTAGGATACTATAATCGCATTGTACCCCTTGCAGAACTCCGTCAAGCTTGTGGTGTTTCCCGAGATGGCAGTAAAGCATCTAATATTCTCAATGCGGCTCGCAGCTATGGTTTGCAGGCAAAAGGCTTTAAGGTCGATTTAGCTGGGTTACGCAAACTGCAATGTCCTTATATTGTCTTTTGGAATTTCAACCATTTTCTAATAGTCGAAGGATTTGCCAAAGACAAAGTTTATCTTAACGATCCTGCCACCGGGCCGCGCACAGTTTCACTCCCAGAATTCGATCAGTCTTTTACCGGGGTAGTACTAGTTGGTGAACCGAGTGCAGAATTCCAGCCAGGAGGACGGAAACCGAGCCTGACATTATCCTTATGGGATCGATTGCAGAGTTCTCTAGGAGCATTGGTTTATTGTGTGATCGCTGGTTTGCTGTTAGTGATTCCCGGATTAGCCATCCCTGCGTTCTCCCAAGCCTTTGTTGATAATGTTTTGATTGAAGGCAGAAGTGATTGGTTGCGACCATTAATTTTAGGGATGATCCTCACAGCCATATTGAATGGTTTTTTAACATTGCTTCAGTTGCAATTTTTGCGACGCATGAAAATTAAGCTGGCTGTGGGGATGTCTAGCCGATTCTTGTGGCATATTCTCCGGCTGCCAGTGAGTTTTTACGATCAGCGATTTGCTGGTGAAATTAGTAGCCGTGTCCGCCTCAACGATAGCTTGGCGAATCTGCTCTCAGGAAGATTAGCGACGACAGTAATTTCAGCCTTCACCGTTATCTTTTATGCCGCAGTCATGTTGCAATATGATGTCGTTCTCACTGCGATCGGCATTGCCTTTGTAATCGTGAATGTCAGCGTGTGGCGATGGGTTTCACGGCAGCGCGTCGATGCCAACTTGCGATTAATGCAAGAACAAGGCAAAGTCAATGGAGTAGCGATTTCTGGACTGCAAAGTATGGAAACGCTCAAAGCATCCGGGCTAGAGTCAGAATTCTTTTCGCGCTGGGCAGGTTATTACGCTAAGGCAATTAATGCTCGGCAAGAAATGGATACGACTAATCAAAACCTAGGTGTATTGCCGTCATTTCTCACCTCCATTACATCCATGCTTTTGCTAGCGGTGGGAGGGCTACGGGTAATGGATGGTGTACTCAGTATTGGGATGCTCATTGCCTTTCAAGCCTTGATGCAAAGATTTTTAGAGCCTGTAAATAATCTGGTGAGTTTAGCGGGTGAACTCCAGGAAATGGAAGGCAATTTGGGTAGGTTAGATGATGTGTTACGCAATCCGATCGATCCTGCCGTAGAGCGAGACATTAGTATATCGCCAACTCAACTACCTGCCGCAAACGTTCGACTTCAGGGCTATGTTGAACTCCGTAATATCACCTTTGGCTATAACCGCTCTGCACCTCCCTTAATCGAAAATTTTAGTCTTTCACTTAAACCCGGTCAACGAGTTGCTTTAGTGGGTGGCAGTGGTTCGGGTAAGTCAACCGTCGCCAAGTTGGTGTGTGGATTATACGAACAGTGGGCGGGAGAGATTTTATTTGATGGTAAACCCAGAAAACATATTCCGCGATCGATTCTGACTAATTCAATTGCGCTTGTTGAGCAAGATATCTCACTATTTGCAGGCACTGTGCGCGACAATCTTACGCTTTGGGATTCGACTGTTCCTTTTAGTAACTTGGTTCGCGCTTGTAAAGATGCCGCTATTCAGGATGTAGTACTTTCCATGCCTGGAGGCTACAACGCTGACCTCGCAGAAGGGGCATCTAATTTGAGCGGTGGGCAGCGACAGCGATTAGAAATTGCCCGCACTTTAGTGAATAATCCGGCAATTTTGGTGATGGATGAAGCGACCAGTGCGCTTGATTCCGAGGCAGAAAAGACGATCGATCAGAGACTCCGGGAGCGTGGCTGTACTTGTGTAATTGTGGCGCATCGGTTAAGCACAATTCGGGATTGTGACGAAATTATTGTCTTCGATCGCGGCAAGGTGGTACAACGCGGTAGCCATGAAGAATTGCAGAAGGTTGAAGGTAAGTATTTGCAATTGATTCGCAGTGAAGGGGAAGCGGCTCAGGAGGAGTGATTAGAATTAAAAATTAAAAATCAAAAATTAAAAATTGCGGAAAGGTCAGAGTTAAATCTGTTGTTTCATTTTAGAGAGTTGGTGTTGATTAATGTTTGTCTGAAATTTTTAGCCGATCTCGGATGAGGCAAGAGGTAAGTATACACGTTAAATGTCAAAAATTATTCGATTTTATATTAATTTTAGGGAGCAGGAATATATATGTTAGATCAAATTCGCAGCGCTACCCTGCCGGGAGAGTACTATCACTTCAAAGGCAATGAGCCAATTATTCTCAATGACCCGAAGACGATTTGGATCGTAAAATCGGGTTCATTAGCGGTGTTTGCGATTCCGGTGAAAGAGGGAATTGCTGAGGGAAGTCGCCGCTATTTATTTACCACCCGAACTAGACAGGCAATGTTTGGCATCATTAGTGATTCTCAGCCGATACCGTATCAACTTCTGGCGGTGTCGATTGAAGAAACGGAACTTATGAAAGTTTCAAGGAAAGATTTTCGGGAATTTATTAGCGATCGCAATGGTGAAGCCGTAACTTTAATAGAGGGATGGATTGAGCAACTAGGATTGGCGCTGTCTTCTATTACTCCACCTGGACTGCCGTTTCAAGAAGAAGGGGTTCGCTATTTCTCACTCAGCAATGGTCAGATTTTCCAACCACAGCGAGAACTGGTATCCTGGGTGCAAATTCAGCGTGGTTATGCGGTTTGGATGGGGTTTGAGACACTCTTAGTCATGCCTCAATCAGGATTGGTGCCGTTGAGCGCAGATATGTGGTTTCAAGCTGAAGATACAACCGAGCTAGAAATCCTAACTACGTCTGAGATTGAGGATGGAAATACTCTGTTGAGGGGGATTTTCCAAATTCAAGTCTACTTTCTTCAGAGTCTTTTTCTTCTGGAACAGCAAGAAAAAGCGGTAGAATTAAACCGATTTCAAGAACGGCAACACCTCAACGATCATGTAATGAAGGAGACGCTGGGCGAGTTAGCCTCGTTGCTGCAATCTCCACAAATTGCCGCTTCTGCTCAAATTGAAGCCAATGATTTTGACCAAGCTTTGCTGATTGCTGCGGGTGCTGTGGGGCGAACTTTGGGTGTGACGATTCGACCACCAGCTAAGTCTGAAGACCTGAAACGAGTTCAAGATCCGCTACAAGCGATCGCTCGTGCTTCTCGTTTACGAACCCGAACGATCGCTTTACAAGGTCAATGGTGGAAGAAGGATTGCGGTGCAATGCTGGCTTACACGCTAGAAGATAACAATCCTGTGGCGCTGTTACCTGTGTCTGATACCCGCTATGAGATTTTTGATCCAATTAAGCGATCGCGCACTCCGGTTAATGCTAAAAGTGCGATTAAACTGGCGCTAACGGGCTATACCTTCTATCGCCCATTACCTGATAAAGTTCTCACCACCATCGATTTACTGAAATTTGCTCTCCAAGGACACTACAAGGAATTGTTGATTGTCTTGGCTGCGGGTATGGCGACGAGTTTATTAGGAATGATTGTCCCCCAAGCTATGGCCATCTTGATTGACAGTGCCATTCCTGATGCCAATCGCGGCTTATTAGTGCAAATTGCCTTAGCGCTGCTAGCAACTGCATTTGGTAGCACCTTGTTTCAACTTGCTCAAGGCTTTGCAATCATGCGCGTGGAAACCTTTGCCGATGCTTCCACCCAAGCAGCAGTCTGGGATCGGTTATTGAATCTAAAAGCATCATTCTTCCGTCAGTACTCAACTGGAGACTTAAATTCACGGGTAAGCGCCATTAGCCAAATCCGCCAAAAGCTTAGTAGCACGGTTCTTAGAAGTATTTTCACCAGTTTGTTCGCGTTTCTGAATTTAGGACTGCTTTTTTATTACAACGGTTCGCTAGCGTTAATTGCCACTCTTGTTGCTTTTGTCAACATTACTATTACTCTGGTTTCGGGAATTTACACTCTACGGAAGGTTCGTCCCTTACTAGAGTTACAAGGACAACTCTCAGGGGTAATGGTGCAGTTAATCAACGGCGTTAGCAAATTGCGAGTTGCAGGCGCAGAAGCCCGCGCCTTTGCTTTTTGGGGAAAACAGTATAGTCAGCAAATCAAATGGATGCTGAGTACCCAAGGCATTGAAGATGCTCTGGCTGTGATTAATAAAATCTTGCCTGTATTGACTACAGCAATCCTCTTCTGGTTCGCCAGCAGTTTACTTCAGCAAGCCAATTCCCCAGAAGGTGGTTTATCTACAGGTGTATTTTTAGCATTTAATGCAGCATTTGGCACATTTATCGGTGGAGCTACCAGTCTCAGCGGCACGATTATAGATGTCTTGCAAGTGGTTCCTTTGTGGGAACGAGCGCAGCCGATTCTGGAATCCAAACCGGAAGTTGACTCGGAAAAAACCGATCCAGGTCGGCTTTCTGGACGATTGGTTGTGGATCATGTGATTTTCCGGTATCGAGATGACGGGCCTTTGACATTGGATGATGTTAGCATTCATGCGGAAGCTGGGGAATTTATCGCTTTTGTCGGAGCTTCGGGGAGTGGAAAATCAACCCTGTTCCGATTATTACTGGGGTTTGATGTCCCGGAATCTGGCACGATTTATTACGACGGACAAGATTTAACCGGGTTAGATATTCATGCAATGCGTCGGCAACTAGGAGTTGTGATGCAAAATAGCCGATTGACATCTGCATCGATCTTTGAGAATATCGCCAGTGGAGCGATGATCTCAATGGATGAAGCGTGGGAAGCCGCGCGGATGGCTGGCTTTGCTGAAGATGTCGAATCGATGCCAATGGGAATGCACACGGTAATTAGTGAAGGAGGAACTAATATCTCTGGAGGGCAACGCCAGCGATTATTGATTGCCCGATCGCTAGTATTAAAACCCAAAATCTTGTTATTTGATGAAGCCACCAGTGCCTTAGATAACCGCACCCAAGCGATCGTCAGTCAAAGTTTAGAGCGTTTGAAGGTGACACGAATTGCGATCGCTCACCGTCTGAGTACCATTCGCAACGCCGATCGCATCTATGTATTCGAGAATGGTCGTGTAGTCCAAGAAGGCAGTTTTGATCAACTCGCTAATCAACCAGGATTGTTTGCCCAACTGATGGCGCGACAAAAGCTTTAAAATCACAAGTGAAGGAGATAACTACTATGTCACCTACTTTTTGTAAAATTATTCAGCTAAATTGCAGCCTCGTTGTTTCGCTGCTGATGCTGAATGGGTGGGGCGTTTCTGTAAAAACTGCGATCGCAGGAACTATGGAGCCTGCCCAACGCATAGCGGATGTAGCTGCGATCCCTGCTACTATAAAAGTCCCAAATGGTGAGCAACTTCTTTTAAAAGCATCTGCCAAGGGTTCACAAATCTATATCTGCAAACCGAAATCAGAATCTCCTGAGCAATATGAATGGACGCTTAAGGCTCCCGATGCCGTGTTACTAGATGAGCAAGGGCAAGATTTGGGCAAGCATTATGCAGGCCCCACCTGGGAAGCCAAAGACGGTAGCAAAGTTTTAGGGAAATTGAAATCTAAGGTAAATGCACCAGAAGACGATGCCATTCCCTGGCTATTATTAGAAGCGCAATCTCATGAGGGAAATGGTCTCTTCCACCAAGTAAATTGGGTTCAACGGATCAATACAGTTGGTGGAAAAGCTCCTGTTCAAGGGTGTGATAAATCATCCGAAAATCGAGAAACTAGCGTAAATTACACGGCTGATTACCTATTTTATAAGATTAAGCAATAAATATTAACAAACAAGATAAAAATCTCCTTGTTGAGATATTTTATATAAGAATTTCAGACTAGCCTTTTCAAGGTGACTCGTAAAATCTCTTTTTTCTCTCTGCGCTACGCCAGTTGCTACTCGGGGAACCCGCCCAACGTACTGGCTTCTCTGTGCCTCTGCGGTTTAAAAATAATTTATTTAACCACAGAGACAAGGCAGCGCGGTCTTCTCCCAAAGGGAGAGGCTAACGCCTTCGTGGAGCGTCTCGTAGAGAAGGGGGTTTCCCCCATGAGCGACTGCCGCGCAGAGAACACAGAGTCAAGAGATTGAAGAGGAATTTTTTGACCAAAATTTTTACCCACTTTGAAAGAGCTAGTCCTAGAATTGTTTTATCGCCCTCTGGTTTATTCGGGTAGCTTCCCGGCTAGTTTTTTTTCTTGATTGAGAACAGAATTTGCATAGATTGCCAGTTGCGATCGATTTTTGAGATTGAGGCGGCTTAAAATACTCGTCACATGAGTTTTTACCGTTCCTTCGGTAATATAAAGTTGTTGGGCAATTTCGCGGTTCGTTGCACCAACACCAATCAAACATAAAACCTCTTGTTCTCGTGCGGTAATTTCCGATGGCTTTGATGAAGCGGAATTTTGGTTAGCTGAAGCTGAAGCTGCTTCTGTAACTAATAATTTATCAAATAACCCCGGCCCAAATTGAGTATAGCCAGAATGCCCAAAGCGAATTGCATCTGCTAGCTCACTTGAAGGCATATCTTTAAGCAAATATCCTTTTGCACCTGCACGCATTGCCCCTGTTAGATAAGAATCATCATCAAATGTACTCAAGACGAGAACTTTGATATTAGGAAAGCTTTGCATAATCAGTTTTGTTGCAGTTCGCCCATCCATTTCTGGCATCCGAATATCCATTAGCACCACATCGGGCTGAAGTTCTGCAACAAGCTCTAGAGCAACTTTACCATTCTCAGCATCACCGACCACTTCCAAATCAGGTTCCTGTTCTAGCATTGCTTTCAGTCCCTGACGAATGAGGCTCTGATCGTCAACGATTAACAGGCGAATAGGAGAGGATTTATCATTTTTCATGGTAATTATCTCTTTCTAGTTTTGATGAACGATCAATAGATATCTCCAAAAATTCATGAAGGATTAACTGAAACCCTTGGAGAAAGGTTACAACATTTAACAATTGGGCATTGGGACTGGTTAAGGATCTGCGGGTTAATAGTGTACCAACCAGTCGAAACTCGGTTTACTGGTACTTTATTTTCACGCAAGTCCCTTATTAATTCTTCTCCCCCTGTCTCCCCTGCCTCCCCTGCCCCCTGGCCCCTTATTCCCCTCCTCCCTCATCTCTGGGAAAGTTAGCAACAATCCGACAACCAGCGCCCGGTTTACTGACAATTTCTAGCTGGGCATTTACTGTAGCCATTCGTTCTCGCATTCCCTGGAGTCCGTATCCGGCAACGGATTGATCGCATTCAAAGCCTTTACCGTTATCTTGGAGTATCAACGATAGCCCCGCCGCCGTTGTTTGAATTCTAATTTGAACAGCTGTGGCATTGGCGTGTTTATAAATATTGGTTAGCCCTTCTTGGATAATGCGATACACAACATGATTTACTGAATCGGAAAGCGGTTGTGATAAATCAATTTTGCAGTATGGTAAGACATCGGTGAGGTGATAGAATTCCTCTGCAAGGTTAGCGATCGCATTTTCGAGTAATTGTCCGTGGAGTGGATCGGAGCGAATTGCCGAAACTGATTCCCGCACCTCTTGCAGGGCTTCAGAACCCAATTTTTTCGCTGCTAATAAAAACGATCGCGCCCGATTAAGATCGGTTTCCCAAAGGGTTAATGCTGTTTCCATTTGCACATTTAGCGCTACGAGAGAATGTCCTAGAGAGTCGTGGATGTCACGCGCAATGCGATTGCGTTCTTCTAGCGCCACCATTTCCTCGATGCGCTGATTCAGCGCTTTTTGATGATCGAGCGATCGCCTTAATTCTGCTTCTGTCTCCTGCAAGCGGCGATTTTGCTCCTGGAGTTGCATTTGTAAGCGACAAAGTTTGAGTTGATGCTCCATCCGGGCAACCACCTCTTCAATCTGAAAAGGTTTGTTAATAAAATCAACGCCTCCAACCGAAAAGGCTTTCACTTTATCAAATACCTCATTCAAAGCACTAATAAAAATGACAGGAATCTCTTGTGTTTGAGGATTAGATTTGAGTCGCTGACATACTTCATAGCCGTTCATCCCGGGCATGGTAATATCGAGCAGAATCAAATCTGGAGGTTGAGCTTGTATACCAATTAACGCCATAGAACCATTGGTAACACTCCTCACTTCGTATCCTTGCTCGGTAAGCATTGCTGATAAAAGGCGAAGATTATCCAGAGTGTCATCAACTATGAGAATATCTCCCTTGGATGATTGGCTTAATTCCATACTTCTCAAAGGGCTAAGAGAGTCGTTAATTATCAAGCTACTGGTAACGTAATGTAAATAGATTATGGATTAGAAGTGATAATAAATTCCATTCATGTAACAAATCTATTGATGATACTTGTAATTTCCAAGGCACTGATAAATTTACATTTATTTATAATATTGTTTGATATCCGTTTAGCTACTTAAGTCCTTTTTATTGGCAGTAATTAAAAGTAAATTGAGTACGTAAAAATTTTTCCTTTTAATTATTTTAAATAATTTTTTTACAATTTAAATCAAGTTAGAAACTTATTGTTAGCCGTTTTTTAGCTTGATTTTTCAAGATTGAGTAGCTAGGCAGTGTGCCAGAGTTAGCTCGGTACAAGCAAGCTACGTGTAGCGTTTCCTAAAGGAGAAGGACTTAGGAGATTTTGAACTTTTAAAAAGTTGAAGAAGAATTCAGAAGTCAGAATTCAGGAGTCAGAATGAAGACGCTCGCTCTTAGCGTCTCCCCTTGGGAGAAGACTCGCTATCAGTGGGGGATTTAGAACTGCCACTGAATTGTTGCACCACTAAATATGCAGATTTAGTGGGGGTCTTAAAGCCCTGGATTCATCCACCAGTGATGCACTGAGTTTCGGCTACGCTCAACTACCGTCGATCGTTGTGTCGCACAAAATACCTTTCCTGTATTCTGGCGACTGACGCATGTATTCTGTTTCGATAAATTCAAACTCTCACATAATAGGGTGATGTATTAGTTTTCAATATTACCCAAGAGGGTAATATCATCTGAGAGAGTTAATCTTCTATAATTATGCCAAATAGAATTCATCAAAATTAAGAGGTTTCTGTGTAAATATTATTACCCCAACATTGCTGTTTAATTTCAGGAATTCGGATATGCCTTCTTTCACCCTTCAACTTTCAAAGCTGACTAAAAATGTGCAGTTGCGCCACATTCTTGTAGTGCCGTTTGTACTGCAAATTTCTCTAGCCGTAGGGCTAACTGGGTGGCTATCAATACACAATGGGCAACGAGCAGTCAATGAAGTTGCAATCCAACTCCGAAATGAAATCACAGCTCGAATTCAGCAGTACCTAAAGGTATATGTTGAAACGCCTCATAAAATCAATCAACTAAATGCTAATGCCATTAAGCTGGGTGAACTTAATATTCAAAAATTATCAACATTAGAGCAACACCTTTGGTATCAACTGAAAACGTTTGACACAGTAACAGCAGTTTACGTTGGGTCAGAATATGGTGAACACGTTGCGGTTCAAAGGGCGGATGATGGTCAGTTTGAGGTGAAACTTTCAGGTAAGTCCACTGGGAATGAAATTCGGATTTACGCCGCAGACCAACCAGGACATTACACTCAACTTTTAAGATCCAAACCTAATTACGATCCGCGAACTCGTCCGTGGTATCAATCGGCAGTTAAGTCTAAGACAGCTAGCTGGGGTGGAATTTATAAACTGTTTACCACACCCAAATATGTGCTAAATGCCAGCTTGCCGATCTATGATGATGGTGGCAATCTGCTCGGCGTTGCTGCTGTCGATTTTTCACTGACTGGGATTAGTCAATATCTGCGGACTCTCAAAATCGGGCGAACGGGTGAAACTTTCATCCTAGAACGCCAGACAGGATTACTGGTTGGGAGTTCTGCCACTCAACAACCCTACATAATTGCAAATTCGACAGCCCCAATCATAGATCAGAATCCGGTTCGAGTTCAGGCGATCGCCAGTAGTGATATTTTGACGCGGCGCACTGCTGATTTTTTGCAGCAACACTTTGTAGACTTAACCCAGATTACCGAAAAACAACAACTAGATTTTGACATTGAGGGTCAACGGCAATTTTTACAAATTGTACCGATGAAGCAGCAGGGATTAGACTGGCTAATCGTCGTAGTTGTCCCAGAACGGGATTTCATGGATCAAATTAATGCGAATACCCGTTCCACAATTTTACTTTGTCTATGTGCCTTTGCACTTGCAACTGGATTGGGCATTCTTACCGCTCACTGGATTACACAGCCAATTCTCCGACTGGGAAGTACAGCCAAAGCGATCGCCGCCGGAAACTTAGACCAAAAGGTTTCTGTGAACAGTACAACCGAGCTAAACTCTTTGGCGGAGTCTTTTAACCTTATGGCCCATCAGTTGCGTGAATCCTTTTTAGCCCTAGCACGAACCAACGAGGAATTAGAAAGCCGAGTCACGCAACGCACCACAGAACTCGGTGAGAAAAATGCCCAACTTCAGAGGGAAATTCGCGTTAGCGAAGCTGCCCAAAGGGGTCGCCGACAAGTAGAAGAAGCACTAAAAACATCCGAAGCAGAACTCCGGTTAATGTTCGCTGCTATGACTGATATGGTAGTGGTTTTTGATGCAGAGGGACGTTACCAAAAGTATGTGCAAACAAAGTATGTGCTAACACAATCCTTCGCTTATAAGCCTGATATGGATCGCATTGGCAAAAAAGTTGATGAGGTTTTACCAAAAGAAATCGCCAATTTAATACTCGATGCCATTCAGCAAGCGTTGCATCTGAGAGAAGAACCCAGAAACCCGGATGGAAGTCGCAAAAATGTTTTTGTTGAATACCACTTATCAAACAAGAATCGAGAAACTTGGTTTTTAGCTAGTGTTTCGCCATTATCTGACAATACAGTTCTTTGGGTGGCTCGTGATATCACCAAGCTGAAAAAAACCGAAGCCGCGCTCAAGCAAGCCAAAGAAACCGCAGATGCTGCCAACCTCGCCAAAAGCCAGTTCCTCTCTAATATGAGCCATGAACTGCGGACTCCTCTTAACATCATCCTTGGCTTTACCCAACTGCTGCTGCGAAATCGATCGCTCAACTCACAGCAACAAGAATATCTTGACACGATCAACCGCAGTGGCGAAGACTTACTGACCTTAATCAATGATGTATTGGAAATGTCCAAAATTGAAGCAGGTCGAGTTATCCTCAGCGAAACAAATTTTGACCTCTACGGGCTTTTGGATCGTCTGCAACAGATGTTTGCATTGAAAGCCCAGTCGAGAGGATTACAACTCATTTTGGAGCGATCGCCAACCATCCCCCAATACATCTGTGCCGATGAGAGTAAATTACGCCAAGTTCTAGTTAATCTATTAGGAAACGCAATTAAGTTTACGCGCATCGGTCAAGTAACCTTGCGGGTAGAAACTCCTAACCAAAACATCACACCAGATGAACCCATCACCCTGAACTTCAGCGTCGAAGATACGGGTTGCGGCATTGCTGATTCTGACTTCAATCGTCTATTTGAGCCATTTGTCCAAACAGAGGCGGGACAAAAAGCTCAGGAAGGTACTGGACTTGGATTACCCATCAGCCAGCGATTTGTGCAACTCATGGGCGGAGATATCAGGGTGAATAGCACGCTAGGAAAAGGCTCAATTTTTACCTTTGATATCCGAACTCGTGCAGTAATTATGGATACCTTGCCAACGCCTGCACCAAGTCGGCAAGTTATCGGTTTAGAAAAGGGACAACCCAGCTATCGCATTCTGATTGTTGAGGATAAACTAGAAAATCGGCAGCTTCTAGTTGAGTTGTTAACACCCGTTGGCTTTGAGGTACGGGAAGCGGTAAATGGTCAAGCTGCGATCGAACTTTGGCAAAATTGGTCGCCTCACCTCATTTGGATGGATCTACGGATGCCAATTATGAACGGATTTGAGGCAACCAAACATATTAAAGCAGCAGGCGCTCAAACCCCAGTTATCATTGCATTGACCGGAAGCGCATTTGAGGAAGACCGCTTAACAGCACTGTCCGTAGGTTTTGATGACTTTGTGCGTAAGCCATTTCGGACGACCATAATTTTTGAAAAGATGGCTGAATATTTGGGTGTTCGTTATGTATATGCTGATGAACGAGAAAAGCAGGAAAAAGCATCTTGGCCTTCTAACGCTTCATTCATCACACCTAAATTAACGGTTGCAGATTTAAGCGTCATGCCTAGCGACTGGATTGAGCAACTGCATCAGGCAGCGCTCCGAATAAATGCTAAAGAAATTCTTATGCTGATTAAACAAATTCCTGAGCAGCACGCTCATCTGATCGTGGCACTAACCAATCTCGTAGACTGCTTCTGCTTTGAAGAAATTATTGCATTAGGGACTACCCAAAAAATAAATGATCCAAAAATGTAGATGCATAAAACGCGTTGGCTTCATCTTTATTAGAAGTTATTTATATTTTTTTAGTTCTTCAGATGTCAGAGATGTAATTAGACTTAACGGTAGTGGCTGTTGACTAATTTTATTAACGTATCCTGTACTCAAGTATGGAAGGTAACTTGGCTGTCCAGCAATATACGTTTCAAAGAAAGGAACACTTAAAGCTTTAACATAGCGACGTGCTAAACCTGGACTTGAACCGACTGCTTGCGTAGGAATAGGAATACTTGCATTGGGTGATTCGGCAATTGTAGAAAAGTGTGTCCCGCCATTGATAAGTGTTAAATATTTGTTTGAAGTTTTTAACCATGCGAAATAACAATTATCTTTCGAGGAGTTGGAGCAACTGGGAGGTAAATATCAGCTAAGAACCTTCGATTACGTGAAAGGTCATTAAGGGTAATAGTTTGCTTTAAGAAACGAAAACTTCCCGTTTTTCCTAAGTCCATCAATGGAATAGAATCAAGCTTAGAAACAGTGATTACATTTTGTTGAGATTCTTCGTTAATAAGTGTTACTGCATTTTGAGTTTGATTTACTAAATCTTGTAATGTCTCTGCTATTTCTAAAGTCTGGTTTAAGTTAATTGAAATTGAGCTTGCAGGAAACTTTTGTAATATATTTAAGAGGGTAAAATCTTTTTGATCTGCGGCTGATAAAATTAGTGCCGA
This sequence comes from Nostoc punctiforme PCC 73102, assembly GCF_000020025.1. GTDB lineage: Bacteria > Cyanobacteriota > Cyanobacteriia > Cyanobacteriales > Nostocaceae > Nostoc > Nostoc punctiforme. The sequence goes on along the minus strand of NC_010628.1, from coordinate 2,211,291 downwards.
GCGAATTGCATAAAAGCCTGACAATCTAGATTCTGTCTGAATAATTTTCCCCAATCTTTGTAATAATCGCTCACCAATTGGTGTATAAAGGAACTGCGAAATTTCTACTTCATTTAAGGGAATGCGAGTTAGTAAAACTTTCCGCAGTTGAGTTAGTTGTTTTTTGTCTACATACTTACTATATCCAGCAAAATCATCATCTACATTGCCTGTTCTAGCATAGTTTTCAAGCGAACTAATGGGGATAGACCTTTCTAAAACACCATAATTAAATTTTAGGCGCTCTGCACCGAAAGCGGGATAAGTAGTTAGTGTAGGCAGCAACGCTATACTAAAAATTCTCAAAGCCAATTTCTGCCAAACAGTTTGTTTACCAATAAGATTATGAGTCATTACACAACACTTGAGATACTACATTCATTACGCAACGAGAAAATTAGCCGATCGTAAAATTTGATATCGTGGAGGAAAATTTTCTATAATTTTTAGCACCAAGCAACTACCGAATGATTCCCCACAGAAGTAAACAAACTTTTTAACCAGATGATGGTTAGTAGCGATCGCTGTTGCTAGTACAACACGGCGGAAAACCACCCCTTCTAAATCAATGAAATGCTTACACTGTATTAATTTTTAATTCCGCCTTGCGGTACTAGTTAACTAAATCGACAAAATTGCTCGAAAGTCGGATTTTCTTCAAGTTGCACCATTATCAGAACAGCTGGCGCATCACCTACTGTTCCAGATAAGTGACCTTTATTACCTTGCGCGTCCGCCTTCGTGCCTTGGTCTTCTCCAAATGAAATCTCACCAGGGCCCATCTCTACTCGCTGCCCGTCCATAGTCTCTACAAACCAGCGTCCCGACAAAGGGATGACCCACTGAGGCTTTGGGTTCTCATGCCAGTTGCCAACCCATCCCACGGGTAGCACAGTAAAGGTAATTGTGGCACCAGACTGCTTCAATTGAGAAAGCCACTGAGGTGAGGTATCAGGGGCTATGCCTTTCTCAATGAAGTCCTGAATTTGACAACGGGACTGGTGACTTATACCATCGCGGTCAGTCCAGACATGCCAGTAGTCAATTGTCGGCTTGTGTGATTGGTTATTCTGCATAAAAATGGCTCTCTTGAATTGTGGGTCGATCTCAGAAAAATTTAGAACTAATAAGTTAGTGGAAACAGAGGCGATCGCTATTTTAGGAATCTATATTAGATAATTATGTTTTCTGAAGAGATAAATTACTCAACTAAAACTGTATAATTTCGCTGTTCCCATTTGCTACTTTCAATCCAGAAAAAGGTAAAGTTTATTGGTTGTTGTTGGTTATTTGAAACAGAGATATCTACAAAGTCCACTCCTAATTTTGTGGAAGTAGAAGGCGTATCTTTTACGGTTTGCCAATCATCCTGCGACCAATGCAACCGAAAAGAAGCTAAAGCGTGAATTCGCAATGTATAACCTTTTTTAACTTTGTCTATTTGACGGTTAAACTTCCACATTTCCAATAATTTGCACTCTTGTCTTTCGCCTAAATAGCGATTCGCCACCTCTGGGATAAAATCAAATACCTGATTGTCATGATTTGAGCGTAGCAGCTTGATATACTCTGCGTGCGCCCACATTAAAGGCATGGCGGAACCTGTTGGTCTTCCTAAATACATGTGGCTTTCAGGTCTATCTGCTTCATCCCAAACCTGTTCTGGTAGCAAACAAGTGTCTGAAGCAAATCCTTCCATTGCCTTGATATATGTTTTGACATCGCCACCAACAGCTAATTCATAATGTCCCCTCTCTCCTGTCAAGAGAGGCCAAGCGCGTCCTTTACCCCAACCAGTGTAAGGACTACCGTCTTCTTGTTGTCCATAGCCGTCGTGGTTGTAACGATGCCAACAAGGCCCAACAGGTGTATTTACTTTCAAGACTGCATCAATTACTTTGACGGAATCAACAATAATCGGATCGTCAGGTTTACGAATTCCATAGCGTACTAGTTGCAAAAAGCCTGCATCCACAATTTCTTTCGCAGGAAATTCTGCTGGTTCACCAGGAGGTTGACTGCTGATCAAAAGAGTTCCCTGATTAGGATTTTCGTTGGGTTGAGGATTATTAATATCTGTAGGAGTAATGCGGATGTAATGCCGATTGATGCCAGGTACAAGAGTACCTTCGGTAGTAACTGTCCAAACTTCAACGTGACATTCTAAAAAATCGGCGTATTCTTCGATAAATTTTGCTGTTACTTCATCCCCACGTTCACGAACAAATTGAGCAGCACAGATTAAAGCGGCAATATTAGATGCCAGTGTAGAAGGTGAATAGCCGCTATTTTCTTCCCAGCGTTCTTGTTGGGTAGCCGGGCCGTGACGAATTAAATAACCTGCTGCCCGTAAAATCATGGGATAAATATCAAAGTTCAGTGGTATTTTTTGTTGGTGCAGTAGCCATGCTAGTAGAATAGGAAATCCCACTTCATCTAGTTGAATACCCTTCCAGTAAGGTTCCCCATTAACCCAGAAATTTTGGGCAAAACCGCCGTCTTCCTGCTGACTCGTGGCCAGATAAATGAGCGATCGCACTGCTGTTTCTGTCTCCCCAGCAGCCAATAAACCTGATACACTGCTAACCATATCCCGCGTCCAGACAAGGTGATATCCCCCTTGGTCTTGGTCGTCTTTGGCTTCACCCCAAGGAATTGCTAGGGAAGCAATTAAAGCACCTGGATAAGTTTTGTCTTCATGGGCCAAAAGCAGACTAATGCTGTGGTGATACAAGTTACCATCATCGAATGAAATATTTTCTAATGGCTTGATGCCCTGGCGCGATCGCTTCCACTGTTCGATATAATGTTGCTTCTGCTGTTGAAAAGGAATATTTAGCGACTGAAACAGTGTGGAAATTGCATTGTGCAGAGTTGTACCAAATGCCAGTCCCAAAGTGAACTCGTGACTCTCATCTAGATTTAGTTGTCCAGTCAAAGCAATGTTGCCATCCAAAGCACGGTCAAACTCCCAATCCATCTGGAAATTATCAGCTAAATCTGTCCACCCATCACTTTGACCGACGTAACCACAGGAAAGACGGCTGAAGGGAACCGTTGCACCTAGCACCATCCATCTTCCTGCTTTCTCGGCCGTTAGAATCTGATGTCCAGCAACTTCTATGACGTAACCATTGTTACCTCTGCCGCCAACTTCCAAATGTGGCGCACACAAAGCGTATAGCTGGAGTTGCGAGATAAACTCGCGCTCTCCTATTAACTTTGTATGTTGTAAAATACAGGATAAATGGGGGTCAGCAATCACTTCTTTGATCGCAGCATAACGCCCTTGTGGATCGGAATTAGTGACGCGATATCCTAAACCATGAGTCCACATCTGTTCAACTTTTGATTCGAGATGCCGTTTCTCCTCATGGAAAAAGCTTTTGCCATCAGAAATTAGATATTGCAAATCTCGAATTTGGGGTTTGTCTACTGTGGGGTGGTAGACTTCTGTCACAACACCGTTGCAAACAGTAAACCAAACGCGACTAGAGGTAAAATAAGCTGTTCCGACTGCATCCTTATTGGCATGAGTCCATCGAGGATCGATGCCGGGTGAGCCAAAAGCCTGTTCTTGACCAATAATCTTTACCATAATTTATTGTGCCGATAAGCTTTGAGTGCTATTTGGAAATGCTGTAGTTGATATTTATCGAAACAAAATTGTCCTTCAATTGAAAGGTTGAGAATATTTGCGAGTAGCAGCTAAAGACTTTGCTTCAATAAAAATTTGTTTTATTTCAGGATGTTTCTGGCGAATTTTTATTTCTAAACGTTCTACAGTTAATGCTATTTCCTCGCCTGTGAGATTTTTAGAAAACTGGATTTCCAAGTTGAGTAATACTTCCTGTGGAGCAAGTTGCATTGTTAGCACCCGAATAACTTCTTGTACCCCTGGTTCTGTTTTTGATAAAGAACGGATATTAGCTATAGTTTGAGGATTAGCACTTTCACCAACTAATAATCCTTTACTTTCTCTAGCTAGTAGTACTGCTACTATAGACAAGATAATACCAATAATAATAGAGGCGATACCATCAAAATAAATATTATTAAATAAATCTCCTAAGAAAATTCCGATTAAGGCCACAACTAAGCCTAGAATTGCGGCAGTATCCTCAAATAATACTGTAAATACTGTTGGGTCTTTACTGTTTTTGATTGCTTGCCAAAAATTTTGCTTACCCTTAGTCGGCAAAAATTCTTTTAAAGCTACAGTCCAAGAAAAACCTTCTAATATTATTGCTATACTCAATACAATATAATTCCATATTGGATCTTCTAAAGGGCTAGGGTTAATTAAATGAGTAATTCCTTCATAAATTGACATCCCGCCACCAATTGCAAAGATCAGGATAGCAACGATAAAAGTCCAGAAATAAAGTTCTTGACCGTATCCAAAGGGATGACTATCATCTGCTGGTTTTTGACTTCTGTGCAGTCCTAGCAAAAGTACAAGTTGGTCGCCTGTATCTACAACTGAATGAATCCCCTCAGAAATCATAGCGGAACTGCCAGTAATGGAGGCGGCAATAAATTTAGTAATTGCGATCGCTAAGTTAGCGCCCATCGCCGCATATATAGTTTTATTAGATGAATTATTTGCCATAAGAGTAAATAATAATTATGTAGAAACTTCTAATTCACCATCAAGATGGGTAACTTTCCATTGGGTTTGTTCGCCATCGCGCCAAAAGCGCAATCCCACCGTAGCGTCTCCTACAGACAAATTTGTGAGTTCTAAATCGGGTAAGAAATCTGGTAGATTCGGCTGTACTTTTAACTGTTGTTTGGAAGCATCAGCTTTGAGTCCTAAAATGGTACGAATGAGTAAGAAAATTGAACCAGCAGCCCAAGCTTGGGGTATATTAGCATCTGGGTAGGGGACTGGAAAGTTATCATCTTGACGTTCAATTCCCGCAAACAATTCTGGCATTCGTCCAGCTTGAAAATAACTAGCAGCAGCAAAGATACCCTCAGCAATGCGGTTAGCTTCTTGATGATAGCCATATCGCTTTAATCCGGCCGCAATTATGGAGTTGTCGTGAGGCCATACACTACCTCGTTGATAACTAATTGGGTTATATGCCTGATTTTCAGATGAAAGAGTCCGCACACCCCAACCACACCACATATCTGGTTGAAAAAGTCGGTTAACAAGTTTTTTGGCTCGCTCTTGTGGGACAATACCAGACCAGAGGAGATGACCAGGATTTGAGGCAATTGATTGAATTTGCTGCTTTTTATCGTCTAATCCTAAACAGTAAAAGCCAACTGAATCCATCCAAAAGCGATCGTTAAATCGCTGATAAAGTTCTTCGGCTTTTTGACGCAGCTTTTTAGCTTGCTCTTTTTCGCCCCACACTTCATAAATTAAAGCTGCCCTCAGCCACGCATCATAAACGTAGCCTTGCACTTCACACAAAGCGATTGGCGGCTCAACTAACTGCCCATCGGGGTAAACTATTGCATCACCCGAATCTTTCCAACCTTGATTGCGTAATCCTTTTGACGAATGAGTTAAATACTCAACAAAGCCATCGCCGTCAAAGTCGCCGTATTTGTCAATCCAACTTAGTGCCTTTTCCAGTGGCGCTCGACACTCATCAAGCATACTAACATCGGCGTTCCAGTTATAGGCTTCAGCTAAAGTAACAATCCAAAGGATGGTAGTATCTACTGTTCCGTAGTAGGGATGATATGGAAGTAAGTTTAATGTAGTTAACTCATCGCGGCGCATTTCGTGCAGCATTTTGCCCGGTTGGGCATCGTGCCAATCATCCAACTCAGTGGCCTGGAGTTGAGCTAGTTTCAGTAACGTGCCACGGGAAAATTCATGATAAACTGCGATCGCTTGCAAGCTAGCAATTATTGAGTCACGTCCAAAAACAGCAACAAACCAGGGAATACCAGCAGCAGGCATCCAAAATTGATGTCCATTATCATCCACCTCAATCCGCAACGCTCCCATATCCGCGATCGCTTGCTGATAGTATTCGGCAATTTCAGCATTAGACGATTGCAACTTTGTCGCATTCATCAGGAATTCATCCCTAACCTTCCCAGCTTTCGTATTGTGAGGCACAGCGCAGGTGCTTTGAGGTTTGAAGATATTTCCATCGGCTAAGGCTATAAAATTAACACAAGTGTGCCATGTTTTCCCAGGAGCAATGACCACATCAAACATTAAACGACCATTGGCATAGCGTGGCTCAGAATTATCACAAACTGGCTCAATCACAATACCTCGGAAGAAAGAGCCGTTGCGATATTCAGTGGTGAGTACACCATTTTCCCATTTAGTTTGTGTCTCACCTCGCGTCAATATTTGCTGTGATTTGACATCAAAAATATCTGCAAAATCAGAGCGTACAGCTAGCATTAATTGAAACTCAACAGCTTTACTGTGATAGTTAGTTATATCAATATCTTCATGCATACCTTCTGCAATGTCGCGCCGAACCGTTACAAGCAAACTACCAGGAGGTAAAGAGTCGTTGATAGTAGGAAGTTGCAGATTAGTAAATTGGTAAAGCGCATTATGATGAGTGATATTGCTAGAGGTTAATAGCGAAAGTCGGCAGCGATTGAGAGAAATTTCGTAGTAAGAAATTAGCCGTGTGTCCCAAACAAAAAAACCTTGAGGTAAATTTTCGTCAATAGAACCATCACTAGCCGTTACTAAAAAAGATGAACCATCGTTAATGGTTATCAAACCCGAATTGACAGTAACTTTTGTAGGCATTTTCAATTAACCAATTCTGTGGTTTTAATTCCCTCGCTTCCAACAAGCCGCAAATTTTCTGGCTCTTTTTAAATCCCAATTACAAAACTTAAATACGAATTACGAATTATCTTAACCATTGTCTGTAAACCCTGGATATAAAGTCATGCCACCATCTACAAATAGTGTTGTACCGTTGACATAATCAGAGTCATCAGAAGCCAACCAAACTGCTGCTTTGGCGATATCTTCTACATTTCCCACACGTTTCGCTGGAATTAGTTTTAGTAAATTTGCCTCTGCTTGTGGGGTATCCCAAGCTGATTTGTTAATTGGGGTTTTGATTGCACCAGGAGCAATACTATTAACCCGAATTTTGTGAGGAGCAAGTTCTTGGGCAATACTTTGCATCATCATATTAATACCACCTTTGCTAGTAGCATAATTCACATGACCAGCCCAAGGAATTACCTCATGTACGGAACTCATACAAATAATCTTACCTGCCGCACATGAAATATCAGGCTTCACACCTCGACGCAAGAATTCCTTTGCGGCTTCCCTAGCACATAAGAATTGTCCTGTTAGATTTATCCCAATCACTGCATTCCATTGATCGAGGGTCATATCTATAAATGCTGAGTCTTTTTGAATGCCCGCATTACTTACTAAAATATCAATAGTGCCAAATTGTTTAAGGGTTAGGCTGAACATTGCCTTTACTTGGTCTTCTTTACTGACATCGGCTTGAATAGCGAATGCTTCTCCATTAGCAGCTTTGATATCATCAACAATTTTTTGGGCTGATTCAGCTTCAGAATGGTAATTGATAGCTACTGCTGCACCTGATGCAGCCAAATAGCGAGCGATCGCTTCACCAATCCCAGAACTAGCACCTGTCACAAGTGCTTTTTGACCTTTAAGGAGATAAGGGGAATAACTCATAATACTTTTTCAGAATTTTTGCTATGTATTTTCATTTGCAAAGTTTGAAGATAGCTGATATTGAAAACTTATGATTGAATCCGAATTGAAGCAATCTGTCCTACGTTGAAATTTTTATACTAATTACACATTTGGCTTATGTGTTTAATTTTTGACAGCTATTTTGGTGATTCTGGCACCACTTTAGAGGTTTGCAAAAATTAATGCTTCTAGCCATTGGAATAATAAATATCTCTACCGAAAGAACTATAAAAATTTCATCACAATTTCATTATTGGATGAAATCTTTATAGTATGAAGTCAGTTGCATGTCTTTCTTAAGCAGGAGATAGCTTTTAGAATAATTTCGATTTTTTGATATGGATTTATTTATACAAGAGTTTGATTAATGACAAGTAACCGGTTACTAAAATTATTTATTAATCTTGTAGAGATGCATATTTTCAGGTGTATATGATTATTTATAATAAAATTTAATTAATTTCTTTTACCATCTGCCTTTCTTAATAAAATTGGAAATTGGAGAGATGTAGCTAACAAGAAATCATAATTTATTTTTCGATAAGTCATCCCTAAGATAGTAGCTTTTTGCTCTATTTTTTAGATATTGATTGTTAGGAATTCTAAATCTTGTCAGCATCTGCAAAATTAAAAATCTTCAAGCAGTCAATACTGGATAGTATTTTTACAAAACCTCTAAGCAATCACAGCACCTGATACCCCAAGGAAAAAGCGATGTCTGCCTTACCTCTCAATAGCCAGAATCTACCATACCCCGATCCTTTGCACCCAATTATCGTTCACTTTGTGATTGCAATGGTGTTTTTTTCTTTCTTCTGTGATGTTCTAGGCTATTTCACCCGCAACGTGCGTTTATTTGAGGTGAGTTTCTGGAATATGTTTGTTGCTGCGATCGCAATTTTCATCGCAATTATCTTTGGTCAATTTGAAGCAGGACTAGCACAAGCCCAGAAAGCAGCCCAGTCAACGCTGAATTATCATACCGTCTTGGGTTGGTCACTGGGAGCGATTGTTGCGGCGATCGCAGCTTGGCGTTTTGTGATTCGCAACCGCAGCCCCCGAAAAGTACCACCTGCTTACCTTGGGGCTGCAACATTGTTAGTCTGCCTAGTATTTTTGCAAGTGTATTTGGGGAGTAAACTGTTTTGGGTGTATGGGTTGCACGTTGAGCCTGTAGTTCAAGCCATGAAACAGGGAGTTTCACCATGAACCCGCAACTGATTGAGCAGTTGAGATTGCGGCTGGGTGCTAACGGATTACCTTATGAGATTCCTATACATCCGCAGTTGGTGCATCTAACGCTGGGCTTGTTTATCATTGCCATTCTTTTTGATATAGCAGGAGTGCTGTTTTCTTTAGAAAAACCTATTTTCAAATTTTTGGGATTGGCTGCCATCCGTTCTAGCTTTTTTGATGTCGGCTGGTACAACCTGATAGCAGCAGCAGGTATCACATTTTTCACGGTTGCGGCTGGTTTTTTTGAGCTACTTTTGGCAAATCCACCAGTCGATCAAAAGAGTGCTTGGGGATTGAGTGCTGGTTGGACGATGCTTTTACATGGTTTGGGTGGGGTTTTGCTGTTGGGGATCATTGTCGCCATGACTGTATGGAGAGGTTTGCAACGCTACCACTGGCGGAAGGATGCTTCCAGACAGGTGCAGTGGAGTTACTTGTTAGCAGGGATTGCGATGCTAGGCATATTGTATGTTCACGGAACATTGGGGGCGCATTTGGGAGAAGAATTTGGAATTCATGTTACTGCTGCTAATACCATTTCTAAAAATGTTTACAACAAATAATTAAACGAGAATTTATTGAATTTTATGTTTAGTGTTTTTGAATATGTATTAATAGCGGTTTATGTAGCAGTGTTGCTCGTCGTCAGTCGGTGGATTGGCCAGCAGGCGTTTTCTTGGATGCCTCCCCAAGCTACAGCAGAAGCACAACGGGTAGATGATTTATTTAGCTTCTTAGTCTCAATTGGAGCATTTATCTTACTTGGGCTAATTGGCGTTATGGTTTATGCGATCGCATTCCATCGCGCCCCTCCAGAAGACTACACCGAGGGACACCCCTCTAGAGGTGATGCGAGGCTAGAAATATTGTGGACAGCAACCCCAACTTTGTTAGTAGTGTGGATTGCTTTTCAAAGCTTCAATATTTATCAGCAGTTAAATATTTTAGGTTTAAAGCAAATCGTGCATTTGCACACACCCCTAGAATCTGCACCCGCTTATGCCGAAACCGTCAGCGATGCCCCCAAACCTGCATCTGAAACTATTGATGTTTTCGTTAAGCAGTGGGATTGGTCTTTTCGTTATCCAAATAACGTTACTAGCAATCAACTGCATCTGCCGATCAATCGTAGCACTCGCTTAAATCTGCAAGCACAGGATGTAATTCACGGTTTCTATGTCCCTGAGTTTCGCTTAAAGCAGGATATTATTCCAGGGCGCGACATTGATATTGTGCTAACACCTACTCGCCCAGGCAAATATCGGCTGAAAGATTCTCAATTTAGCGGTACTTACTTTGCCTTAATGGAAACGGATGTATACGTTGAATCCCTCGACCGATATAACCAGTGGCTCACGCAAACTGCTAATAGCGAACCAACTCCAGTAAATCAGGCAGTTGCCGAAAATATCCAACCACCAAAAACATTGTTTAATAGCGGCTGGTACACCGTCACACCTGCTCAACCTGGCATTGCCAATAAAAGGAAGCAAAATAATGACACATGATTTTAGTCAAGAGATTACCGGGGAGCAAGAATCGGAAAATTATCAGAACCAGCAGGGTAATACCTGGCAGCAATATTTCAGTTTCAACACCGATCATAAGGTGATTGGAATTCAGTACATGGTGATGACCTTCATGTTCTTCCTGATTGGCGGACTGTTGGCGATGCTGATTCGGGCTGAATTACTCACCCCAGAATCGAATCTGGTTGATCGCCCGCTTTATAATGGTTTGTTCACCATGCACGGGACAATCATGATTTTCCTGTGGATTATTCCCTTCAATGCAGGGCTTTCTAACTACTTAGTACCATTGATGATTGGAGCGCGGGATATGGCTTTTCCCTTGCTCAACGCCATCTCCTTTTGGATTTTGCCGCCAGCTGGTCTTTTACTACTGTCTAGCTTCTTCTTGCCAAACGGGACTGCACAATCTGGCTGGTGGTCTTATCCGCCAATTAGTCTGCAAATTCCAGGTGGTGAACTGATTAACGGTGAATTTATTTGGATAGTCAGCCTAGTTTTAATCGGCATCTCTTCCATCATGGGGGCTGTCAACTTTATGACAACCATCTTTTGGATGCGGGCCCCAGGGATGACATTTTTTCGGATGCCTGTGTTTGTTTGGTCGGTTCTCAGCGCCCAGTTATTGCAACTGATTAATTTACCTGCCTTAACGGGTGCATTGATCCTGTTGTTGCTTGACCTATCCGTTGGCACACAATTCTTTAAACCGGATGGGAATGGCGATCCCGTCATTTACCAACATCTATTTTGGTTCTACTCTCACCCAGCAGTTTATATCATGGCACTACCAGCCTTTGGTATTTTTGCTGAGGTTTTGCCTGCATTTTCTCGCAATCCCCTATTTGGTTATCGGTCAGTTGCGATCGCCACCTTGGGTATTGCTTTTATCAGCATCTTCGTTTGGGTACATCACATGTTCACCAGTGCTACCCCTGGTTGGATGCGGATGACCTTCATGGCTACTTCAATGTTAGTTGCCATACCTACCGGTATTAAAGCCTTCGCTTGGACTGCCACTATCTGGAGAAGCAAGCTACATCTAGAGACACCAATGCTGTTTGCAATGGGAGGTGCAGCCATGTTTATTTTTGGCGGTGTTACTGGTGTAATGCTTGCTGCCACGCCATTTGATATCCACGTTAATAATACTTACTTTGTAGTGGGACACTTCCACTACATCGTTTTTAACACGATTACAATGGCAATCTTCGCGGCAATTTACTACTGGTTTCCCAAAATCACTGGCAGAATGTATGCTGAGGGTTGGGGCAAATTGCATTTTTGGCTGACCTTTATACCTGCCAATATCACCTTCTTCTCCATGCACCCACTAGGCTTACAAGGGATGCTACGCCGAGTCTCTTCCTACGATCCACAGTATCAAGGATGGAACGTTATCGCTAGCTTGGCATCATTCTTACTAGGAGCATCCACGCTGCCTTTTATTGCTAACATAGTAGGCTCTTGGCTTTACGGGCCAAGAGCAGTTGACAATCCTTGGCACGCTAGTGGATTGGAATGGACAACCTCTTCACCACCTCCGCGAGATAACTTTGAAGAGATTCCAATTGTCAAAAGACCTCCTTATGACTACGGTAATCCAAAGTACTCAATAATCGAAGATTCTAATAACAATGAGTGAGGAGTTAGAGGATGTTTGAAAAGTCATGATTGATGTATCAAATATTTTTTACCCCACCCTAGCCCTCCCCTTATAAAGGTGAGGGAACCGGATTTTCTTGTTTCCCCCCTTTATAAGGGGGTAATAATTCGATTAAAATCACAACATACCACTTTTCAAACATCCTCTTAGACAAATTTTAATTACGAATTACGTAGCTTGCTTCTCGCCTTTGGCGAGTATTACGAATTATGCAACGTCGCACTATTCATATAGATGAAAGTCCTATCCGTTTTGATTTGTGGCGGCGACGCTTGCCAAATTGGTTACAGCGCTTCTTACCAAGTGGTGGCGGTAGTCATGAAGATCATCATGGTAAAGGAATGTTCGGATTTACCGTGTTCCTGCTGTCAGAAAGCATCATTTTTTTGAGTTTTATCTTTACTTATGTTGCTCTACGACTGAATACTAAAAATTGGCTGCCACCCGGTATATCGGGACCGGAATTGTCTACAATTGTAGTTATTAATACGGTAGTATTACTTTCTAGTAGCTTTGTCATTCAACCAGCAGAAAATGCACTCAAGCGTAATCAACTCAAGAAATTTCGTTGGCTATGGTTAATAACGATCGCAATGGGGAGTTACTTCTTAGTTGGTCTGCTAATTGAGTGGAAAAATCTCGATTTCAAGATTACTACAGGGTTAGTTGGTTCGACATTTTACTTACTAACAGGCTTCCACGGTCTACACGTCCTGGCTGGTGTTGTGCTTCAGATAATTATGCTGATTCGTTCATTCATCCCAGGCAACTATAATAAAACTCACTTCGGGACAAGTGCAACTACTCTATTTTGGCACTTTGTTGATGTAGTTTGGGTCTTTCTTTTCTCGCTTCTCTACCTTTGGCGAGCATAAAAACATTCAGATATCCAAATATTTTCAGGAGTAATGTGATGAATCTATTCTTACAAGAAATACCAGCCTCAGAACGTGCCCCAAAAACAATTCAAGAAACTCCAGCACCAGGTCAAGATCCACTAATTGCACGCGGATTACAAAAAGAGCAATATGCTGGCATTATTGGCCTAGCGATCGCTCTGATTGCTGCTGTCGGATTTTTTAGTCAGAGAGTTGAATATGCTATTGCATTTGCTGTGTTCCTCAGTGCTATTTTGATAGCTTTGTTTTTATTCATCTAGTAGAGATTTCATTAATAAAACATCCTGATTTAACAAAATTTGCGAGGGATTTTATGAACAGCCCAGTTTATCAAACTGTGATTGTCGGCGGTGGTTTTACCGGGCTATTTACAGCCTTACATTTAGCTCACGAACATTATCCCCGCTCTGTTATCTTGATTGATAAAGACGAGCGCTTTTGCTTTAAGCCACTATTATATGAATATTTCGATGGTGAGATGGATACCTTTCAGGTAGTGCCGCGTTTTTCGGAACTGCTTAAAGGTAGTGGTGTCATCTTTGTGCAAGATACAGTGCAATCGATAAACTTGCATCAACGGGAAGTTAAATTAGCTTCGGGAAATTCCTACAATTACAGCAATTTAGTATTAGCTTTGGGCAGCGTTACTGGCTATCATCAAGTTGAAGGTGCTAGAGAAAATGCCTTTCCTTTCTGGACGCAAGCAGATGCGATCGCTCTTGACCGTCATTTACGTGACTGTTTGCAAAAAGCTGTCCAAACTGAAGATGTAGAACAACGCCGAAAGCTATTAACAGTAGTCATAGTTGGTGGTGGTGCAAGTGGTGTGGAAATGGCAGCAACTCTAGCTGATTTTCTCCCACATTGGTATAGCGCTTTGGGAGGAAATTCAAGTGAAATTCGTGTAGTACTACTCAATCATGGTAAAGAAATCCTTGATGGTGATATAAATAACCCATTGCGTGAAATTGCCGAACGGGAATTGAACAAACGTGCTGTGCCAATAGAAATGATTGTGGAAGCAGAAGCTACTGCTATTGGTTCCACCTCAATTCAATATAAGCGTAACGAGCAAATTGAGACATTAGCTACACATACTACAGTTTGGACTGCTGGCACTTCTACCCATCCACTGATTAAAGATTTGCCAATTCCTAAAGAACATCGAGATCGTCGCGATCGCCCTTTAGTTACTCCTAACTTGCAATTACTCGATTTTCCAGAAGTCTTTGTCGGTGGTGATTGTGCAGCAGTTCAGGATAATTCGCTACCGCCTACGGCTCAAGTTGCTTATCAGCAAGGAGCCAATATTGCCCAGAATTTGAAAGCATTAGCATTAGGAGAAGAACCCAAACCTGCTAAGGTTAACATCCGGGGAACCCTTTTGAAATTGGGGATAAATGATGCTGCTGCTAACCTTTTCAATGTTTTTGAAGTTGTAGGCGAAACCGCGCATTTAATCCGTCAAGGCACTTATTTAACGCTATTACCAGCACCAATTCATGACTTTAAAGCCACCACTGAATGGGTAGATGAAGAAGTTTTTCATCAGCACCTTGACCCTCATGATGTCGGGAAAAAAGTGGTGCAAGCAGCGGAAATAGTCGGCGTAGGAGTTGTAGGTATTCTAGCTGCAAGAAAATTACTGAAAATGTTGGGAGATGAAGATAAAAACAGTAAGTAGGTAATCTCCTTTAATACAGAGTAAATTGCCAGTACAAATGCTATTGAATATGCGTAGCCAAACCGATGTACAGGTACAAAGAATTAGAGCAATTGCCTTAACAGTGACAAGCTGCAATCGCTCTTTAGATTTCTACACCCAAGCACTTGGGTTTGAATTAGTTTCCGATATCACAGTTGAAGGGCAAGATTACAGCGACTTACAAGGAATCACTGAGGCAAAAATTCGCATTATCACTTTACGGCTAGGTGATGAACTCATCGAGTTGATGGAGTATCTCAACATTCAGGGAAAACCTATTCCCACAGATTCTCAAAGTAATGACATTTGGTTCCAACATCTAGCAATTGTGGTGAGTGATATGGATCGCGCTTATGCACAATTGTGTTCATTCCCGATTGGGCCCATTTCAGTTGCTCCGCAGACAATCCTACCTGATAATCAAACATCTGGTGGTGTTCGTGCCTTTAAGTTTAAAGACCCTGATGGACATGATTTAGAGTTAATTTGGTTTCCTCCCCACCAAGGACAAGATAAATGGCATCAAAACACGAATCGCTTGTTTTTGGGAATCGACCATACTGCGATGTCTACGACGGGCTACGCCTACGCTATTTCCAATACCGAGCAGAGTCTACACTTTTACCGCGACCTCCTGGGAATGCAAATTGATAGCCGCAGTCTCAACTGGCGTGCAACCCAAGCTCGTTTAGATAATTTGCCAGGTGCCGAAGTCAAAATTACGGGCTTGCGACCTGTTCAAGGTGGCTTAGGGATTGAATTGCTAGACTATCTTGTGCCTGGAAAAGGCCGCCCAATGCCGAGTGACTGGAAAAGTTGCGATATTGCACATATACAAATTGAGCTTGTTGTCAATAATATTGAGCAGGCGGTAGAGATACTGCGGCAAAATGGAGTTCAGTTTGTCTCATCGCGGATTGTACAGTTTCCAGTTAGTGGAAGTTGCGATCGCAAAGGTTGTTTAGTTAAAGATCCTGACGGACACGCTATATTGCTTGTAACAAGCACATAACAATGAAAGTACTACAAATCAATACTCCTATGAGTACAAAAATATGCTATCAAAGTCATGGCATTTAAGTTTCTAATGTGAAGAATCATTTCTAGAACTGCTTACTTGGCAATTCACAGAGATAATTTTTTTACTTTGATACTGTGGATGCCCAAATACTTGAATATGTTTGTTAGTACTAAAATAAATCTCTCGTGTTTACCTGCTTTTACTAAGTCAAAGATATATAGTGCCATATTCGGTTTGATATTATCAGTATCCCTACCTGGTGTTGCAGGGGCAGAAACTGTGATGCAAAAAGTAGCACGAACAGGAGTATTAACGGCAGGTACAAGTAGAGATGCTTTACCCTTTGCATACTCTGACAGTCAAGGAAAATTGATCGGTTATTCTGTGGATATGCTGACTTTGATCCAGAAGCAATTAGAAAAAGAATTAGGCAAAAAGATTCAACTTAAATTAGTTGGAGTTACCCCAGCAGAAAGAATTCCTAAGATAATTAACCGGCAAGTTGATATTATCTGTGATGCTAGTAGCTTTACTTGGGAGCGAGATAAAAAGATTGATTTTTCAGTTAGCTATGGTGTCACAGGTACTCAAATTTTAATTAAGAAGGACAGCAATTTAGGTTCGCCTGAATCTCTCATTAACAAGCGTGTGGGTGTACTGGCTGGAACTACCAACGAAGAAACCATCAAGCAGGTACAAACCCAAGCTAAACTTGTATATTTTAAGACTAGAGCAGAAGGATTTGCTGCTTTGGAACAGGGCAAAATTGACGCTTTTGCATCCGATAGCA
The DNA here is from genome assembly GCF_000020025.1 of Nostoc punctiforme PCC 73102. GTDB lineage: Bacteria > Cyanobacteriota > Cyanobacteriia > Cyanobacteriales > Nostocaceae > Nostoc > Nostoc punctiforme. The sequence goes on along the minus strand of NC_010628.1, from coordinate 2,194,713 downwards.
TTATTTTAGAGGGATGGTTACAAACAGCAAAAAATCAAGATAGTTTTGCCATCGCACCCCCTCGTCCCTATTCACGAGAAGGAATTGCTTGTATGGTTCCTGAGAATAACTCTAAATTCCTCGATTCAGTGAACTATTCCCTCGTCAAGTTTATGCAAGGATTTGTCAACGATAACCCCAAATATGTTGCGATTTTTGATCGTTGGTTTGGTTCTCAAGGTGTTGTATTTCTAAATCGAGACTTACGTGATTTAGCTGTGGAAACCATGCAATTGATGATAGAGTTTCACGAAGATATTCCCCAGAAAGATTTGTAGGCTGTAGTTAGTATTAATGGTAAAGAAATTTGAGAGTATATTAGACCTGCCTTGAAAATAAGGCACGAGGCAGGAGGAAAAGACATTTTCATTATTCCTTGTGAGCGCAGCTCATGAAATCTCTTGCAAAACTATTTTATGGTAAAATGAAGATATTTTGACAATTCAGATTATCGCAAATAACCAGGGTTAACGCATCTTAAAAAGTATTGGCTAAGTAAGTTGGCACAATAAAATAAAACTATGCAAAGAAAAATAAACTAGTCTAAAATCCTTATATTTATTGCCTATTGCCTATTGCCTATTGCCTTATCCCAACAACAATTCTTTACGCCCACTTACTTAATAGCGTGTTAGAAACGTATGTTGCGTGAGATTTTTATCCAACAGAGAACAGAAAATCTTTTACGGTGATGATTGTTGGAAATCACAACGTTTAATAATTAAGGGTTGTTAGATAAATTCTCATAAATCAATAGTATGAGCTTGTGCGACATAATCCTTAATGAATTAGTCATGCTTTTGTCACACTCTTATCACATTTTTGTAATAACTCTGTCAATATAACGTGTGATGCTATAGCTCTGGGTAGGCAATAGACTCGCTCTATAGCAAATCCACACACCAGAATTGCTCGAAGAGAATCACTATCAGGTACAAGCCCTCATAGCATGACTCTTCAAATCAAAATTGCAAAATCTCTCATAGTTTGGAAGGAATAAGAGAATGAATTGGAAAGTATTTGCTTTGATCCCTGTTTTGACTCTAGCTACTGCTTTGCCTGGTTACTCTTTAACCCATAAAAAAAGCCACAATACGGCTACCGCTACTCAGGTTGCACAGAATCCTCAGCAAGGCAACACTATCAAAAAGTCTAATGCTGTCCACAAGGCTAATGCCAAGCACAAATCTAATAGTACAGCAGTTAAGCGTAGTAATGTACTCACAGTAGGTAGTACGGGAGAAGCAGTCAAAACTGCTCAAAATGCTTTAAAGCAGCAAGGATTCTATACCGCAAATGTGAATGGTGTCTTTGATAATAAGACACGTTCAGCAGTGATCAAATTTCAAAAGTCTAAAGGCTTAAGAGCAGATGGAATAATTGGACGGCGGACTTTAGCATCTTTAAAATAAGATGATTTACTTGACTTGTTAATTAGAGTTCAAGTCAACCCAATACGTTTCGGATAAGCATTTTTTACTTTCCTTGTGGTCTGGGGAATGGTGTTGCAGGTATTGGGTAAAGGATGTATTCAAAACCAATACCTTTTCCCTTTCCCCTTTAAACGAACCATATTGGCATGACTTCCTCATGACTACAGATGAAACTTCAGCACCGTTTTGGTGATTCAGTCGGATAGTTTTCACCGTCCAAAAATAAAAGCATCTAGCGAATATACACCAGGGCCTAAAGCCGCGATCGCAATTAGCATAACGCAGTACATAAACGCTTTTTCCCAACTTGGCGGTTCACCTTGTCCTAAAGGGCCTTGATACTGGTCTTCTGGAATTAAGTATGGATCTTGGGCTACAAAGGGTTTACTTCCAGAAATGTGCAAGTATATTGCAAAAATCATTGAGCATAAAATAGGCAAGGTGGCTAAGAGTGTCAGGAATCCAATAATTAGAAAAATTCCGCCGCCTAACATAGACGCAGCTGATAAGAAGCAAAGAAAGACAGGCATCTTTAGAGACTCAGCCCACTGTCGAAGATGCGTAATTTTTGGATAGCCATGTAGGATGAATAACGCACCAGTACTAACTCTTAATAGTAAAAGTGCTAATCCTGGAAATCCGCCAGGATAAGTATTATAAAGTGAACTTAATAGGTATGTCCCTAGCTGTGGGAAATTAAATGAACCTAGAAAAAAAGCGATCGCTAGACCAATCGCAAATTTATAAATCATTGCTGTACACCACGGGTATTAAGGTCAATAGCATATAAAGAATGACCGGCTGTAATAAACAGGCGTTCACCTTGTTTACCGCCGAAAGTGAGATTAGTGGATGTCTCCGGTACAAGAATTTTTCCCAACTGAGTCCCGTCGGAGGAATATATCTGCACGCTGTCTTGAGAACTAGTAAAAATATTGCCGTACTTGTCCACCCGAAATCCATCAGGTTGTCCTGGATCGATGACTGCAAACACACGACCATTCTTGACATAGTGATGTCTACGACAGGTGGTTCCTGATACGCTCACGACCTCATACACACGGATGTTATGAGGCCCGCCAGGAATATTAAACGCAGCTGTATCTGAAACATACAGTAGATTTTCGTCTGGACTAAAAGCCAGTCCGTTAGGACGCACCATGTCCATTACTACTGGATAAATCTCATCGGTTGCTGGATCAAACCGATATACATAACTTCCGGGTTGTTCTTGTTCGCCACCGTAACCTTGATTTGGCTCAGTGATCCCATAAGGCGGATCGGTGAACCAAATTGTGCCGTCGCTTTTCACTACCAAATCATTTGGACTGTTCAGGCGTTTGCCTTGGTAGCGATCGACTAAAACCTTCCACTCACCATTGTCTTCGCGTCGAATTATGGCACGCAAACCAGATGAACACGCAACAAGACGGCCTTCCAAGTCGCGGTAATTACCACTTTGATAATCAGATGGGTCACGTAGGACACTCACATCATCAGTAGGACTCCAACGTAACAAACGGTTGCCATGAGCATCACTCCACACAACACTATTGTCTTCGTGAAAGTAAACAGGCCCCTCACTATGGACTGCACCGTTGGCTAGCTTTTGAAGTGAAGCATCTGGAGATACAATGGCACGCAGGCGATCGTCATATATTTCGATGATTTCAGACATGGAAATCTCCTGTCAATTAACTCTGTTTTTGGCAAAGAATTACAGCTTCCATTTCACACTAATTCATTCCTATAAAACTGGGGTTAATATTTTTTGTAAAAGTCTAAATTTAAATATTGCAGATATATTATGGTTTAATTTACTCACTTGTTATTAAATATAAATCTATAGATAATGGAACACTAAACTTTAGTATATTCGGTTTTTATTTACCTCAATCTGTAGATATATATTCATGTTTCATGAAGGTTGTAAGACTAGATAAAATATATACCAATCACATTATCAATATATAAAAATGAAATTAAAATGAAATCAAAGCCTATCTTTAGAGATAAATAAATATTAAGCCATTAGACAGAAGCGATATGGTAATTAAAGTTTTAATCTGAGCTAGGATATATTTTTCTTTAGACTTAATAAAGTATTTCCATGTACTTAGCTAATATAGGAATCATATTTGATTATTGAAAAAATTTAGTATAGCTCAAAGAGGCTTCTTGACCATTGCCTGTTGCCTTTATTTTTGCACTTAAATTTAATATTTAAAATTAAAGTTATTTTAGACAATCATCAATTAAATGTACTTTATTAATTAGTTTTTTAAAATAGCATTATTTTTACTTTAAGTAAAATAAAAATTTCATAATTATTTCACTTTTTTATGAAAGGGTAATTAAAGAAGGCTTTTAAGACTGGGTTGACTATGCGACTTCTATTAGTTGAAGATGAGGCAGATTTAGGTGCAGCAATTAAACAAGTCTTGAGTCATGAGGCGTATGTGGTTGACTGGTTTCTAGATGGTAGTCAGGCATGGCAGTATTTAGAAACAGGCTGGACTGAGTACACGCTAGCGATTTTTGATTGGATGCTGCCAGGAGTTTCGGGTGTGGAGTTGTGTAAATGGTTGCGATCGCGCCATTTAACTCTACCTGTATTGATGCTAACAGCTAAAGACCGGATGGAAGAAAAGATTATTGGTCTAGATAGCGGTGCAGATGATTATTTAATTAAACCATTTGGAATGGCCGAGTTACTGGCAAGATTGCGGGCATTACAAAGGCGAGCCTCTTACGTAGGAGCAACCCTTACACCTCAAGTCCAACCCCGGCGCTTACAAGTAGGTTGCCTGATACTCAATTACAGTACTCATGAACTTACTCGTCAGTATTCGCATAGAGAAAAGCGAGTATTCTCGTTAACTGTCAAGGAATTTCAATTGCTAGAATATTTCATGAGGCATCCTAACCATATTATCAGCCGCGACCAGATTATTAATCAACTTTGGGAAATTGGTGCAGAACCAGTTAGCAATGTAGTAGCAGCGCAAATTCGCTTATTGAGACGCAAATTAGGCGAAGAAGATAGCGAATCTTTGATTGAAACTATCTATGGTGTGGGTTATCGCCTAAATATTCATAGCGCGGAAACAGGCTGCTAATTTTTGCTAACTTAGCGAAAATTAAAACAAGTAAGGTTCTAGAAATATGGAACGCAATCCAATTTTCCACCAAACTCGGTTCCGCCTAGCAGTTTGGTATAGCCTAGTAATGGGTGGGATTTTAGGGCTATCTGGTCTTGGTGTTTATAGTGTTGTTGCTCATGCCTATCATGAAACCATAGATCAGGGATTACAATCAGTAGCAAACGCACTTCATAAAGGTATTGAATCGGCTTGGCAGCAACCGGGACAATTACAAAGCCTTGCTAAAGAATTTTCTTTAGAATTATGTGTAGATCAAAAAAACTGTTTGCCTAAAACAGCAGTCATTAAACAATCAATAAAAGAGGCGAGTAATCAAGTTAATTACTATATAAGGTTATTGGATAGTTCGGGAAAAGTATTTGCAAGTACAGGTATACAATTTGATAAATTACCGATTATTTCATTATCACAACATTGGCAAATTATAACAGATTCTTCTGGCACTCGATACCGCCAAATCACTTTACCTGTGTATACTCAAAATCAGCTTTCGGGTTATCTACAAGTGGCGCGAAGCCTTACTGATTTAGACCAACATCTTGCTTATTTGAGATTAACTTTGGTGTTGGGGTTGCCAATTTCAATGATTTTTGTTGCTTTGTCTAGTTGGTGGTTGGCAGGAAGGGCAATGCAACCTGTATATTATTCTTACCAACAAATGCAACAATTTACTGCTGATGCGGCCCATGAGTTTCGTACACCTTTAGCAGCGATGCACTCTACGATTGAAGCTGCTATCAAGTTACAACAAGAACCAAAATCAAGTAACGGAATTTTGGATGTTCTCAAACGCCAAAATCGCCGTCTTTCACAATTAGTAGGAGATTTGTTGCTTTTAACGAAGATAGATCAAAAACAACTAACAGAAGAATATCATCCTTGCTGTTTGAACGATTTAATTAGCGACTTAGTTGAGGAACTAGCATTTTTAGCAATTGAGACGAAGGTAAGCCTCTCAAAGCAAGCGCTCTTTGCCAAAAAACTGTACGTTATGGGAAATGAAGAACAGCTTTATCGTTTAATTTCAAATTTAATTGTTAATGCAATTCAAGCAACGCCTAGCGGGGGAAAAGTTACAGTTTTTTTAGAAGATAGCGAACGCTACGCAGTTATTAAAGTTCAAGATACAGGAATTGGTATTGCTCTAGAACATCAAAAGCGAATTTTTGATCGCTTTTACCGAGTTGATAGCGATGCCTACGACGGGCTGCGCTTACGCTCTCGTAGCTCTGGCGGTTCGGGATTGGGATTAGCGATCGCTATTGCGATCGTCCAAGCACACAAAGGCAGTATTCATGTTCAAAGTCAACCAAAGCTGGGCAGTACATTTACAGTTCGACTTCCTCATAAAATATAAAGAGAATTATCTAACTACATTAGCTTCTATTTTGTAACTAGCTAAGGAATCACGCAGATGTTGAGAGGCGCTTGCTTTTGTTCGTTGGTAGATGCTACCGCTTCTGACACAGCCCACTAATCGAGCATTTCACTGCTTTGCACGATCTTTCCTCATTATGCTGTGATCGCACTTCTTCCTGGTGTACCCATTAGTGAGGTGCAACAATCAATAGACATCTTGCAAAAGGAACTTTTGCAAGATGTCGGGGAAAGGGTAAAGGGAAAGGGAAAATTCCATCCCTTTCCCGCACTTCTGCAAGAAGTCTAATACGTTCTTGATCGATAGAGACTTTAACGAATAAGCCAACAACTGAAGCGGCTTTTGAATTTTTTGATTGGCGTAATTTTAATTTGTACTGAATGATCCATAAACCACAAAAACTTTTTTGTAAAAGTGATAATTATTAACTCAAAAAATCTATTTTGAGGGACTTTATAATTCATGTTTAAAACAAATCTTTATCTAAAATAGACTAATAAATTAAGGAAATTTATTAGTCTATTTTAGATATATTAAACTCTTACATTTACATAACGAGCAGGAACTCTAACCTTAACCCACCTGTTACCGCGTCGTACTGTTTCCCAATGTGCAGGAATTAACTTTCGTTGATATCGGGCAACAATAGGTTTATGTACAACAGCAGCTCTATAGCCGTTGGGTCTAACAATAATTTCTGCTGCTGATGCTTGTGACGGTAAGGAGGAAATTGCAAATGGTAGAGCAAGTAATGTACCTAAGATAATACGTTTCATGTTCAAATCTCCATCAATAAATCTGCTTGACTTTTCTACAGTATTCCTCAATAATTTGCAACCATATTTCCTTACTAATCTTGAGGATTGTAGTAAGTTATATTTATTAAACAGTTTATTTGGTTTACTGTATTGCTCTAAGTTTAAAATACTAAATAAGAAGATACAGTGGAATAAAGTCATAAGTTAAATATGACTTTATTCATATTTTGAACTTTTAACAAAAAAGAGGTGTTTGTGAGCACCTCTTTTGCTGAGTATTTTTTATATTTTGATGTTTCTAGGAATAGGATGTGTTTTAAAACTCTTATATCCCCACAATAAATTGAAAGGCAAAAATATCTCAAAGTGCCCCATTTTATCGGGGGGTTTAGGGGGATATAAAAAGTACAGTTGTAAGCAATAGTAAATGTATATCTTGAAAATTGTCTGTAAATTATTCAGTCAATAGTCTTTTTTCTGATGCCAGCCATTTATGAGCAAGCCAAATTATTTAAGTAAGTTGGCACAATAAAATAAAACTATGTAAAGAAAAATAAATTAGGCTAAAACCCTTATACCTATTGCCTATTGCCTTATCCCAACAATAATTATTTACGCCCACTTACTTATTTCAGTCCACTAAACAATGAATGGGCAAACAAAGCGGCTTGAGTGCGATCGCGCAAACTCAACCGGCTCAGAATATTGGTAACATAATTTTTAACAGTGTTTTCTGAAAGAAACAGCGATTCAGCAATTTCACGGTTATTAGCTCCAGAAGCAATTAACCGCAACACATCTAATTCTCTGGGTGTGAGTTGCGCCAATTCTGGAGGGGGTTCCACAGATGGCACAGGTACGGGAATCGGTATGAGTGCTTTCTCAAACAATCCTGGGCCGAGTAGGGTTTGTCCCTTATAGACGGATCGAATTGCCAACATTAGTTCGTCAGGTTCGGTATCCTTGAGCAAATAGCCCTTTGCACCCACCCGCATCGCCTGGAAAACATACTCATCATCATCAAAGGTGGTCAGGACGAGAACCTTAACGTCAGGATATTGTTGAGCGATCGCTTTTGTTGTGGCAACTCCATCCATTACAGGCATTCGAACATCCATAAGCACGATATCAGGTTGCAGTGCGGGAATTTGTTCGAGTGCCCGTTGACCATTCTCCGCCTCACCGATTACCTGAATTTCTGCATTCGACTCAAGCATACTCTTAAGTCCCTGGCGAATCAGATGCTGATCGTCAACTAATAAAATCTGAATCATACTAAAACACCAATAGTTTTGATAGCGGCAAAGAAACAGAAATACAGCAACCTGTTCCTAGTTGACTTTGGAGATTTAACTGAGCGCCTAGTGCAACCGCGCGTTCTCGCATCCCTTGTAGTCCAAACCCGGTTGTATTTTGAGTGGGGTTAAATCCTTTTCCATTATCTTCGATTGACAGATGAATCATCCCAGTGCGAGCCAGTAGTCGAACGGTGACACTTGTCGCCTGAGCGTGTTTGCAAATATTTGTCAGCGATTCTTGCACAATACGGTATAAGGCCGTGTTTATTTCTGTTGGTAAAGTGTGCGGCACGTCAATTTTACAGGATGGTTCGATACCTGTGGTTTGGTGAAAATCTGTCAGCAGCTTTTCAATAGCTGATTGGAGAGATTGCCCTTGCAAAGGATTTGAACGTAAAAGAGAAAGCGATCGCCGAATTTCTAGCAGCGCCTCAGCCCCCAATTCCTTTGCCTGTTTGAGAAATGTTAATGCTTTATCATTATTTGATTCCCAGAACAACAGGGTGTTATTAATCTGAATCGTTTGGGCAACTAGAGTGTGTCCTAACCCATCATGAATTTCGCGGGCAATTCGGTTGCGTTCCTGCAAGGTTGCCTGATCTTCAATCCGTAGCGCATACTGACACAGTTGTTGATTGGTGATCTCTAATTGCAGATGGGCAATTTCTAACTGCTCTCGACTTTGACGCTCTGCAAGCAGGGCATTGATTAACAATAAAGCGAATACTAACGTTAAGCTAAACAATAATATATTACTTAATCGCCAATCTAAAGACATGGCGATCAGCTTTTCTCTCATAAACTTATCAGCTACAATCGGTCTTGATAAAACCAGTGTTCCATAACTAAGCAGAGATAAACCCAAGACAAGCAACTGTCCCGATCGCTTAAATATTAGACAACTCCGCATCACCAGTACCAGACACAGCAAGAAAACGGAGCGACTAGATAAGCTATGTTGAGTTGTTGGCAGCAAAATTAAAACAAATTCCAGGGCTGTATAAAATAATTTCGTTTCCAGCTTCACCATCGGTAGTCTCAAACCCATCAAGCTGAAAGTTGCGATCGCGACAACTCGTACCAGCAACGACCAGGAAAACTCAAACGGCAGCAAAACTTCCATAAACAATGCCGTGGCTAATAACAGCCACTCTAGATAAAGCAACAGACGAAACGATGGGTAGGTCAAGAGAACCATAGAACTGTTCCAACTCAATGGTCTTTGTAACAAAACCATAGGTATTTTCACAATTTTAGAATGAAACTCTTCTTCCTATATAACGAATCTGTCTTTAGCATGAATAGAGCCGTTCCGACTGATTAAACATTCCTAAATTAGGAAAAAAGTCACAATAACTTAAGTACTTTTTTACTGGTCAGGTTAGGAATTCTAGCTCATGCACAAATTTATCCCAACTTTTAAGATTAGCTGGTGTAAGTCAAAAAACTTTTGAATAAGAGACAAGGGTGATATTCGCTCGATAAACAAGCCAACCAAACTGTATTGAGAACACTCATATTACATAACAACAAAAACCAGAAAACTAAATGATTAAAAAACAGATAATTTTACCAACTCTTTTATTTGCAACTATCCTCATTACAGGGATGACAGGTTGCAGCAGTTCTAAGTCTCCCGATGTGTCTCAAGGGGACAACTCTGGGACAAAGGTATCTGATACCAACACTTCTGCACCAAGCTCTCCTGGAGCGAATACGCCAGAACGCGCCCAGAAGCGCGAAGCAATTCGCCAGCAAGTTGAGGCAGTTCTGACCCCAGATCAGGTCAAGGAATTGTCAGCAAAATTGCAACAAGGTGAAAAAATGCGTAAAGCAGTGTTCAGTTTGAATCTCACGGCTGAACAAAAGACTAAAATTCAGGATATTTTTAAAGCTGCCTATCCCCGCCGTCAAGGATAATCTCAAGATAATTCCTAGTAGTTTTATCAAACAGAATTCAGGGCGGACTAAACCCTAGCTATCCGCTAACAGGAACCATAATTCCGAATGAATTCTATCTGTATTATTCTTTAATAGTTAAAGTATGTTCAAGCAAAAATCGATCGTCAGGATAGAACTCGCCGTTATTGCCGCAATCCTGGCAGGAACTAGTCTCTACACTTCTGAAGTTCTAGGTAAAACTCAAGCTAGCCCTCAAAAACTAGTGGATGAGGTGTGGCAAATCCTAGATAAAAATTATGTTGATAGCAATTTTAACCATCAAGATTGGAAAGCAATTCGACAGCAGTATCTTAGCCGATCTTATAGTTCTAAGAAAGAGGCTTATGGCGCAATTCAAGAAATGGTGTCTAAATTAGGCGATCGCTACACCGAGTTTTACGACCCCCAGGAATTTAAAGCCCTAAATAGCGATATTTCTGGCAACCTCAGTGGTGTAGGGCTGGAACTGGCAGAAAATGAAAAGACTAAAGCTTTAACTGTTGTTGCTCCAATTGAAGGAACGCCTGCTTTTAAAGCGGGTATTTTGCCGGGTGATTTAATTGTCCAGATTAACGGTCAAATCACTCAAGGAATGAAAATAGAGGATGCCGTTAAGCGGATTGTGGGCCCAGTGGGAACCGAAGTAGTACTCACGATTAAACGGGGTAGCCAATCCCAAACTTTCAAGCTTACCCGTGCAAATATTGCTATCCACCCTGTAACTTACAACACCCAAACGACGGCAGCGGGTAAGATTGGTTATATTCGTTTACCAGAGTTTACGCAGACTGCACCCGCCCAGATGCATCGGGCAATTGAAGCACTAGAAAAACAACAGGTGCAAGGTTACGTTTTGGATCTGCGTTCCGATCCAGGTGGACTGCTGGATGCGAGTTTGCAAATTGCCAGTATGTGGTTAAAACAAGGAGCAATCGTGTCTTTGGTAAATCGAGATCGAGTTAAAGATAGTTACAATGCGTCGGGACATCCTCTCACCAACAAACCCTTAGTGATACTGGTCGATAAAGGATCTGCCAGCGCCAGCGAAATTCTGTCAGGAGCGCTGCAAGATGATAATCGCGCCACGTTAGTAGGGACTCGCACTTTCGGGAAAGGTTTAGTTCAAGCTGTAGAGCCACTGGACGATGGTTCGGGGTTGAAACTAACGATCGCCAAATACTACACACCAAAAGGTCGAGATATCAATCATGTTGGCATTGCACCAGATATTACCGTGGAGTTAAGCGAGGCACAACAGAAAGCATTAGTAGAAAACCGAACCTTGGGGACATTAGCCGATCCTCAGTATGCTAGCGCCGTTGCTGACTTGGGCAAATTGATTCAGTCTGGGGCCAATCGTGTGAGTTTGCAGGGTGAGAAATAAGTACACGGATACTTTTGACAATATCTACTATGCTCCCAGATGCTACCTGTAGACAAGCTTTTAGATAATTTCAAGAATGAATATGAATGGGTGCAAGTGCAGCCAGAATGCTCATTAGCCACCTATTTGCACCGACAACAAATTTTACTTGTCATCAATAATATGGAAGAAATCCTGGAGGGATTTTCCAGACTTTACAATCGCATCCTGGAGATCAGCCGTTTTATTCTCGCGATCGTTAAGTTGTCATTTCTTCTGGCATTATCGATTTACAAAGGGAGTTTCCCGATATCAGCCTACCTGTAATTGTTTTTCTAGCAATTTGGGTGTTGATTGCTCTTTTGGAACTAGTGCTTGATACCTAGGTTTTTATAAAAATCTTTATGGTTCTTCAAGTCACTATCTGCGATTTTTTCCTAATCAAAAATATCCTAATTAATAGGCAGAGACTAACTATTGGACTCATGTTTATTTGATTTTTGAAAATATTCAATATAGCTCAAAGAGCCTTCTTAAATATTGCCTTTTGCCTCTTGCTTCTTTCCTATTACCTGCCTCAGCAAACAATTTAGAAATCAAATCTGATTGCTATATGAGTAACTTAACATTCTCAGATACTAAAGCTAGTAACACAAACAAAGCTACAACTGATACAGTCCGTGCTTATCTTAAAGAAATTGGCAGGATACCTCTGTTAACCCAGGAGCAAGAAATTATTTTTGCCCAAGAAGTTCAGCAACTGATGACAATACTTGCTGAATCAGAAAAACTGACTATTGAATTAAAGCGTACACCCACGCTGTCAGAATGGGCTAACCAGATGCAGTTAAGCGAACAGGAACTACTTCAGCAGCTAAATCAAGGGAAAAAAGCCAAACATAAAATGATAACGGCTAATCTCCGGCTGGTGGTATCAATTGCCAAGCAATATCAGAGACGTAACTTAGAACTGATGGACTTAATTCAAGAAGGTACATTAGGTTTGGAAAGAGGGGTTGAAAAATTCAATCCGGCTCTAGGATATAGGTTTTCAACCTACGCTTACTGGTGGATTCGTCAAGGAATTACCAGAGCGATCGCCCAGCAAGGACGCGCGATTCGATTACCCATTCACATCAATGAAAAATTAAACAAAATTAAGCGTGTTCAGCGAGAGCTATCTCAAACACTAGGTCGGATTCCCACCAGTACGGAAATTGCTAATGCACTTTCTTTAAAACCTAGTCAGATTCGAGAATTTCTGCTTTTGGCTACTCGAACTATCTCTCTTGATATTCGAGTTAGCTCAGAAAAAGATTTAAGATTACAAGATTTAATAGAAGATTATAAATATTCTTCTAACAGCTATATCACAGAGGAATCTCTCAATCAAGAGGTTAACAGTTTATTGTCAAATTTGTCTCGCCAACAACAAGAAATATTAAATTTGCACTTTGGATTGACAGATGGAGAAGAACTTTCTCTACAACAGATTGGTCAGCGTTTGGGTATTAGTCGAGAACGAGTCCGGCAGATAGAAAAACAAGCTCTTAAACTTTTACAGCAGCAGTTAAGTTAAGTATTGAAAAAGAATTCAGAAGGCAGAATTAAGAATTCAAAATAAATTATTACGAAATAACGTAGACACGTTCGCGTAGCGTCTCGTAGAGAAGTGGCTTGCCGCAGGCTACCGCAGAGGCGCAGAGGACACGGAGAAATGGGAGTTTGAGAGATATTTTGCTTAAGTCCTATCATACTGAATTCTGGCTTCTGACTCCTGAATTCTGTTTTTAATAAACTAAAATCCAGTGGAGGTTCTGATGAACCATGAAATTACTAGTGAGAGTTTGACTGAAAACGAGAACAGTATAGAGCCGAAGTTACCGCGATCGCCAAAAAAGAAAAAGATTCGTTTGGTAATTTTGGGCGTGCTGTTGCTAGCTGGGTTGGATTTTTTTGGTATCCATGCGGGTGCAGCCAAGTCAGACAAAGCTGAAAAATCTGGGCGCAATAAACAGCAAGTTACACCTGTAACCGTGGCAATGGTGACACAAAAAACGGTTCCGGTGCAATTGCAGGCGATCGGGAATGTGCAATCGGGTTCTACGGTATCGATTACGCCCGAAGCTAGCGGACGGATTATTGGGGTTTATTTTAAGAAAGGTCAAGATGTGAAAAAGGGACAACTTTTGTTTACCCTAGATGACCGATCGCAAACTGCTGCAATCCAGCAAGCTCAAGGTACTGTAGCAAAAGACCAAGCCTCGGTACAACAAGCCAGAGATGCATTAACTAGAGATTTGGGTCAGGTAGACCAAGCTAGAGCCACTTTAGTCAAAGACCAAGCTTTGGTGCGACAAGCTCAGGCGAATTTAGCTAAAGATCGAGCGCAAGCAGAATTTGCTCAGGGACAGAGCGATCGCTATAGTGCATTGTACAAAAAGGGCGCGATTAGTTTAGATCAAGCACAGCAATACGTTTCTAACAGCAAATCGGCTACAGCAACTCTGCAAGCAGATCGAGAAGCGATCGCTAATGCTGAAGCAGTTTTGAAAAGCGATCGCGTGGCGCTGACTAATGCTGGAGCAGTTGTCCAAGGCGATCGAGCTGCGATCGCGAATGCTCAAGCCGTTGTCCGTTCCGATCGGGGAGCATTAGACAATACCAAAGTGCAATTATCTTACGCCAAAATTTATGCGCCGATTGATGGCCGCGCTGGCAATATTCTGGTGACTCAGGGCAATGTGGTGCAAGCTAACAGTACGACTCCGCTTGTTACCCTAACCCAAATTCGCCCGATTCAAGTTGCTTTTTCCATTCCCGAAACAAATCTGCCCCAGGTACAAAAGTATATGCAGAATGGCAGGCTGAAGGTAGATGTGACGTTCCCCAACGATCAAGCTCATCCCGCACCAGGTGTTTTGACTTTTGTCAATAATACGGTCGATAACACCACAGGGACAATTCAACTGATTGGCGACTTCGACAACGCTCAGGGACACTTGTTTCCTGGTCAATTTGTGAACACAACGCTAACGCTGACTGAACAACCGAATGCAACGGTTGTCCCCAGCCAAGCCGTGCAGAATGGTCCGGATGGCCAGTTTGTGTTTGTAGTTAAGCCAGACATGACGGTGGAAAATGTGCCAGTTACAATTAGCAGCACCATTGATGGACTAGATGTGGTTCAAAAAGGGCCGCAACCAGGCGATAAAATTGTCACCGATGGTCAAGCGAATCTTATTTCGGGTAGCAAAATCCGCATTAAAACAAGCGGCAATGACTCAAATGGAAATTCCTCGAAGTCAAGAAGAGGGGCAGGGGGCACACTTCGACTGCGCTCAGTGACCAAGGAGCAAGGGGGAGAATCCCCGAAGTCAGGCGGGGGTGAATCATGAACCTTTCGGAACCATTTATCCGTCGTCCGATCATGACGACTCTGGTGATGACGGCAATTTTGATTTTCGGTTTTATGAGTTATCGCTTGCTGCCAATCAGCGATTTACCCAGTGTGGATTATCCCACAATTCAGGTAAGCGCCTCCCGACCGGGAGCTAGCCCGGAAACAATGGCAGCATCGGTTGCTCGTCCTTTAGAGAAGCAATTTTCCAGTATTGCTGGACTCGATTCGCTCAATTCAACTAGCACTCTGGGACAGACTCAAATTACACTGCAATTCAACTTGAGTCGCAACATTGATGATGCAGCGCAGGATGTAGAAGCAGCCATATCAGGAGCATCGGGGCAAATTGCCACGGATTTACCCAATCCTCCCACCTACAGTAAGGTTAACCCCGCAGATCAACCGATTCTTTACCTTTACTTAGACTCTCCCACACTGCCGCTTTCCCAGGTAGATAATTATGCCGAGACTTATCTGGCGCAAAAGTTATCTACAATCAATGGGGTAGCACAGGTAGCTGTCTACGGTTCCCAAAAGTATGCGGCTCGAATTCAACTCGATCCGCAGCAATTGGCAGCACGGCAAATTGGACTGGATCAGGTGGCGACGGCAATTCAACAGGGTAACGTCAATTTACCTACTGGCAGTCTTTCGGGAAATCATAAGAATTTTACAGTTCAGACTAACGGGCAACTTGAAGATGCGGCTGCTTATCGGCAGTTGATTGTCTCTTATAAAGATGGAATGCCCATCTATCTCAATCAACTGGGCAGGATTATTGACAGTGTAGAAAATGACAAAGTAGCAAGCTGGTACAACAATACCCGCGCCATTATTCTCACCATTCAAAGACAGCCAGGAACCAATACGGTACAAGTTGTAGACACGATTAAGAATTTGCTGCCAAAGTTACGAGAGCAGATTCCGGCATCCGTGGAAATTGGGATTCTCTATGATGCGTCTCAGTCAATTCGAGATTCAGTGGATGATGTCAGATTTACCTTGATTTTGACGATCGCTCTAGTTATCTTAGTAATTTTCATCTTTTTGCGGAACCTCTCGGCCACAGTGATTCCTAGTTTGGCATTACCCGTTTCGCTGATTGGCACTTTTGCAGTGATGTATTTGCTGCACTACTCACTAGATAACCTGTCGCTGATGGCGTTGACCCTTTCTGTGGGTTTCGTAGTAGATGATGCGATCGTCATGCTAGAAAATATCGTCCGTCATATCGAAATGGGGGAACGTCCGTTAGAAGCGGCGTTGAATGGGTCGAGAGAAATTGGTTTCACAATTCTGTCAATGACCCTTTCCTTAGTTGCAGTCTTCATCCCCATGTTGTTCATGAGTGAAGTACTAGGGCGATTATTTCATGAATTTGCTGTGACGATCGCAGTTGCAATTCTGGTATCTGGTTTTGTGTCTTTGACTCTGACTCCGATGTTATGCAGCCGTTTTCTGCGTCCTGTGGATCATGCTAATCAAAGTCGGTTATACCAAGCTTCCGAATATGTCTTCGATCGCTTCCTCGGTTTGTACGATTGGAGTCTCAAAAAAGTCTTAAAATATCACCGCACCACGATGATTTTATCTGTCTTTTTATTGGCGGTGACAGTTGGGTTGTTGGTGATAGTTCCCAAGGGCTTTATTCCTAGCGAAGATACCGGACAAATTACAGGTATTACCCAAGCAGCCGAAGATGCGTCCTTCGATAATCTTGTCCAACATCAGCAGACAGTTGCTAACCTGATTCGCCAAGACCCAAATGTAGATGCAGTCAACTCCAATATCGGGGCGGGAGCCAGTGCTAGTGGCGGTGGGGCAGCAGTTGCAGCCAATTCTGGGAGTTTGTTTATTCGGTTAAAACCGCGATCGCAGCGCCAACTTGGTGCTGACGAAATTGTGCAAAATTTGCGAACCAAACTCGCCACTGTTCCAGGCATCCAAGTATTCTTACAAAATCCCCCAGCGATTCCCATTGGCGCTCAACAAAGCACAGGACTTTATCAAGTTGCACTCCAGAGTTCTGATGTCAAACTCTTACAGGAGTATGTTCCCCAACTTGTTACCAAGATGAAGGATATGACAGAACTCCAGGATGTCAACAGCGATTTACAGTTTGCTTCCCAAATTCAAATTGACATTGACCGCGATAAAGCCTCAACTTATGGGATTACCGCCGAGCAAATCGAAAATACCCTCAGAAGTGCTTACGGTTCCTACCAAGTGTCAACCATCTATGCAGCGACCAATGAGTATCAAGTGATTTTGGAATTAGCACCGCAGTATCAGGAGGATATCAACGCACTTTTGACATTGTATATTAACTCCAGCACAGGAGTGGCAGTTCCTTTGAAGACATTCGCCAAACTATCTCAGGGAGTCAGCCCGTTAATGGTCAATCATAACGGTCGGATGAACGCCGCCACCATTTCCTTTAACCTCGCCCCCGGTGTGTCCTTGGGAAATGCCAACGAAGAGATTCAAAAACTGATCGATCGGGTAATTCCTGCCAGCATTAGCACCAGCTTTCAGGGTGCAAGCCAGGTATTTCAAAGTTCACTGCCGAGTTTGGGTTTATTGTTAGCGATCGCCATCCTCGTAATTTATCTGATTTTGGGTATTCTCTATGAGGATTTCATTCACCCAATTACGATTCTTTCCGGTTTGCCTTCAGCAGGTTTTGGGGCATTATTAACGCTGATAATATTTCATGTCGAACTAAATGTTTATTCCTTTATCGGCATAATTCTCTTAGTGGGCATTGTGAAGAAAAACGGCATCATGATGGTAGATTTTGCAATTGTTGCCCAGCGAGAAGAATTGAAAAAACCGTCTGAGGCAATCTATCAAGCCTGCTTAGTGCGCTTCCGTCCGATTATGATGACGACGATGGCAGCATTAATGGGAACCTTGCCCATAGCGATCGGATTTGGGGCTGGTTCCGAATCCCGCCGTCCTCTAGGGATTGCAGTTGTGGGCGGACTGGTGTTTTCTCAGATATTGACCTTGTATTTAACGCCTGTGTTCTATATATATATGGAATCATGGCGGAAGAAGCTTAATCAAGTTAAGTTGCGACGGGTATTTTCATAGGCGAGCGATCGTGATATTCAATTTTTTTAGACGAACCGCAGAGACGCAGAGGACACAGAGACGAGAATCAAGAGAGTTTTTTACAGCTATATGTGTTATGAGCCAACTTAGAGTTAAGCATTTCTTTCTTCTCTCAGTGCCTTCTGCGCCTCTGTGGTTCGTTTAAAAAAAATGACTTTGACAAAGAGTTAAGGCTTAACTCAATAACAAAACCCATGAACCTTTCAGAACTCTTCATCCGTCGTCCAGTCATGACCACTTTGGTAATGATGGGTATCCTCATCTTCGGTCTCATGAGTTATCTGCTATTACCCATTAGTGCCCTACCCAATGTTGAATATCCTTTTATATCTGTCTCCGCTAGTCTCCCTGGTGCCACCCCGGAAACAATGGCATCTTCAGTCGCCGCACCCCTAGAAAGACAGTTTACCGAAATTGCCGGACTCAATTCATTCAATTCCACCAGTTCCACAGGCAGCACTAACATCTCCCTACAATTTGACTTTAGCCGCCGAGTGGAAGATGCCGCAAAAGATGTACAGGCAGCCATCTCAGCCGCCGCCGGACAACTACCAGCCGGAATGCCTCACCCGCCCACTTACCGTAAAGTCAACCCCTCTGTCTCACCAGTTCTCTACCTCTATATGTATTCGGAGACACAGCCAATCTCGACAGTAGATGAATACGCAGAGGTAACAGTTGGTCAGCCAATTTCGATGATTAATGGTGTTGCTCAGGTACAGGTTTTTGGTCAACAGCAATATGCAGTCCGCGTCCAGCTTGACCCGCGAGAGTTGGCATCGCGGGGAATTGGTCTAACTCAGGTAAAAACTGCAATTCAACAAGGAAATGTCAACTTGCCAACCGGCAGTCTCTCTGGCACTTACAAAAGTTATACGATTCAGGCGAACGGTCAACTCACCGATGCTGCCAGCTATCGCCAGCTAATTGTAACTTACAAGAATGGTGCTACCGTGCGGCTCCAAGATTTGGGGCAGATAATTGACAGCGAACAAAATGTCAAAGTCTCGAATTTATATAGCGATCGCAAGGTGACAAACCGTCATTCTGTTGTTCTCGCTGTGCAGCCGCAACCAGGTGCTAACACGGTAAATATTGTTGATGCCATCCAGGAACTTTTACCTACACTCCGCGAACAAGTTCCCAAATCCATTGAGATGGGGATTATGTACGATCGCTCCCAAACCATCCGAGCCTCTGTCAACGATGTGAAATTTACCTTGGTTCTTTCGGTTTGTCTAGTTGTCTTGGTGATTTTCTTATTTTTACGTGATATAACAGCTACCCTAATTCCCAGTTTGGCGCTACCTGTAGCGATTATTGGCACTTTTGCTGTAATGTATCTGTCGGGTTTCTCCCTAGACAACCTTTCACTCATGGCGTTGACCCTCTCCGTGGGCTTTGTCGTGGATGATGCGATCGTTGTGTTGGAAAATATCGTCCGTTATCGAGAAATGGGCGAATCTCCCCTAAATGCGGCATTGAAGGG
The DNA here is from genome assembly GCF_000020025.1 of Nostoc punctiforme PCC 73102. GTDB lineage: Bacteria > Cyanobacteriota > Cyanobacteriia > Cyanobacteriales > Nostocaceae > Nostoc > Nostoc punctiforme. The sequence goes on along the minus strand of NC_010628.1, from coordinate 2,175,330 downwards.
ATCGAGGGAAATCAGCTTCACCATTTTGTCAATGACCCTTTCCCTAGTGGCGGTGTTCATCCCGATTATGTTCATGAGTGGAATAATCGGGAAATTATTTCATGAATTTGCCGTGACGATCGCAGTGGCAATTTTGGTTTCGGGTTTTGTTTCCCTCAGTCTCACCCCCATGTTATGCAGTCGTTTCTTAAGTTCATCTCATCAGCAAAGACCAAATCGGCTGTATCGAGTTTCAGAACGGGCATTTGATTTACTACTGCGGGGATATGATTGGACGCTCAAGCCTGTCTTAAAATACCGCTTGATGACACTGATTGGTTCTGGCATTCTGCTGGTAATGACCGTCTATTTGTTCGTCATCGTTCCCAAAGGATTTATTCCTACAGAAGACACCGGACAACTGATGGCGAACACCAAAGGAGCGCAAGATATTTCTTTTGATGATATGCGGCATCACCAGCAAAAGGTTGTTGATCTCATTCGTCAAGACCCTAACATTGAAGCAGTTGATTCCATTGTGGGTGCAAGTGGCCCGAATGCGTCGGTCAACTCTGGGCGAATTACAATTCGGCTCAAGCCGCGTTCTCAACGTAAATTGAGCGCCGACGAAATTATTCAAGAGTTAACCCCCAAGTTGAGACGTGTAGTTGGGGTTAAGACATTCCTCCGTTCTCCACCAGCTATTCCCATCGGTGGACAACAAACCAATTCTACTTATCAGTTCACCTTGCAGAGTTTAAATCTGCAAGACTTGCGCCAATACGTTCCTAAACTTGTAGATAAAGTCAAAACCCTACCAGGACTCCAGAACGTTGACAGTGATTTACAACTCAGCACTCCTCAAATCCAAGTCAAATTTGACCACAACAAAGCTGCAACCCTTGGCATTACCGCTCAACAAGTTGAACAAACCCTCAGTACCGCTTATGGTTCCAGTCAGGTGTCAACTATTTATACCCCAAATGACCAATTTTATGTAATCTTGGAAGTAAAACCGGAGTTTCAACGAGATTCTACCGCCCTATCGATGCTCTATGTGCAATCGAGTACTGGGAAACTTGTTCCGCTAAGTGCGATCGCTAATATCACTCAAAACGTCGGTCCTCTAACCGTTACTCACGTTGCTCAACTCCCCTCTGCAACTATCTCTTTTGACACCCTCGCAGGAACGTCTCTAAGTCAGGCTACAGATGCTATCAAGCAAGCAGCGAGTGAGGTACTACCCTCAACAATTACCACCAGCTTTCAGGGTTCAGCCCAAACCTTTCAACAGTCTTTCAATGATTTAGGCGTGTTGTTGTTGGTGTCTATTTTAGTAATCTATCTGATTCTCGGTATTCTCTATGAGGATTTCATTCACCCGATTACCATTCTTTCCGGTTTACCTTCGGCGGGTTTTGGCGCATTATTGACGCTACTGATTTTCCAGGTAGATTTAAACCTTTACTCTTTCATCGGCATAATTCTCTTGGTGGGTATCGTCAAGAAAAATGGGATTATGTTGGTGGATTTTGCTATTGAAGCGCAAAGAAAGGAAGGGAAAAATTCCTTTGATACTATCTATGCCGCTTGCTTGATTCGCTTCCGCCCGATTATGATGACGACGATGGCAGCTTTAATTGGCACACTTCCCATTGCTCTGGGGACAGGAGTCGGTTCAGAAGCGCGTCGTCCTTTGGGGATTGCGATCGTTGGTGGATTGCTGTTTTCTCAGATATTGACTCTCTATCTAACTCCAGTGTTTTACATTTACATGGAGGCATTGCGGAAAAAGCTTAGTATACAACCTAAGAAAGCTGAAAAAAAGCATCTGCCAGCAGTTAAAAGTTAACGATAGTTTTTGATAAAACTGGAACAACTTTTTAGAGTCCTTATATGGCTACGCGACGCTGCGCGAACAGAAATCAAAGACGCTCGATAGCGCAGCGTTAGCGACGCAGGAGCGTCTGACTCGCTACCGCTTCGCTATCGGATTGCTATAGAATTTATAACTTTTACTTGCAATAATTTTCTGCTGAGGATATAGACTCAACTTTTAGAGGAGCATTTTCTCTAATAATAAATTCACTCAAGCCTACATTTACTGGTCTGCTTGGATCAATTTTTCCCCAGTCGCTGTGTTTTCCCCAATCATAAGTGTATCCAAGTTTAGTCCACGGATAATAATTAGCCATTAATTGCTTTAAAAACCAAGATTTATATTCATTAGTAATTAATATAAATCCACTTAACTCTGGAAAATTTACTTCTGCTTCATGGTCAGTAATTTCCGGATCTGGAGTAGGTATAAATAAATCTTTTTTGTCTACCCATATTTGTACAACCTTACGCTTGTTGATTTTTTCACTAGCTTCTGGAGGTATTCCCAACAATTGATTTATTCTGTAAGGTATAGTTATTTTTTTTCGTTCAGTCATAGAAAATGGTTTACAAAAATCTTGTAACTCTGGTGCAACTGTTACCCAAATATCTTGTGTTGCTGTTACAAAATCTTTACCGATTTTATCGTCATATCCATTCCATCCTGTCCAAGTTGCTACTAATAGACGGCTCTTAATTTTGTCATCTTCCCATTTAATTTTTCTGTTATCTTTAATTATTGCTGTCAAATCTTTCCATATTTGATGAAATTCGGCATTTCTCGTATTGGCAAGTGCATGGCAGTATGATTTTGCTTCAGGGTATTTCGTTTCAGGGTATTGTCTATAACAATTAAAATCTGTGTTTTCTGTATTGATTGGTTCTGCACTATTATCTGTTGAATAGGCTGGAGATGAATGAGAGACAAATACATCAGTGAAGATAAAAAATATCAACGATATGATGCTTAAATTGACAAACTTGGTTTTTTTCATACAGTATAGGAAATAAAAATTATACTGGAATTTCAATAATGAATTCTGTACCCTGACCCAGAACCGAGTTACAAATCAATTTACCGTTGTGAGTTTCTTCAACAATTTGCCGAGCGATCGCCAACCCCAAACCCGTACCTTTACCGACAGTTTTTGTCGTAAATAAATGGTTGAAAATCTTTGATTTTACTTCTTCGCTCATCCCTTTCCCATTATCAGCAATGGCAATTTTAACTAGATGATTTTCGACTGAGGTTGTAATTATAATTTGGTTAGGAATTTCTTGAATCTCTGCCAAACTCCGCTCAAGAGTGGACTCATCTAAAGCATCAATCGCATTTGCTAAAATATTCATAAACACCTGATTGAGTTGCCCTGGGAAACATTCAATTTGAGGTAAATTACCGTAGTTGGTGACAACTTCAATGGCAGGGCGTAGTTCATTAGCCTTTAGACGATGTTTCAAAATTAAAATTGTGCTATCAATACCTTGGTGGATATTGAAAGGCACTTTGTAGTCTTGATCTGCACGAGAGAAAGTTCTTAAACTGGTGCTGATTTTTTTTAACCTGTCGCACGCCATAGACATTGAATCAATCATCTTTGGCAAGTCTTCTAAGCTATAATCTAAGTCAATTTCGACCGCATGATCTTTGATTTGATCGTTCTTGTTGGGTAAAGTTTCTTGATAGAGTTTCAAGTGTTCGATAATATCAGCAATAGTGGGTTTAGCTTGTTTGAGACTGGCAGCAATAAAACCGAGGGGATTATTCATTTCGTGAGCGACACCAGCAACTAAGTTACCCAGTGCAGACATCTTTTCACTTTGAACTATTTGTAATTGGGCGTTTTGTAAATCATTTAGCGCTTGTTGCAAATCAAGTGATTTTTGCTGTAAAGTAAGTTCTGCCTGTTTGCGTAAGCGAAGCTCGTTGTAAACATCGCTAATATCTCGCATCACAATTACTGCACCAAGTTTGTTGCCCAAAAAATCGACGATCGCTTGTCCGCTTGCTAACAAAATTCTCTTAGAACCATGCTTCGGTGCAATTACGATTTCTGCATTTTCAACTATTTCCCCTTGCAAGGCGCGAAACAAAGGAATTTCTGTTGTTGATAGGGGTGTTTGACCGTCAGGTTGATAGAGATCGAAGTGTTCTGCCCATTGCTCTGGTGGCAATGATTCTACTGGTAAGCCATGAAACTCACGAGTTGCGTTATTGAATAAGATCAAATTTCCATTAGGGTCACAAACAACAATCCCATCTGTAATATTTTGAATAATGGCATTCAAGAACTCTCGTTCTTTGGCTAGAGATGCTTCGGCCTGTTTGCGTAAGCAAAGCTCGTCGTAGACATCGCTAATATCAATTACCACCCCATCCCATAAGATTGCGCCATCGGCTTGTCGCTCTGGCCGAGCCGCAGATTGAATCCATTTTATGGTTCCTGAAGGCAGGATGATGCGCCATTCTTGCTCAAATGGTGTCAGAGTTTTGGCAGAGTAAGCGATCGCTTTTGCAATAGCTGGTTGATCGTCAGGATGATTCATAGCGTAAAGGCTGTGTATCCCTGCCATCACTAACTCTGGCTCTAAGCCATACAAGTCCAAACAGCCAGAGCTAACGTAGGGTGTTGAAATAGAACCGTCGGCCGCCAAACGGAATTGGTATACCATACCAGGAATATTATTCGCCAAATTTTGGAAGCGGATTTCACTAGCCTGTAATTTTGCTAGAGATTGCGTCAACTGTTGAGCATAGTTTTGGGAATTTTGATAAAGTCGCGCATTCACCAAAGAAATTGCCGCTTGAGCGCAAAGCAAGTTCAGCAGTTCGACGCGATCGCTTGTAAAGGCTCCATTTGTCAGATTATTTTCCAGATACAATATGCCCAGCAACTTCCCTTGATGTAATATCGGGCTGCACAAGATGCTTTTGGGCTGCTGTTGCTGAATATAAGGATCGTTGATGAACTGAGGATGCACTGTGGCATCAATAATTACCGTTGGTTTTAAGCTGCGTTTGACGGTATTAATTAAGCCAACTGGCACATCCTGAGAGTCTTCAATGGGCTGTGGATTCAGCAACCTTGGGTAAAAATCAATATGGGTAATTCCCTTGTTCTCTATAGATACGATACCAAGAGAAAGCTGTGCTAACGCCTGAATTAGCAAACGCCCTGATTCTAAAAGCATGAACACACACTTATCTGCTCCGGCATTTTCAATGACGATATGCAGCAATACTGAAAGCAGTTTTTCTAGTTCGATTTCGCCAGATAGGGTTTGGGAAGCTTTGAGAATGCTAGCTAAATCTAGAGCAACAGAAATGCTGCTACTACTGGAATTGGCAGAACTGGTGCAGGTGACACTCCCCAAGGCAAAGATAGTTTCGTTAGTTGAGAGAGGAGAAGGACTTTGCTGAAGAATGGGGGCAAGTAATTGGGGATAGCGTTTTTCTAGATCGACGACTTTGGTTTTCGCACCCCAACGAGCATAACCATAGTAGGCTTGAGTCATGTATGACTGAGCAATCTGCTCTTTGCCCCAGTCGAGGTAGAATTTGGCGGCTAATTCATTGGCTAGTGCTTCTTCTTGAATATAGCCTTGTTCTTTGGCTCCAATGATGGCGCGATCGTAACATTCAATTGCTTCTGCCCGATTGCCCAAAACTCGATAACGCTCGGCTTCCACCAAATCAAATTTGTGTCGAAAATTTATTGGCGCATGGGTAGCCCAGTAGTTAAGTTTTTCTTGGTTAGCAGTAATGCATTCTTTCATTTGCTGCTGTTCTAGGGCTGAGAGTTGCTCAAACCATGCTAGTTGAGCTAAAGAATCATAGAAATGAAAGATAGGTACATATAAAAAAGCAATAATAGCGTCTAAATATTGTCTCGCTTGCCTAGCTTGTTCTACGGCTTGTTCAAACTCGGAAAACAAATACGATACAACCAGTTTGTTAATCCACAGCAATGCTAATCCGGTGCGATCGCCTGCTGCTTCATGTAATGGAAGTTGATGCTGTTCATTGTAGGCTGTACCGCTCAACACCACAACATCATCCGCTTCTCCCATTAAATTCAGCAAAATTTGTCGAATTAATTGGGAATAGTTCAGAGCTAGATTTTGCTTGAGGTGCTTGAGCGCTTCACAATAATCAGCAACTTCCGGCTCTAGCTGTGTTAAATTCTGTCCTGAAAAATAGGAGTAAAAACCGTAATTATACGCAGAGTAACCCGCAAAAGCCAAATCGCCTACATCTAAACAACTACAATAGGCTGTCTGCAAGGGTTGTAATAACTCCCGCAGATGGATTTTCCAATGCCTTGTGTATAAGTAGACTAGTAATAAAGTTTTCCCTTTCAATTCGGAATTTTGATAGCGCGATCGCAGGTCGAGGGCTAACTGACCGAATTCATAACCTAATTCGACGTTTTTGAATACACCGCACATCAATATTCCATAAGAGGCATAGCTAAAGGTCGAGGTTGATTCATTACCATAGACGACAGATAAATAAACCTTTTTTAAAATCACCAGTAAATACAACTGTGGCTGGAACAGATAAGCGCAAGGTGCTACTGATGTCAAAATTCGAGCTGCTGCCAGGATGTTTGCATCCCTCGCATCGCTGAGGTTGAGCAACTCGGCAGGGAATCGCTCTCCAATTACATCTAAGACGGTACTAAAGGCCACTGCCACATCTTCCTGGGTAGGCACTGTGGGTAGTTCCACTCCCAATTGCTTTAAAATGGTAAGTGCTGCTGCGATCGCTTCGGCAAAATAACCCTGAGCAGTGAATACTTCAATCTTCACCTCATAGACGCTGATTTTATCTAATGGAGTTTTGGCGTGATTTAAGACAAGATGAGCATTGGCTGCCATCTGTTCTAAATCACCGCTCAGATAGGCAGCTTCTGTGGCAACTTGATGGAGTGCTAGGGTTAACTCATACTGATGCTGCCAACTGTTTTGGGCGAGTAGCCCAATGCCCACTTGGGCATATTTGCAGGCGGCAGTGTAAGCAATCGCTGCCTTGGCTTTGCGGCTTGCCATCAGGTTAAATTGCGCTAATGCTTGACGTTCTGCGGGTTGGGCAATCAATTCAGCCGCAACGTTAAGTTGACTGACAATTTCAAAAATGCGTTCTTCCCGGTTGCTTTCGGGGGTATTACTCAGAAGTAACTGGCCAATTTTTAGATGAGTTGCCTGTTTTTGCTCCTCTGGGATGAGAGAATATGCTGCTTGTTGGACGCGATCGTGCAGAAATGTGTAAACACAGGAACCAGAATCCAGAATCCCCAAGTCAGAAGAATCTCTTATTGCTTCTGACTCTTGATAAAACTTATAGATATCACAATGTGGTAAAACTAACCCTTCTTGCAACGCTTTCCACAAAACTGCTGCTGTTTGGGTTGGAGACTGTTCAAAAACGATCGCCAATGTCGCCAAATCAAATTGATTACCGATACAGGCTGCCAATTTCAGAATTTCCTGAGTTTCGAGCGGCAACTTTTGTAGTTGAATTGCCATAAACTCAACGACATCATCCGTTAAAGAAAGCGATGTCTGAAGACAAGCTGCCGTGCGTCTGGGTACTTGCACCAGATCGCACTGCCACAAACCTGTATCCCAATCAAAGGTAATTCGTCCATCTTCATGTAATGCCTTGAGAAACTGGATTGTAAAAAACGGATTACCTTTGGCTTTTTGATAAACTAGCTCGGTTAACGGCAGGGCAACTTCTGTTGAATAACTCAATGTATCGGCAATCAAACGATTCACATCTGTTTGATTCAAAGGAGCTAATGTAATGGTGCTGACGGTGGCTCCCTTCTCAATCTCTTCCAGGGCCACCATTAACGGATGAGCCGCAAACACTTCATTATCACGGTATGCGCCAATAATTAACAGATAACCCTTTAAGGTTTCACCCATTAACAGCCTTATTAAATTGAGAGATGCCAAATTTGCCCACTGTAAATCATCGAGGAACACTACTAACGGATGCTCTCTTGTAGCGAATACCTGAATAAATTTGACAAACAGCAGATTGAAGCGGTTCTGTGCAGCACTACCCGATAATTCTGGTACTGGCGGTTGCGTGCCAATAATCCGTTCTAATTCTGGAATCACTTCAATTATCACCTGTCCACTTTCAGAGATTGCAGACAGAATTTTTTTTCGCCACTGTTCCAGCTGAGTGTCGCTTTCAGTGAGCAACTGTCCCATCAAATCCCGGAAAGCTTGTACAAAAGCAGACAGGGGAATATTGCGGTTGAACTGGTCATACTTTCCTTTGATGAAGTAGCCGTTCCAGCGAACGATAACCTTATGCACTTCATTCACCACGGCAGTTTTACCAATGCCAGAGAAGCCAGCCACCAGCATCAGTTCCACTGCACCATTGGCAACCCGCCCAAATACCTCCAGTAAGCATTCTATTTCCTGCTCCCGTCCGTAGAGTTTTTCAGGAATGAGAAAGCGATCGCTGATATCGCGCTGTCCTAAATCAAACCAAGTGTGTTTGCCTGTTTCTTGCCATTGTTCTAAACAGAACACTAAGTCATGCTTGAGTCCCATCGCACTTTGGTAGCGGTCTTCGGCATTCTTTGCCATCAACTTGCAAATAATCTCTCCCAACATCAAGGGGATTTCCGGGTTGAGATTACAGATAGAGTCAGGCTGTTTGGCGATATGACAATGTAACAACTCCATCGGATCGTGAGATGTAAAAGGCAGTTGTCCACTCAGTAGTTCAAAGAAAGTCACACCTAATGAATAAAAGTCGCTGCGGTAGTCAATGCCTCGGTTCATCCGTCCAGTTTGCTCTGGCGACAAATACGCTAGGGTTCCCTCCAGTCCGTTGGGACTTTGAATTTCCTGGGTTTCTCGTGGTAGCAGCGAGGCAATACTGAAGTCGATTAGCTTAATTTTTTTGGTTTCAGGATGAATCAGGATATTAGCTGGCTTGACATCTTTGTGAATGACGCGCTGTTGATGCAACTGGTGTAAAGTGTCTATTAGTTGCAAGGCAATGGGTAGGAATTCCTCTAAGCTCAGTGGTCGTCTTTGGGTAAATTGCCGCAAGGAGATGCCACCAAAGTCTTCCATAACTAGGGCATAGCCATTGTGATGGGGTTCTAGGCTGTAAGGTTTAATGATACTGGGAATATCTAGGTTTTTAGCGATCGCATATTGGTTGCGAAACTGTACTAATTCGCTAAAACTTGGATATTCTCGTTTTAAGAGCTTGATGACGACTGGTTGGCGATCGCATTCTCGTATTGCCCGATACACTTGAGTCCGAGAACCAGAATAGAGTTGCTCTATAATTTGGTAGCCAGCGATCCTTACAGTTCCATCAACTTTTGCACTCATAAATTTTTACCAGAATTCCTTGTCTAACGCTAGAATTCCCCAGACAGTATCTTCCTTAAATTATATTTTACATTAGTATCAAAAAGAACTATAGTTTATTGGGTATTGGGCATTAGGATAAGTTTTTGATACTCGTGAAGGAGTCTTTATTTTAAAGAAGGGGCTGCATCCGCAGCAAAGCTGGTAAATCCAGAGAGGCGAGATGTTGATAAGCTCGATCTATAAAACGCTTGCCCCTAAGAAAACCTGTATTAGCTCCGGGACAAATGTACTTAAGAGTTTCTGGTGTAAATGTTTGTAATAATAACTGAACACTGTTGATTTGTCGTGGCCAGTGAAAGGTTTTAGTTACCCGTAATGGTACTGCTTCCCCCTTCTGATTAGGAACTAAATGGCGACCAGAAAACAATATACCTCCAAGCTTACTGTAGTATAGGCAAGATGATCCGGGAGAATGACCTGGTGTCCAAATAATTTTGACTGCCGCATCAAGAGTAAATTCTTGACTAAAGGTAGTTACGGGTAAGCCTGGTAATAAATAAGCTTCTTGTTCTTGGATCAGGACTTCGCAACCCAAGGCTTTCTGAATTTCAGCAGTTTTGCCAATAGCGCCTCGATAGGTGAGAAATAACCAACGCACGCCTCCATGCGCTGCTAAAAAGTCTTGATTTGTTTGGTTCAGGGCAGGGCAATCTATAAGGATATTGCCTTCATTTCTTACAATAAAATAAGAGGTTCCTCCTAATGTGTCCCGATTGGGTGGGAAAGCAAAAATGCTATCTTGTGCGAAGTCCGATTGCAAGGAACTTCCGCTAGGAATTTCTTGAGGAAAGACAGCCCGTGGTGGCTTAGTTGTATGACTTGGCTGTTGAGGTAAAGGGCACATAATCAAAAAACCGGAACTGAGGAGTTGTGGACAATCTGGTTACAGTGTAGAAATTCTGAAGAATTGAACTGTAAACCATCTGAAAAAATTGGGATTTGAGGTCTGCCTCGTAGTTAATGCTATGGTGCTGAAGCTACTGGTAGGCCGTTTTGTCAAAATTACTGAAGATAACATGGCATTTTGGTTTCTGTTTATTCTCCTACTGGGGCTAGCTACTTATCTAATGGTGCAGCACAGCGTCGCTCACATCACTCGAACGCCAGTATGGTTGTTGTGGCTGGTTTTAATGACACCAGCATTCTTGTTAAGTGGATGGACGCTGATATATGGAACGAAACAACCTCCGCCACCAGCGCTGATTGTTTCGTCGTTATTTGTCTGCACAGTGTTGTACTGGATATTGTTTCTAGGAGGCCGGCGAGTGCCAAGAGATACGCAAACCGAAGTTCCAGCCCAAGCCTCAGAATCACAGCCGATTATCCAGCCTACCCCAGAACCACTAGTGCGTCCCATTGAGCCAACAGAAGAAACTCAACTGCGAAATTGTTTTCCTTGGTCTGTATATTACGTTCAAAATATTGAGTATCGACCACAAGCCGTAATTTGCCGGGGTCAGTTGCGAACTAAAGCCAGCAACGCTTACCAACAGATTAAGACTAATATTGAAGCACAATTTGGCGATCGCTTCGTGTTGATCTTTCAAGAAGGTTTAAATGACAAACCTTTCTTTGTGCTGGTTCCTAATATTCAGGCTGCTAAAGACAGAAATACACCACGACGCGAACAAGAACGCTTAACTCGACCAGGATTAGCACTTCTACTAGTAGTAGCTACTTTGATAACTACTACCTTAGTGGGAGTGGAAATTGCTGGTGCTTCTCTTCCGCCTCTATGGGAAATTGGCTCTTTATTCAAAGTTCTATCTAACCCAGATGTCCTATTCAAAGGATTACCTTATGCTTTAGGATTAATGACTATTTTAGGTATTCACGAACTTGGGCATTATTTGACGGCTAAATTCTACAAAATTCGCTCGACGTTGCCTTACTTTATTCCAATGCCTTTCTTTTTGGGAACTTTTGGTGCATTTATTCAGATGCGTAGTCCCATTCCCAACCGCAAAGCATTATTTGACATTAGTATCGCTGGACCACTTGCAGGCTTTGTTGTTACCTTGCCATTATTAATATGGGGCTTGGCTCATTCTGAGGTGGTTCCTCTGATTGAAGAAAAAACCCGATTTTTGAATCCTGATGCCCTTAATCCCAAATATTCCATCTTACTAGCGCTACTGTCGAAGCTAGCCTTGGGAAGTCAGTTAACAGCAAAATCAGCCCTTGATTTGCATCCAGTTGCAGTAGCTGGTTTTATCGGACTAATTGTGACGGCGTTAAATTTAATGCCTGTGGGACAGCTAGATGGAGGCCACATTGTCCATGCAATGTTTGGCCAACGAGTTGCAATTATAATCGGTCAAGTGGCTCGCCTCCTCTTGCTATTACTTTCGTTAATCCGGGAAGAATTTTTGATGTGGGCGATTATCTTATTATTTATGCCGTTGATTGATGAGCCTGCACTCAATGATGTCACTGAATTGGATAACAAACGTGATATTTGGGGATTACTGGCAATGGCTTTGTTGATTGTAATTATTTTGCCATTACCGCAAGCGATCGCTAACTTTTGGCAAATTTAAAAAGTATCAACGCAGCCAGAAAAATCTAGATATATTTTTCCCAACTATGGAATTAACCATAGCTTGGTATTTTTGATTGGTCATGGCTTGTGCCTAGGGATCGGTTATCTTAGTGACCAGACACGCAAATATTGGGGAATTACAACTTTAGGTTACATTTTGAACACCGCAACTGCTAGCAATTCCTTAATAATATATACATGACTATAATTTTAACTAACGATGACGGCATTGATGCCCCCGGTATAAAAGCTCTAATCAAAGCTGTAAATGGCAAAAATGTTATTATCGCTGCTCCTGTAGATCATCAGTCTGGCTGTGGACATCAAGTTACTACCACTCGCGCCATCAACCTCCAACAACGTTCTGAGACTGAATATGCGATCGCAGGCACTCCCGCCGATTGTGTGAGAATTGCGTTAACACAAATTAATGCAGATGTCAAATTTGTGCTTTCAGGTATCAACGCTGGGGGCAACTTGGGAGTCGATGTCTACATTTCTGGCACAGTGGCTGCTGTGCGGGAAGCCGCAATGCACGGTATTCCCGGAATTGCTATTTCCCACTATCGCAAAGCCAAGCAGAATTTTGATTGGGATCTGGCTGCCAAATTGACAGCTGAAGTTTTAGCGGACTTACTCAAGCGTCCCCTAGAACCGGGAAGCTTTTGGAATGTGAACTTGCCGAATCTGCTACCAGGAGAACCACATCCTGAGATAGTGTTTTGCCAAGCCTGTAGCAAACCTTTGCCTGTCAACTATCGAATTGAAGGCGATGATTTTTATTATGTAGGAGAATATGGCAAACGCGATCGCACCCCTGGTAGTGATGTGGATGTATGTTTTTCCGGCAATATTGCGGTAACTCAATTAAGGGTTTGAAACTGTAAAACGAAAAAATCTTTCCCCGCTCCCTTAAGTTCCCCTCTTGTCTTGCCGTTCTTTGAGTTTCAGCATGATTTCTGCGTGCATCTCGCGGGTAATTGGGTAAAAATACGTTAAAACTAAACCACAAAGCAAACAAACTGTAGGTATAGGGCCAACCGCAATGCGAATAGCAAACAGTGCAGATTCTGGTTGGATAGGTAGTGGACTTCCGGCTACAGATTCTTTGAAACCCGATGCTTGCAAAGCATTTCCTACCAAAAACAGTCCGAAAGCTAAACCAAATTTTTGTAGCAAAACCATGAAGCCATAAAAAATGCCTTCTCTGCGCTGTCCCGTTTGCAGTTCATCTAATTCAATCACATCTGGAATCATCGACCAGGGAATTAGATAAGCTGTGGAGACACCAATCCCTGCCATCACAGCCATCACATACATCAAAACTATTTGACCAGGTTGTAAGAAAAATAGTCCGGCGGCGGCTATTATCCATAAAATCATTCCTAGAAAATAAACAATTTTTTTCCCGATTTTTTTACTCAACGCTCCCCAGACAAATAGCATCAGCAGAGCAGTTCCTTGCACTGCAATCAGAATCATGGGCACATCTGATTCTTCTTTTAGACCCATATAATTGACTACAAAATAGGGGATAATGCTGGCTGTTATCTGCACAGCTAGCCAAGAAAAAAGATATATACCAATAACAAATATAAAAGGTCGGTTGCTGAAGACAATTTTTAGCTGTTCGCCGAAGGGGAGAGATTCAGGTTCCTCGGTTTCGATACGTTTGGCCTCAAAAGCCAAGATGCGATCGCGAACTCCAAAAACGCAGCAATATAATCCTAAAATCGAAATTACAGTACAAATTCCCGCTAAAACCAGATATCGTTGTTGGCGATCGGCAATCTGCGAAAAAACAATTCCTGTTAAAATCAATGATAAAATGCTGCCACCAATGGAAAATGTAAAGCGATAGCTGTTAAGGCTGGTGCGTTCGTCGTAATCTTGAGTTAGTTCTGGAGTCATCGCCGTATAAGGCAAATTCACAACCGTGTAAAACGCCTGAGATATCACCCCAATTGCTACGTAGTACCAAAACAGCGGCCAAATATTATTACTCTTATTTGCACTAAATTGCGGTACAATCCACTGCAAGAAAAAGAAAATTCCAAAGGGGATTGCTCCATAAAACATCCAAGGAAGACGACGGCCCCAACGACGAGATTTCGTTTTATCAGTCAGAAACCCGACAAGAGGATCGTTTACTCCATCCCAGATTTTGCCAATCATCAAAATAGTGCCAGCTAAACCCGCAGGGATACCAGCGACACTGGTAAAGAAAATCAGCAGATAAAAGACGGAGATATTTGCAGTAATTGCTGGTCCTAAATCCCCTGCACCATAAGCCAGCTTTGTTTTTAAATCGAGTTTTTCACTAAGAATATCTCGTTGGGCATCGCCATCAGCAGCAGAATCTTTCATAATAACTTGCGCTCATACTAGAATAAAAAGTTTGCAGTTTGCGTAGCCCGCACTTCGGCAAGCTCAGTGACCATCGTAGACATCGCCTTCAATACCAGTTATTTACCACTCCCGTTAGACTTATGCCAGACCTTTATGTTTCTTGGTCAGATTATCACCAAAAAATTGAACAACTGGCTATCCAGATTTATCAATCTGGTTGGGAATTCAACCAGATTATCTGTCTTGCCAGAGGAGGACTGCGAGTTGGAGATATTCTCTCCCGCATTTACCAGCAACCCCTGGCAATTTTAGCAACCTCATCCTACAGTGGCGCTGGTAAGCAAGAAAGAAGTAATTTAATTTTCTCGCGCCACTTGACAATGACTGCCGAAAAGTTAGGTTCGCGCGTTCTCCTAGTAGATGACTTAGTAGACTCTGGGATCACACTCCAACAAACTATACCTTGGCTCAAGCAAAATACTGGTTTTCCCATTGAAGAAATTCGCACTGCCGTTCTTTGGTATAAAGCCTGTTCAGTTATACCACCCGATTATTATGTTGATTACTTGCCTGAAAACCCCTGGATTCATCAACCTTTTGAACACTACGAGCAAATGAACCCGGCAGAACTTGCAGCTAAGGTAAATCAACTGTGTTGATTAATACCTGCACAGAATGCATCTTAACGATCGCTAGATTCGTAACAAAATAATTTTCCTGAAATGGCATGGTGAATGTAGCTACAGCATTGGTAGCATTTTAGATTTTAGCGATCGCTATTAGTGCTATCAATTGCAAACAATTTCAACATTGGCTTTAAAACGAAAAACTCGCGCGGTATGAGAAAAAACTTCCAAGCTCTTCCTTGAGGGAGTACAAAGGGCGCATCATTTGCCGTAGTCTTTATTCTGTGTAAATAAATCTACAAGACTGCCCCAAGCCGGACTACCTTGCCCGGAGAGGTTGGTCAAAATCTAAGATTGATAATATATACAAGGGTTTTATACTACCACCTGATTTTACATGGGCCTTATTTGGCGGGTGTATAAAACCCTTTTATTCAAAAATCAGAATTCATTCTGAATTCTGATTTTTGATTTTTTCTTGATAAAAATTGAAGAAATGCTACGAAACTTGGGTGAATCTGGACAGGGGCTACTGAGGCAATATTTTTTAGAAGCGGAGTAGTGAAATGACGAATGAGGAAGTGGAGCAAATATATTTAGACGATATTCTCATCACTCAAGAGTTGTCCCGTAGAATACCCAGAACCACTGACCTCAAGCAAGAAAACGATGTACTTCATACCCTGATAGGACAACTAGTTGAGCAGCCTCAAATTCTGCTCAAAAAGCTTGTAAAAATAATTACTCAACTGTGTCAAGCAGAATCAGCAGGTGTCAGCTTACTTGAGGTGACTCCGAACGGGGAAGATATTTGTCACTGGTTTGCACTAGCTGGGATGTTAGAAGCCTATGAACGAACTTCCACACTTTACAGCTTTAGTTGCTGCGGCATTTGCCTAGAACGTCAAACCCCCCTGCTGTATTCTTATCCAGAACGCTATTTTACTTACTTGCAACAGTTTAAGCCAACAATCGTCGAGATATTGGTGGTTCCTTTATTGATTGCCAATCAACCACTTGGCACAATTTGGATTGTATCGCACGATGAGCATCGGCAGTTCGATCGAGAAGACTTGCGGCTGATGAAAAGCCTCGCAAATTTTACAGCCAGCGCTCTTTACAATAGCAACGCCCGTCAAGCAGCCGAAGAATCTGCACGGCGCGAGCAAGCCGCCCGTGCCGTTAGCGAAGCGGCACAAAATGCAGCTGAACAAGCCAATCGTCTCAAAGATGAGTTCCTCGCTGTTCTATCTCACGAACTGCGTTCTCCCCTCAACCCGATTTTGGGCTGGGCAAAACTTCTGCAAACCCGCAAACTTGATGAAGCAAAGACAGCTTATGCCTTAGCAACCATTGAGCGCAATGCCAAGTTGCAGTCTCAGCTAATGGAAGATTTACTGGATGTTTCCCGTATTCTTCAAAGAAAACTCAGCCTGAAGATCAGTTCTGTTGATCTGTCCGCCGTTATTGAAGTGGCCCTTGATACCGTGCGTCTAGCGGCTCAAGCCAAGTCAATTGAACTCAAGACGGAATTTGAACCGAATATAGGGCAAGTTTTGGGCGATCCCAGTCGCTTGCAGCAAGTCGTCTGGAATTTGCTCTCTAACGCCGTTAAGTTCACAGAGGATGGTGGTCAGGTGGAAATCCGGCTTGAGCGCGTGGGTACACAAGCGCAAATCCAAGTCAGTGACACGGGTAAGGGCATCAATCCAGAATTTCTGCCTCACGTATTTGATTACTTCCGTCAAGCTGACAATACCACAACAAGAACCTTTGGCGGCTTGGGGCTTGGTTTAGCGATCGCTCGTCAAATCATTGAACTGCACGGTGGAGCAATCCAAGCAGAAAGTGAGGGAGATGATAAAGGTGCAACCTTTACTGTGTTGTTACCTATCAAGAGTGTCGAGCCTCAAACAAGTGAAGACAAGGGTTTGGCTAACGATTCCCCTAATCTTGAAGGGGTAAATGTGATAGTCGTGGACGATGAAGTTGACACCCGCGAACTAATAGTTTTCACCCTGCAACAGTATGGTGCTTCTGTGCGTGCCTTCGCCTCAGCATCCCTTGCACTAGATGCTTTTAGGGTTGAGAAACCACATATTATTTTAAGTGATATTGGGATGCCAGAAATGGATGGTTATATGCTGATTCGGGAAATTCGTAGACGCGAAGCGGCTTGTCGTCAGACATCGCTACCGCCTGAACAAGGGGGAGAGATTCAAGCGATCGCACTGACAGCTTATGCTGGAGAGATAAACGAGTCAAAAATTCTCCAAGCAGGATTTCAAAAACATTTGACTAAACCAATAGAACCAGTAAAATTAGCGATGGTAATTGCTAGCCTAGTTAAATAATTAAATAATTATTTTAAGAAGTCGAGAGTGAGAGTTGGTTACAAATTCCGGTTTTAGAAACCTAAAAGATCAGTTCCTTCCTGAACGCAAAGAAGCTCTGCTGGCTCGGATGGCGAACCGCATCCGGCAATCGCTGAACCTGCAAGAGATTTTGGATGCAACTGTGGTCGAGTTGCGGGCATTCTTGCAAACTGACCGAACTAAGGTCTACCGCTTCGATCGCGACGGACATGGACACGTTGTTGCCGAAGCTAGTGCCCCCAACCGCCTGCCTTCTTTGCTGGGATTACACTATCCAGCTGATGACATTCCGCCCCAAGCGCGGGCTTTGTTTGTCAAAGCACGTACCCGCTCCATTGTCAATGTCAGCGAACAGCGTATTATCCTCAACTCGCTGCCGACTCCCACAACAACGGCAATCGGGGACTTGACCGTTGAAGAAGTGCAAGAACAACCCCTTGAAGATATCTTAAGCCGTCCGGTAGACCCCTGCCATGTAGACTATCTCACCCAGATGGGTGTGCAATCTTCTCTGGTAGTGCCAATAATTTATCAACAGGAACTCTGGGGGCTGTTGATCTCTCATCATGCCGAACCCAGAGAGATTACATCTGAGGATTTGCTGGTCGTCCAATTGCTCGCTGACCAGGTTTCACTGGCAATTACCCAAGCGAGTCTGCTGAGTCAGGTGCAGGAACAGCAGCAGCGTGATGCGATCGTTAATCAGATTGCTACTATGCTGCACGCGCCTCTAACCCCTGAAGAGATTTTGCATAACGTTCTGGAGCAAGCAGTCAAAGCTTCTGGCAGTTCTGGAGGAAGGTTGTATCTCACTTCCCCGGATGAGGCTTTACCAGCCCATCTTTATACTTACGGAAATCAGCCGGCTCCATCCGAGCAAGAGCAACCACATTTACTAGAAAATCATCCCCTTTGGCAAGAGGTAAGGAAAATTCCTGCTCCCATCGGCACTACCTTAACCCAAAAAGATAAACCTGCCCTGCGAGTGGTAATTAATCTTCAGCAAGAACCGCGTCTGCACCAACTGATTGAATCCTTCCAAACCACACCGATTCGGGGTTTGATTGTTCAACCGTTGTATTATAGTAAAGAATTCCTGGGGTATCTAACATTCTTTCGCGACCAAATCAGCACAAAAAATCTCTGGCCAGGCTATGAGGAAGCCGATGAGCGCCAACAGCGACCCCGCCAGTCAATGGCGCAATGGCAGGCGCTCAAAGAAGATAAAGCTCATCCCTGGAGCATCGAAGAGATGGAACTCATCCAGTCTTTGAACATTCACCTATCACTGGCTGTGCTGCAAAACCGCCTCTATCACCGGGAACGCCAGCAACGCCTGATAGTTGAGATGCACAACGAAGCTCTCTCTCATGCCCGAGCTGCCGCCGAAGAGGTGAGTCGCCTCAAGAGCAACTTCTTGGCTTCTACCAGCCACGAATTGCGAACCCCTTTGGCCTCGACCTTAAACTATTTAAAGTTGCTCAAAGAGCGCCTTTATGAAGACGAAGATGAGTTGCGCGAATATATAGATGGCGCTTACCAATCGACGCAAAATCTGGTTACTATCATTAACGATGTCCTTGACATTGCCAAAATTGAAGACGGGCGCATAGCTTTAGATTTAGAGACAGTTTATCTGCAACAGCTTTTACAAGAGCAATGTTTCCTCTCAGGTGCCGAAAGCCGCTACAAGGCAATTCCTCTGACACTCGACTGTGAAATCGAGACTGTTTTCGCCGACAAGATCAAAGTTCGTCAGGTGATGACAAACTTGCTGGATAACGCCTTCAAATTCACCGATGAGGGTCAAATCGATGTCCGGGCTGTCGTCGATAGTACTGGGACAATGGCTCAAATCTCGGTACACGACACAGGTATCGGCATTGAGATGGAAAATTCAGAGCAACTGTTTTCCCCATTTGTGCAAGCTGATGGTTCTGCCCAGCGCTCCTATGGGGGCACCGGCTTAGGGCTGACTATTTGCAAGCGATTAGTGGAACTGATGGGTGGTAAGATATGGCTTGAAAGCCCAGGACTAGGGCAGGGAAACACGGTGACTTTTACCCTGCCTCTAAACGAACAAAGTCAGGTAGCAGGTCAGGGTTCTCTAGTTGAGGGCCAAGCCCCTAGCTAAAAGCTAGGGGCTTGGCCCTTGGAAGATATTTCACCTGACTATAAAAAAGATGAGTATTTTTATGGATTTTAATATTTGGACGGCAATTAAAATCACCTGTACCTTAGTCTCATTGGATGTAGACGCTTCCACAGCATGGAGGTTTTAGTAACAATCTTGAACATCCTGCTGGTTGAAGACAATCAACTCCTAGCGAAGGGAACCGCCAAACTAATCGAACGTTTGGGGGGTCATCAGGTGTTTATTACTGCTGAACCAAAAGAGATATTCCAACAATGCGAAGCGGGGGCAGTAGAACTGGTGATTATGGATATCAATTTGCCGGGAGCTAGGTGGGAAGGACAAAAAGTCGATGGCTCCATCCTGTCGCGCCATTTAAAGGCGCAGTGGAAACAGTTACCAATTATCTTGGTGACGGCCTACACCATGCCCGCCGATCAACATCTCCTGTTGTCCCAATCTGGGGCTGACAGTTGCTATACCAAACCCATCACTGACTACGATGCCTTTTTGGATATGATTACTCTTCTAGGTCAAAAAAGGAATTGAATCTCCATGTACAAGCTGGCGATTTTGGATGATGACGAACACTGGTGCCGCATCGTCCAACGCTTTCTGAAGCAACAATATGCTATAGCAACCTATAAGTCAGTATCTAGTTTCTTGTGGGAGTTAGACGAACTAAACCAGTATGATATATTTCTGGTCGATTTCGTGCTGCCTACGGCTCGGCATGAGCTAAATACAGATGGCATGGAAATTGTTACCGCTCTCAAGCGCCGCTTGTCTCGTTCTCCTGTAGTCATCCTCGTCACGGCTTACATGAGCAAAAATGAGTTAGAGGTGCATGGCAAACAAATGTGTCCAGAAGCAGACGGATTTTTTGCCAAGGATGCTGGACTAGAATTATTGGCTCACCAAATTAAGCAACTGCTCCCACCAGGTACAACTGAGGAAAGTTAAGGAGAAAAGTACTTAGGATTTTCTGACTTTCGTTTGCCCTAAATTGAGCTAAAGAGTGATGCAATGCGATCGCATTGCATCACAGTGCATAAATCTCAAATCAACTAGAAATTGTTTTATCCATTGTGTAATATTAGTACAGAACGTAAATTTTGTATATTTTTAGCAATTTGTACAAAAATTACATTTTGATGAGCATCAATTATTTAATTTTGTGAGGCGCTATGACTGCCATAAGTGCAACCGAAGCTCGCGCAAACTTCCAAGAGCTTATTAATCGTGCTGAGTATAAGGGTGAGCGGATTGTAATTCAGCGTCATGGTAAACCTGCCGTAGCAATTATCAGTCTTGATGATTTGAAATTGCTTGAAGCTGTTGAAGATGCTATTGATTCAGAAACACTTCGTCGTGCAATTGAGGAAAATGATGGGTTTACTTCCTTAGAGGCAATTAGTGCCAAGCGTGGAAATGAGTGAACGCTACAGTTTGAGAATTGCTAAGACTGCTGAAAAGGATTTGTTGGATTTGCAAGCGAAACTTTATAAGCAGGTTGTATCTAAAATCCTTTCGCTTCAAGGCAATTCTCGACCTCAAGATTGCAAAGCCTTGAAAGGCTATGAAGGTGGTTATCGTGTCGATCAAGGTGAATATAGAATTCTCTACACGATTGATGAAGAAAGCAAATTGATTGATGTTTTTCGCGTTGGTAAGCGAAATGATGGTGAAGTCTACAAAAATTTGTAATCGAACTTTACAAATATTAAAGCACAAAGCCCACCAACAAGAGCATACGGGTAACGGAAAACGAACCACAGAGGGCGCAGAGGTCACGGAGGAATGAGAGTTTTAGAGGGTTTTTGCGTAAGTCCTACAAATAAAAAAATACCCAAAAAACTCTCTCCTCCTCATTCCTCTGTGTTCTCTGTGTCTCTGTGGTTCGTTTCATTTGGGTAATTTATTTCTTGGAAGTCCCTAACTCCTAACTCCTAACTTTTAACTCCTAACTCCCCAAACTTAGGACTCCACCACCCTTTTGGCGTACTGAAATAAGCCACATCTTTATGTTTGGTATCTTTACGAGCTTGTGGGTCACAACATCGCAACATTTTCTTACTCTGCCCTTCTTTGATGTAACTGTACTCCTCTAAAGGTTTCTTACATACTGGGCAGGGATATGCCGTCATCTTCACGGGAGGCTTTTGTTGATTTTCAACTTGGACTGTTTTAGTTTGTGGTGGCTGCCAAGTTTTGTTAAAGTCGCTCCAAAATAGCACGACATTTTCACAGCCTTTTGTGCATTTGAGGAAATATTTCTTTTTGACTTTAGTACTCGGAATTTTGGCAAGAAAATTTTTGCATTCAGGGCATCGCGTTTTGGAAGTTTCATATTTGCGCTCAGTTATCACATTAGCTTTACCTTTTGGGGAACTCGCAACTACAGTTTTAGCTTTGGAGAGCGCTGGTATAAAGTAATTCTGATTCCAACTAGTTAAATAATGCTGCCAAGAGTTTTTTCCTTCAGAAATTGCATCAAGAGCATCTTCCATTTTTGCTGTGAATTCCGCCTCTAGTAAATCCGGCAGTGCTTTGAGCAAAAATGCATCAACTTCTAACCCTAACGCTGTCGGTTGCAGATGATCTTTTTTTAACTCAACATAATTTCGTTTTTTTAAAGTAGCAACAGTAGGAGCATAGGTACTTGGGCGACCAATTCCTTTACGTTCCATCAACTGTACCAATTTTGGTTCACTGTAACGGGGTGGTGGCTGCGTCTGCTTTTTCTCATGTCCAGCATTCTCCAGTTTTAATGCTTGTCCCTGTTGTAATGAAGGTAAAACACTATCCTTGCTGAGATTATTCCAGTACCGAGCATAACCGTAAAATTCAATCACTTGCCCTCTGGCTGACCACAGTAAGGAACCAGATTGAGTAATCACCAAAGTTTTACGCAATTGAGCAGCACGACACTGAGAAGCAATTGACCGTTTCCAGATCATCACATACAGATTAAACTCATCATCAGGAAGTTCTAAACGCAACTGAACTGAGGGACGAAACACATCAGTTGGACGAATCGCTTCATGTGCTTCTTGAGCCGATTTGCTACTGCGATGCTTGGCGACTTGGTGCGGTACATTCTGCGGATCATTTTGCTCTAACCATTTACGGGCGCTGGCACAAAATTCTGGACTCAGCATTACTGAGTCTGTTCGCATATATGTTATCAGCCCTGCCTCATAAAGCTTTTGGGCCACAATCATAGTTTTGTCAGGAGCAAACCTCAGCTTTGAACCGGCTGCTTGCTGAAGGCTAGAAGTTGTAAATGGTGGAGGTGGCTGGCGGTTAACGATTTTTCCTTCAAAATGAATCACCTGATGAGGATGTCGCTGTGCTTCTTCAACTAAACGTGTAGCCTCAGCTTCGGAAAGAACGCGCTTAGATTCCGGTGTTTCTGGACTATTACCTACTTTCGCGTCATCGTTAGTTTCAGTTTCTTGGTCTGCTGCATCTTTTGCAGAATCGACCGTCCCTTTGTAAAAAGCCCGAAATCCTTCAGCATAATCTACCCAGACACTCCAGTAATCTTGGGGGACAAAAGCCAGAATTTCGTTTTCTCGCTGACAAATTAAGTGCAATGTGGCGCTTTGGACTCTGCCAACACTCTTAGCGCCGTTATTCAATGCCCAAACTAAAGGGCTACCTTTATAACCTACCAACTTATCTAGACAATCTCGGCACAACCCAGCACCGATTAAATTTTGGTCTAGCTTTTTGGGATTAGCGATCGCACTCTGCACCGCCGATGCTGTAATCTCAGTATAAATTACTCGTTTCGGTTCCTTTAAACCCAGTGTTTCTTTGAGATGCCAAGCGATTGTTTCGCCTTCCCGGTCTGGGTCAGTTGCTAAGACAACTTCATCAACCTGCCTCACCGCAGACTTGAGTTTCTGAATTGTTTCCTTCGCTCGTTGGTCACGCGGAACGTAATTGCACCGAACATTACTGCCGTCCATGACGAAGCCCAAGGAATCGTCCCCTTCATTGCTGAGTTCTCGGATGTGGCCACAACTGGCTAGAACTTTCCAATCCGAACCCAGAATTTGACTGAGTTTTTTGACTTTTCCCGGAGACTCGACCACAAGCAGGCGTTTGATCATAGCAACTGCGTTCTAGATTTTGAGCAATAAACTGGCAATTGCAATTAGCGATCGCCTATTCTCGTCATCTGGATTTTATAGAATACTGTAACAAAAAGCTTTAGCAATTGCTGAACTCAGTTTAGAGGTAAATTATCCCAACGCTGGATGAAGAAACAGAAGGACAGATGCCATGCTTAAGCTGTAACTTTTACTTGATGAGTTTCCACAGTGAGCGGTAAACTAAGTTCTGCACGAACTTGAAGACAAGCGGCGATCGCATCCTTGATATTTTCGAGGGCTTCTTCTCTTAACTGACCTTGACTAACACAACCAGGTATACTGGGGCACTCGACAATCCAAACCCCATCTTCATCACGATCGAGTATTACATTGAACTTTATACACTGTTTTTAGCAAAATGTTGTAGTTATTTATTATTGTAACCTGCAAACATTTAACCAAAAAAGTAGCCGAGCGAGCGCGTTACGTATAAAGTCAACTTTGTACTTAACACATCTCAAATTGCGATCAGTATTTCAGTTTCTCGAGTCTTTAATTAAGAAGAACCTCTTCTAGGTTAACTTACAGCAGCAATTAGCAAAAATTAATACTGTCCGCGCCAAGCGATTCTTATGGAGACGTTTTGCGATCGCATTATAAAGTTAAATTAATGCATTGGCTCTGAAGGGGCGACATGAAGCCTATAAAGCTGACTGTATAAGCTTCATAGCTCTCATCCCTTGTAAATAATTCTCTAGTTTATGACGACTTAATCGCATTAAATCTTGAACTAAACTCCAACAATCACCAATGAAATTAACCCAGTTCTGTGCATAAAGACCGATATAAAAGTTACTATGCCTTCTGTGAGAACGTCCATATTCTTTGGGACGTGCCAGATATTTTGCAATTCCTTTACTCTTAATATTCTGACCTTGTAATGTAGCAATAGTGTCAGCTAATGAGATGATTAAAACTAAAGCAATAAACCGCTTACCTTCCACATTTGTCTTCTCTAAATTGTAACCGCCACTTTTAAAATCTCTAAACATCTCTTCTATATCAAAGCGCTTTTGATATGCCTGAATCGCCGTTATTTTACTATTCATGTTAGTTAAAATAAACCATCCTTCTTTGGCTTTGTTTTGACGGTAATTCTTTTTCCATTTGCAAGCCACATTAAATCCCTTCACTTGTTTAGTTTTTGTTACCGTTGCATCTGATACAAAAAAAGATGTTCCTGGTTTTAAACCTAAATCTTTTATTTCGCACCATAAATGAGCTTTCAACTCAATATTCTCATTTTTCTTGAGTCTCAAACAAAACTCAAACCCTTGTTCATCAAGCCATTCCGCCAAGCTCACTGAACAAAACTCTCTATCTCCTAACACTACCGTTTTATAGTTTTTAAATAAGGGAATTATCTTTGATAATGCCTTAGTTTGTTCTGATAAGTTACTACTACCTAATTTTGCTAAAAGCTTAAAGTATATCGGTATAGCTCTTTTTTGAAAAATTACACTAATCATTAGTAGATTTTTTCTTTTCCAATTCGTCCTATCAATTGCTAAATAGATTCGGTGATTTCCGAGGAAAGTTTGAGCTAACCATCGTTCAATTATGGGAAACCATAATTCTTCTATATTCAACAATATTGGTAATGATAGAAACCTTTGTAACTTCTTCCGTCTCGACTGGCATTGAATGAATAATGGTCGCGACTCTGATATTTTCTCTAGTTTCACATCTTTGATATTTTGTACTACGTTAATCACCAGCGTCAGAAATATTAATTCGGACTGTGAAAGTAAACTTTGTAGATGCTTCTGGTATAATTCAGGTAACATTTTCAACAGATAGGTCTTATTGACAATACTGACCTATCTTTTTTTACCATAATTCGCTCAACTTAATACAGCACAAAGGCTTTCGGGTGCTTGTCCCCCCTTCAGGCATTGGCTTGCATTGTGAATGCATCGGCTTACATTGTGGATGCATCGGCTTACATTGTGGATGCATCGACTTGCATTGTGAATGCATCGACTTGCATTGTGAATGCATCGACTTGCGCGAATGTTATACAGAGAACTGGTAAAAACAATTTCAATTGTCTAGAGTGAAGAAAAAATCAAACCGCAAGCGTCCCACCCGCAAAAAGCCGATTGCAGTTGCAAGTTAATTAATTTACAGCTGTTTTCAGGTTAAATAGACAATGCGGTAAGGGCACAGCAATACTGTGCCCTTACGTTAGATGTGCTTCAAATACATGAAAACTGCTGTAACTTGTTAACGGATGATTTTCCGGCTAATTGCCTCTCCAATCTCCATTAGTGTCTCTTCTTCTGTGGGTGTAAATTCGTAGGAAACCGGCTTGGCAATGCCCAAGGTTCCATGCAATCGTTCATTCAGCAGAAGTGGCACTGTGATGGAGCCTTTTACCTGGGTTTCTTTTGCCGAAGGTCTGACCACCCCTTGTTCGTCGGTTTGCAGGTTGCAAATCTGTACGGGTCGTTTACGTTCGGCGGCGACACCAGCCATCCCTTTACCAATAGGAATTATCGTCATTTTAGGTAACAGGAATTCTGGAATGCCTTGGTGAGCCTTTAAGTGCAATAACTCGCTGTCCCGATCAAAGGTATGGATAGTACCTGTAGAGCAGTCGAAGGTGGTCAGGATTTCAGTCAGCAGGAGATTCCAGTCGATGGCATATCCTTCGTCAGTCAGGGTATCAAAAATGGGTTGGGTATCTGAAGTCATGGTGCTAGGAAATGAGGTCAAATCAGCAATCGATGCTGTTGGCGAAGTAAAAAGATAATCCCCATAAATAAATTTAGGGGCTTGAGAACATTTTTCTTTATTTTGCCTTTTGACAATTCCGGGTGCGTTAGCTTCCGGCATAACACACCTTACTTCAATTACCTTTCCCGCACAATCCTTGAATTAAATTTGCACGTATACTATCTCAAGTCGTACTAAATATCAAGCGATCATTCCCTTTTGGACGTTATCTGTGCGAGTGCGAACCTCATGTATGCGTTCCTCGCCGGGATTTTCTGGGATAAATCCACCCGCCTGCATTTTCCATAACCTGTGGTAAGCGCCGCCGAGTGCCAGCAGTTTGGTGTGGGAACCATCTTCGATAATGTGACCTTTGTCAAACACCAAAATCCGGTCTAGATGGACAATGGTAGATAGTCGATGAGCCACCACAATGACTGTTTTCCCATTCATGGCTAAGTCGAGGGTATCTTGGATCGCTTTTTCGGTGATTGAATCGAGGCTAGAGGTGGCTTCATCCAAAATCAGAATCGGCGCATCTTTGAGGATTACCCGAGCGATCGCAATGCGTTGTCTCTGCCCTCCAGATAACTTGACACCACGTTCGCCCACCAGAGAATTGTAACCATCCTGACTTTGAATAATGAAATCGTGAGCATTAGCCTTTCGCGCCGCCTCGAACACTTCCTCATCGGTTGCATCCAAGCGTCCGTAACGAATATTTTCTAGCAAAGTGCGATGGAACAGAGACGGATCTTGGGGAATCAAGCTGATCTGTGCGTGTAGGGCATCCTGAGTCATGTCTCGAATATCGACCCCATCAATAATAATCTGTCCAGATTGGGGGTCGAACAAACGCAGAATTAGATTGACAAAGCTGGATTTTCCAGAACCAGAGAAGCCCACCAGTCCGACACGCTGTCCGGCTTGGATGGTGACAGAAAGGTTGTTGAAAACTTTCTTTTCATCAGAGTAATTGAAATTCACTCGGCGAAACTCAATCTTACCTTGGGTAATTGGGTGTGCGATCGCGCGATCGCGATCGACCAACTCGTGGGGTTGAACGATGGTAAAGACACCATTGGCGACATTGCCGATATGTTCAAAAAATTCCAGAAAGCGGCGGCTCAAATTCCGGGCTTCACTGATTATTAATAACGATAAGCTAGTTGCGACAACGAAATCAGCAGTAGCGATCTTCCCTTGACTCCAAAGGGAAAGTGAGTAATACAGGGTGCTGATTTTTAGAATGGCTGCCGAGATAAACTGAAACCAGCGAATTCGCTCCGAGTACCAGTTGGATTTTCTCACCTGTTTGAGTTCGCGGCTTAATTGCTCATTCAAATAGCCTCGTTCAAAACCCAAACGAGCAAACAGTCGGCTACTGGTGAGATTTGTTACTGTATCTACGATGATGCCAGTTGTCTCACTTCTGGCGGCTGCGGCTTTCCGGGAGTAAATTCGGCAGCGAGTTGCTAGCCAGAACGAAATACTGATGAAGAGAACTGCCCACACGCCAACGAGTGCAGCCAGGGGAGGATAGGAGCGATACAGTATCGTCGTAGCGACGGTATACACAACAATTACTGGCATAAATTCAGTAATTAGCATTTGCATCGTCTGAGTAACACCCAGAGAAGTTTCGCTAATTCGATGTGCCAATGCCCCAGAAAAACTGCTACTCATGTAGCGATGCGAATGGTGTTGCAAGTAGGCATATAGCGATCGCACAATATGCTGTCGGTGGA
The DNA here is from genome assembly GCF_000020025.1 of Nostoc punctiforme PCC 73102. Taxonomy (GTDB): domain Bacteria; phylum Cyanobacteriota; class Cyanobacteriia; order Cyanobacteriales; family Nostocaceae; genus Nostoc; species Nostoc punctiforme. The sequence continues at coordinate 2,147,396 of NC_010628.1, read as the reverse complement.
CTGGATGGAGGATAGTTTGCAAGAGTCCAGCCGAACGCCCGAATATCACTTCACCCACACTCAACGCGATAAACAGCATCAGGGGTTGCCTCATGGCATCAAAAATGGGCTGGCTGCCGCCCGTTGATTTCGTTACACCCCGGATGATCTCACCAATGGCATAAGGCAACATAATGCCACAGGTTGCGTGTACCATCTCCAGAATCACCATTAACACATACCACTGGCGAAACTGGTTAACGAAATACAAAATGAACCTGAATGGAGTTGATGGCAGGTTTGGTGCATCAGCAGCACGTTGAAAGGATTTGAATTGTCTGGTCTTTTTCGTCATGAAAGTCGATCCACTAGCACATTTTGGCTGTTCTGCAAGATAAAAATGGACGACTATATAAGCCGTCCGGCGGTATTAGGGACTTCTGGCAGCACTCTTTAAAAACTTTTGCTGTTTGGTTGTAGCTGACTTCCTTATGCGATCGCAGTCAGATCCATGTTGCCCCCTTCATTCCACGGCAGTGGAATGAGTGCAGTTCCCCCTGCCTCTGACTTGAAACTAACGAAGAGAATCTCCCCTTCGGTATTCGGCGGTTAAGTCATCTAACTTTTGTTTCAAACTGTCGTCGAGTTTGACTTCCACTGCCTTGAAGTTGTCAGCAAGTTGTTGTGGGCGACTAGCGCCGATGATGGGGGCAGTGATAATAGGATTAGATAAAACCCAAGCTACCGCTAGGGTTGTGAGCGACAATCCGGCGAGATCCGCGACTGTGCGTAATTCCTCTACAGTATCGAACTCGCGATCATGCCAGTAGCGTTCTTGATAACGTTCTGCGGCAGCACCTAGCGTAAAACGTGTACCGGAGGTGGGGCCTTGAGCGAGAATGTGTTTCCCGGTGAGCAGACCACCCGCCAAGGGATTGTAGGAAATTACACCCAGTCCTTCTTCTTTAGCTAGGGGCAATAGTTCTCGCTCAATTTCGCGGAACAACAGGTTGTAGCGGGGCTGAATTGAGACGAACCTGGTTAGATTGCGTGTCTCGGCGCGACCCAAGGCGCGGGCAAGTCGGTAGGCTAAGAAGTTGGAAACCCCGATATAGCGTACTTTGCCAGCACGAACTACCGCGTCCAGCGCTTCCAGGGTTTCATCGAGGGGGGTGGAAGTATCGTCGGAGTGCAATTGGTACAGGTCGATATAGTCGGTTCCCAAACGTCGTAGAGAAGCATCGATCGCATCTAGAATATGTTTGCGCGAAGCACCCTGATCCCAAGGTGCAGGGCCAACCCGGCCGACGCACTTGGTAGCTAAGATAAAATGTTTGCGTTTACCTTTGAGCCAGCGCCCAACAATTTCTTCGGTACGCCCAGCAGTAGCAAGCCCACCGCCAAGTGGATAAACATCGGCTGTATCTAAAAAGTTGATTCCGCCATCGGCGGCGGTGTCGAGAATGTCCCTAGAAGTTTCTTCGTCAGTCTGCAATCCAAAGGTCATGGTGCCGAGACAAAGGCGGGAAAAAGTTAATCCAGTTTTTCCAAGATTGGTGGTTGGTAAGGTCACGTCGCTTCGCTCCGAATTCAAAATTCAAAATTTAAAATTAATAATTCCCATACTTCTCTACGAGAGGCTGCGCCCTAAGCGTAGCTATGCCGCAGGCTTTACGGCTACGCTCAGTAACCATAAATAAATTTAGGGGCTTGTATCCTTTTCTTTGTCGGTCATGGGGATTGAGAAAAATCTTCTTTTGTATCTCAGCCCCCAGTTCCTGAGCGCTGACTTTTGGGGTTTTGTGCCTCAGACAACTAAAGCAGTGTTGCGACGGCTCAGGGAAACTAGCCACTGTTGCAACTTCGGATCGCTGTATACTTCATCTGCAATAAAATGATCGCCTTCTGGCAGCACTGTCAAATCGACTTTCCCGCCGACTTTGCGTAAGCGCTCAACAAAATTCTCTGTATCCTCTATTGGCAGATTTTTGTCTTGTCCACCTTGAAATATCTGAACGGGAATATCTTTGAGTGCAGCTAGTTCGCTTTCTCCAAGTGTCTTGGGTACACGTCCAGATACAGGTACTAGACCGGCGAAGCGATTGGGATGTAAAGCAGCGACATGCCAGATCCCGGCCGAGCCTAAGCTGAACCCGGCTAATATCACCCGTGCTGGATCGACGGGCTGGGAAGCAATCAGTTCATCAAGCAAAGCGAGCACGTCATCTGCTCGATCTGCCCAAGTTTGTTCAGCCGGAATCTGGGGTGCGGCGAAGACATAAGGTAATGAGTCGGATAAATCTACGAAACGAGGTAGACCCCATTTCAGTAGCACATTCAGATCCGTCCCGCGATCGCGTCCTCCATGCAGAAATAGTACTAAGGGTGCAGGTTGCTTGGCATTGTCAGAAACAGGCGAGAAAAGATAAGGCAAAGAACCATTATTGGTTTCGTAAGAGCGTTGTTCTACGGACATGGTTGTGACTCCTAATTTATTTGGGCTTTGGGCATCCCTTCTCTGCGAGACGCTACGCGAACGGCTTCTCCTAACGGAGACGCTGCGCGTTAAGCGAAGCTATGCCGTAGGCTTTACGCTCAGGGCATGGGGGATTGATTTTTTTTCATCTCCCCCCCACGCCCTCATCTCGGCTTTTACGCCACCACCAGGCTCTTGTCCACTTGTTTAAATTCGGTGTTACCTACCTTGGATTCGATCGCAGTACCCTTGAAAAATTCGGGGTTAGCTTGGGTGTAAAACTTGTAGGGATTAGCGAATACATAGGACTTAAAGTCGGCTTCGGAAATAACGCCTTCTTGAACCAAATCCCAGCTTTCAGCCAAGGGGGAAGTCAAGTCTGGTACATCCCAATGACCAACATCAGAGGAATAGATGGCGTTGATTTTGACTCCCAAGGGATTGGCTTTGTCGTTGAATGCCGTAGCAATGGTGCGATCGTCAGACTCGGAACCAAAGAAGAAACTATTCACCCAGCGATCGCGGATGTCTTCAATTGTTTCAATACCTGCTGCTGCAAAATCGTCCAATTCGCTACCAATTGGCGCACGGCTATGACGGCTAAATGAAGCTCCCAGTACAGTCTTGGTCAATTCGTCTTTATCGAGGGAATGCCCTTGAGTAACTTCTGCACCATAGCGTTCAAATATTTCAAATAGCTCATCAGCATTTGTCAATGCTGGATTGTAATTTTCCAATGCCTTGATATTGCGCTTGGAGAAACGATCTACCAAATGAATGTAGACGCGGGCACCCCAATCTGCACCACCTTCGAGCATCGCTACACGCAACTGTGGAAAACGCTTGGTAACGCCACCGAAGAACAAAGCCTTCGCAAATGCTTCCGAACCATCGGCGAAGTGACCGATATGGTTGTTCATGTAGTTACTAATGGAGGAGCGTCCAGTCCAACCTTGGCTACCGTAATGGGTGGTGACAGGTACACCAAGTTCCACGACCTTTGCCCAGAAGGGATCGTAGTCGTATTCACTATCTAGTCCGTAGAAGTCGATATAAGAGGCATACTTGGCGATTTCGGGGAATTTATCGGCTGGATATTTATCAGCGATCGCTTTAATTGGCCGTTTCACCCCGCCAGTGATATTAATCACTTTTAAACCGAGTGTTTTTACTGCAAATTCTAGCTCCTCAATGCCTTCTTGGGGAGTAGTTAAGGGAATACCAGCTACCGGTGTCAGGCGATCGCTATATTTACGGTAGATATCAGCATGATAATGATTAACCGCGCGTTGCAGTGCTTGACGATTCTCTGCACTTGCTCCAGCCGGTGCTAGGACATTATTCAGAAACAGCACCGAATAGTCTGATCCTTGCTCTGCCTGACGCTCATAGAGCAATCCGGGGAGGGTGTAAGTAGCGAGGTCCAGCGTATTTTTGGTAACTCTTGCCCACCAAGGCGATCGGATTGTCCGGTTATATTGACGTTCTTCAGGGGTTTGTTGATACCAGTCTTTACCATTGCTTTTGGAGTTGAGACGGGAAGCTTCGGTTTTACGTAACTCATCTACGAGTTTCACACCGCCGTATTTAGCAATATAATCCTCAAACGCCGGTGTGAAATCATTGGTATGAACATCGGTATCGATTACCGGATAATCAAGGGTTGCTCTGATTGCGGCGGAGCGTGAGGTCTTTAATCGGCTATATTCAGTCATGTTTTTTCCTTGCCTACGGCACAAAAATTACAGGTTTTTTTCAGTATCCGATGCTGCTATTGATAAATACATTTCTTGTAGAGACGGCGATTTATCGCGTCTCTCTACAATCCCGTCCCTCTCTACAATTTTCAAATTCTGTAGGCGGCGATCTACAGAAGGTGCAGTTTAAAAGGTATGGCATAAGCATCTGTGAAAAATTTATTTACACTACCACGAGGCTCTTGTTTGCTTGTTTTGCTGCAAAACCATTACCTGGACGACGCAATCCGAGGTTTTCACGCAAGGTATTGCCCTCATATTCAGTACGGAACAATCCACGTTTTTGCAAGACTGGGATAACTAGATTAACGAAGTCATCTAACCCTGTGGGGAGAATTGGCGGCATGATATTAAAACCATCTGCCGCACCATTGCTGAACCATTCTTCTAACTGGTCAGCAATACTTTCAGGACTACCAATTATGGTGCGATGACCCCGCGCGGTAGCGACAGAGAGATACAACTGACGCAGCGTTAAGTTGCCGCGATTTACAAGATCCGTCAATAACTTGAGGCGGCTCTTACCACCGTTAGTATCACTGGGCAATGGTGGTGCAAGATCGTCGAGTGAATAGCCAGATAAATCGATGCCTTTATAACGTGTTTTGAGTAATCCCCATGCCACCGATGGGTGAATTAACGATTGCAGGAATTCGTATTTTTCTTGGGCTTCTTCTTCAGTGCGTCCAATCACTGGGAACACACCTGGCATGATTTTCAAATCGTCTAGTTGGCGACCATATTTAGCCAATCGTCCTTTCACATCGGCATAAAATTCTTGCCCGTCTTCCAGGGTTTGGTTGGCAGTAAAAATAACTTCAGCAGTCTGTGCCGCCAGATCCCTGCCGACTTCGGAAGCACCAGCTTGCACAATCACTGGATAACCTTGAGGCGGACGACCGACGTTTAAAGGGCCTTGGACAGAAAAATGTTTGCCTTTGTAGTTGAGTGTGTGCAGTTTATCTGGATCGAAATAGACACCAGATTCTTTGTCGCGGATGAAAGCATCATCTTCCCAGCTATCCCACAAGCCTTTTACTACTTCTACAAACTCTTCGGCGCGTTCATAACGCTGGCTATGTTCCGGGTGATGCTCAAGCCCGAAATTACCGGCGGCATTCTCATTACCTGTGGTGACTACATTCCACGCCGCCCGGCCGTTACTCAAGTAGTCCAATGAGGCAAACTTCCGAGCAAGGGTATAAGGTTCTTCATAAGTGGTGGAAGCGGTAGCAACAAAGCCAATATGCTTGGTTAATGGTGCTAGTGCGGAAAATAGCGTCACTGGCTCAAACTTTGCTAATTTACCGTTGCGCTTCAGCACCTCCGGTTCACTATTGTCTTGTAAACTGGGGCTATCGGCAAGGAAAACCGCATCGAACAAGCCGCGTTCGGCAGTTTGGGTAATTTCTTTGTAATGCTCGAAATTTAGTCCAGCATCTGCTTGTGAATCGGGATGCCGCCAAGCTGATATGTGATGACCTGTAGCTTGAATGAATGCACCTAAACGAAGTTTGCGTGTTGTAGTCATAAGCTTTTTTTCTTATATTGCGTTAGCGGTAGCTTTACCTTTGGTATTGCTGATTTGTGTATAGCTAATGACTTTTCGTGTCTGCTTAAGCACAGTGCAGATATTAAAAGTCATTTACGCCAACACGAGGCTCTTGTCTACTTGTTTTGCAGCAAAACGATTGACCGGACGACGCAATCCCAGGTTTTCACGTAAGGTACTACCCTCATATTCGGTACGGAACAATCCACGTTTTTGCAAGATGGGAACGACTAAGTTAACGAATTCATCTAATTCTGTGGGGAGAATTGGCGGCATGATATTAAAGGCGTCTGCCGCACCATTGTTGAACCATTCTTCTAACTGATCGGCAATGGTTTCGGGTGTACCAAGGATGGTGCGATGTCCTCGTGCGGTGGCAAGAGAGAGATACAACTGACGTAATGTGAGAGTGCCACGAGTCGCTAAATCTCTGACTAGTTTGAGACGACTCTTGTTAGTGTTGGTGTCGCTGGGCAGTTCAGGAGCCACATCATCTAGAGAATATTTCGACAGATCCACACCTTTGTAATAGTTCTTTAAAATTCCCCAGGCGACATCAGGATGAATCAGCGATTGCAGGAATTCGTATTTCTCTTGAGCTTCTGCTTCGGTACGGCCAATGATTGGGAAAGCACCGGGCATAATTTTTAGATCGTCTGGCGATCGCCCATATTGTGCTAATCTCCCTTTCACATCAGCATAAAATTCTTGGGCATCAGCTAGGGTTTGATTAGCGGTGAAAATCACTTCGGCGGTGCGTGCAGCTAAGTCCCGGCCAGATTCCGAAGCTCCAGCCTGAACAATCACGGGGTAGCCTTGAGGCGGACGACCGACGTTTAAAGGGCCTTGGACAGAAAAATATTTGCCTTTATGGTTGAGTGTATGCAGTTTATCTGGGTCGAAATACACACCAGATTCTTTGTCACGGATAAAAGCATCATCTTCCCAGCTATCCCACAGTCCTTTCACTACTTCCACAAACTCTTCGGCGCGTTCATAACGCTGGCTATGTTCCGGGTGATGCTCAAGCCCGAAATTACGAGCGGCGTTCTCATTGCCTGTGGTGACTACATTCCACCCTGCCCGGCCGTTACTCAAGTAGTCCAACGAGGCAAACTTCCGCGCCAAGGTGTAGGGTTCTTCATAAGTAGTCGAGGCGGTGGAAATGAAGCCGATATTTTTGGTAACAGAGGACAAGGCCGAGAAGAGAGTGACTGGCTCGAAATGGGCCATTTTACCGTTGCGATACTGAGTTTCTGGAGAGCCACCCCAGACTCCTGGGCTATCTGCTAGAAAAACTGCATCAAACAAGCCGCGTTCGGCAGTCTGGGTAATTTCCTTGTAATGCTCGAAATTCAATCCAGCATCTGCTTGTGCATCGGGGTGTCGCCAAGAGGAGACATGATGACCGGTGGCTTGAACGAATGCACCTAAACGAAACTTGCGTGTTGTACTCATAAGCTTTTTTCTTTTCTATAGTGATTGCTGATTTGCGTATAGCTAATGGCTTTTCATCTAACGTCAGTGTGCGATCGCTAGCTAATTCCTAACTGTTTGTAAAATCCTTATAACTACGTGGCAAGTGTCTGATGAGTAGACAACAATATGTTTGCTTTCAACTGCTGACATCCAATCAAAAAATACTCAGATGGCAGATTGATAAAATCCTTTCCATACAAAGCTTTGGGCTAGCATTTACTGCTAACTCCACACTGAATGTAATAATGGAATGCTTTCAAAACAACTAAAATGTAGACTTCAGTTGCTCTATATGGAATGAAATAACCAAACTGTAAGTCAGGTTAATACCACAGCAAAACTAGGGTTGCTGCTGCTTGGCGCTCGAATTACCATAAATTTATGTAGCAATCTTACTCCGCAAATAGAGTTTACACGATGCATACAAAAAAATATGTACTGACAAACACAATATCATGAAAAACTAATTATTAGATAATCTAATATTAAGTATTGCAAACTAATTGTTCGCTATCTCAGATTAACTGTCTCGTTTGCGATGACCTCCGGTCGGTCGGAGACCATCGCCTCCGGCGGGCGGGTACGCGATCGCAGTACACTTAAAAATGGGTGTCGTTTTCGTAACATAAAATCTTGTAGAGACGGCGATTTATCACGTCTCAAAACCCACGATTTTGTACAAGTAGCCATTAACCCAAGCGTATTGGGTAATACCCTACGGGAAGCCGCAACTCTTAGAGATGCTCTCGCGTTTGCGTATACACGAATTGCCCCTACCTGAGCGCGTGTAGTTTTACATAATTCCTATGAATGATAAAAACCCGGCTTCTCTATCAAAACCGGGTTTTTAAGTAATTTTTAATTTATTTTTGAACAGTACAACAGGGCAATAAAGGCTTGTTTACAACTTCTTTAATCTCTACTGAATTCAACAAATCTTCCCAATATTTCTGAACTTCAGGATCGTTAGGACGCTGGCGGCGTAAATTAGCTAAAGTTCTGAGAGAATCTTCCCAAAATCCAGCAGTTGCAAATAGAACTGCACGATCCAAGTCTGTGTTTGGTTGGTTTAGCTGAAGAGAGAGGTTTTCATCTTGCGATCGCACTATTGTACCTTCTACATAAGAGTCTTTATCGCGGTTGTTAGTATCACAAATCATTGAAAAAGTCCAACTATACTCTTTACCGATTTGTAGAGATGGCTGATTAGCAGGTACATTTACACTAACAATACCATTCTGTCCAACAGGTTTGAAAGTTCCCTTATACAATGGGTCGGAGCTATCATCATCCCGCAAAACAAATTCTAGTGCTTGTACTGTTGTAGAGGTTTGAGGAACATAGAAGAATAATGTGGGACGCTCTGCTGTGGTTCGTTGAGCTTCCTTATCTGTCGGTGTCAGGGGAATAATATTTTGTCCAGTTTGAAAGCAACTTCCTCGTGTTCCTGCTGACCTTACCCTACCAGGTCTACCTGGGACGAAGGCAATACGATTTCTACCGCGTTGGATGTAACTTGTTACATTTCTAATTGCAGCAGTAGCATACCTATCTCCAGGACGCGATCGCTCTGCTTGCTGAAAATATCCTAAAGCTTTTCGGTAGTTTCTCCGTCTAGTTTCGTTATAGCCGAGTTGCATATATTGCGTGTAAGCAGATTTGGCTTGTGCCAGTTGCAAAACTGACTCTGTTGCCAAAACCTGTGTAGTAATCGCAGATTCTAAGGGAAGAAATGCTAAAGCTGCAAGCAAATAGCTTGCCCAAAATCTATGTTTCATAATGTCCATTTCCACTTGTAGTACGTTGATTGGGTCTATATAATACAATACCTTAAGCTTGACAGTAGTAAGGCTTTATGTACCAGTTTGTGGAAATGCTGAGGTAGCCTTCCAATACGGTTCGGTTAAAGGGGAAAGGGAAAAGGGTAAAGGTTTTGAATAAATCCTTTACCCTTTATCCCCAGGGCTATTTCATTCTAAATGTAGACGTGATATGGTAAGATGCAGCGCCAGTTCTACTTCAAGCATCTATTACCGTGTCTGAAATCGAAATTATCAAAGCTTTTGCAGGTCTAAAAGACCCCCGTCGCCGCGCCGGACAGAGACATAATCTACCATTATCTTTGGCACTTTTCACATTGGCGTAGGCGCAGCCCGCCGTAGGCATCGCAGCAGGGAACAAAGGATTTTTAGCAATTGGAGACTGGATTTCAAGCTACCGTGAGCCGCGGATTGAACTTTTTCAACCGCCAAAAAATAGACTACCATCTTATGGCACTGTACGTCGTGCCTTATTACACGTAGATTACGAAGATTATTCCGTATGTCTGAGCAAATTCTTTAATGTACAACCAAATACTGGAGAAACTGTTGGGTTAGATGGTAAAGTCCTCAAGGGTTCATATCAGATTGAAAATGATAACCCTAACTCGGATTCGCATCCAGCGATTATGTTAGTTAGTTCTTATATTGTTGAGCGAGGCTTAATTTTAGAGCCATTTCAAGTTGATGCCAAAACTAATGATATTATTGCTTTACCTGAGTTGATTTCCAAACTGGCTCTCAATGGGGTTATCTTTGCTTTTGATGCTATTAATACTCAAAAAAAACTTGTGAGTTGATTATAAATAGTGGGAATGATTATATTGCCGCCTTAAAAGGCAATCAGCTTAACTTATTCAAAGATGTCAAAACAAATTTCACGCCAGAATTGGCTTATGAGCAGATAAATAAAGGGCATGGTCGAATCGAAAAGCGTCATGTCAGTATTTGTAAAAATCTCGATGGTATTCGTCCTTGGCCTGGACTTACCACTTTGATTAAAGTCAAATCAGAGCGTCAGGTTTTCACACACAATGTGATTGAAGTAACTAATGAAACCCGTTATTATATTTCATCTTTAAGCGAAACGGTGCAAGCCTTTGCTGAACGTATCAGAGGATATTGGGGTGTTGAGAATAAAGTCCACTATGTTCGAGACGTTACTCAAGGCGAAGATAAATCTAGAATTCGCACTACTCCTCTTCCTCAAATTTTTGCGCTTGCTCGCAATTTTTCACTTAATTTATATCGCAGTAATATGTTTGAAAATATGGCACAAGCTCAACGTTTATGTTCTTTTGGACTAGACACACTCAAGCAGCTTTTTAGAATGAAATAGCCCTGCCTTTATCCCTTTCTCTTTCCCCAGACCACAAGAAAAGTGAAAAATGCTTATCCGAACCGTATTGGGTAGCCTTCTACTTTTGCACAAGAAGATTCCCAAAATATTTTAGGACTTACGCAAAATTATATGGTGTAGAGGCAATTCATGTATTGCCCCTACACCGTGGGTCTATTTTCTATCAAAGTAATGATTAATAAAAATTTGAAACGACGTATTTACGTTATGTGTTCTCTAGAACTATTGTAGAGACTGGGTGCATCCCAGTTTTTATTATTCCAAAACAAATAAATAACAGGGAAGGATTGTTACAGAAAACGGAAGTCAGGAAGTAAGGGGATATCAGGAAGGGATAATAAAGTCATCAAGACTAGGTGTATCAATGACTCCTGAGAAGAACAACAGATAAAAGAATATTCTCGTGCAATAGCAAAGATACTGTACAAAAGTACTACGGGTGAGCAACTCACAAGTTTGGCAAAAATAGAAGAAGTAGTACGCTCTCAAATGCGGAAGCATGTAATGCCAGAAGTAGGGTTTTTTTATCGAAAATGCCACAGGAGAAAGCCGCGGATACAAACGAAAAATAAAAAGTATTATTGGAGAACTGCCAATTACAAACTCTCAAGCACAAAAGCTAGAAATTAGACCCCATAATCAATTGAGTCCATATTTAGAAGCTTGTTGCTTACGAATCAGCGCGTCGGTATCGTATCAACGTGCGGCAGAAGATATTGAATATTTAACTGGTGTAGAAGTATCAAAAAGTGTGCAGCAACGATTAGTGCATCGTCAAAATTTTGAATTACCGCAAGTAGAATCAACTGTGGAAGAATTGAGTGTGGATGGAGGAAATATACGCATTCGTACAATCAAGGGACAAGTCTGTGATTGGAAGGGTTATAAAGCTACCTGCTTACATGAAAAACAAGCTATTGCTGCCTCATTTCAAGAAAATAGTCTTGTAATTGATTGGGTCAAAAGCCAATCAATTGCTCCTATCTTGACCTGTCTTGGCGATGGCCATGACGGTATTTGGAATATTGTCCGCGATTTTGCTCCCGAACACCAGCGTCGGGAAGTACTTGATTGGTTTCATCTGATGGAAAACCTACACAAGATTGGCGGTTCTAATCAACGGCTCAATCAGGCTAAAATCCTTCTCTGGCAAGGAAAAGTTGATGATGCTATCGCTGTCTTTGCTGACTGTCAGCTAAAACAAGCTTTTAATTTCTGTACTTATCTTGAGAAACATCGACACCGGATTGTCAATTACCAATATTATCAAGCAGAACAAATCTGTTCCATTGGTTCTGGTACTATTGAGTCTACTGTCAAACAGATTGACCGTCGAACCAAAATTTCTGGCGCACAATGGAAATCTGATAACGTTCCTCAAGTCTTAGCTCAACGCCAGAGCTTATCTCAATGGATTAATCTTTGCTCACTAAATAAAAACTGGGATGCTCCCGTAGAGACTTAGCACTGCTATGTCTCTACATTATTTTTTATCAGATGTCTAATGAGGTACAGCTAATTGTGCATCAGCTATTTGGGCATTATCAGCAACGATTTGGCGGAATGAATCGCCTTCAATTGTTTCTTCTTCTATTAACAAATCTACTAAACGTTCCAAAACTATGCGGTTTTCTTCCAACAGTTCTTTTGCCTTGATATAAGAGTTGTTTACAATTTCACGCACCTGTGAATCAATCTTGGCGGCAATTTCTTCAGAATAGTCTGATTTATTCATCCAGTCGCGTCCTAAAAATACCTCTCCACTCTGATTTTCCAGAGACAATGGGCCTAATTCTGACATCCCGAAGCGTGTCACCATCTGCCGCGCCATCCCTGTCACCTGTTGCAAGTCATTGCTTGCACCTGTGGTAACTTCTGGCTTACCAAAAACGATTTCCTCGGCGGCGCGACCACCCAAAGTAGCAGTAATCCGGGATTTAAGTTGGGAACGGGAAACTAACCCCTGTTCTTCGTTAGGAGTAAACCAAGTTAATCCGAGTGCTTGTCCCCGTGGAATTAATGTAACTTTCTGCACAGGGTCATGGTCTTTGAGCAATGTGCCTACTAAAGCGTGTCCAACTTCATGATAGGCAATCAAGCGTTTGCTCTTGCTGTCTACTAATGCAGTACCTTCCATACCTGCAACAACTCTATCCACAGCAGCATCAATTTCTAAAATGGTGACAGCTTCTTTGCGTCTCCGAGCAGTCAGAATTGCCGCTTCGTTGAGCAAGTTGGCTAAGTCTGCGCCAGTAAATCCAGGAGTGCGACGAGCGATCGCTTCTAATGATACGCTAGGGTCAATTTTCTTATTCCGCGCGTGGACTTTCAAAATTTCCAGTCGCCCTTTGAGATCCGGTGCATCCACCATCACTTGTCTGTCAAAGCGTCCTGGTCTGAGCAACGCTGCATCTAAGACATCCGGGCGGTTAGTGGCAGCAATAATAATAATACCTGTGTTGCCTTCAAAACCATCCATTTCGGTGAGCAGTTGATTGAGGGTTTGTTCGCGCTCATCATTACCGCCACCGATTCCTGCACCCCGTTGTCTACCTACTGCGTCAATTTCATCAATAAATATTAGACATGGGGCATTTTCTTTAGCTTTCTTGAAGAGGTCGCGCACGCGAGATGCACCCACACCAACGAACATTTCCACGAATTCCGAACCGGAAATACTGAAAAATGGTACACCTGCTTCGCCTGCGATCGCTTTTGCTAGTAAAGTTTTACCAGTACCAGGAGGACCAATTAACAGCACTCCTTTGGGAATCCGCGCACCTACAGCCGTAAATCTTTCTGGTTGTTTCAGGAAAGTAACAACTTCTTCAAGGTCTTCTTTAGCTTCTTCAACCCCGGCGACATCTTCAAATTTCACTCCGGTTTTGGCTTCCATTTGGAAACGAGCTTTGGATTTGCCGAAATTCATCGCTTGGCTAGAAGCATTTGTAGAGCGTCGGAGGAACAATAGCATTAAAGCTAACAGTGGCAAAATCCACATAAGATTAATCAACAGCCCAACAGCAGCTCGACTGTTAGCAGAGGAAATCTCGCCAAACTCAACATTTTTATCTTTGAGTATGTTAATTAACTCTGTGTTTTGCGCTAAAAGTCTCACTTGTTGCGGTGGCGTATTTTCCTTTTGCCCTTTGAGATAAACTCTTGCTACCTGTTCGGTTTCGTCAAGCTCTACTTTTTGGACTTCTCCCGCCTTCGCTTTCTTGATCAACTCACCATAGTTTAGAGAGGTACTAGAGCTACTAGAGGTACTCTCTGCTTTTTGTGCCAAGACGGGGGTACTCCCGAAAATTCCTGGTAACATAATCAAGCTAGCTGCGATGCCTACGGCGGGCAGCGCCTTCGCACCAAACCAAGCAACTCGCTTTGATGACTGCCTTTTTACCAATGCTTTTTTTCCCAAATTTGTCATAATAATTACCCTTTGTCTGTCGGCACAAGTTGAGCTATGGTTTTATGCCTATTCTTCTACCAAAAATTGTAATAACTGGAAATTACACTTTTCTTATCTAGTCTAACTTCCACACAAAAGCATTCCCAAGTTTCTCCGGTCATTACATAAATTTGAGCAACCTGGATAATTATTCTGGCTCCTAACTCCTAACTCTTTCATCCTCAAATTTTCCAGCAGATATTAATTTGACACATTCCGACACAAATCGCTAAGATAAACATAGTCATAACGATTCCGCTTTTTAAGAAATCTGGTGATAGTAGCTAGTTAATAGTTTGTAGGTTAATTATGGTGAGAATTGTTGGTATTGGTGGTAGTTTAAGACCAAACTCCTATACGCAGCTTGCTTTACAAGTAGCAGTGCAAAGAGTAGAAGCCCTTGGTGCAGAGGTAGAAATTCTTGATTTAAGACAGTTGCAGTTACCGTTTTGCACTGGCGCAAAAGAGTATCCAGAGTACCCAGATGTTAAGCGGTTACAGGATACTGTTAGCCAGTCAGATGGATTAATTTTAGCCACACCTGAGTATCACGGTGGGGTTAGTGGTGTCCTGAAAAATGCTCTAGATTTGATGAGCTTTGAGCAACTGTCTGATAAAGTGACAGGACTAATCAGCGTATTGGGTGGTCAGTCAAATAGTAACGCATTAAATGACCTACGGCTAATTGTCAGATGGGTGCATGGTTGGGTGATTCCAGAACAAATTGCGATCGGACAAGCTTGGGGTGCATTCAGTCCTGAAGGCAAGCTAGTAGATGAAAAGCTTTCTCAAAGATTCGATCAATTTGCTCAGAGTTTAGTTGATAATACTCGCAAGCTGCGAGGCGTGAATTAATTCTAGGGTGGGCAAAGCTAGACCCACCCTGATAAACTCAAAACTTAATGATGATGGTGGTGATGATGGTGATCTCCCGCGAGTTGGGGATTAACTGCCAAAGGTTGCTCTGACAACAACTCTGCAATATGATCGTCAGCCCATTGGGCCACCATTGCCAAAAATTCTGGGCGATCGTTGACGCAAGCCATTTGCACGTAGTTCGTACCAGGATGCTGTTTCTCTAAAGCATGGATGATATGGTGTACATCCAATAGCGTTTCGTGGTTTTCTGTGGCAAAGCCAATTGGCATCAAAATTACCACTTTTGCACCCAACTGAATCAGGTTATTTGCTGCTTGTTCGGCGTTTGGCTGTGTCCAATCAATTAAGGGCGTGTCATGATTGAGCCAACCCACCGAGATTAACGGATAGCGGTTAATCAACTTATCGCGAACTAAATCGTACATTGCTTCACTTTCAGCAATCCCAGAAGTAAAGCCTTTAGCTTTATGGGGACAGCCATGATTCATTAATACAATGCCGATTTGAGAAGGGAGATAAGCTCCTGCTAATTCAGCAATTTTCTCTTCAACCAGATGAGCCATCAAATCGATGTAAGCTGGTTCGTTGAAGAAAGAAGGAATGTAACGCTGTGCTTTAACCCAGTGTTCTTCGCCATCAGTCAACTCAACGAGAGCATTGTTAACTTGCTCGATCGCAATCCCACTGGTGAAGATAGAATCAACAACTAGCAAAGGGTAGATTAGCAGTTTCTCGAAGCCTTTGTTTTTGATTTCTGCCAAGACTTGATTGGGTAAGAAAGGGGCACAGAAGTTAAAAGCCTTGAAAACTTGAACCTTATCACCCCATTTTTCTTGTAAATTCTTCTCAATCCCAGCCCGCTGCTGTTCAAAAATGGCATTGTGTGGGGAAATAAAATCGTGGTGTGTGTGTCCCCACTCATGGCGGTCAAATAGCGCCAAAAGCTTTGCCAGAGGCGGATAAATCCAGGTTGGTACTGGTGCGAATTTTGCTGTCAGTAGATTTAAAGCCTGTTCGTTATAGTTGGCGAAATCTTCGTAGCTTTCGACTTCGCCGTAGCCCATAAGCAGTACGGCTACACGGTCTTTACCTGATAGATGCTCGTGGGTGTGTTGTACTTTTTCCGGCGTGGCAACCACAATTAGTTCCTCAATATAACCAGAGTGCAGAGAAATATAAAATAAGGGAATAGCTTACACATGTCCCTTCCTTACTTGTAACTTATTATCCCATCCAGGGGGATAGGATAGGTGGGTAAATCAAGATAATACATCAAAAGACATACAAAACTTACGTGGGGCATTGGGCATCCCTTCCCTGCGGGACGCTCAGGGCAAGTGGCATGAAAAATTATACAGTTCGGTTAAGCCAAGAGACGTGATAAATCGCCGTCAAAACGAAGGATTGATTATTGTAGAGACGGCGATTTATCGCGTCTTTGTGATTTAGAATTTTCATCAAAAAACCCTAACCCAACCGTAGAATTATCTTTCAATGCCCAATCAGAATAGACAAATGAGTATAATTATTTGCCCTGGAATTCATGAACCAGAGTTAACTGAAAGCTTTAGAGTAGGATTGTTAGATTTAGTTTCTAATGGCGCGATCGCACCTAATTACGCAAATATACTGCTTTATCCAGGTAAAGATGCTTTGGTTTTATCAGCATTTCATATTTTGCAGTTTTTGCGCGCTCGCTTGACCGACTCTTTAAAATCACCAATTATATTCATTAGCTTTAGTGCTGGCGTAGTGGGGGCAATAGGGGCAGCGCATTTGTGGCAACTCTTGGGTGGTACTGTCAAAGCTTTTATTGCTATAGATGGATGGGGAGTACCACTACAGGGTAATTTTCCTATTCATCGGATGAGTCATGATTATTTCACGCATTGGAGTTCCCGTTTGCTAGGTTGTGGGCAAAATAACTTTTATGCACAACCAGCAGTCGATCATTTGTCTATGTGGCGATGTCTAACGAAAAGCCGCTCTGAATCTACTTCCCAAGCTGTACAAGGCTGGTGGGTAGATTCATCCATTGAAATTTCTCCACCCAAAGGTTATCTGACAGCAGCTGAGTTTTTGCTTATGCTGTTAAAGCGCTATGAAGCAAATTAGTCCGGACAAGAGAATTATGAGTTAGGAGTTAGGAGTGGGGAAGGGAAAAGGTTACAGGTGACAGCGTACAGGGGACAGTCAAGAAAAACTATACCCATACCCCATAGCCCATACCCAATGTCCTTCAGGAGTGCTGAGTGGGGAATCTTACTTCTTTACTGAGATTTACTCAGAACTCAAAACTCGAAACGGGCTAAACCATAGCTATCCGCTAACGGAACTGTTTTGCCCCATCCTCCATGCCCCATCTACCCCAAGAAAGAAAGTATCTAAATGTTTCCAACTGAACCAGCTGCTGTTAATAACGGGTTTGGCGCACTGCTAAAAAACCGTGGTTTTATGCTCCTGTGGATTGGGCAACTGGTGTCCCAGTTAGCAGATAAGGTTTTCTTTGTTTTGATGATTGCTCTGCTGGAGAACTATTCACCGCTTCCTGGCTTGGCACAGAACTCTATGTACTCAACTTTGATGCTGTCCTTTACAATACCAGCAATTTTGTTTGGCTCTGCTGGTGGTATCTTTGTTGACCGCTTGCCAAAAAAGCTAATTATGGTTGGCTCAGATGTTGTGCGGGGAATATTAACACTGTGTCTTCCCTTGTTACCAAGACAGTTTCTGATTCTATTAATCCTGACTTTTGCCATCTCTACGGTGACGCAGTTTTTTGCACCCGCTGAACAAGCAGCCATTCCCCTGTTGGTGAAGCGAGAGAATTTGTTAGCAGCCAATGCGCTGTTTACCAGCACAATGATGGGAGCTTTAATTGTTGGCTTTGCCATCGGAGAGCCGATTTTGAGTTTGGCAAAAAGCTGGATGGGAGAAGAATACGGTCAAGAGCTTGTGGTTGGTGGATTATACATATTGTCGGCTGCAATTATGCAACCGATTAAGTTTAAAGAACCCAAACGACCGAGGGAACATCGGGCATCAAATAACCCTTGGGCTGAATTCACTGAAAGCCTGCGCTATCTCAAGAAAAACCCTTTAATCTTGAACGCTATGCTGCAACTGACAACTTTATATTGTGTGTTTGCAGCGTTAACAGTGCTGACAATTCGATTAGCTGAAGAGTTTGGTTTAAAAGAAAAACAGTTTGGCTTTTTCTTAGCAGCAGCAGGAGTGGGTATGGTATCTGGTGCAGCGATTTTAGGTCACTGGGGTGATAAATTGCATCACAAGCCCCTACCCTTAATTGGATTTTTGATGATGGCACTAGTTTTAGGAGTGTTCACTTTTACGCATAACTTATTACTGGCGCTAGCACTCTGTGGATTTTTGGGTATAGGTGCTGCCCTAATTGGCGTACCCATGCAAACATTAATTCAACAGCAAACACCACCTACCATGCACGGTAAAGTATTTGGCTTTCAAAATCATGCTGTTAACATCGCTCTTGCTTTACCTTTAGCAATTACTGGCCCATTAACTGATGCTCTGGGCTTGCGAATTGTGCTTATAGGAATGAGTGTTGTTGTTGTATTTGTGGGTGTTTGGGCTTGGAAAAATACCCGCAATGTCTTACAAGACGTAATTTAACTAATTGTAGGCTAAAAATCCATCATTATATTTAATATAAAAATTAATCAGGTTTTTATTGAAGTTTTCAACTAAAATGAAATCTTAACTACAGAATTCAGCATTAACTTTAGCTATAGTCTGAGGTTTGACCGTGCGATCACGAAGTGTCTCCGCAGGAGAATCGCTCTCCCAAATTAGTCTCCCACAAACTGAGAATCACAAACAGTCTCGTGCTTCTAGCCCGCCAGTCCTGCCCAAACGTGCATCTGGCGGTTTTGCTCTACTTGACAGCCTTCATCGCCACGGCGTTGATTATATTTTTGGTTATCCTGGTGGGGCAATTCTACCAATTTATGACGACCTGTATAAGGTGGAAGCAACTGGTGCTATTAAGCATATTCTCGTGAGACACGAACAAGGCGCAGCCCATGCCGCAGACGGTTACGCCCGTGCCACTGGGAAGGTAGGAGTATGCTTTGGCACTTCTGGCCCAGGAGCAACTAACTTGGTGACAGGGATCGCCACCGCCTACATGGATTCAATCCCAATGATTGTGGTTACGGGGCAGGTAGCACGTCCGTCCATTGGTACAGATGCCTTTCAGGAAACCGATATTTACGGCATTACGCTACCCATAGTAAAGCACTCTTATGTAGTGCGTGACCCTAAAGACATGGCGCGAATTGTCGCCGAAGCTTTCCACATCGCTAGCACTGGGCGACCAGGGCCAGTTCTGATTGATGTTCCCAAGGATGTAGCTTTAGAAGAATTTGACTATGTACCTGTAAAACCAGGTTCAGTGAAGTTACGCGGTTATCGCCCCACGGTGAAGGGAAATCCCCGGCAAATTAACGCTGCAATTCAGTTGATTACTGAAAGTCGCCGTCCTCTACTGTATATCGGTGGTGGTGCGATCGCAGCTGGTGCCCATGAAGAAATAAAAGAACTAGCTGAATTATTCAACATCCCTGTCACCACCACCTTAATGGGGATCGGTGCCTTTGACGAACATCACCCCCTAGCTTTGGGAATGTTGGGGATGCACGGCACGGCTTACGCTAACTTTGCTGTAAGTGATTGTGACTTGCTGATTTGCGTCGGCGCTAGATTTGACGATCGCGTTACAGGCAAGTTAGACGAATTCGCCTCCCGCGCCAAAGTAATTCACATCGACATCGATCCCGCAGAAGTCGGCAAAAACCGCATTCCTGAAGTGCCCATCGTCGGCGATGTGCGGAACGTGTTAGTAGACTTGTTGCGTCGCTGCAAAGAAACAGGCGTTAAGGCTACCCCTAATCAAAACCAAGAATGGTTAAATCTTGTTAACCGTTGGCGCGATGAGTATCCTCTAATAGTGCCACAGCACCCCGACAGCATTTCACCCCAAGAAGTGATTGTAGAAGTCAATAGCCAAGCACCCAACGCTTTCTACACCACAGATGTTGGACAACATCAAATGTGGGCAGCACAATTCCTCAAAAACGGCCCAAGACGCTGGATTTCTAGCGCTGGTTTGGGAACGATGGGTTTTGGCTTACCTGCGGCAATGGGCGCGAAAGTGGCATTTCCTGATGAAGAAGTCATTTGTATTAGCGGTGATGCCAGTTTCCAAATGTGTTTGCAGGAACTTGGTACACTTGCACAGTATGGAATAAATGTCAAGACAATAATTATCAATAACGGCTGGCAAGGGATGGTGCGCCAGTGGCAACAAGCCTTCTATGGTGAGCGTTACTCATGCTCCAACATGGAAGTAGGAATGCCAGACGTAGAGTTATTGGCAAAAGCTTATGGCATTAAGGGTATGGTAATTAGCGATCGCAGTCAATTAAAAGATGCGATCGCCGAAATGCTGGCACACAAAGGGCCAGTAATCTTAAATGTCCACGTCACCAGAGACGAAAACTGCTATCCAATGGTAGCTCCAGGCAAGAGCAACGCTCAAATGGTCGGCTTGCAGAAGCAACCGCCCAAAGCAGCAGCAGAGCCAGTTTATTGTAGTAACTGCAATGCCAAAAATGCTCCTAACCACAACTTCTGTGCTGAGTGTGGGACGAAGCTGTAACGCTTTTTGATAATTCAGTTCAGAGAGCTAGGGGAGTAGAGAAAGGGGGAGAACCGGATATTTCCCCCCTTTCCAAGCGATGCCCTGAGCTTGTCGAAGGGGGGATTAAGGGGGGTAAATCCAGGCTATTAACAAGATGTATCTACACCGTAGTCTAAAGGGCTACGGTGTAGACAAGTAATAAAAACCTCGATCTATCAAGGCAACTTAACCGTTTTTATACGCAGAGAATATATTTCTCTGCGTATTTTTTATGAAAAAAAGATTCATTCCAATGTATATTTCCGCATTCTTTTGGGAATCATAAATCGAGGAAGCATTATAGACCACAATGTATTACTTCCTGAAATATCACGTAACTTTTAGAGGATAATTATGTCTAAACGCAAGTTGCCCAAAGGCCGTAGTGTTAGTTCAGTTGCTATAGAACCAGAAGTTGCGATCGCAATCCTTGGACTATTTTCCGCAGCAGCTGATGGTGAAGGTATTTCTTCAACAGAAGAATATGCTTTAAGTGAATTTCTGAGTCGGGTTGACTTGTTTGAAGATTACTCTGAAGAAGACTTTGAAGAATTGACCGAAAAAGTCGTCAGCTTGATTGAAGAAGAAGAGCCAGAAGATTTAATCGCCCAGTCCATCGAATCTTTACCCAATAGAGGTTATCGGGAAGCTGCATATATCACAGCTATCTTAGTGGTAGGGATTGACGAAGAAGTACCCGAAAGCGAACAAGATTATATCTCTGAGCTTCAGGAAGCCTTAAAGATTTCAGACGAGCGGGCACAAGAACTGATAGACGCAGTGTTCGGAGAAGATGAAGAAGAGGAAGAGGAATAAGGCTTACTCTCATCGAACTGACGTTAAAAAGATGCCACACAAAAGTATTATCATCAAGTAGTTTTACTAACTATGTGATGACTAGAAAAATTTCTCTTGGCTTGATGCTGCTGTTTTTGGGTACTCATATTGGTGTTACCCAAACAGTAGCTAAAGCACAAACCCCAGTTGCACCAACAACTACCACAAAATCAATTTGCTCTACCCAACTGGGAACAGCTATAGATGCTGTAATCAATCGTCCTTTATTTAGTCGAGTGCGCTGGGGAATTTTGGTGCAACCCCTGTCAACAGGGTCAACTCTTTATAGTCGGGATGCTCAGAAATATTTTATTCCCGCCTCTAACCTCAAATTGCTGACAACAGCAGCTGCATTGCAGCAATTGGGTGCTAATTTTCGGATTCGCACCTCTATTTATCAGAATGGCAACGGTGTTTTACGTGTTGTCGGTAGGGGAGATCCCAGCTTAAGTGATACTCAACTGCAAACATTAGCACAGCAGCTAAAACAGAAAGGTATTACTCAAATTCAGAGGTTGATAGCTGATGATAGTTATATTCAAGGAGACATTGTTAACCCCACCTGGCAATGGGAAGATGTGCAGTCAGACTATGGCGCACCAGTCAGCAGCTTTATTCTAAATCAAAATATTTTTAGCTTAAAACTTGTACCGCAGGCTGTAGGTAAATCCTTACAACTGGTGTGGATTGATCCTGGCGAGGCGAAACAGTGGCGGACAATTAATCAGTCAATAACGGTTGCCCAAAATCAACCAACTTACGTCAATATTACCCGCGAATTATCAGGAACAGTATTACGAATTCAAGGACAACTAACAACAAATTCTGAACCGTCTTTAATAGATTTGCCTGTAATTGACCCTAATTATTACTTCTTACGACGCTTCCGTGCTGCTTTGGCAGCAGAAAAAATTCCTTTGGGGCAAACATTAGTGGTAACTGGTGGTCTTAATCAAGAGGAAATAGCTTTTGTAGAGTCACCACCTCTATCTGAATTATTAATGGAAACTCTTCAGAATAGTAATAATCTTTATGCTGAGGCACTATTGAGAGCATTAGCTGGCGAAAAACCTAGAGTGAAAACTAAAACTAGCGTTGATGTTGGTTTAGAAGCTGTCAAAGCGAGTTTAACTCAATTGGGAGTTGATCCAGCAAATTATATTTTAGTAGATGGTTCGGGTTTATCACGTCGAAACTTAGCGACACCAGAAGCTTTTGTACAAACTTTGCGAGGAATGGCAAGAACACCAGCAGGATATGTGTATCGCGCATCTTTACCCGTAGCGGGTAAAATTGGAACCTTAAAAGGGCGCTTTCAAAACACATCTGCTGAGGGCATTGTGCAAGCAAAGACAGGTACGTTAACGGGTGTAGTCTCTCTCTCTGGATATATAAATGTGCCTAAATATGAGCCGTTAGTTTTTAGTATTATTGTGAATCAATCGGAGCAACCTGCAACAATTGTGCGGCAGGCTATTGATGAAATTGTTGTTTTGTTAACGCAGTTACAACGTTGTTAAGAAATGTTTAGAGATGCAAAGGTTTGTGTCTCTACATTTGCTTACTCTGGTAAATAATTGCAGCGATCGCAATATCAAGCGAGCAGATACTGGTTCTAAGGGTAAAGGCATTTTAGGCTGGTTATCTCAAGCAAAGACAAGTGATTTTACCTTCTTAGAACGGTTGGATGAAATGAGCGATCGCTACGTTGATAACTCAGATTTTTTCAGTATAAAACATCCCGAAAGTATAGCAGATCAATAACTTTATGATTTACTGATGACTGAATATCCCAACTGGCTAAAACTAGCTAAAACAAAGAATTTATTACAATAAAAACTCCTGATTATAAAATAAATATATATTTACGAAAAATCAATCACAATCATTGACACTCTATGGTTTTAATCTGTGGGAATATCAATAATTCTAAGTCCCACGATCGCTAAATCTCGTTCAACGCTGTCAATTACGGCAACTTTCGGTAAATATCCCCAATGTTGAAAGCCAAATGTTTCAAAAAGTTTTAAACTGGGTTGATTGTGGGCAAAAATGAAGCCTAGTAGGGTATTTAAACCCAAACTACGGCTTTCGCTAATTGCTTGTGCTAATAGTTGTCGTCCCAAACCACAGCGATGAAATTGAGGGGCTATATAAATACTAATTTCGGCAGTCGTATTATAGGCAGGCCGACCATAAAAGGATTGGAAACTAAGCCATCCAGCAATTGCTCCCTCCACTTCGATTACCCAAAGTGGGCGTTGTGAAGGCGATCGCGCCCTAAACCAAGGAAGGCGACTTTCCACAGACACTGGCTCTAAATCAGCAGTTGCCATACAGCTAGGAATTGCAGCATTATAAATTGCCACAATTGCAGGTAAGTCAGTTTCAGTCGCATGGCGAATAGTCATTGCTACCGTCTCGGAAAAAATCTTGAGAAAATATTCAAAAATAATACAGCGTTACGCAAGCCGAAACACACCCTTCTTTCTTAGAAAAAGTTGTATCGTAGCACCGCTTGGATAGCAGCCGCAGTTCCTCCAGTTCACCACTAACAACTAAGACATCAAGAGTCTGAAAGATAGCGATCGCAATCCTCGTCAAAATCATCCACAAGGGTTAGCTTGCAAAGTTTGTTTTATTCTAATATGGCTCTCATTTTATAATTCACCTCTATAAATCAGCTTTGTCCATAATTCTGTATAAACTACTACGTTTTAAATTAAGTTAAATATAGGAAGGGTCTTGCATTTTACACAGGTGTATGCAAAGATAATTTCACATAAAATACTGTAAGTCTATCGATTTTTAGTAGTAAATGACAATTAATGCTTGCATTTGAATCTAGCTGATTACAAATGAAAGCGTTCAGCAAATATTAATTGGGAGCATCCCAGTTTTTATTTAGTGAGCAAAGATTAATCCATTGAGATAAGCTCTGGCGTTGAGCTAAGACTTGAGGAACGTTATCAGATTTCCATTGTGCGCCAGAAATTTTGGTTCGACGGTCAATCTGTTTGACAGTAGACTCAATAGTACCAGAACCAATGGAACAGATTTGTTCTGCTTGATAATATTGGTAATTGACAATCCGGTGTCGATGTTTCTCAAGATAAGTACAGAAATTAAAAGCTTGTTTTAGCTGACAGTCAGCAAAGACAGCGATAGCATCATCAACTTTTCCTTGCCAGAGAAGGATTTTAGCCTGATTGAGCCGTTGATTAGAACCGCCAATCTTGTGTAGGTTTTCCATCAGATGAAACCAATCAAGTACTTCCCGACGCTGGTGTTCGGGAGCAAAATCGCGGACAATATTCCAAATACCGTCATGGCCATCGCCAAGACAGGTCAAGATAGGAGCAATTGATTGGCTTTTGACCCAATCAATTACAAGACTATTTTCTTGAAATGAGGCAGCAATAGCTTGTTTTTCATGTAAGCAGGTAGCTTTATAACCCTTCCAATCACAGACTTGTCCCTTGATTGTACGAATGCGTATATTTCCTCCATCCACACTCAATTCTTCCACAGTTGATTCTACTTGCGGTAATTCAAAATTTTGACGATGCACTAATCGTTGCTGCACACTTTTTGATACTTCTACACCAGTTAAATATTCAATATCTTCTGCCGCACGTTGATACGATACCGACGCGCTGATTCGTAAGCAACAAGCTTCTAAATATGGACTCAATTGATTATGGGGTCTAATTTCTAGCTTTTGTGCTTGAGAGTTTGTAATTGGCAGTTCTCCAATAATACTTTTTATTTTTCGTTTGTATCCGCGGCTTTCTCCTGTGGCATTTTCGATAAAAAAACCCTACTTCTGGCATTACATGCTTCCGCATTT
This sequence comes from Nostoc punctiforme PCC 73102, assembly GCF_000020025.1. Classification (GTDB taxonomy): domain Bacteria; phylum Cyanobacteriota; class Cyanobacteriia; order Cyanobacteriales; family Nostocaceae; genus Nostoc; species Nostoc punctiforme. The sequence goes on along the minus strand of NC_010628.1, from coordinate 2,122,237 downwards.
GAGAGCGTACTACTTCTTCTATTTTTGCCAAACTTGTGAGTTGCTCACCCGTAGTACTTTTGTACAGTATCTTTGCTATTGCACGAGAATATTCTTTTATCTGTTGTTCTTCTCAGGAGTCATTGATACACCTAGTCTTGATGACTTTATTATCCCTTCCTGATATCCCCTTACTTCCTGACTTCCGTTTTCTGTAACAATCCTTCCCTGTTATTTATTTGTTTTGGAATAATAAAAACTGGGATGCACCCAGTCTCTACAATAGTTCTAGAGAACACATAACGTAAATACGTCGTTTCAAATTTTTATTAATCATTACTTTGATAGAAAATAGACCCACGGTGTAGGGGCAATACATGAATTGCCTCTACACCATATAATTTTGCGTAAGTCCTAAAATATTTTGGGAATCTTCTTGTGCAAAAGTAGAAGGCTACCCAATACGGTTCGGATAAGCATTTTTCACTTTTCTTGTGGTCTGGGGAAAGAGAATGAAATAGCCCTGATGATGGCACTGCCAAATGCTTTAGCAGGAATTGTCTGGATACTGTTTGTGACGAATACGACTTTTAGCGTACCTTCTTTGATGGGTGCAATTATGAGTATTGGGGTTGCTATTGCCAATAGTATTTTGCTCGTCACCTTTGCTAATGAGCAACGTCTAATAGGAGAAAAAGCTCTCTCTGCGACTTTAGCTGCTGGTTATACCCGTTTGCGTCCAGTATTAATGACTGCTGGAGCCATGATTATGGGGATGTTACCAATGTCTCTTGGTTTAGGTGAAGGTGGTGAACAAAATGCTCCTTTAGGACGTGCTGTAATTGGTGGATTATTAGCAGCAACAGTGGCAACTTTAATTTTTGTACCCGTAATTTACAGTATTTTGCATCGAAAACAACCCCAAAATTTAGAGTTAGAGGAAGAACTATCCTCTACTATCAAATTAACTGTAGCTAATCGGTAACTTATTCGTGAATAATCAAATTCCCGACTTCTTAGAGAGGTCGGGGTTCTTAAAGAATTTCGATAAATCAACAAATCAAATAAAATTCTATAGTATGGATACTCAAGAAAATACTCAAGTTGATAATTCTAATCTCACATTGATTGCGGCAACAACTAAAAAAAGTCGCTTCACTTCTATCACCATTATTGCTACGACTACTTTAGTCATTACTGGACTTTTAGCACTTGGCATCATACCTCGTTACAAAAACAATCAGAATTAAATGCTTTCGCTAAATCTACAATAAAAAAAGTCTCTTCGGTTAATGTAGTTAAACCAAAAGTTGCTGCTAATTTCACCGAATTAGTTCTACCTAGCAGCATTCAAGCAAGCCAAGAAACCACTATTTATGCCCGCACGAGTGGGTATTTACAAAAAAAATTAGTGGATATTGGCGAACGTGTAAATAGGGGACAGCTATTAGCTATAATTGATGCCCCGGAAACTGACCAAGATATACAGCAAGCTCGTGCAGAATTTGCAAAATCTGAGGCTAATCTCGCTCAAGTTCAGGCAGATTTAGCACAAAAGCAAAGTAATCTTTCTCAAACAAAAGCTAACTTAAAAGCTAGACAGGCAGAATTAGCCGAAGCACGTACTAACCTAGAACTAGCACGTCAAACTTGGCAACGTTGGCAATTACTTCAAAAGCAAGGAGCCGTAACTACACAAGCTGCTGATGAACGTCAAACTGCTTTTAATGCAAGTCGAGCTAATGTAGATACTTTAATTGCTCGCGTTAATTCAGACCAAGAAAGTGTAAACACTGCTCTTGCAGCTATTAATTCACAAAAGGCTAACATTAATGCGTTTATTGCAAGTAGAAGTGTTAGTAAATCAGATTTACAACGGATAACTGCTTTACAAACATTCAAACAAATTGTTGCTCCTTTTGCGGGTGTAATTACTGCTCGCAATGTAGATTCAGGAGCTTTAATTTCTGCGGGTAGCAATAATAATAATGGAAATTCCTGGTTATTTAAGATTGCTCAGACAAATAATTTACGTATCCGAATTAATGTTCCCCAGGCTTTTGTTCAATCAATTCACACTGGACAAAATGCGCTTGTTCGTGTTCGTGAGCTACCGAAAAAATCTTTTTCTGGTAAAGTTATTCGGACTGCTGATGTCTTAGATGCTAATTCTAATACCCTTTTGACTGAAATTGAAGTACAGAATTCAGACAATATGTTGCGTCCTGGAATGTATGCTGAAGTCACTTTTAAGACTGAACGTGCCAATCCACCTTTATTAGTACCAGCTAATACCTTAGTGATTAATGCAGATGGTATATAAGTAGCCACTGTGACGAAGGAAAAAAAAGTTAAGTACCACAAAGTAGAGCTTGGACGAGATTATGGTACTGAAGTTGAAGTGGTTTCTGGTTTAAGTCCTAATGTTAGGATGTTAGGTTAATTACTAATCCTACGGATGCTCTCCAAGATGGGAAATCGGTTCAGGTACTTGCATCCAAGCCTAAGACTAAGAATTGAATTTTGAATTCGGAGCTTACTCTATCTCTACGGGACGCTCCGCGAATGGGGAAGCAAGTAATGTGACTTGGGTTACAACAAAGTAAAGTTAACCGATAATAAATAGCTTAACGTTGACCACTAATGTTACATCTAGTATCGTTGAGCGGGGAAAAACCAACGTGAAAGCACAGGTATTTAGAGGCGTTAATCAACTTTCTTACGAAGATATCCCAGTTCCAACCGTGGAACCAGATGAAGTGCTGGTACAAGTGCGGGTTGTGGGGTTATGTCAGTCAGATATTAAAAAAATTCGTTATCCACTGTATGAACCGCCGCGCATTTTTGGACATGAAACTGCCGGCACGATCGCAGCAATAGGCAATAATGTCAAAGGTTGGCAAGTTGGACAACGGGTAGCGGTGATGCACCACATCCCTTGTATGCGTTGCGCCTATTGCCTAAATGATAATTTCTCCATGTGCGATGTTTACAAAAACATTTCCACTACCGCAGGCTTTAACGCCAGTGGCGGCGGTTTTGCTGATTATGTCAAAGTTCCCGGACATATTGTAGAAAACGGTGGGCTAATTCCCATCCCGGATAATATCAGTTTTGAAGAAGCGAGTTTTGTAGAACCGACTAACTGCTGTTTGAAGGCAGTGAGAAAAGCTCAAATTGCTCCAGGACAAACTGTATTAGTAACTGGTGCTGGGCCAATTGGGTTAATGTTTATCATGTTAGTGAAGTATTTCGGAGCAAAAGCGATCGCTACTGATTTACTACCCTCTAGAATTGATAAAGCCTTGAGTGTCGGTGCAGAGGCGGCTTTTGATGCTCGCGATCCTGATTTACCTGCCAAAATCTCTGCCTTAACTGGTGGACTAGGTGTTGATGTTACTTTGCTGGCGGTTCCGAGTGAGAAAGCTTTCTTTCAAGCACTTGATAGTACTCGCAAAGGCGGTAAAATCTTGTTTTTCGCCGAATTTCCTGATGAAGTGGAAATTCCCATTAACCCAAATATCCTCTACCGTCGGGAAATTGACTTGATAGGCAGTTACAGTTCCTCTTATCGGCTTCAGAATCTATCAGCCGATATTGTGTTTAATCAGCGAATCGATGTAAAAGCGTTGATTAGCGATCGCTATCCATTAAAAGATTTATCAGCAGCTGTGGAGCAAGCGATCGCACCCACACCGGATACTTATAAAATCTTAATTTATCCGCAAAAGGAAGATTAGGGAGATAGGAGAGTGTTAAAACTAGAAGTTTAAAGTTCTGTCTGAGATTCAGCTACGAAGCTCAAAGGTTCAACGACGAAGCTCAAAGGTTCAACGATGAAGCTCAAAGGTTCAACGATGAAGCTCAAAGGTTCAACGATGAAGCTCAAAGGTTCAATGATGAAGCTCAAAGGTTCAACGATGAAGCTCAAAGGTTCAACGATGAAGCTCAAAGGTTCAACGATGAAGCTCAAAGGTTCAACGATGGAGCTCAAAGGTTCAACGATGGAGCTCAAAGGTTCAAAGTTTACCCTTAAGGGACTTCCAAATAAAAAAAATACTCAGAAAACTGGCGAAAAAACTCTCTCCTCCTTATTCCTCTGTGTTCTCTGTGTCTCTGTGGTTTGTTTATTTGGATAATTTATTTCTTGGAAGTCCCTAAAAACTCAAGTTTGATCCTCATCTCTCTCACTTTCCCCTTGTCCCCAACAAAATGCTTATTACCCTAGTTTTCGTAGCTCTACTAGCTTTCTACGTCGCCTGGAATCTCGGAGCAAACGATGTCGCTAACGCGATGGGAACCTCCGTCGGTTCCAAAGCTGTCACCCTCAAACAAGCACTAATAATTGCTGGGGTATTAGAGTTTACGGGTGCTGTGTTGTTTGGACATGAGGTAACGGAAACTCTCGCAACGAAAATTGCTAATCCCGCCTTATTCGCAGCTACACCCCAAATATTAGTTACTGGGATGGTAACGGTATTAATATCGTGTGGTGTGTGGTTGCAAATTGCCACATCACGCGGTTTACCTGTATCCTCTTCTCATGCGGTTGTTGGTGCGATCGCTGGATTTAGTTGGGTAGCTTTGGGAGTAGGTGCAATCGATTGGTCATCAATTGGCTTGATTACCATTGGCTGGGTTTTAACGCCATTAATTAGTGGTGCGATCGCTGCTTTATTTTACAGTCAAATCAAGCACTGGATTTTAGATCAACCTAATCAAGTAGTCCAGTTACAAGAATGGATTCCCTGGTTGAGTACTCTGCTGCTAGGTGTATTCGGCGTGATTGTATTACCATCGCTAACTGAACCGCTAACCAATTTTGTAATTGAGCAAGTTGGTTTTACAATCCCTACTTACGACATCCCCCTATTAACCGGTGCAGTAGCAGCTGTTGGACTCACAATCATTAGTTGGCGACAATTGGGAGATAAGATAGACAAGGGAGACAAGGGAGAAATACTCCCTAATCCTGTAGAAAGATTATTCGGTCGATTTCAACTACTAAGTGCTTGCTTTGTCGCCTTTGCTCATGGTTCTAATGATGTGGGAAATGCGATCGCTCCTTTAGCTGCGATCGTTTACATCAATCGCACTGGTAGCGTACCTACTGATGGTATTACCATCCCGCTTTGGATTTTAATCCTTGGTGGTGCTGGTATTGTTGGTGGTTTAGCTGTTTGGGGAAAAAAAGTCATTGCCACCATTGGCGAAAACATTATTGCCTTGCAACCTAGTAGTGGTTTTTGTGCCGAACTTGCTACTGCTACTACCATCCTCATCGCCTCCCGGTTAGGTTTACCAGTCTCCACATCCCACGCTCTCGTCGGCGGTGTAGTTGGCATTGGACTAGTGCAAAATATTAAGTCGATTAAGTTCCAAACGCTAAAAGGTATTGCTGCTGCATGGCTAATTACAATCCCTGTGAGTGCTTTACTTAGCGCTGCCATTTTTAGCATCGCCCGAATTTTATTCCACTAAGAATTATTAATATTTTCCTAACTTTTTCATCTACTAAATCTACTCAAAGTAGAACCTAAACTGCAACAACGCCAAAAAAGCGTGTTTTTGCAGAATTGCTGCTCATTCATTAGAATGTTGTGCAGGGGATGGCGTAACTTTGAATTTCCACAGAAAGATACTTTAATCTCCATTTAGAGATATAAACTGTCACACAAGTTACATTCCACAGAAATTTACAACTAGTTTCGCAAGGCAGATAACTTTCCGCCTAAACACACGCATCTACAAGTCTTTGACAATTACTATTGGTAGCAAAACAATAAATATTTATTTGGAGTGAGATTTATTTAAAAGTAAAAATCTCATTGGCAAATATTATATTGATGTACATGAAACGGATCAAAAATAAAAAAGGTGCTATTTCAAGCTAGTTACAGCCATACGACAATCTAAAATCGTTCGACTGAGGAAAACCGGAGTCCAAAATCGAATGGCTAAATACTTAATCAATGCTGAAAAAATACCGATTATTAAGCAGTAAAGTACATTTGGTGCTTTGCCAAGTTGTGTTCAGTATGACAGAATTACGTTGAAATGCGGAAGTGCTGTTAAAATTTTTAATTTATCTGACAAAATACAGGAAATTAGGATGAGCGCCAATAAAGCGTACCGGAAGCAGCTTTATCGTCAAGGTGTTAGAGGTTAGAAGCTAATGGGGCGATTCGAGAAGCAACCAGAAAACCCAAGAGTCAGAGGCGAGCTATCTAGAGCAGCAGAAAATGCTCTTTGGGCTGTAGTTGAAGACTTAGAAAATCTTCAGCAGAATGTCCTCAGAGCCTTGCAGGAAGATGTAAAGCGACTTCAGTCAGAAAAAAATCGGTTATCCGATGAGATTCAAAGCTTGGTAGAGGAAAAAGAGCATTTACAACAAGTGCGCCAAATCACCGAACAGCAAGTCTTAATTCGCCAACTGGCAGAAGTTCTGGCAAAACATATATCTTCACAACTGCAATCCTCTCTGGCAAATTTAGCTAACCAAAGCATAGAGGGTAAGTCTTACGAACAAGCTGCGCTGAAGTCCGCTGAAGTGAGCAGCAATGTAGTAGGTGAAATCAATGAAAAAGTCGAACACATGTTTGACAGCCTGGATGACACCGTTACTGTTACTTTTAACTCGCTGCAACAGGAGCTAAAAAACTATCAAAGTAATCTTTCCCAACAGTTGTCACGGATGTATAGCCAGCAACAGCAAGGGGAAACGATTTTGGCGGAGTTTGTTAACCGCCTGCATGGAGAACTAGAAAAAACTATAGAAGAAACTTCACGCAAACCAGCAGCAGGTACGCCTACTGTTTTACAGTTTACTGAGCCAGAAAAAAACAATTCTTCTGAGCCATCCCCGCCAACCTTTAGCGAAGTAGTAAAAAATTCCTCTGAGCCAATTTCCGCGATCCCGAATCAATTTTTAGAAGAAAGAGAAACCATATTAGAGCCTCCCGTTGTTAGAGAAAACACTGCGAACACAATTTCTGTCTCCATCAAAGACTTGTTGGAAAGAGAAATAACATCAGAGCCTCCCATTGTTAGAGAAAGCGCTGCGAACCCGATTTCTGTCCCTAGCAAAGACTTGTCGGAAAGAGAAACAACATCAGAGTCTCCCGTTGTTAGAGAAAACACCCCGAACCCGATTTCTGTCCCTATCAAAGACTTGTCGGAAAGAGAAACGAAATCAGAGCCTACTGCTCCTGTAGTTCCGCCACCACAAGAAAACGCTGCTGAACCTCTTTCTGTCCTCAATAAGGATTTGTCAGAAAGCGAAACAATATCAGAGCCTCCTATTGTATCTGTGCCAAAGCCGGAAGCAATACAACCTCAACCTTTACGAAGAAGAAACGCTACTGAGCCAAATTCTGTGATCCGCAGAGTGTCGCAGAGTAAACCCAAATCACCACCTTCGACTGCGCTAGAGCCGCAGCCGCCAGCAAAACCCTCAGAATCGCGATCGCGTAATTCCTCCGGTTTTTCGCAGTTGCAAGTCGGTTTCTTGTTGATTGTCTCATCGGCAGTGATATCGTCGCTTTACAACATAGCCATCAAGGTGATTTTCCACGAAGGTTCCCAGATTTTTGGAGTAGTAGATGTAGAACGCTTGCTACCACCGACTTTGGGTAATACTCTGTTGATTTTGACGCTCCGGTTTATGGTAGTAGTACCACTGATGGTATTGCTATCTCCCATGTTGCATCCAACACTATGGCAAGATTTAGAAAATTTGGCCGCTTCAGTGCGAGGAAATCCCACAGCTGCTAATACAGCTACCAAGCGGATTTTGCTATTGTCGGTTGTGAGTGGGTGCTTTTTGTTCTTGTCTCAGGTGCTAATCTACATTGCGATCGCTCAAGTCACAACAGGAATGGCGATCGCACTGTTCTTTATCTATCCGATGGTTAGTGGGTTATTGTCGTGGTTTCTGTTCCGCGATCGCCCCACCACATTCCGCTTCGGTGCGATCGCAGCCATTTGCTGCGGTGAATTGTTAGTTTTAGGAGGTTCTCCCAACAACAGTATCGGTAATCCTTCACTAGGAGGCAGCACTGCCCTTCTTTCGGGCGTAGCTTTTGCTGCCTACATAATTCTGACACGGGTATGTGCTAGCAAACTGCATCCCGTGACTTTTACCTTAATTAACTTCGCTACCATGTTGTTGTTGAGTTTTGTCTGCTTGATGCTACCTTTACCAAGCAATTGGAACTTGATAGTTTTTGACTCCTCTAAGATGCTAGAACTGGTTTTAAGCGCATTTATCTTGGGTGTGCTGACTCTTGCTGGTTATTTGCTGAACAATGTTGGTATCAGTAAATTAGGTGCTTCGCGATCGGCGATTATCGGTGGTAGCATCCCAGTTTTAACCGTGATTTTTGCTGGGTTAATCATTCAAGAAAATTTAGAGATTGTGCAAATTCTGGGAGTGTTGTTAGTAACCTTTGGCGCGGCGGCTTTTAGCCTAGAAACGATGCGAAATCAGGCTAAACCCTCCAGTAACACGAATTAAATGGCGAGTTTAATCAGTTTGGGTGTAATGGGTGCTAGTTTACCTTCTATCACTTTCACCATCAATCCTGACGCTAATCTGCCCAAGATCCCCGAATTCTAAAAGAATTCGGGGATCTTAAGTTTTCACGGATAATTTCGGACTGCCGGATAGGTGCAGATAATACTTAATACAATACGCTTGGGTTAAGGCTAAAAACCAATGCAGTTCAGATAAAAGCAAAACACTTGTAGAGACGGCGATTTATCGCGTCTCAAAACCCCAAAATTTTTGCCAGTAGCCCTTAAATGAACCGTATTGGGCTAAAAGCTAAAACTAGCGTAGTAGCTCATGTCATTAATTTTGACGAGTAGATAAATTCTTCAATTTCTCTTCTTTCCTTCTTACTTCTCTGCAAAACCCTGCGCAATCGCGGTTCGTTCTCTTATCTCTCAAATTTAATGAGACAGACCGGTAGGTTGGGTTGCAATACTTTTCGGGTTTTGGGAGAAAGGGGAAAAGAAAGGGTTTGAATTTCCCTTTCCCCAAAGCCCAGTAACCTTTCCCCAGACCAAAAGAGAGATTATTGGGTTTAACCGAAAAGTAGTGGGTTGGGTTGAGGAACGAAACCCAACATTATCAAGGCTTTGTTGGGTAACGCTTACACTCAACCCAACCCACGAATCCGGGGATTAGGTATGTATTCATGCAATTGAGAACCACTCTAGTTGAGCGAAGAGTAATCAAAATAACTTGACTTGTAATATATTTTTAGCAATTTAGCCTGATACAGATAGGGAAAACACGTATATATAAGCAGTACGAGTAGTACTGACTCAAGCAATTGAGCGCAAGTACTTGCTCAAACAGGAAATTTGCAAGGAGTGAAGACCATTGCAGCATATTTTGGAACTAGAAGATGAAAAAGTAGTAGAAGGGTTGAGAGTAACCCGTTTTTTAAGGTACATGAATACATGGAGCGATCGCGCCCGTAAAACAGCTAGTCCCTTGATCCTACTAAAAGCCCTGCGAGTAAGGCAGAATTCAAAATGCCTCGTTTGTATGTTTTTGAGGTTGACGAGATGATATCTTTATTAATGCCTTTGTGTCCTCGTCAACTTAGTCTGCGATCGCCTAGATACTTAGAGAAAAAGGCTGATATCGTAGTCTTGTGCGGATTCTTGTCTTTTTTTAGTAACAACTATCTACGCACTTACAGTCTCTCAAGTTTATAAAACAGGACATCAAAATCTACTTTCAAGTAGCCAATGAATTAGTTAAATCATGGAAATTTGAAATTCTTTCATGAAAAAAATATAATTCCATTGAAAAACAATTTCTAAATAATCGTCAGAGGAATCCAATATGTTTTATTATATATATGCTTATTAACTAATTTTTCGTTGATTAACACGAGCAAAAAAGCCTCATGGCTATGCGATTCAGTCTGAATTAATCGCAGCTTTCTGTGTCAAATCATCAACACAAAAAGATCAATCAGACTTAGATTTAAGAGTCAAAAGACAAATATCATCAAACCTTGATTTAGTCAGAATATAAAATATTTAAATACTCATAATTTATAAACTTTAAAATGCATAATTTTATTCCAATATCAAAAAACAATGGTATGATAAAAAGCGATATTTGAAAGAACAATAGGTACTTCAAAATTGGAATTAATTGATCTACTTGATGTCTACTATCTTCCCTCAAGCCAACGGCTTATACTGCCGAGACATCACAGGAGGTTGTGAACGAAATGATAGTTCCCAACGAGCCGTTTGGCTCAACCTCTGAATGTTGCTACACCTGGTAAGCGGTTGCTTTTGAGATTACTCCCAACGATCTCCAGCCACCTGTGTACTACAAATAATTCACCAAAGCTGAATATAAACCATCTTTTTCGAGTAACAAATACCCCAGATGAACCGCGCAAACTAGTTTTTACTCCGAGTCGGCATAGTGCCATAATTAGGTATAAGCAGTTTGATCTTGTTGCTCTTGAAAGATGAGAATAATCCCAGAGAAGTTAAAAGCTTTGTAGATTATTTGCAACACAGTTAACTTTTGGGAAGTCAACCGCTGTCAAGCTGGACTTAGTGATATCTGTAATTTTCCAGTCAGATGCAGAAACAGTTATGGTAACAACAACTAAATCTGCCTGTGTACTAGAAAAATATGCGAAAATGGTAGTTTGGACTACCGCCGATTTCATGGTTATCGCATACTAATATAATCTGAAGTGAAAAATCGCCTTCAGCCAGGTGTATACTACCTTATTCTCAATCGATTAAAAACTCTGTAAACGTGCTATTCAATTGTCTGTAATATGAGTAACGACATAGATCTGATCAAACGTCTTGACCCCAGTGCGATGGATCAGATCATGCTTTATCTGGCTTTTAGTGCCATGCGGACGAGTGGGCACAGGCATGGGGCATTTTTAGACGCAGCCGCAACAGCAGCAAAGTGTGCAATTTACATGACCTATCTAGAGCAGGGACAAAACCTGCGAATGACAGGGCATCTGCACCACTTAGAGCCGAAACGAGTAAAAATTATTGTAGAAGAAGTCAGACAGGCGCTAACAGAAGGCAAACTGTTAAAAATGTTGGGTTCTCAAGAACCTCGCTATTTGATTCAATTGCCTTACGTCTGGCTAGAAAAGTATCCTTGGCAACCGGGGCGATCGCGCGTACCTGGTACAAGTCTGACAAGTGAAGAAAAAAGACAAATTGAGCAAAAACTGCCAAGTAACTTACCAGATGCCCAGTTAGTTAGCTCTTTTGAGTTTCTGGATTTGATTGAGTTTTTGCACAGGCGATCGCAAGAAGACTTGCCAACTGAACACCAAATGCCTTTGAGTGAAGCTTTGGGTGAGCATATCAAGCGTCGTTTACTCTACTCAGGCACAGTAACACGCATAGATTCTCCTTGGGGAATGCCCTTCTACGCACTTACTCGTCCTTTTTACGCCCCAGCAGACGATCAAGAACGCACTTACATCATGGTAGAAGATACCGCTCGGTACTTCCGCATGATGAAAAATTGGGCAGAACGGCGACGAAATGCCATGCGCTTATTAGAAGAACTTGATATTCTCCCAGAAAAAATGGAGCAAGCTATGGAAGAATTGGATGAAATTATCCGTGCTTGGGCAGATAAATATCATCAAGACGGTGGTATTGCAGTCGTCTTACAGACGGTTTTTGGTGAAAAAGAAGACTAGTAGCACTACGCAAAACTCAAAAAGCTTACTTTCTAAGCTTTTCACCGCTTTTGTCCCTTACTTAAAAGTAGGGGGATGATTGGTTTATTTACATTGTCATACTGTACCAATAGTATAAAAGTCACAAAACTGCTTGTGACTTTTGTATTGTAAGTATTTAGTTTGCATAATTTGCAAGCGTAAAGCAATTATGACGGATTTTATTATATAGATATTGTCGCTTAAGTCAAGCTAGTTTTGACTCCAATAGGACTTACTCAAAACTACACGCAGTAGGGACAATACCCTATGGGTACTATTTTAGAGAACTCGTAGACTAAACTTTGGGTTTACATGCCTCTACCAGAAAATATAGGTTTGTACTATTTTTTGTGTAAATCCTCTACGAACTCAATACTTGTCGGGTTTTGGGATAAGGGGAAGGTGGGGTCTTCTCTGGGGATAAGGCGCGAGGTAAAGGGGAAAGAAAAAACTTTTACCCCAAACCCAATTCCGAGTTCAAAATGCACAAAGTGAGCAGTATTGTCTACGAACTTGCTTACCCATGAATTTAAACTTGACAGACTAATAAAGTGGGCGTTTTAATGCCCACCTTACTAATTAACCTATATTCTCAGCAATTACAAAGCACTATATTTAATTAGCGCCGGGTTGCGTTGGAACAGTCGGTTGCGTTGGAATAGCCGGTTGCGTTGGAACAGTCGGTTGTGCTGGAACAGTCTGTTGCGTTGGAAATGGAACAGTCTCGATACCTGATCCTGCGGGAATGATGGTTGGTGTTGAAGATGAAGCACCGATAACACTATCATCAGCACTAATACAAGTATCTAAGACTTGAGCAGGAGGAACATCGATTTGACTACGCAAGCCAACCACACACTGCCCAAAGCGCACGGGTAACAAACTACGTCCACAGTAATTTAAAACTGCCGGATTAGCTTCTTCCTTAGTACTTAAACTGACACCGACTACACAGGTAGCTAACTCTTCAGGTCGCCGGGCCTTCCCACAAGAAGAAAGTGCATCTGTCGCAGCAATTTGGGTTTCCTTATCAATTTTAACCACGCAAGCAGCCAAATCAGTTGGACGCAGTGCAGCTGCACAAGCTTGTGATGCCGCTTCTGCGGTTACGCCCACTTTTAGGAGACGGCCTGCACAGTTACTATAATCATTGCTGTAGGAAGCAGCGATCGCTGGATTGGGTAAGATCGTTGTCAACCATCCAGCTATAGCCAAAACTGGTACTATTAAACTTCTGGAGGTGGAACTGGCTTGTTTGTTCTTACCTCTATTAACCGCTTTATTGCTCATTGACATTGCCATTCTCCAAACACCCAAAGTTATGCTAACTCAAATATTTTAAAAATCCTCTGTAATTCAATAATTTCAGCGTGAGCAAAGTTTAGACATAATTAATTATGCCGGAAATTGTGTTAATATAACTGTTTGAAAGATAAGTAGGCAACGTAAAAAGTATTTCAGAGTAAGAATACTGCGTACACCAATCTGATGATTGAGTAGCCTACGAAACTAAATAAAAACAAAAAACTTATTGGCAGAAGTACGGCGTGACAGGTCGGAATTCAGGCTTGGAAGCTAGTATGTCGGCTCTACCGACTTAAAGCAACTGGCTACAAAAGTTGAAGCCTCTACTCTGGTAGGATACGTCATACCAAGGCAAGCAGCTTCAAAAACCAAGAATCCCCTGATTTTTAATCAGTGGTATGTCAACATAGAATGTTTGGGTAAAGTTTAAACAGGATTAGATTAAGGAAACTCATGTCCCGATATAGAGGGCCACGCCTCAGAATTGTCCGTCGCTTAGGCGACCTACCAGGATTGACTCGTAAAAGCGCCAGACGCGCTTACCCACCTGGTCAGCATGGTCAGAACCGTAAGAAACGCTCTGAGTATGCCATCCGTTTAGAAGAAAAGCAAAAGCTCCGCTTCAACTACGGTTTGACTGAAAAACAATTGCTCCGCTATGTGCGGAAAGCCAGACGTGTTACTGGTTCTACCGGACAAGTGCTGCTGCAATTGTTAGAAATGCGCTTAGATAATACCGTTTTCCGCTTGGGTATAGCCCCGACTATCCCAGCCGCTCGTCAACTGGTAAATCACGGTCACGTAACTGTTAATGGTCGTGTGGTGAATATTGCCAGCTACCAATGCCGTCCTGGAGAAGTAATTGCAGTCAGAGATCGGGCACAATCACGGAAGTTAGTGGAAGCTAACTTGCAATATCCCGGTTTGGCTAACCTCCCCAGTCATTTGGAGTTTGACAAAAATAAGTTGGTTGGTAAAGTCAACAGTGTTATTGAGCGCGAATGGGTGGCACTACAAGTTAATGAACTACTTGTGGTGGAATACTACTCACGACAAGCGTAATAGTCATTTTTTCTCAGTCATTTGTCCCTAGTTATTTGCAAAGGACAAATGACCAATGGCTATCCGCCAATTTGTGACATAGTGCGAGTATATGTACCGACAATCCCAGAATCGCGCCCTTTAAAGTTAATTTCTGGCTTCATTCGGAGCAAATGCCTCACCTGCTCTTGTAATTGAGCGGTGCTAGTGCCAGAACGCAGAGCAGTTTTTAAATCTATTTGACCAGTTTCATTCAATAAACACGGACGCAGCCAGCCATCAGCACTCAGGCGCATCCGGTTACAACGATCGCAAAAACATTCTGACATCTGACTAATAAATCCTAGTGTCCCCTTCGCACCAGGAATTTTAAAGACATCAGCAGGGCCAGCACCACGAACTTGAGATTCTGTCAAGCCCCAGCGATCGCGGATTTGTTGCCGTAACTCGGCTGAAGATACCCAACCGCGATCGCCAAACAAATCTACATTACCAATAGGCATAAATTCAATAAATCGAACGTGCCACTGTTTATCAATTGTTAGGGCAGCTAAATCTAAAATTTCGTGGTCATTAACACCAGGAATCACCACCACATTCAGCTTCAGTGGGTCGAATCCAACGCTATGGGCAGCTTGAATGCCATGCCAAACTTGTTGCCAACGAGAACGCCCTTGATTACCGATAATTTGATCAAAAGTGTCAGCATCAAGAGAGTCTAGACTGATATTAATTCGTCTTAGACCAGCATTGTAGAGGTTTTGTGCCATCGGAGCCAGCAAAAACCCGTTGGTGGTCATAGAGAGGTCTTGAGTTTGAGGTAAAGTTGCGATCGCACTTACCAAATCCACCACACGTGGACGCAATAAGGGTTCACCCCCAGTCAAACGAAACCGATTAAAGCCTACTGGAATAAATACCTCTCTAATTAAGGTGAGCAACTCCTCATTAGTTAATAGCTGTTGCTTGAGAATATAATCCAGTTCTACTCCCTCTGGCATACAGTATTGACAACGAAAATTACAGCGATCGATTAAACTAATGCGGAGGTAGTCTACCTGGTTCATCGTTTTATTTTTATTCTCTCTGATTAATTAAAGACCTTACTGGGGTGGTTTACCCCTTCCTACTATATGTGTAGTAATTCAAAATACCGTACTCCCCCTTAAGTGATAGTCCACAGATTGTGGCATAATAAGCCGATCGCATCCACTAGTTATCATCAATCGTGCAAGACACCGACTCCATCAACGACCTTGCTGCTGCTTTACTACAGCCAGCAGATATCAGCTTTGAACTGCCCGATCCAGAAGATGAACAGATTCTAGAATCAGATTTTCAACAGCAACTCGAAATAGCTTGGCAGGTATGCGATCGCTTTGATTTGCAGACTGAAATCTGGCGGGGGCGAATTTTACGGGCGATCCGCGACAGAGAGAAAGTGGGTGGTGATGGGCGCGGTACTGGCTTTCTGCGATGGCTAAAAGAGCGGGAAATCAGCAAAAGTCAAGCTTATGCGTGGATTCAGCTGGCCAATAGTGCCGATACTCTCATTGAAGACGGTAAACTCGACCCCGGTTCTGTGAATAACTTCAGTAAACGGGCATTTGTTGAAACCTCCAAAGCATCGCCAGAAGTGCAACAGATGGTGAGTGAAGCCGCCCAAAAAGGCGATCGCATCACCAGGCGCGAAGTACGTCAACTCAGCGATGAATGGACAGCTATGTCTTCGGATTTATTACCGGAATCAGTCAGAGAAAAAGCTGCAGATAACACCCTTCCGCCGCGCTACATTGCCCCATTGGTGAAGGAAATGGAAAAACTGCCAGAATCGCACCAAAAGTTTATCCAGAAAGAAATTGCTGCCAATCCTGATGTGGATACCCTGAAACAGGTAACAAGTGAAGCACGTAACTTGGCCAAATATCTCAAAGGGGCGGCTCAAGTCCAAGCGCTGACGCAGGAAAATGTTGATATTGAAACAGCCTTAGAAGAAGCGCAAAGAGTCGGCTGTTTGAGCATTGCTGCTGATTTGGTCAATCAAGCATCGCAGATTGAACAAACGATCGCTAAACTCTACATGACGTGGAAACGAATCGGCAATTTGGCAGATAGATTGTATGTAGATACTGGTGCAAGTACACCCAACTTGCGATCGCTCCTCACTTGCTTAGAACCTCTGGGTGGTGAAATTATGGAATTGCAACTTAGTGGTGCAACTGAACACACTGTTCGTTTGCAAATTCAGGAGACGAGTTAGGAATATAGACAATAGGCGAACTTCTGGGCAGTAATTGCGATCGTAATTACTGCCAAGTTATGGAAATTAAACGTTAATTCAGAGGTTGTTTAACTTATCTCAAAGTCTAACGAGCAGCGCAAGATGTAGCCGTGAGTGACGAGTTATGGGGCGACGCAGTGGGTACTTGAGCAACCAAAACTACATTACCATTAGCATCCATTACCCAGCCTTGGGCTTCTACAATTTGAGTAGGTTCATTGACAGAATTAACTTTCTGTGATTTTTCTTCTGTGTTTTGCTGCGCCTGAAGAACCGCTCTTTTTTGAATACCAGCAGCACGATTTTTACTCTCTGGAGAGAGTGTGATCCAATCTGCCAGCACCGCATCATCAGCTATCAATGCCTGCGTGGGATCGGCTACTAGTCCTCCACGCCCAGTAGCAATAAAGGAACTCCTTCCTATTTTTGCACCAGAATTACAACCAGCAGCAATTTGCTCAGAAGCATCAACCAGATTTACGGGTAGTTCCACTAATCCTTTACTGGGGTCAGCATCTGGTGAGTTGATTTGCACAGTGCCATTTAATGAAGGGTTTTGCTGAGAAAACGCGGTGATGTCACTTGTTGGCAGCCTACTTGGGTCTAGTGGCTCTTTAGGGTTCAAAAGCCTCTCTAGGTCTGCACGGGTGCGGGGCACAAAACCAAAGATGTTCTTGGTGGTGATTGTGATTTTACCACCAGAGCCGAAGTTGGCGTTGGCCGTGATATCGTTATTTCCGAAGGGAGTGGCGACAAGGAAGCCCTTTGGTGCATAGATGGTGATTTTACCACCATCTCCATTATTTCCTGCATTAGTGGATATTTGGCTGTTGCGGCGCATTAGTAATAAGTCGCGCATCTGTAGGGTAATATTTCCGCCTTTGCCTGACTCACTATTAGATGTGAGTTTTCCCTCATTATCTAGAAGTATGGAGCCAGCAGTTACATTTAGATCCCCTGCTGAACCTAGTATATATGCATCTCCTGGGTAAATATAATCCTGGCCAAATTGACTGCTTACAGTGACATTAGCCCCATTCTGGATGATCAATTTTCCTGTAGTAATTGTCACTTTTCCGGCATCTCCAGAAGTGTTAGTTGAAGCAAACAAGCCGCTAGTAACATTTAAATTGCTTGTTGATCTTCCAATTAGTTCAACAGACTCAGAGGCGTTTACAGTCAAATTGCCTCCTGCTCCTGTACCTGGTATCAATTGTGAATTTCGTAATGATGCAGTAGATTCCGTTGATATCCGTCCGCCGCTCATAATACGCAACTTTCCAGTATTGATGATAAGGTCACCCGCCTTTCCACTACCGCCGGTTGAACTATACAATGCACCAGATTGAACAAAATCACTATTTGGTATGGGAAAGCTACCATTTACTTCCACAGACTCAGAGGCGTTCACAGTTAACTTTCCTCCTTGACCCCCGCCTCTGGTAGAAGTGAAAACTTGTGCGCCATCCCGCACAATTAATTTCCTAGTGGTAATCGTTAAGTCTCCGGCATTTCCGATACCAGTAGTCTGAGTTGTCAGTATTACAGGGTAACCTATTATTTCCACTGTGTTACCATGCACTTCGATATTACCTCCACTACCATCTGTGTTATTAGCTCTTACCTGAGATGGAATCTCAGAACCATTAACAGTTCGCGTGATTAGTTGAATATTTTGGAAATTCTGGACACCTTCATATCCAAAAACCCAACCTTGAATCGTTGGTTTCAGACTAACCAGACTGTTGGCAGCGACACTTCCTAGCTCAATTCGTCCAGATGTTGCGGTTAAATTTCCGCCCTCCAGAGTTATATCACCGCCTACAAGTGCCAAGGTTTTGCCTGACTGTACTTGTAAGCCACCAGGTCTAACAGTTGTGCTACCATTTGGTCTTGCTTGGGATTGATTGCGGATGGGAGCCGCAGTAGCTCCGAATTGTAAACCAGTGGGTACACTTTGGGTACACTTACTGTTAGCAGGGGTGTGGTTCGAGGATCTGTGGCACTCAACTTTGTACCATCGGCAAAGTTCAAACTACTTGCGGTACTCGCCACAAATGAACCGTTAATTTGTAAAGAAGCATTGTTACCAAAAATAATCCCGTTGGGATTAATTAGAAATAGGTTAGCAGTGCCGTCTGCTTTCAGGATGCCATCAATATTAGAAATAGACTTACCTGTTACTCGGCTAATAATATTTTGAATATCTGTTGGATTTTGAAAGTGAGCCGTAATCCCTGTAGGTACAGAAAATTGCTCAAAACTGTGGAAAAGATTGTTTTCTGCTCTGGTTCCACCTTCAATAATTGTGATATTACCCTGTGGTGTAACCTGAGAATTAGTAGGTAGAGTACCATCCTGGGTAATTTGAGCAATAGCGGAGTTTTCGCAGAAAACTATTGCACCACATACTGCAAATCCTAGACTTTTAAAGCAGACCCACAGATTACTCATACTTGATATTATACCGCTCTAAAAAAGCATTAATTGCTTAACAATAGTGACGCTAAATCTGTATTAACGTGAGTGCGATAATTAGATTACATCAGAATGGAATCCGTAATCTGCCTTTCGCTCTTTTCTTTACCAAACCTTATAGTGTTTATCATTTGCAAACACTATATTATAGGGGCATAACATTGTTGTGCCCCTTGTAAAAAAGCTGTATTTCACGCAATTAGAAATGACATTATTAACTTTACTCTCAACTAAATTAAGACGAGAAATTAAGTTGGCAATGTTATTATCTTTACTCTCAGAAAATTGAAATGATACCAATTAATTTGAGAATACTGTTAAGGCTAAACTTTAATGACATATCATACCGTCATCAGTCAAAACGCAACTTTCTAGATTTTTATTCTTAGGTGGAATTCCTTGGGGAAAATTATGAAGCTCTTTCTCTGCACTACCATCATTAAATTCAGTTTTATTAAGGTCTATGTTGCTGTGCAAGTCATGATGATTATCTCCTGATATACCATCATTTGCACTTACACCAACAGATTCAGAGTTATTCAAGCTCTGACTAGTTTCCTTTTGAATCTCATCTGTTAGCTGTTGTGTGTTTTGAGAATTCATAATTGTTACTCTCCTTGCAGACTGGTAGATGTGTAAACTTATCTTTTGATGTACTAAATTAACGTGACTTCGATTAGTACAGTTTGGCGACGAAGAAATTAAGGATACAGAGTCTAGAGTGGCACCAAAGCATTCGGTCTCTAAAGCTCTTGCAAACTCCCATAATTATTACTTCAGCTTGGCTAGTTATAATTACGCATTACGTAATAAAACTTCATATATTTCTACCGGATTTCCTTAAAATCTTCATGAATCTGGCTACCAACCTGACAAAGAAGCCATACCTTCTCTACGAGACCCTACGCGATCGCACTGACACCTGAGTTGAGTAGGAGAAGCCATCGCTTGCTTACATAAGGGTCATTGCGAAAAAGCGAGCGCACCTTGAGTAGAAAGAGCGATCGCACCACACCTGATTTGAGTAGAGAGCGATCGCTTGTATGAAGATCATAGTGAATTAGTGATGTCTACGATGGGTTAGGCCAACGCACCAACAAAATTTACGAGAATCTCAAATTCTAATTACCAGCGCAAGATGTAGCCATGAGTGAAGAATTATGAGGCGACGCAGTGGGTACTTGAGCAACCAAAACCACGTTCCCATTGGCATCCACTACCCATCCTTGAGCTTCCACAATTTGAGTAGGTTCATTGACAGAATTAACCTTCTGTGAATTTTCTTCTGTGTTTCTCTGCTTGTCAACAACCACTCTCTTCTGGATACCCTCAGCATGATTCGGACTGTCTGGAGAGAGTGCGATCCAATCTGCTAGCACCGCATCATCAGCTATCAATGGCTCCGTGGGATTGGGCGCTATTCCTCCACGCCCAGTTGTAATAAATGAACTTTTGGCTATTTTTCCACCAGAATTACAACCAGCAACAATTTGTTGGGAAGCATCAACCAAATTTACAGGCAACTCCACTAATCCTTGACTAGGGTCAACATCTGGTGAGTTGATTCGTACCGTGCCATTTAATGAAGGGTTTTGCTGAGAAAACGCCGTGATGTCACTTGTTCGCAGGTTATTCGGGTTGATTTCTTCTCGATCGAGTTTTTCTACATCTGCACGAGTGCGGGGTACAAATCCAAAAATGTTCTTAGCGGTGATTGTGATTTTACCACCAGAGTCAGAGAAGGCATTGGCAGTGATATCGTTATTTCCCAAGGGAGTAGCGACAATGAAGCCATTAGGTGCATTGATGATGATATTACCGCCATCTCCACCCAGTCCTGTTGTACCTGCGTTAGTGGTGATTTGACTTTCGCGGCGCATCAATAATAAGTTCTGCACCTGTAGGGTAATATTCCCACCTTTACCTGACTCACTATTAGATATGAGTTTTCCTTTGTTGTCGAGAAGTATGGAGCGAGCGATTATATTTAAATCGCCTGCTTTTCCTAGATTATTTGGATCTCCGATATAGATTACATTTTTTCGAGCTTGGCTGCTCACATTTATTGCAGCCCCATCCTTGATAATCAATTGCCCTGTAGTTAGGGTCAAGTTTCCGCCATCTCCAGGCCCTTGAGTCCCAGAAAACAAGCTACTGAGCTTAGAACCATTTGGTGAAGTTCCAATTAATTCTACCGACTCGGAAGCGTTCACCGTCAAGTTTCCTGCATTACCTGTAGCTGGTGTAAGTTGGTTAGTAATAAACCTGTATATACCCTCAGAACTTGTTGATATTCTTGCTCCTCCTTCGATACGCAACCTTCCAGTATTAATTATGATGTTGCCAGCGTTTTTATCGCCAGAAGTTGCACTAAATAATCCACTGGATATTAAATCACTACCATCTTGAAAGAGAGGGATGTTAGTGCCGCTAATTAGTTCCACGGAATCTGAAGCGTTTATGGTCAATTGCCCCTGCAATTGGGCTCCACTTTTGACCACCAACTTCTTAGTATTGACATTTATGTTTCCAGAGTTTGCGTTGGAGAAACTCTGAGTAAACAGTTGCGAATCTTTTTCAATTACTACAGAATCTGAGGCGTTCACTGTCAAATTCCCTCCTGATTGCACTCCAAAGGGATTAACTAGAATTAGGAAACTGGCAGCTACTCGCACAAGCCCCCCTTGCAGGTGGATATTGCCGCTACCATTTCCATGAGTATCTACAATCGATGGAATTTTATTTAACTGGATTATTTCGATATTTTGGAAATTTTGAACACCTTCATATCCCAAAACCCAACCTTGGTTGGTTGGACTTAAACTGACCAGACTATTGCCAGCAACGCTTCCTAATTCAACCTTTCCTGCCCTTGCCGTTATATTTCCGCCCTCTAGCGTGATATCACCGCCTATAAGTGCCAAGGTTTTGCCTCGCTGCACCTGTAGACCAACGCCTTGTCCAAAGATATCAACTGTGCCATCTGGACTTGCTTGAGATTGATTGCGGATGGGAGCCGCAGTTGCTCCAAATTGTAAGCCAATGGGAACACTTAATGTCAGTAGAGGTTTAGCTTGAGGAGATGTAGCACTAAACTTTGTACCATCAGCAAAGTTCAAGCTACTCGCCGTACTTGCCACAAATGAACCGCCAATATTTAAAGAAGCATTGGGCCCAAAAATAATGCCGTTAGGATTAATCAGAAACAGGTTCGCCGTGCCGTTCGCTTTCAGAATCCCATCTATCTTAGAAATCGAGTTACCTGTCACCCGACTGATAATGTTCTGAATATCTATTGCATTGTTAAAGTAGGCTGTCCTTTCCGCAGAGACAGAAAATTGTTCAAAGCTGTGGAATAAGTTTGTACCACGAACTGCCCCACCATCAATCTGGTCTATAAGCTGACCATCGATTAGTTTTGGTGTAATGATTGAACTTTCAGATTCAAGTGTGCCATCTTTTTGTATTTGGGCTAAGACAAAACTCTCAAAGAAAGTAAGTACTCCAGCAATTGCTAATGTACTCACTATCCCTAACTCCCAGTACCAACTACTTCGGTATCGAGACATGACAAACTTGCACCCAAAAAATAAAAGTATATTGAAATACTGCTCCTTGCTAATTAGGTATGGTGATACTTGGGATTATCTTTGTTACCTAACTAGTAAATGCAAAGTTCAGCATTTTTATACTTACTAGAATAAACTCTTTGCAGTGCGAAGACTAAATTATTTAGCAGTTACAGCCAAGAGGGTTTCCAGTTGGGCAAGGGACACACCATGAGTCTTGCACTACCAAAATTTCCTGCTCATCAACTGCATCACCAGATTTGATTTTATTTGGGTCAATATTGAACTGCCACTGAACTGTCAAAGCTCTAGCATCTGGTACCCCATACTTTTCAAGCACGCTGTATAAGCTAGCATTATTAACGCTTTCAAGCAGTTTCTGTTGAACTTCGTCTTTTAACTGCTGTAATGTTTCAGGGTTCATAACTGTTTTCGTTTCTTACAAGGTGTGTCTAATTCCAGCTTTACTAGTAAGAATTACGTTTAATGTTACAAAACTTCATGTTTTACTGCCGGATGTACTTCAAGCATTGATGAACCATGAGAGCGTACAACTTTGGCTACTTTTCTATTTAGGTACTGAGTATGACAGAAAGCATCCCTTTACTGCGGAACGCTATACTTAGCTTACTTAAGAGAAGAAGTACAGTAAGTTATGCCAATGCACCAACAGGTTAAACATAAGATGGGCTTCCACTCGCCGCCAGCCTCCCCTACTCAATTCTTAATTCCCGTCGCAGCAATACCCTGAATAAACTGACGCTGACCAATAAGAAATAATACCATTACTGGAACTGTCGCTATTGTCACCGCCGCCATCATCAAGGGCCAATTATTCGTAAATTGCTCTTGAAACTCTGCCAACGCCAATTGCACCGTCCTTAATTCTGGTCGTGTCGTAAACACCAGAGGCTTAAACAAATCATTCCATTCGCCGATGAAGGTGAACAAAAACAGGGTTACTAAGGCCGGACGGGCTAAAGGTAACATTACCCGCCACAATATTTGTAATCTGGTTGCCCCATCTATGGCTGCGGCTTCTTCTAACTCTACGGGAATTGTCTGGAAATACTGACGTAATAAGAAAATCCCAAACCCATTGACAGCAGTGGGTAAAATGAGCGCCCAGTATGTATTTATCAGGTGTCCCCACTTCAAAACCAAAAAGATGGGAATCACCAATAACTGAAAGGGAATCACCAAAGTTGCTAAAACAACCAATAGCAGTGCTTGCCGCCCCCGAAACTTCAGCCGTGCTAAGGCGTAACCAGCCAAAGCAGAAGTGACAATCTGAAACGCCGTCACAGCGATCGCTACCAAGGTAGAATTAGCAAACGCCAGCAAAAATTTTCCCTGTTGCCATGCAACGCGGTAATTAGCTAAAGACCAGTTATTTTTAGACAAATTTTCTGGGCTGGCGGCTGTCGATGCAAAGGAGGTGAGAAAAACCACAAATAGCGGTAGTAAAACGATAAATGCCCCTAGCAGTAAGATTACTAGGCTCAAAAAATCACCAGATTTCAGATTCGGGTTTGGTTTAGACATAAATAACTTGAACCGCAAAGCATTTATTTCGCTAGTACTAGAGCATTGCCCCCAGCAACCATTAATCTATAAACATAGTCTACTTGTTAAGTTAAATTAAACCACAGAGATTGTTACCCTCAGTTCATAGGGTAAATTGAATCCTGGTGTCAAATAATTCAGGTTTACAGGAGTAAACATAACCATGCAGCAGCTTACAGACCAATCTAAAGAATTAGATTTCAAGAGCGAAACATACAAAGATGCTTATAGCCGGATTAATGCGATCGTGATTGAAGGGGAACAAGAAGCCCATGAAAATTACATCACACTAGCCCAACTGCTGCCAGAATCTCATGATGAATTGATTCGCCTATCCAAGATGGAAAGCCGCCATAAGAAAGGATTTGAAGCTTGTGGGCGCAATTTAGCTGTTACCCCAGATTTGCAATTTGCCAAAGAGTTTTTCTCCGGCCTACACCAAAATTTTCAAACAGCTGCCGCAGAAGGGAAAGTGGTTACTTGTCTGTTGATTCAGTCTTTAATTATTGAATGTTTTGCGATCGCAGCATATAACATTTACATCCCCGTTGCCGACGATTTCGCCCGTAAAATTACTGAAGGAGTAGTTAAAGAAGAATACAGCCACCTCAATTTTGGAGAAGTTTGGTTGAAAGAACACTTTGCAGAATCCAAAGCTGAACTTGAACTTGCAAATCGCCAGAACCTACCCATCGTCTGGAAAATGCTCAACCAAGTAGAAGGTGATGCCCACACAATGGCAATGGAAAAAGATGCTTTGGTAGAAGACTTCATGATTCAGTATGGTGAAGCATTGAGTAACATTGGTTTTTCGACTCGCGATATTATGCGCTTGTCAGCCTACGGACTCATAGGTGCTTAAAAAAGTACCGAGTAACGAGTGCTGAGTGCTGAGTAGTTTAAATTCAGAACTCAGAACTCCTAACTCACAACTCCTAACTCCTAACTCTCCTAAATTCCCCCCGCGCTCAAGATAGCATAAGCCTAATAATCACTACATGTTTGGTCTAATTGGACATCTGACTAGTTTAGAACACGCTCAAGCCGTAGCCCAAGAATTGGGATACCCAGAATATGCCGATCAAGGGCTAGACTTTTGGTGCAGCGCCCCGCCGCAAATTGTCGATAGTATTATTGTCACCAGTGTTACTGGGCAACAAATTGAAGGACGATATGTAGAATCTTGCTTTTTGCCGGAAATGCTAGCTAGTCGCCGCATCAAAGCCGCAACACGGAAAATCCTCAACGCTATGGCCCATGCACAGAAGCACGGCATTAACATCACAGCTTTAGGCGGATTTTCCTCGATTATTTTTGAAAACTTTAAGTTAGAGCAGTTTAGCCAAGTCCGAAATATCAAGCTAGAGTTTGAACGCTTCACCACAGGAAACACGCATACTGCCTACATTATTTGTAAGCAGGTGGAAGAAGCATCCAAACAACTGGGAATTAATCTATCAAACGCGACTGTTGCGGTATGTGGAGCAACTGGGGATATTGGTAGTGCCGTTACACGCTGGCTAGATGCGAGAACAGATGTCCAAGAACTCCTGCTAATCGCCCGCGATCAAGAACGTCTCAAAGAGTTGCAAGGCGAACTGGGGCGGGGGAAAATCATGGGTTTGACAGAAGCACTACCCCAAGCCGATGTTGTAGTTTGGGTTGCTAGTATGCCCAGAGGCGTGGAAATTGACCCCACCACTTTGAAACAACCCTGTTTGTTGATTGATGGTGGCTATCCTAAAAACTTAGCAACAAAAATTCAATATCCTGGCGTACACGTGTTAAATGGTGGGATTGTAGAGCATTCCCTGGATATTGACTGGAAAATTATGAAAATAGTCAATATGGACGTGCCAGCCCGTCAGTTGTTTGCCTGTTTTGCCGAATCAATGCTACTGGAATTTGAGAAGTTATACACGAACTTTTCGTGGGGACGGAATCAGATTACCGTAGATAAAATGGAGCAGATTGGCCGGGTGTCAGTAAAACATGGATTTAGACCGTTGTTGGTTTAGTCATTAGTCATTTGTCCTTGGTCATTAGTCATTTGTTATTTGCAAAGGACAAAGGACAAAGGACAAAGGACAAAAGGCAAAGGATAAATAACTTATAACTCGTAATTGATAAACCCTACGATGGCAACTACCGAGCGTAAACCGCTACTGTTAGATTTTGAAAAGCCCCTAGCAGAACTTGCAACCCGAATCGATCAAATTCGGCAACTTGCAGAAGAAAATGGTGTCGATGTTTCTGGTCAAATTCGTCAACTAGAAGCACGCGCCATGCAACTACGTGAGGAAATTTTTACTAGTCTATCGCCTTCCCAGCGATTGCAAGTCGCTCGTCATCCGCGTCGCCCCAGTACTCTCGATTACATTCAGGCTATTAGTGATGAATGGATGGAATTGCATGGCGATCGCTGTGGTGGTGACGATCCGGCTTTAGTTGGTGGTATCGGTCGTCTGAGTGGACAACCTGTGGTGATGTTAGGTCATCAAAAAGGTCGCGATACCAAAGACAATATTGCCCGTAACTTTGGAATGCCTTACCCTGGCGGCTACCGCAAAGCTATGCGGTTGATGGAACACGCTAACAAGTTTAGTATGCCCATACTAACTTTTATAGACACACCAGGGGCCTGGTCTGGAGTGGAAGCAGAACACCAAGGTCAAGGAGAAGCGATCGCTTACAACTTGCGGGAAATGTTTTGCTTAGATGTACCAATTATCTGCACAGTCATTGGTGAAGGTGGTTCTGGTGGCGCACTTGGTATTGGTGTAGGCGATCGCCTGCTCATGTTTGAACACTCCGTTTATACTGTCGCCACCCCCGAAGCCTGCGCCGCCATTTTGTGGAAAGATGCTGGTAAAGCTCCTCAAGCCGCCGTTGCACTGAAAATTATTTCCCACGATCTCAAAAGATTGGGAATTATCGACCAAATACTGCCTGAACCTACTGGTGGCGCTCATTCCGACCCTTTAAAAGCTGCTACCACGCTTAAGCAAGTGCTGCTAGAAAATTTGGACGAACTTAACCATTTAACTGCTCCAGAACGCCGCCAACTACGTTATGAAAAATTCCGTAAAATTGGTGTTTTTACAGAAGTTGCCCACTAAAACCACTGCATTAATGATGGATTAATAAAGCAGCAATGCTATAATTGCCTATGTGCTTAAAGATTTTTAACAATCTGGCCATAGGCATTTGTATGTTTGGCAAATCTACTCAATCAAATTGAGTAGCTTTTGTGTTATTGAGTAATCTAATTTGAGTGTACGGCGTGGTTTTCCAGGCGACGATTTGTTGTCTTCATTGGTAAAACTCACAATATGCCCACTATTGCACTGCATCATAGCAGTTGCTTAATGGAAATCATCAGATTTTTAGATTCCTTTAATCTATCTAAACCGATAAATGTGAATAATTGGGTGGTACTACGCTTTGGGAACTGCCAAAAAATTGGGAGACACCATGAATGTTGAGCAAAAACGACGCGCCCTGATTACTGGGGCCAGTAGTGGAATTGGGAAAGCAACGGCTTTAGCCTTTGCCAAAGCCGGAATAGATGTCGCCTTAGTCAGCCGTTCTTTGAATAAGTTAGAGGCGGTGGCAGAAGCTGTACAGCATACTGGGGTAGAAGCGAAAGCTTACGCTGTAGATTTAGCGCGGATCTTTGAAGTAAAAGAAAAAATCCAAGCGATCGCCCTTGATTTTGGTGATATAGACATTCTGGTAAACAGTGCGGGCCTTGCCTATACAGCCACTTTGAGCGAAACCCCTCTAGAAGGATGGCAACAGGTAATTGACTTGAATCTGACCAGCGTGTTTCAGTGCATTTTAGGAATTTTACCTTCAATGCGCGATCGGGGCACAGGCACAATTATCAACGTCGCTTCAATTGCCGCCAGGCAACCGTTTCCTGGTTGGGGAGCATACAGCGTCAGCAAAGCTGGTTTGATTGCCCTCTCTCAAACCCTGGCACAAGAAGAACGCACCCACGGCATTCGTGTCACAGCTATCTCTCCTGGCGCAGTCAATACCGAACTTTGGGACACAGAAACAGTCCATGTCAACTTAGACCGTTCTAAGATGTTAACCCCGGAAATAGTGGCTCAGTCAATTCTCCACACAGTTCTGTTACCACAACAGGCAGTTATTGACGAATTGACCCTGATGCCCAGTGCTGGCGCACTTTAATTTATCCTTTGTCATCAGTCCTTTGCAAATGACCAATGTACTAATGACTAATGACCAACTTTCAAACCATAACCAAGACTGAATCATGACTATCGCTAGTTCCAACGGTTCCAATTACTCTCAATCGCCTCTGATTCCAGACTTGGCAGATGCCATAACTCCTAGACCCGATCGCAATACGAATAACGGGCGACAAGCTGATGTGTTCCCGCCAAAAGAGGAACATATAGAGGAAATGAAGGATGCAGTGCGGAAAATAATATTGGGCGTTGGCGAAGATCCTGAACGCGAAGGACTCCTCAAAACACCAAAGCGAGTGGCCGAGGCAATGCGGTTTCTTACCAGTGGCTACAACCAATCCCTTGAAGAACTCGTTAACGATGCCATCTTTGATGAAGGGCATAACGAGATGGTACTAGTCCGAGATATTAATTTTTTTAGTCTGTGCGAACACCACATGCTGCCATTTATGGGTAGAGCGCACGTTGCTTATATCCCCAACCAAAAAGTTGTAGGACTGAGCAAACTGGCCCGCATTGTTGAGATGTATTCCCGTCGCTTGCAAGTCCAGGAGAGGTTAACCCGCCAAATTGCCGAAGCAATTCAGACAATTCTAGAACCTCGAGGCGTAGCCGTTGTGATGGAAGCTAGCCACATGTGTATGGTAATGCGAGGCGTACAGAAACCAGGTTCTTGGACTGTCACTAGCGCAATGGTTGGCGTGTTCCAAGAAGAGCATAAAACCCGCGAAGAATTTTTTAACTTGATTCGCCATCAACCAGCATTCTTTTAGGGAATGGGGAATGGGCATTGGGCATTGAAAAGAGACATAGGAGACAAGGAAGAGGGGGTAGACAAGGGAGAAACTTGAATAATTCTCCCCTTGTCCTCCCTGTCCTCCTACTCCCTTCCCCCACTCCCTACTCCCTACTCCCCAATTTCTCGAACAACTTGCTTACTTTATCTAAATCCTTATCTCCAGGTGCGCGTTCCACACCACTAGATAAATCAACGCCACTAGGACTAACCTGACTTAAAGCTTCCACAATATTATCTGCTGTTAATCCCCCAGCTAAAAACCAAGGGCAATTGGGGTTAAATTGCTCTAATATTTTCCAATCTAAGGTTTTACCTGTACCACCAAGTTGTTCGGGATGGTAGGCATCCAGTAGTAAAGTATCTACGTATTTTGTGTAATCAGCCGCCGTGCCCAGATGCTCAAGACTGCGAATTCTAAGTGCTTTAATAATTTCGACATTTGGTAAAGCTTGGCGTAATTGGTAGCAAAAATCTGGTAACTCATCACCGTGTAACTGAACCCCCGTCAACCCAGAATCAACAACTATCTGGCTGATTTCAACAATACTAGAGTTGGCAAAAACTCCAATTGTGTCAATATCTGCCGGGAGTTCTGCCACTGCTGCCCGAATTTGGGATGTAGTCACGTAGCGAGGTGAGTTTGGTACACAAATAAATCCTAGCGCTGTTGCGCCCAGAGAAGCGATCGCTATAGACTGCTGTGGTTGAGTGATGCCGCAAATTTTAACGCGCATGAAAATTTAACAAATCTAAAATAATTATCAAAAAACTCTAAACTATCCGAAAAACTTTTGTACCTTGGTAATTTTATAATTTTGTAGGTCTACATTTTAGGAGACAAAAGCTTGATTTCCTCTATTTTACTAGCAGCAGCTGCAACTGTTCCCGCCACACCTGCGTGGAATCCTACAGTAGGCATCATCATCAGCATCAGTAGCTTGGTAGTTCTTTTACTAAGTACTAGGATTGAAAAACCCCTAGTTGGCCCCAAGCTCCCTATCCTGCCGGTCAGCATTCCTACATTTGTTGGTGCGATGGCTTTCGGTCATATTATCGGCATTGGTATCGTTTTAGGACTGACTAACATCGGTCGTCTGTAGTTTTGCGATGATGTGGCGTTGCTTTTAACGCTGCGATCAATACAAAATTCCTCAAAACGATTTTAGTTCTTTCTCCAGCAAGATAACTCATAAGCATCAGCCAACCTCCGTGTAGTAAGCCTAACTAAGGGGGGAGGCATTAACCTTCCCCTTGAGGGACGCTGCAACTACTTCATCAGAGGAGGATTTATATGGTTTTAGAGACGGGATTAATCCCCTCTGTAAGGCTTATTTAGTTAATTCATGCAGGAGAAAGAACTATGATGTCATCAATTTTATTAGCAGCCCAAGCCACTTTACCCAAAACTGGCACAGAATGGAACTTGACTGAAGCTGGAATTATTACTGGCGCTTGTTTATTATGTCTTTTGATTATTCCTCGGACAATTCGCTATCCTCACGTTGGACCTAAGATGCCTTTGCCCTTTCCGTCGCTGTTCAATAATCCCAGTGCTGCTACATTCCTCGCCGCAATGAGCGCCGGCCACCTGATCGGCACTGGTACCGTCTTAGGATTGAGTAATCTCGGCATTATCTAAATTTTATTTTTTCCACATAACACACTCAAAAAGCAGCGCAGGGAAGTAGGGAAGAAGCAAGGAGAAGAGCTTTTTCCCTCTGCAAGAGCAGCCCCCGCCCCTTTGCCTCTTTTCAATGCCCAATGTCCAACAGGCATTAATTGTCTATTCTAGAAATAAGAGCATTTTGGAACTCGGCACTACCAAATTGATGCTCAGATATATACGTGTAAGTATATACGCAAGTATTGCTGTATAGGAACTACTGGCGATATCTAGTTTTAGGACAATGTAATGCAAACAAATTGGAAAATTGGGTCTTTATTTGGAATTCCCCTGTTTTTAGACCCGTTATGGTTTGTGATTTTAGGGTTGGCAACCCTTAACTTTGGGGTAGCTTACCAGGAATGGGGGACTGCTATAGCTTGGAGTGCTGGAATCGTTATGGCACTGCTGCTATTTGGTTCGGTGTTGCTACATGAGTTGGGTCACAGCTTGGTAGCCCGATCGCAAGGTATTAAAGTTAATTCAATTACTCTGTTTCTGTTTGGCGGGATTGCTGCTATTGAAGAAGAATCTAAAA
The DNA here is from genome assembly GCF_000020025.1 of Nostoc punctiforme PCC 73102. Lineage (GTDB taxonomy): Bacteria > Cyanobacteriota > Cyanobacteriia > Cyanobacteriales > Nostocaceae > Nostoc > Nostoc punctiforme. The sequence goes on along the minus strand of NC_010628.1, from coordinate 2,091,051 downwards.
CTCCTTTCAAAGCTTTTCAAGTAGCGATCGCTGGGCCATTGGTGAGTATCATACTATTTTTCCTGCTCAGCCTGGGAGTTCTTGTAATACCTGATACTAGCCCACTCAGTATCATGGTTGGAGATTTGGCGAGAATTAACTTGGTGGTGGCACTATTTAACATGATTCCTGGTTTACCTCTAGATGGAGGGCAAGTGTTAAAAGCAGCACTATGGCAAATAACAGGTAATCGTTTTCAAGCCGTACACTGGGCTGCTAGGGCTGGACAAATTTTGGGTTATGGTGCGATCGCTTTAGGATTTGTTGTAGATTTCTTGACAAGGGAGTTAGCACTTGGTTTGTGGATTGCGCTGTTAGGTTGGTTTGCTGTCCGCAACGCTAACACCTATGACAACATGACTACGTTGCAGGAAAGCCTACTTAAAGTGGTGGCGGCTGATGCGATGACTCGTGACTTTCGGGTTATCGATGCTGACCAGACACTGCGCTCCTTTGCCGATTTATACTTGTTGGAAACCGCTCTTTCACAAGTTTATTTTGCTGCTTCTGATGGACGTTACCGAGGTTTGGTTTCCATTGACGATTTTCGTCTAACCCAAAGGAGTGAATGGGAAACCCAAACCTTACACAGCATTGTGCATCCCCTAACAGAAATACCCACTGTTGCTGAAGCAACAACCATAGCTGAGGTAATTAACAAGCTGGAAAATGAGCAGTTACCTCGAATTACCGTACTTTCTCCTGCCGGTGCTGTAGCTGGTGTAATTGACCGGGGAGATATTGTGCGAACATTGGCGCAAAAGTTAAATTTACGGCTCACAGACGCAGAAATCAAGCGGATAAAAGAAGAAGGTAGCTATCCGCCTGGGTTGCAACTGGGAGTAATAGCGAAGTCAATTGCAAATTAAACGTCATATCCTTGTCATAGTTTTGCAATAGATTTGTCAAAAGCTTGTGTGATATTGAATTTGGTATTTGGTTACAAAATGCTTTTTTTGGGTAAAAGGTAGGGTTTCCTACCTTTTTTATTTTTTCAACTAACTTGAATTATAGAAACCTCTCCCAATACGGTTCGGTTAAAGGGAAAAAGGCAAAGGTTTTGAATACATCCTTTACCCTTTACCCAGACCACAAGGAAAGTGAAAATGCTTATCCGAACCGTACTGAAACTTCTGCCTGCCTTGAACTTTAGTTCAAGTATTTCCTTTGCAGACTTTGATAGGGACGGTTTGACTGCGTAAAACCAGGGAGAGGTTTCTTTGTCATCGCCTCAGATTATGGGAAAATTAAAACTTAAAGTGAGTAAAATGTAAGTACATGATATACTACGTCTCTCACTTACCCTGGTTTTATGGCACTGCCAATTGTTGCAATTATCGGACGCCCAAATGTGGGCAAATCCACCCTGGTTAATCGACTCGCCGGGGAACAAACGGCGATTGTCCATGATGAACCGGGAGTGACACGCGATCGCACTTACATGCCAGCTTTCTGGAATGGTCGCGAATTTTTAGTCGTAGACACTGGTGGTTTAGTCTTTAATGATGATACCGAATTTTTACCACTAATTCGCCAGCAGGCAATGACGGCCTTAGCAGAAGCTTGTGCCGCAATTTTTGTTGTAGATGGTCAAACAGGCCCCACATCGGCAGACCAAGAAATCGCCGAATGGATGCGTCAACAACGCGTACCTGTCCTACTAGCTGTAAATAAATGTGAATCTCCAGACCAAGGTTTAATGCAAGCTGCCGAGTTTTGGGAATTGGGATTGGGTGAACCTTACCCCATCTCCGCAATTCATGGTAGTGGTACAGGAGAGTTACTCGACGAGTTAGTTAATCACATCCCTGCTGTTGAAGACATCCCAGAAACTAATGAAATCAAAGTAGCAATTGTGGGCCGCCCAAATGTGGGCAAATCGAGCTTACTCAATGCTTTTGTTGGCGAAGAGAGAGCAATTGTCAGCCCAATTTCTGGCACCACCCGCGACGCTATTGATACCGTCATTGAACGAGACGGACAAACCTACCGGTTGATTGACACCGCTGGTATTCGCAAAAAGAAACATATAGAATACGGCACAGAATTTTTTAGTATTAACCGTGCTTTCAAAGCGATTCGTCGCGCTGACGTGGTTTTATTAGTACTAGATGCTGTAGATGGAGTCACAGAGCAAGACCAAAAATTAGCTGGGCGGATTATCGAAGAAGGTCGAGCTTGCATCATCGTCGTTAATAAGTGGGATGCTGTCGAAAAAGACTCTTACACAATCTACGATTACGAAAAAACTCTGCAATCACGGTTACATTTTACCGAATGGGCAGAAACAATTTTTGTGAGTGCCTTGTCGGGACAACGGGTAGAAAAAATTCTAGAGTTGGTGAAAACGGCGGCTGAATCACACAAACGGCGTGTCAGCACATCAGTTATTAATGAAGTCTTAACAGATGCCGTTAGCTGGCATTCACCGCCAGCATCCCGTGGTGGTCGTCAGGGCAAGATTTATTATGGTACACAAGTAAGTAGCCAGCCACCAACGATCGCACTATTTGTCAATGATTCCAAACGCTTCAACGACAACTACCGCCGATACATTGAACGTCAATTCCGGCAACAGCTAGGATTTAAAGGCACGCCAATTATTTTACTGTGGCGCAGTAAAAAAGTCCGGGATGCCGAAATTGGTAATGTTAATAGAGCAACTCGCGTCAAATTAAGTTAGGAGACGCGATGAATCGCATCTGTACAAGAGTTATGAGTTAAAGTCAAAATTGCTTGCTAACTATACAACCCTATCGACTAGAGTTTGATAGCGGCAGAAGGTGAAAGTTATGAGTTTAAGTCGAAACTCATAACTCCTTACTCCTAACTCCTTACTTTTAACTCTAAAATGGATTTATTGCGATCGCTGCCACTTGGACTTTATTTAGAACAACCCCAAACTTGGCTGCATAAAATCGATCCGCGAGTCAAGTTCGCCTGGTTGATGAGCTTTTTAACAAGCTATGTTTTGGCTAACAACTTTTGGCGGGTGCTGCTGGTGGTGCTATTGATTATTGCCACCTTGATTGCTAGGATTCCCCGGCGAGTATGGCAGCAACAAATGGGCTGGCTATTAATGCTATCGTTTTTTGTCTTAGCGATCGGAGCCATCAGTCCTGATGGAATGGGTGTAGATTATCAGCCACGCCTGCCAGCTAATGAACAAATATTAACCCAGCAACCATTTTCCAAGAATATTGTTCCAGAGCAAGCAAGTAATAACAAAAAATACAACTATGTGCTATTGCAGAAAGGGCCAGTCAAAGTAACTCGCCGCTCCTTGGATTTGGCAGTACGGCTGAGTACAATTATATTTACCGTAATTTACAGCACCAACCTCTATCTGCTAACAACCGCACCAGAAGAAATCACATCTGGCATAGAAAGCTTAATGCAACCCCTACGACGCTTCAAATTGCCTGTCACAGAAATTGCTTTAACTTTAACCTTGTCCTTGCGCTTTATTCCTCTAGTTTTAGAAGAAGTGCAGAACTTATTTCGCTCTGTGATGACAAGGGCAATTAATTGGAAAAAGCTGGGATTGAAAGGAGGCTTCAAAGTTTGGATGACAGTCGCAGAGAGATTGTTAGAAAATCTGCTCTTACGAGCCGATCAAATGGCGAATGCAATGATGGTGCGGGGTTTTACCAGTCCCAACGAGCATCGAGTGCAGTGGCACGACTTACGATTCAAAGGGCGTGACTGGCTTGCTATTGCAACTTTAATTGTATTCTGGGGAATACGGCTAGCTATAGGAACTCAGGTCTAATTTTGCACCCAGAAAATGGTAAAAGGTAGTATTTTCTTTTCCTACTTTACGCGATGTGCAACTTCTTCTTAGAACCCCACTTCCATTCTTCTCCCATACAATACTTTTTGGGTAAGGGGTAAGGGGTAAAGGGAAAGGGTTTGAATTTACCTTTCCCCCAAGCCCAGTAACCTTTCTCCAGCCCAAAAGAGAGATGGTTGGGTTTATCCGAAAAGTATTGCTCCCCCATAGGGAGGCTTTGATTCTTGCTCCCCAACGCTAGTAGGGAAGGAGGCTGGGGGTTAGGTTTGGAAGAAAGTTGCACACGGCTTTACTTTCCCATCTCCCCTTCACAGGCGCTTGATTAGGTTGTCTAGACTACGATGTGGTATGGAAAATTGAACAGTTATCTCGCCAGAAAATTGATCCCATACCATTTTCTGTAGATTTTTAATATGAATCAGATTATTTTGCTGTTTTAAATCGCGTACAAAAAGTTTTTGGCTAGCTGCCAGTGATGCAAGTGGGTGCGGGAATCGTCGCAGACAACGATCCTGAATAAAGAATGGTATGAATCTCTGCACATAGCCCAGGCACAATTGACAGCGCTGAATAGGGAATGGGAATAGTTTTCTTTTTAAGTCCCCAATTCCCACTTCCCACTTAAGATTAGCTATTTTGTGCCATTTAGCAATAGTTGTGGCAGTATGGAAAGAAGTTGAAAAGTTCGCTGTTGCCGTTGGGAGCTTCAAAGGGTGTTTTCCCTTGCTACGTCGAACTTTTAACAAGAAGATCGGGACTATATTGTACCTTGTCCTTACAAATTGGTAAATTGAAGTCACCAAAGCAGATGGTGATGTTTCTCAACCAGCCTCTACTCTCTGAATCCACGCTTTGCGGCTTCTGTTGTACCATTTCGCTTCACTACCACTAGCTTCATCTGCCAATTAGAAACTAGATCAAGGTCTTCGTAACCGCAGTTTTGCATTTTAAGCAAATATTCTGACGAATGTTGGTATTATCGTCTGAATGTTTGTAATTCACTGCGAAAAGATATATATACTCCCACCTTGACTACACCTTGACTCTTAAATGAATCCAGAAAACGCAGAAACTTACATAAACCATCCAACTTGGGGTTTACTCTACAAAATCTGTATGGTTGATGAAACCCAGGATTTGTTCACCACACTTTATGCCCAGCGCCTGTTTTTTTTGGTCGCAAATGACGTTAAAGGTGTTAAATTCCAGCCCATAGGACGAACTGAGGCGAGAATGATGTTGGAAAATCGCTTGCGTACTCTGCGGCGCAGTGGACATTCTCAGGAGTACGATCAACTTCAAAGTGTTTTCCAACGCACCTTCCAATGAACAGTTCGATTTCCGAACGTATTGTTTCCATTCGTTCCTCCCTGCCAACTTCAGTCAAATTGATTGCTGTGAGCAAACAAGTTCCTGTCGAGGCCATTCGGTTTGCATACTCCGCAGGAATTCGTGATTTTGCGGAGAGTCGCATCCAAGAAGCTGCCAGTAAACAAGCCGAGTTGCACGACTTACCGGATATTACCTGGCACTTTATTGGACATTTGCAAAGCAATAAAGCCAAAAAAGCCATCGAACAATTCCCTTGGATTCACTCTGTGGATAATTTGAAGCTGGCACAACGCTTAGATCAATTAGCCCAACAGCTAAGAGTGAGTCCCCAGGTTTGCCTGCAAGTGAAAATTCTCCCCGATCCCAACAAGTCTGGTTGGAGTGTGCCAGAACTTTTGGCTGATTTACCCACACTCGATCAATACAAAAATTTACAAATTCAAGGTTTGATGACAATTCCACCTTCAGGATTAAACAATCCCGAAATTTTGAATGTATTTAATCTCAATCGTGAGCTAGCAAAGAAAATCCAGGAGCAAAACTGGTCGCACATTAAAATGCAGCAACTATCTATGGGTATGTCAGGCGACTACGAACTGGCAGTGCAAGCAGGCGCAACGATGGTACGATTAGGAACAATATTGTTTGGCGATCGCTCTTAGCCCTCGAACGTCAGCTTTCCAGGTCAGTATTAATAGAGATCAGGATTTGATGACAAGAATTTTGTCAGAGACTGGTGCAATTAGAAACAAAGGATATAGTATTGACAAGAGCAATCGCCAAGGGAAAATGGGGTAAAAAGAGCTTTCCTTCGGATAAACCTTAGGATATAATCTTGACTCATTATTATGTTTAGGCGATGCACAGACCTTTCCAATAAGTGTCAGTTCATCGCCAAAACCCGTAGTATGGGCTACAAATAGCAATATACTTGCTGAAGTATCCACCCATGTAGCGTAGTTTACTACCGTAGGCATCGCTCCTATCTCAATAAATCCTAAGCCAAGTCAATACGGCTATTCGCACCAGGAGAGTACACACACAATGAACAACATCTTTTCCAAACTCAGAGACTTTGTAGGTCTAAATGAGCAAGTGGAATACGAATATTACGAAGAAGAACCAGAAACAGATAATAATTACCAAAATCTGTATCAGCAAGAAAATCCCCAACCCCCAGCCCCACAAGAGAGCGCAACCGCTCAGAATCGACGCTGGCGGGAACCAGTGCCTACAATGGGAGATGATATCGCAGCAGGTTCAAAGCCAATGGGGAATGTGATTGGTATGCCAGGAGCAATTAACGGAATTTCGGAAGTTTTAGTCCTCGAACCACGCACCTTTGAAGAAATGCCCCAGGCAATTCAAGCGTTGCGAGAACGGAAGTCAGTGGTATTAAATCTGACAATCATGGATCCAGACCAAGCTCAACGAGCAGTAGATTTTGTTGCAGGTGGTACTTACGCACTAGATGGACATCAAGAGCGCATCGGTGAGAGCATCTTCTTGTTTACACCAAGCTGTGTCCAAGTTAGCACCCAAGGTGGCGTTCTTCATGAAGTACCACAACCGCCAGCACGTCCTTCTCGTCCTACAGGTTCTCCAAATCAAACCTGGGGCAACGAAACTAACCGGATGGCACAATAGAGTTAAATTAGTTGTTAGTCCTTTGTCCTTTGTCATTTATCTCGGGTTTTAATCGTAGTGACAAATGACAAACGACAGAGGACTAATGACAAATGACTAACGATCAATGACTATAAAATTTGGTTTAATTGGTGGTGGGGTAATGGGAGAAGCGCTCTTATCCCGCCTTATCGCGCGTGGAATTTATCAATCATCAGAAGTCATAGTTAGCGAACCGCTACCTTCACGTCTAGATTTTTTGCAACAGCAATACGGTGTTTCTGTGACGACAGATAATAGTGAGGTTTTCACCCAAGCCAAAGAAGTTGTCTTTTTGGCAGTGAAACCGCAGGTGTTCAGCGCGATCGCACAAGAATTAGCAGATATTGATATTATTAATAGAGAACAATCACCCTTGATAATTTCCATATTGGCGGGTGTGCCCTTAAATCAGCTAGAAGCTGCATTTGTGCAATTGCCAGTTATCAGAGCAATGCCCAACACTCCAGCCACTGTGGGAGCAGGAATTACCGCCATTTGTTTAGGTGCATATACTAATACCAAGCATCACCAAATAGCACAACAAGTTTTTTCTGCTGTGGGCGAAGTTGTGGAAGTCTCAGAAGGGTTGATGGATGCAGTCACAGGGCTATCTGGTAGCGGCCCCGCTTACGTGGCGCTGCTAGTAGAATCACTTGCTGATGGCGGAGTATCCGCAGGTTTACCTAGAGCAATTGCCAATCAATTAGCATTGCAAACCGTACTGGGAACAGCGAAACTGTTGTATGAAACCAAAATGCACCCAGCAGAACTTAAAGATCGCGTTACCAGTCCCGGTGGTACAACTATTGCCGGAATTGCCAAACTAGAACAGGCAGGATTTCGTTCAGCTTTAATTGAAGCAGTGAAAGCTGCCACAGAGCGATCGCAAGAACTGGGAAAATAATAAAGAGTTCTTTGTCATTCGTCCTTTATCCTTTGTGAAAAACTCATGACTAATGACTAATGACAAATGACCAATAACGAAGTTGACAAAAGACTCGTTAGTATAGTAAACAATCTGGTTGCAAATGTGATTGAGTGAATTATCCTGCGCCGTCTCCAGAACTTGACTTAGGGGCTATATTTCCCTTCGATCTGGATCAGTTTCAAAAAGATGCGATCGCGTCCCTAAACGCTGGACGCTCCGTAGTCGTGTGTGCGCCCACAGGTTCGGGCAAAACATTAGTCGGGGAATACGCCATTTATCGCGCCCTATCGCGAGGAAAACGTGTATTTTATACTACTCCCCTAAAGGCGCTGTCGAATCAAAAATTACGTGACTTTCGAGAAAAATTTGGGTTTGATCAAGTCGGACTGTTAACTGGAGATGCCTCCATTCACAGGGATGCACCGATTTTGGTGATGACCACAGAAATTTTCCGAAATATGCTCTATGGCACACCCATCGGGCAAGTCGGCATCTCATTAGTAGACGTGGAAGCGGTGATACTTGATGAGTGCCACTACATGAACGATCGCCAGCGCGGTACAGTTTGGGAAGAATCCATCATCTATTGTCCTCGGGAAGTGCAACTGGCAGCCCTCTCAGCAACGGTTGCCAACAGCGATCAACTCACCGATTGGTTAAATCGCGTTCACGGCCCAACAGACCTGATTTACTCCGATTTTCGCCCAGTTCCCTTGGAATTTCACTTTTGCAATCCCAAAGGGTTATTTCCCCTGTTGAATGATAGCAAAACCAAAATTAATCCCCGCCTTCTTCAAAAGAAGAAGAGAGGGGGAGAAAGGGACAGGGGAAGAAGTGGTAGACCGGAAGCTCCTGGCATAATTTATACTTTGAGCCAGTTAGAGCAACGGGATATGCTACCAGCAATTTATTTTATCTTCAGTCGCCGGGGATGTGATAAAGCGGTGGCAGAAGTGGGTGATTTATGGCTGGTAAATAATGAAGAATCCCAGATATTGCGGCAACAGATTGATGACTTTTTAGCCCGCAATCCCGAAGCTGGGCGTTCTGGACAAATTGCACCCCTATACCGAGGAATTGCTGCCCACCACGCCGGAATTTTGCCTGCTTGGAAAGCACTGGTAGAAGAACTATTTCAGCAAGGGCTGATTAAAGTAGTATTCGCCACGGAAACACTGGCCGCGGGAATTAATATGCCCGCTCGGACAACGGTAATTTCTACCCTTTCCAAGCGGACTGACACCGGACACCGCCTGTTAAATGCTTCCGAATTCTTGCAAATGGCGGGACGGGCAGGCCGTCGGGGGATGGATAAACAAGGTCATGTGGTGACAGTCCAAACTCCTTTTGAAGGAGCCAAAGAAGCGGCGTATTTGGGGACATCTAAGCCAGATCCCCTTGTAAGCCAGTTTACGCCCAGTTATGGCATGGTACTCAACTTGCTGCAAACCCATACCCTAGAGCAAACTAGGGAACTGATAGAGCGCAGTTTTGGGCAGTACATGGCCACCTTGCATTTAAGACCAGAATACGATGAGATTGCCGAACTGGAAAAACAATTAGCTCAACTACATGAGCAAATCGCCGCAGTTGATGAAAATGAACTGGCTATTTATGAAAAATTGCGGCAACGTCTGAAAGTAGAACGCCAGATATTGAAAACCCTGCAAGAGCAAGCACAGGAAGATAGACAAGAAGAATTGGGGATGATGTTGGACTTTGCAGTGTCAGGAACTCTGTTGAGTCTCAAAGGCAAAAACATCACAGTGTCTTCACCCGTAACCGCAGTGTTAGTGGGAAAATCGCCTGGTTCTGGTCAAGCTCCCTACTTGGTATGCTTGGGGCATGATAATCGCTGGTATGTGGCAACCACAGGGGATGTGGTCGATTTGTATGCAGAATTGCCGCGAATTGAGGTATCACCTGATGTACTACCACCCCCAGAGATGCCTTTGAAGCCAGGACAGTCACGCCGTGGTAACGAAGAAACCTTTGCGATCGCTACGCGTATTCCCAATCCGATAGAATCTTTGCATCTGGCACCAGAGGTAGCAGAACAACTCAGTCGCACTGCTGCCGTCCAAGAACAACTAGAAGCTCATCCCTTACATCAATCAGGCAATGCTGCCACGCTTTTCAAGCGTCGCGCCAAATACGTCGAACTAGAAGCCGAACTCGAACAGTTGCAAGGGCAAGTAGAGCAACAGTCACAACGTCATTGGGAAGAATTTCTCAATTTAATCTTAATTCTGCAACACTTTGGCGCTTTAGATAACTTAGTACCCACACAATTAGGGCGAATTGCTGCCGCCATTCGGGGTGAGAATGAATTGTGGTTGGGTTTAGTATTCGCTAGTGGTGAATTGGACAACTTAGATCCCCACCATTTAGCCGCCGCCGCCGCCGGTTTAGTGATGGAAACACCCCGTCCAGATAGCAAAGTTAACTTTGAGCTTAGTAATGAAGTGGCAGAAGCTTTAGCAAAATTGCGGGGAATTCGTCGCCAAATGTTCCAACTACAACGGCGGTATAACGTAGCGCTGCCTATATGGTTAGAGTTTGAGTTAATTGCCATAGTAGAACAATGGGCGCTCGGAATGGAGTGGACAGAACTCTGCGAAAACACCACCTTGGACGAAGGCGATGTGGTGAGAATTCTCCGCCGGACGTTGGATTTATTATCACAAATACCCCACGTTCCCCATCTGCCAGACTCTTTCCAGCGTAATGCTTATCGGGCGATGCAGTTGATTGATAGATTCCCTGTGAATGAGGTGGTTGAATAAACAGAATGCTCTGACGCACACAGAGTATTTGATAATTTATCTGCGTATTTTTCTCTCAGGACTTAGGCAAAAATAACTGCTGTTGGGGCAATTCATGAATTGCCCCAATAAGGAATTTAAATGTTACCCAAATAATAGTAGTGGTACGTAGTTAAAAATGCCTTTTTGGTTTTGTATATCTTCTATACGTGATTAATCACTTGTATCTAACAAAACTTATAGTCGCTATCAGCGCTATTGTAATGTTAGTAGACCAAGTTTCCAGTACCCCGCAACTGACGCAAAGAATTTACACATAATGGACAGTCGCAGCCAAATACCTTGATTGCCGCATCACTTTCTTCGTCAGTGAAATTCAACATGGCAACATTCTGATCTGATACTGATGTGACAATGGTTGAGGAACGTGCAGATGAAGTATACGGTACCTTTCTCTCTGAATCTCGAATGCACACAAAATCTGTTCCACCATGTGGGTTAGTGATACAGGTACGACCATCTTGTGTGTGCATCAATCGCTGTGTAATACTACCACTAGCATGGGCAGGATGAAATGCCACTAGCGTAGACATCATCGATACAAAGATTGAGGAAGTGGAAAGCAAATTCAGAAGAATTTTTTTGTTCATAGATTTCCTTGAGAAAATAGTCTACTAGCTTAGGGTATTCGATTCACTTTCAAACTTCAAGTGGGTTTCCCCTAAGAATAGCTAGCTTGACACTTGTTATTCAAGAAAGTTCCATATCTACCCAGTTTGATCGCAAAGTAGTTTTCATAGCAGAATTAAGCAGTCAAACAGGCTTAAAGTTTGCGGATCAAGACCTTTAAAATCTTATGCAGAGCAATCAATCGCTCACTACGAACAAAAATTATATCTTAGATTATTTTACAAAGTTGATAACTGCTATAGATACACTTACAAGATTATAAATCTTAATTTGAACCAAAAGATAGCATAAGTATTTAACAAAAAATCTGATATAGATTCTCATTCTTAAATTTTCAACTTGTAAAAACCTCCTTTTTTTATTACATTTGGAAAAAGGCTCAGATATTAAGTAATTTACTAGCCTCAATAAAAAATGAAGCAGAAAGTACATTCAGAATCTTCAGGTTGTTGTAACTGTGAACACGATCGTCATGAGAATCATAACCACGCTCGTAATCACACTCATGATGAGAACCATAACCATGACCACAATCACGATCGCGGTGGAGAATTCAATCTAAAAAATGAGCTATTGCCTTTGGTAGCAATTTTAAGTTTATATGTGCCTGGTGTAATTTTTGAAAATCAATTACATAATACATTCTACTCAATAGGTGAATATCTGCTTTTCATCCCTGCCTATTTATTGAGTGGATGGAGTGTTTTAAAAACTGCTGGGCGCAATATACTTAGAGGTAGATTATTTGACGAAACTTTTTTGATGACAGTAGCGACACTAGGGGCGCTCGCAATTCATAAATTGCCCGAAGCTGTCGGAGTCATGCTATTTTATAAAATTGGCGAATTATTCCAAGATATTGCTGTTAGTCGTTCCCGTAATTCTATCAAAGCCTTATTGGAAGTCCGCCCAGATTATGCAAATATCCAAATAGAGGGGGAACTAAAAAAAGTCCGCCCAGAAACAGTAAACATTGGAGATATTATCGTCGTCAAACCAGGGGAAAAGATTCCCTTAGATGGTGAGATTATAGATGGAAATTCGCAAGTTGATACATCTGCATTAACTGGAGAATCTGTACCGCGAATAGTGAGGCCGGGTGAAATAGTTTTGGCTGGAACGATCAATAAAATGGGTGTTCTTAGCATTAGAGTAACAAAACTATTTGATGACTCTGCGATTGCCAAGATTTTAGATTTGGTGCAAAATGCCAAAAGCAAAAAAGCAGAGACAGAAAAATTCATTACTAAATTTGCCCTATATTATACACCAATAGTAGTTTTTATATCTCTAGCAGTTGCTTTATTACCTCCTTTATTCATTTCTGGCGCAAGTTCTTCAGAATGGATTTATCGTGCCTTAATTTTGCTAGTTATTTCCTGTCCCTGTGGACTCGTTATCAGTATTCCGTTAGGTTACTTTGGAGGAGTGGGAGGTGCAGCTAGACGTGGTATTTTGGTTAAAGGCTCTACTTTTCTAGACACTCTAAATGCAGTCAATACAGTTGTGTTTGATAAAACTGGAACGTTAACTAAAGGCGTATTTAAAGTAGTAAAAATAGTAGCAGTAAATGGCTACAATGAAACAGAATTGCTGCAATTAGCTGCAAAAGTAGAATCGCACTCAAATCATCCCATTGCTCAATCTATCCTTAAGGCTTATGGGGGAAAGATTGATGAATTTGAGGTAAGAGATTATGAAGAGATTGCAGGCTATGGAATCAGAGCCAAGGTTGAAAATAGGGTAGTGATAGCGGGAAGCGATCGCCTACTACACACAGAGAATATTGCTCATGATAATTGCCAGTTAGAGGGAACAGTTGTTCATTTAGCAGTGGATAATATTTACGCTGGGTATATTGTCATTGCTGATGAACTGAAAGAAGATGCAAGACACGCTATTCAAGCACTCAAGCGAATGAGTGTAGAAAGAACAGTAATGTTGACTGGAGATAATCAAGCGATCGCTTCCCAAATTGCCAAACAGCTAGGCATAGATGCTTACGAAGCAGACTTATTACCAGAAGAAAAAGTTAATGCCATTGAGAAATTACTCAGCACCGCCGGCAAGCATAGTAAAGTTGCCTTTGTTGGGGATGGTATTAATGATGCACCAGTGATTGCTAGAGCCGATGTTGGGATGGCAATGGGTGGCTTAGGTTCAGATGCAGCTATTGAAACTGCTGATATTGTCATCATGACAGATGCGCCGTCAAAAGTGGCAGAAGCAATACAAATCGCCAGAAAAACAAGGCAAATTGTTTGGCAAAATATTGGGTTTGCGTTAGCAATTAAAGCTGTGTTTATTGGATTGGGTATTTTAGGTATAGCGACAATGTGGGAAGCTGTCTTTGCTGATGTTGGAGTAGCATTGCTGGCAATTTTAAATGCAACTAGAGCGATGAAATAAAATTTTTGGAAAATCGGGAATCTGTAATTGGTAAATTGTAGTACTTAAACTATGAGTACGTTTGACTCATATTTTACTACCCAAGAATAGAACCTATGAATTCATCAATCAAAGGCATTGCTACAGCTACTTTAGCTTTACTACTAAACTATTCAGCAAACCCAGTCTTTGCACTACCCCAGAAAATCAATCATCCAATTACTGTTGCTAAATCGCAACCATTAACAAACACCTTGATTGTTCCTGGCGAACGAGTGGGGCCAATAACACGCACAACCACCAAGCAAGATTTAGTGAAGCTGTTTGGTGCATCCCATCTCGTTGATAAAACCATTTCCGGTGCTGAAGGAATAGGGAGTTTCGCTGCTACTCAGGTAAATCTAAATCAGGGGCGATGTCTAACGACAAGCTGCTCCGCATCTACGCTCTTAGTAGTTTGGAGTGATAATACTCGTACTAAACCTCTAGATGTGCGTAACCTGGGTTCAGCTTGGAAAACCCGCGAAGGTATCGGTGTTGGAACCCCATTGAGCGAGTTACGCAAGAAGTTAGGTGACTTTAAACTCTATGGATTGGAATGGGACTACGGCGGTACAATTTTGTTGGATAGTAGTAAATTATCCCGTTATCAAGGCAAACTCATTTTACGAGTAAACGCTGCTCCCAATGCTTATGAAAAGTTCCCCAATGACTACCAAGCAGTGTTAGGGGATGGTACTTTTTCCTCCAGCGATCGCCATTGGAAACCTCTGGGAATCACACTTACAGAAATTATCGTTGTGCTGAACCCAGGTGAGTAGTGGTATGCTAAACATCAGTTTGCTTGCTAGGGCGTAGGAAAAATATGGAGGCAACTTTTTATGCTAAGTTTAGAGCTAGTAAATTACTGTGGTCAGTTAATAAAATATCGGGATGTTCCAATTAAGAATTGAGTCAAGATGCGTATAATTGCATCTAAGCAGTTATGGAGGAATTGCGATCGCAGTTGCATCGGGTAAGTTTGAGGAAAATGCGATTGCATTCTTCACCCACCGTATGACGAACCAAAGCTTTACCAACGGTAATACCTTACTCATTAGCGTAGATGCAGATTTACCTGTCACGCTCAAAGATGCAAGGGCTATAGTAAATATACTGCTTGATAGCGATCGCGCTGCCTATCTACCAGAAAAACTTACACTTGAGTCTGCATTGTAATCATAAGACTTATGTAAATATACAGTTATTTAGCGCATCTAAATTACGATTTTCTCACCCAGAAAACAAGGAAAATACAGATATTCAGCTAATTGGTGTTTGTTTATACTATTTCAAATTTTTGTAGTCGTTATACTCATAACTTAGGTTCTACCTGGGAATTAGGAAGTGGCTTTGCCACTTCTTTTTATTAATTTAGTAACCCAGTAAAAAATAAATTAAAAGTTAAAAGTAATTTCTTGAACTTTTAACTTTTATTAGCTGTTATATCATGTCCGTTTAATTGATCATAAAATAATTATTCTGTTAAGCTAAGGCTTTGTAAGCTTCAACAGAATTTTAGTCAATGTAGACATGATATTAGTCATTACTCGCTGTATCTTGCCATCTCTCACGCTTAGGCTTGCTCTCTACATCGCGCGATCGCGCTTCTTGCCAAGTCCCCCACATTAGAGATTGTTGCCTTTCAACATGGTTAATAAACTGCATGATTGACTGATCTGCTTTGATTGGAGTTTTTAAATCAAACTTAATTGTTTGGACAATCTTGATGTCATCCATGAGAAAGAATTTACCTGCAATCTTAGTCAGCCATAACACAACTCGATTGGATAACCAACCAAAAAATCCTTTACGTTTTTTAGTAATCAATAGGATTTGGCCTTCAGCTTTTCCACCTTCGTGCAGGCGAACTGCAAACATTGTGTGAATATGGAAGAAATCGGGGCCAAGCGTCACAATGCCAATGCTACCGTACCAATAGCAAATACTGATAGTTATGGCATTCTTGTAGAAAAGACGGATGAGTTTAATGAAAGATGAATTCTCTTTAATGTTTGTAGTGTTACTGAATATAATTGCATTTTCGTTCAATTCCTGTCTTTCAAAAATAATTTCTATTGGCAGTTTGTGGACTGTATTGACATGTTGAGTATCAATCGCATTAATCATCACCACATTGGGGTGACAGTTCATCAGAAAGGGAGAATGGATAGCGACATCACACTCTTTTTGTTCTAATTCGGGAATAAAAGGTAGGGGTTGTTGTGGTATTTCTCCAGTCCAAACCCAAATCATGCCGTACTTTTCAGCAGTAGGCCAAGTTTGTAACTTTAGGGAAGGTGGTGTATCTAAACATGGAATATCAATACACATCCCTTCAGCATCAAATTTCCAGTGGTGGAAGAAACAACGGAGTGCATTACCCTCAACTTTGCCTTCAGCAAGATGAGCGCCCATGTGGGGACAGTAAGCATCAAAGGTAGTTACTCTTCTGTCCTTACCACGGTAAATCACTAGTTCTCTGCCCAAAATAGTGACAGGTTTTACTTCACCCACCCGCAGATTTCGAGAGGGTATTACCCAATACCATCCTTCAATAAAACGCTCTGGATTATTGAAAGTTTTAGGTTTACGGATTGAGCTAGAAGTCTGCGAGTTGAGATTCATTTTTATGGTTTCACTTGAGGTGAAGCAGTTGATCTAGAAGTAACATGCGAACTCAAAAAAAACAGTTACTTTCAGTACTATGAGAAATAGTCACCCAAGAAACATTTGTGAAATTTAAAATAAAGTTTTTTGTCAATCAGTTAAAATACTCAAAATAGCCTTAATAATAATTTTGATAATATTGAGTTTCTCCAGAAATAGGGAGAATACTTAAAGTAATTAGTTTTATTATTTTTTTTAAACTGGAATAGAAAGGTTAGCCTAACTACACATATATTTATATTTCAGTTAAAGATAGCTCAAACTTTTACTATATTAAAAACGTCCTCTAATTATTAAAGATACAAAAGGGGTATAAGAACAAAGGTTATAAGGAAAGGGCTTTGAGCCATTTTCTTTTTCCTCCCTTAACTTTTTCTTTGACTTTTGGAATAAATCTAAATTATTTTTGTTACTTCTATCCGATTTTTAGGCGTGAAACGTTGGAAGTAAGAATGAGCATTCATCATAATACTGTTGATTTTGTAAGACTTTTAGCGCTTAATACTTCACATTTTATTGGAGGCTTTCATGCTTTCTTGGATTCGTCATTCTCTATTTACAACTCTTTTATCTGTCGGAGTTCTCCAGAGCCTTCCCGTACAGGCCCAGGACACTCTGATGTTTCATGGCAATCGTCAACGTCATGGCTGGAACAATGCAGAGACAATTCTTACTCCCGCACTAGTTCGCAATGGTGGTTTTAGTAGACTTTGGGACTCACCACGTTTTAACAGTATAACTATTGGTGGAACCAGCTATGCGCCTCATCTCTACGCGACACCCCTCTACGCCGATAATGTTTTCATTTCCACAAGTTCTTTCACTGGAACTTTCAATGTTGTATTTGCTGCAACTAACAATGGCGATATCTATGCAGTCAATGCGTTTGCAAATGGTAATGTTAAGCCTGGTACAGTACTCTGGCGAACCAATTTAGGCACACCCGTCATTGTGCCAACCTCCTCGCTTCTTGAAGGCCCAATCCCAATGGGTATCCTGAGTACCCCAGTAATCGACCGTACAAACTACTCTCCAGGGCGGCTTTATGTTGCTAGCGTTGTTGACAATAGAGCAGGCGGAGAGTGGCGTGTCTTTGCACTCAATCTGAGTAACGGTGCGACTGTTTCTGGTTGGCCGACCACAGGTGTTCCAATTAACAACAGTGCATTGAATACAAACAACATTAACAAAAACGGTGGCAACGGGAAAGCAACTTTTGAAGCAGCAACTTTAATGTCACAACGCGGAGCGCTCAATATTAGTTCCCTTGGTAGTAAGCTTTACGTTCCGTTTGGCGGCTACAACGACACTGCTGCTGGTTGGTTGGTTGTGATCGATACTGCTAAGGCAACGATCCTCAGTGCCTTCTCTGCTGGACAGTCGTCTAAGGAGGTTAATGGTGGGATGTGGGGCGCGGGCGGTGTCAGCATCGATAGTGATAAGAATGTTTATGTAACCACAGGGAACAGTAGTCATCCGATTTATGATACTGCTGTTAATACCTGGGGAGAATCACTGCTCAAATTCGACTCGCCTCTGAGTATGTTGACAGGCACTTACACGCCTGCTGACTATATTGCCTTAGAGATTGGCGATATTGATATCGGTGGTAGTTCTCCTGTTGTTATTGACCTGAATCCAGCCACAACAGATGCACCAAAACTGGTTGCCTTCGGCGGTAAACAAGGGACTATTTACTTACTCAATCGGGCATCACTTCCAGGTAGCTTGACTAACCGTTCTGCAACCAATTTTCCAGAAAAGTCATTACTTGCCTCGTCTACTACTCATCCGTTGAATGTCTTTAGTCCTGATTCCAGTTTGCGTGGAAATGCTGAATATGCAAAGATGCGTAGCACGCCAGCTTATTTTAATAACGGCACTACTTACTATTTGTATGTCTCAGGTGTTAGTAAAACAACTGATAGCGATGGTGGCGCAACAACAAAGAGTGTACCTCCATCAATCGTGCGACTGCGTATTTCTCCATCTGGTGGTTATAACAATGGAGTTTCAGGGCGTTGGCCTTATCTGATCAATGATCTAAGTAACGATAATCTGCTGTTTCTTTCACCCGGCGCACCAGTAGTTACTAGCAATGGAAGCAATAACCCACTTGTCTGGGTGCTGGCGGCAAATGTGCGACGCTCAGACTCTCTCGTAAGTCCCACCACACCTCATCCAATTCTTTATGCGATTGATGGTAACGATCTTTCTCTACTTTGGAACAGCGCTAATTCTTGGAATGTCTGGAGCGATCAGACGACTTGGAATCGAAACGAGGCGCAACTTCAGGTTGGTGGGAAATATAGCACACCAACTGTTGCACATGGAACAGTTTTCGTTGGTACTGACCGCATTCAAGCTTTTGGATTGCCTGCTACCAATCCCACAG
This sequence comes from Nostoc punctiforme PCC 73102, assembly GCF_000020025.1. Lineage (GTDB taxonomy): Bacteria > Cyanobacteriota > Cyanobacteriia > Cyanobacteriales > Nostocaceae > Nostoc > Nostoc punctiforme. Next base: position 2,072,344 of record NC_010628.1, on the reverse strand, counting down.
TGCTAACTCCAACTGCTGACACCTATGTTCGTGATGGAACTTATGCTAATACCAACTTTGGTACAGCTAGTACACTTGAAGTAAAGACCACTTCTAATATTGGTTTAAATCGCAACGCTTACTTTGCATTCAGCCTTAACGGAGTCAGCAGCATCAGTCGGGCGACGCTACGCTTATGTGTCAATACGAACGATGGTACGAGGGTGCCGTTAGATGTTTTTACGTCTACCCCGCTCTGGTCACAGAATACAATGACCTGGAACAATCAGCCTGGATTTGTCACATCGCCACTCAATCCAACCTCCATTTTAGTTAATGGAACCCAGTATATTTGGTATGAATTCGATGTTACTAATTATGTGCAGATGCAGAGGTCTGTGGGTGCGACAGCAATCAGCTTTGTCTTACACAGTCAGAATAATGCTGGTACTAATATCAACATCAAGTCTCGTGAAGCTAGTGTTAATCAACCACAGCTTGCGATCAATCCTTAAATCTGCCCGAAAACGAATTCTCGTTAGCCGGGGTGTTCAAACTTGAAGTTGTAGATAATAAATAATTGATCGGCATCTAGACACCCCGCAAGACCAAATTGATATGACCCTTGGTTGATCGCCAAGGGTTCCATTTTTGTTGGTTTGTTTTAACTGCGATCAAAATACTTGTTGATTCATGGTGTGCTAGTAAAAGCTGGAACACTTAATGTAAGCTAATATGCAATACGGTTCAAAGCGCTACTTGTACAAAATCGCGGGTTTTGAGACGCGATAAATCGCTGTCTCTACAAGTGTTTTGGTCTTATTTGAACTGTATTAAGCTAATATGCATTAACAATAGATATTTGAAAATATTTGAAAAATCAAAACTTAGTAATATCTCTAATTAAATAAAAATTTAAACTACTGACACCAAGATTTGGCTCAACTCTCATCTGAATTAATAAATTATTAGTATAAATATGTAATAATAATTACAATATTTGGGGAAATCTGCCGTGTTAACTCAGGAGACAAAACTGCTTTTAATTGGTCAGGTAACAGATATAAGCGGAATCCCTATCAGGACAATTCGCTATTACGAGAGTTTAGGTTTAATCAAATCATCAAGACGAACAGAGGGAGGCTTCCGCCAATTTTCATTGGATGTGCTGACTCGTCTAGCGTTCATTAAAAGGGCACAAAATCTTGGTCTTAGCTTAGAGGAGATTGGAAATATTCTTCAGGTCTATGACCAAGGACAAGCTCCTTGTGGTGAAATCAAAGAAAAGCTCCAGGACAAGCTTTTGCAAATTGATCGCCAAATCGATCAGTTGTTAACTTTGCGATCTGAAATAAAAGGATTACTTTCAGGCTGGAAGAATATCGGCGACCAGTATGAAGATACAATCTGTCCCATTATTCAAAATATCCCTCAGTGCTGAGAAACAGAAAAGAAGACAGAGGAGGTAGCAGAAGCAAACTTATGACAGCACATATCCTTTTGGTGGAAGATGAAGTCAAACTAGCACGATTTGTCGAATTAGAGTTAAGTAGCGAAGGATACCAAGTAAGTGTAGCACATGATGGGATTGCTGGTCTCACCCTAGCGCGAGACTCATCACCAGATTTAGCGATTCTGGATTGGATGTTACCAGGTTTAACAGGTTTAGAAATTTGTCGCCGTTTGCGAGCAACAGGTAGTACAGTACCAGTAATTTTACTGACGGCAAAAGATGAAGTGAGCGATCGCGTCGCCGGATTAGACGCGGGAGCCGATGATTATGTAGTTAAGCCCTTCAGCATAGAGGAACTACTAGCTAGAATTCGCGCCCATCTGCGCCGCACGCAAGAAACAGCCGAAGATTTGTTGCAATTTGAAGATTTAAGCTTAAATCGTCGCACTCGTGAAGTTTTTCGGGAAAAACGAAGCATTGAGTTAACAGCAAAAGAGTTTGACTTATTAGAATATCTCCTCTCACATCCTCGTCAGGTGTTTACTAGAGATCAAATTTTAGAGAAAGTTTGGGGTTATGATTTCATGGGTGATTCTAATATTATTGAAGTATATATTCGTTATCTGCGACTCAAATTAGAAGAGAATAATGAAAAGCGTTTGATTCATACAGTCCGTGGTGTAGGCTATGCACTACGGGAGCAATCATAATCGCTTGGTGATTTCGACAAAAAGCACAATTTTAAAGAAAAAAGAGGATCATGAATAAAAAATGGGCTGTTAAACGGCTAACAGTAAATCTCACCACTGAGGAAATGAAGAAACTTGAACACTACTGTGCTTTGACAGGAAGACCAGCAACAGACGTAATTCGAGAATTACTTCGATCTCTTGAGGTTGACAATACTGAAAACTCTGAAATGGCAACAGCAGACTCAAAAACAACAGTTGGCAGTTGGTCAAAATCACAGTAACTATTCACCAGAATATCCTGCCAAATCTCAAAAATCTGCTAGCTATCTTGAATTACCAATAGGATTCAAGGCAATACTTCTCGGTTAAAGGAAAAGGGTAAGGGATGAATTTAAGCCCTTACCTTTATTCCCTTAAGCTTTTCCTAGAACACACTTCTCTTCTAATGGTGCGGCATAGCTATTTATAGAACCCAATACTGCTCGGGGTTTGGATTTTAAACTGAAATTGGTTTGGGCAAAAGGTTAGTGGGTTTGAATTAAAGGTTTTTTATTTCCCTTTGCCATTCCTCTTTTCTCCTTAATCGACAGGTATTGAGGGCAATCTGGGTTTGTTCTCGTTGCTGAGCGGTCAAGTCGCTTCTCTACGAGACGCTCTTGCTAGCTTGTTTCGACCTAGGAGTACGCTCAAATTAAAAATTGCAAGATGCTCTTGCAAAAAATACTAATCAGACAGTCAAGGGGCAGGTATATAAAAGTAATGCCTTTTTTGTTTGCCATGTCTTAACAAGCATATATTTTGGGCATCATAATTCCAAGCTGAATACATAAGCTAGCAGCCAGAAAACTCTCTGGCAGCAAGTTTTTTATTTACAACTATAGTATTGACCTATGGCAGATAGTTTTATACGTTATCTCTCTATTTCTCCACATAGTTCTTACACTGGGTTGATTTGGAGATGCCTACAGATTCAATTAGGAGTAATCTGTAGCGTAGGTATTTGGACATTATCAGAAGCTAAGTTACAAGCTGCCCAAGCACATCAGACCTGGAATTCACCTTCCGAATTGACTGAGGGAGCCACCAAAGTAAATCCTGAGCCAACACCTATTTTGATGGCGGCACCCGAAAACTTCAATCCTGATTTGCAATTACCCCCAGTGTTACCCTCACCCCCGCAGAATTCTAGTCCACCAAAAACTTCCATTGAACCACCGGAGGATTCTAGCCCACCTAAGACTTCTACCGAACCAAGAACGCCGGATGCAGTTTTGGAAAGCATTCATACGGACTATCGCTATGACACAGATAACTTTGGCCAAACCAATTTCTTTTTTGAACCAACGGTTCAGTTTCGATTGAATAATGGCAATAAAATATTTGTGAAAACAGGTTTTAACTTATTTGAACAACGCGGTGTTGAATCAATTACGAATTTTCCCTTGCAAGTTGGATGGCAAGGAAAAATTGGTCAAGTGACTCTGCAAACAGCAGCCGGAGTCGATGTCTTCAATAGTTTACCTAAAGCTATCAATCTCAATGCTAAGGTGGAGGCTCCCATTTCGCCACCGCAAGTTTCATCATCAGGTCGATTGCTATCGGTAGTAGTACTATCAGGTAATTTAGAACAAGGGCCTTATAAATCCAATGCCCGAACTTTAGAAAATCAAATTACTGCTTGGCGATTTGGGCCTGATTTATATTGGCAAATTGACGGTGATACCAGCTTGTTTTCATCATTGCGTTTGGGTAGTTACAACGATGGTAATTCCGAGGTGCAGTCATTTAGTCGGCTAGAACGCAAGTTCGGACAGTTTTCTCTGGCAGCTAACTTATTCACTTGGAATTTCGATCGCGATTTAGAACGCACAAGTGGCTATTTTTCCCCACCAGATTTTCTGGTTTACAACGCTGAGGTGGCTTGGGAAGGAGATATTGCTAATTTCTTACGCTGTCGACTCGCTGCCAACTTAGGACAGCAGCGACTTAAAGGAGAATTTGATAACGCCAATACTTATCAAACGCGCTGTACGGTCAAGGTTTCACCAAATATAGAGGCAGACCTTGGCTATAGCTTTAGTAATGTTCGCAATCAAGAAACTGGGGGAAGTGCTTACGGTGGTAATTCCTTGACAGGACAGTTGCGAGTCAAATTTTAGTAGTCACTGATAAGGCTGAAGAATGAAAGCACCATTACCTGATAACGAAATACAGCGAATCGAATCTCTTTTGGAGTATAAGATCCTCGATACTCATTCGGAAGCTGCCTTTGACGATCTCACCCATTTAGCCTCATATATTTGTGGCACTCCTATTGCCTTAATCAGTTTAATTGATAGCGATCGCCAGTGGTTCAAATCCAAAGTTGGAATGGAAGCCCTAGAAACACCGCGAGATTTGGCTTTCTGCGCCCATGCTATTCTGCAACCAGAAGTTTTTGTTGTGCCTGATGCCACACAAGACGAAAGGTTTGCGACAAACCCGCTAGTCACTTCTGACCCGGATATTCGATTTTATGCTGGTGTACCACTAACTAACCCTGAAGGATATGCGCTAGGAACACTTTGTGTAATTGACCGTGTACCAAGAAACCTCTCTCCAGAACAAGTTGAAGCATTGCGAATTATCGGTCGCCAGGTAATCAAGCAATTAGAAATGCGGCGTAACTTAGCAAGTTTGGTATTGGTCACTCATACACGCAAACAGGCACACAAGAGACGCAAACAATTTTTTAAAACAGTAGCCGGAGGGTTTGGGTTAGCATCGGCAATTTTAGTTTTGATTGGCGTGATTTCTTATCAAAACACACGCATATTGATTGATGCTAGTAATCAGGTACAAAAAACCCAAGGTAAAATCAATAAGCTAGAAGAATTACTGTCCGAGATGAAGGATGCTGAAACTGGACAACGCGGTTATATCCTGACTGGACAAGAAAGTTATCTGGAACCTTATCAAGCAGTAGTTGTAAATATCGATCAAAAAATTGTAGAACTGAAGGATTTAATCGCAGATCAACCAAGCCAACAAAACCAGTTTGCCGCCCTTGAATCTCTGATAGCTGCAAAATTTGCCATACTCAAGCAGACTATATACCTGCGTCAAAATCAGGGGTTCGAGGCAGCGTTGCAGGTAATCCAGACAAATCATGGGAAATATATTATGGATGATATTCGCAAGGTCATCCATGAGATCGAGAATGAGGATAAAAGGTTGCTTCAACAGCAGTCACAAGCAGCAAAAGCCAGTGCAAACAACACAGTTTTGACACTTGCGATCGCTATTTGCCTAGGTTTTATCACTCTGGCTATAGTCTACTACTTCATTTATCGTGAGGTAAAAGAACGTAAATTAACAGAGGAAACGCTAAACCAAGAACGCAACTTTATTTCAGCAGTTCTTGATACAGCTAGTGCTTTGGTAATAGTTCTGGATACACAAGGGCAGATCGTTCGCTTCAATCAAGCTTGTGAACAAACAACAGGTTACTCATTCGATGAGGTGAGAGGAAGGCATTTCTGGAACCTGTTTCTCATTCCTGAACAGGTAGAACCGGTTAAAGCAGTTTTTGAACAGTTGCGAACTGGTGAAGCGCCCAAAGAATATGAAAATTATTGGGTAGCAAAGGATGGTAGTCTGCGGCTGATTTCATGGGCTAATGCTATTTTGCAAGATCATGAGGGTTGCGTTGAATACATTGTTGCTACAGGTATTGACATTAGCGATGCCTACGATGAGCTTCGTTTACGCAAACGAGCAGAACAGCACCTCAAAGCCCAGTACTCTACAACGCGCGTCTTAGCAGAGTCAACTACAATCAGTGAAGCTATGCCCCAAATTCTGCAAGGAATCTGCGAGAGTTTGGAATGGGATTTAAGTGAAATTTGGATGGTAAATCAGCGAGTGAATCTACTATCTTTGCTGAATTCATGGTATAAAATGTCTTCAGAAATGCAAGAATTTGAGATCCTTAGTCAGCAGATCATCTTTGCACCAGGAATTGGCCTACCTGGTCGTGTCTGGGTGAGTTCTGAACCTGTTTGGATTGTTGATGTAGTTAAAGACAAAGATTTCATTCGCTCTCAAATGGCTGTCCAAGCAGAACTGCACGGAGCTTTTGGTTTTCCGATCCATAGTGGTAAAAAAATCCTTGGTGTCATTACCTGCTTTAGCCATGAAATCCAGCAACCCGACCCAGATTTGGCAAAAGTCATGAATTCTATTGGTGAGCAAGTAGGGCAGTTTATTGAGCGCAAGCAGGCAGAAGAAGAACTCCAACGCCAAAATTTGCGATCGCAACTATTTACTGAAATCACCCTCAAGATTCGTCAGTCTTTGAAAATCCAAGAAATTCTCCAAGTCAGTGTTACAGAGGTACAAAAAATTCTCCATAGCGATCGAGTTTTGATTTATCAACCTTTGACAGATGGATCTGGAAGCACTGTGGTTGAAGCAGTAGTTTCTGGCTGGCTGACAATTAAAGAGAAAAAACTCACTGATTCTTATTTTCAAGCGGAATATACACAACAGTACTATCTACAGCAATATCGTCAAAAACGGAATCTAGAGCTTGCTGACTTAGATATAGTGGAAATTCAAAAAAGGCACATAGAATTACTGCAACAATTTGGGGTCAAATCCAATTTAGTCATACCCATTCTTGTCAAAGAAGAACTCTGCGGTTTGCTAATTGTCCATCAGTGTGGCAGTTCCCGCCAGTGGTCTAGCTTTGAAACTCATCTTTTACGACAAATAGCCGATCAAGTAGGTATTGCCTTAGCCCAAGCCCAAATGTTGTATGCAGAAACTCAACAGCGAAGAGAACTTGAGGTTGCTCGTCATCAAGCTGAATTAGCTTCTAAAACCAAAAGTGCCTTTTTAGCAAACATGAGTCATGAAATCCGGACTCCGATGAATGCTGTGCTGGGGATGACAGGTTTAATGTTAGAAACTCCCCTAAACTCGGAGCAACAGGATTTTATCGAAACTATTCGTATTAGTGGAGATGCTCTTTTAAGCCTCATCAACGAAATTTTGGATTTGTCCAAACTTGAGGCTGGGGAAATGGCACTAGAAACTCTAGATTTTGACTTATCTACCTGTCTAGAAGAGGTGTTGGAATTATTAGCTCCCTCAGCCCATAATAAAGGATTAGAAATTGCAGCCTTAATCTATCCCAACGTTCCCACCCAACTCCAAGGCGATGCTGGCCGCTTGCGGCAAATTCTTATGAACCTGATCAGCAATGCGATCAAGTTCACCAGCAATGGAGAGGTAGTAGTCAGAGCAGAATTGCGTTCGCTTTCCTCTACTACAGCCACCATCTATTTTGCCATCACAGATACCGGTCTTGGCATTACCTTTGAAGACCAATGCAGACTTTTTACCCCATTTACCCAAGTAGATGCTTCCAACACCCGCAAGTATGGCGGCACAGGTTTGGGATTAGCCATCTGCAAGCAACTGGTAAGCTTGATGGGAGGAGAAATTGGGGTAGAAAGTCGATTGGGTAAAGGATCTAAATTTTGGTTTGAAGTCACTTTCGCCCAGCAACTTTACCCGATTTCCTCAGAAAGCGAACGCGAACTTCTGATTAATCGACGCTTGTTAGTGGTGGATGATAATGCCACTAATCGCAAAATCATCCACCATCAAGCTACCCGTTGGGGAATGCTCGTAGATCAGGCTGCTTCGGCTACTATTGCCCTCAAAGCTATTGAGGAGACTGCCAAGCAAAAAAATCTCTATGACATTGCTGTGATTGATATGCACATGCCAGAAGTAGATGGCATGACCTTGGGAGAGCAAATTAAAGCAAATTCAGCGATCGCTGGGCTACCTTTGATTATGCTGACCTCTACTAATCAACGCGATGAAATCCAACGAGCGCTAAAAATAGGATTTGCGGCTTATTTGGTCAAACCTGTTAAGCCGTCCCGACTCCTCGATACCATCATGACTATCTTAGGAACGCAGATAAAGGAGGAGACAGAAGTCAGAAGTCAAGAGTTCAAACTAAAAGATTACGAAAACAACAGCAACGATCATTCTTCTAGCTCCCGCCTCCTGGCTCGTGACTTCCATAAATTAAGAATTCTCTTAGCTGAAGATAATCTGGTGAATCAGAAAGTTGCTTTGAAGCAACTCCAAAGCCTAGGTTATAGCGCTGATGTTGCTGGTAATGGGAAAGAAGTTTTGCAGCTATTAGAAAAAATCCCCTACGATTTAATTTTGATGGATTGCCAAATGCCAGTTCTCGACGGTTTAGAAACTACAAAAGAAATTCATCGTTGGCAAGAAAGCAGCTTTGTCAGTAGTCGTCGCCCTGTAGTAATTGCGATGACAGCTAATGCGATGAAAGAAGATCAACAGATGTGTCTAGATGCGGGAATGGACGACTATCTGAGCAAGCCAGTAATCAAAGAAAAATTGGCGGCGGCGCTACAGCGTTGGGGAAGTGTGATATTCCAGGCAAAAGAAATATATGTTTTAGAGCAGAAGAAAGGTTCTAAAACAGATGTAGGTTCAGTTGACCTCCCAATTGATTGGGAACGCTTGCATCAACTCTCAGAAAACAACCCAGAATTTGAATTGGAACTACTGGAAATATTTGTTGAAGATATGCAACCTCGTTTAGAGATTATTAAAATAGCGATCGCAGATAATGACTATGAGCAGCTAGCGCTCCAAACCCATCAAATTAAAGGTGCTAGCGCCAATGTTGGAGCTACAACCATGCATCTAGCAGCACAAAAATTAGAACAATTAGCTCACAATCAAGAACGTCGAGGTACTACTCACTTAATCTCAGAGTTAGAAGATTTTGTTAAATGTATCCAAGAGTTTTTAATCACGAGATAAGGAAGCGGCCGTAAATAGTTGTTGGGATAAGAAAATAGGCAATAGCTATAAGGGTTTTAATCCAATACAGTTCAGTTAAGCATCTCTTTCTTCTCTCTGCGTTCTCTGCGCCTTGGCGGTTCGTAAAAAAAAGACTTTGGTAACAGAGTTTTAGCCTTAACTGAACCGTATTGGGTTTTAATCTAGTTCGTTTTTTATTTACATATTTTGATTTTATTGTGCCAATTTCCTTAGTTTTGGTGGTAAAAATACCACGTAAATTTCAAGCTTTAATTCTTTAAGGGCGACCGAATCGAATTGATAACTATTTGCATTGATTGGTGGAGATGCTTGTAAAAGTTGGTAAGACATTGAGTCTTTCTGTATGAATCAAATAGACCTGCTATAGCAGCTAGCAAAACTTAGATAAGAGGATTAATAGTATTTACTAATAAATAAACAGTAACGATTGTCTTCTGTTGGCTCATAACTCAATTTGTCGGCAATGGCAGACATAATTTTTAAACCCCGCCCGCGCTCTTGCTCATTCTCATCAAATTCAGATATTTGCCGCAATTGCTGCTCTAAGTCAAATGGTTCACCTTGAGACCAAATGCGAATTTCTATATATTTATTTACCCGTACAGCTTCTATTTCAATAGGAGTTTCAATCGGTAAGTTTTTGTGTGCATGTTCAACAATGTTAGTAAAGCCTTCCATCAAAAGTGTTTGACATTGCCACCAAACCTCTTTGTTAGGAATAGGCGGCTGATTCATCTGATCGAACCAAAATAATACTTGAGACGATGCTGTAAGGTCTGTGTTGACTTTTAGATAAATTTTATTTTTCACTTCTTAACCCATAAAATATTTTGAGACGATCCTATTCGTATTTAATTTATTTAATTTGAGTATTTTCACTATACATTTAAAACTAAATTGCATATAAGTTGAATTAGAGCAATTACTTCCTTTTAAGCGAAGCAGAATTCATTCTGAATTCTGACGGAAAGAGCGGATAGCAGAGCGTCAAGCCTGCGGGACGCTACGCTACACGTAGCCTATTCTGACTTCTAAATTCTTCTTCAATTTACTTAGTAAACTTTAATTTATGTTTAAAATTTTGGTTATTGATGATGACCCTATAGTGCGAACAGTACTGAAAAAAACACTCCAAAATCAAGGTTATGATACCAGTGTCGCCAAAAATGGCGAGGAAGGAATTAGACAAGCACAATTACTACGTCCTGCTCTGATTATCTGTGACTGGATGATGTCCCAGTTAGATGGGCTAGAAGTGTGTCGTCGAATTAGAACAGATCCAGAGTTGGCAACTACTTTTTTCATTCTATTGACGGCTAAGGGAGCAGCTCGAGGAGAGGAGGAAGATCGAGTTAGAGGACTTGACGCTGGAGCAGATGAGTTTATCTCTAAACCAATAGAGATGAATGAATTGAAAGCGCGGGTAAGAGCAGGACTAAGATTACACCAGTTAAATCAGGATTTACAAAGTCAAAAAGAAGTTTTAGAGACACTAAATCAAGATTTGCAAACCCAAAAGCAAATTTTGGAGGCAGAATTAGCTGAGGCTGCTGATTATGTGCGATCGCTCTTACCCTCACCGCTTGTAGGAGCAGTAACTACAGAAAATCTGTTTATTCCCTCAGCACAGCTAGGAGGTGATTGCTTTGACCATTATTGGATCGACGAGGATAATTTGGCAATTTATTTGTTGGATGTATCAGGTCATGGCGTGGGTTCAGCCCTCCTATCTGTATCCGTGCTGAATGTTTTGCGATCGCAATCTCTACCAAACACCAACTTTTGTCAACCCAGTGAAGTCCTGAAAGCGCTCAATCATGCCTTTCAAATGACGAAGCACGGTGATAAATACTTCACAATCTGGTATGGAGTTTATCACCGTCTGAAACGTCAACTTATTTATGCTAATGCCGGACATCCACCAGCTTTACTGTTATCAAATACCTCTACAACAAACATCCGAGTTAAACAGCTAAGTTCTTTGGATCTCCCAATTGGCTTTTTACCTGATGTCCAGTTTGAAGATGCTATTTTTCAGATTGAAGAGAACAGTTTTTTATACATTTTTAGTGATGGTGTTTATGAAATTAATCAGTCAGATGGTAAAACTTGGGGTATTGATGCTTTCATTGACTTACTAACTAAATATAGTCTAAAAGACCCCTGTGTTCTAAATGAACTATTGGCGAACATTCTTATCTTGAATTCTCAAGATAATCTTGATGATGACTTCTCTTTGGTAAAAGTTAACTTTGGTTAGTATAGTCAAGTGGGCAGATTCAAATTTAGGCTAGTCTAGGAACTTACTGTGTTGCCAATACTTGGCGATTGAATTCATCTTGGTCAGCGAAGGTTTGAAAAATTCTATCCATTTTAGTCAATTCAAACAACATTCTGACTTGATCGCTGATCGAACAAACAAAAAGTTTAGTATTAGCATTTCGTGCCATTTGCATTGCTGAGACTAAAGCACCTAAACCAGAGCTATCGATAAACTTTACTTCTTTCATATCAAGTAACAATATATCGGCTCCATTTGCCAGAATATCGCTAACTTCACGACGCAGCTCATTACCTCTAACACCATCTAAAATCCCAGATAATTCTAGTAATTTTACGTTAATGCTCATGGTTTTATCCTATTGTTTTACTACAAAAAATGTATTTATATTTTGGCATTGACCTAAGCTAAACGGCAATAGATATAGCAATAGTTTTGTGTTTTAGATAAATCCGCTTTAATTCGTGTTCGCGCAGTGTGGCGTAGCCATACTTACTTGTGTAGTGCGGCTTGGTAATTATTATTTGCTATTGCAGTAAATAATCTAGCCTCTATACATTAGCGAAAAATTTCAAAAGCTTTAAAGTAACTATATTTATAACCTAAATACCGTGCCCAAAAACGAGACATAAGCAGTGGTAATTTCGCCGCATTGCCACCCGACATGAAAAAATGCTGCAAATTATACAGCTAGGATTACGTTCTTCCTTAACGTTGGCACAGCGATTGCATTGTTTCTTTCTAGATGATCTGAAAATTCAGTTTCCGATTATAAATAACGATCGAGTTAGCAGCTCTGCGCTAAAGTAAAAATATTGGGATCAAAATCTCTGCCAGTAAGTTCAAACACCACTAATCTTTACCACTGCGGCGATAATGTCTCAAGAACATAACGAATCACTCCAAATTCAAGAGATCACCAAACTCAAACCGAAACACTTTGCTGATTTAGTCAGATCGGCACAATTGATTTTCGACCCCACAGCCGGAGTTTCTGGAAGACATATAACAGTTGACTGGGAACAATTCGGAATTCCCCATGATGTGGCAGACAATCTCAAATCACTTGGTCAGCAGTACCAATATGCATCTCCTCACATCCCGGTTGAAGTTATTTGGAGTAAATTAACTCCCGAAACTCGTATTTGGTTTGTTGAAAACAAAGATAAGTTGTGGCAGATTGAAGAAGCTTTCCCAGCCCTTGACGAAGATTAAAGGGAATATGAATCATTTGTAGGGGCATAACGATTATGCCCCTAACCACCAGCAGCTAGGGGTCTTTTTTAAAAAACTGCTGTTTTGCTTCGAAAGACTTTCAAGCTTTCAGCCTGCTGTTGCACGCGCTCACTAATGCGATCGCACGCTAACTCACAAAGCTCAAAAATCATTGGTTCGGCAATCTCGTAATAGGCACTCGTGCCTTTGGGCTGACGAGATAGAATCCCTGCTTGAGTTAACACTTTCAGATGCTTAGATAGATTTGCCTGACCTAAGCTAGTAACCTCGGCAATTTCCATCACATTCATTGGCCCTGATTTTAGACAGGCCAAAATCTGTAGCCGACTCGCCTCTGATAAAACCCTGAAGTAGTCAGCAACTGCCACGAGAACAGCTGGATCGGACTTGTGTGGCTTAGTTTTTGGCATAGGGAGATTTAATAGTCGGTATAATATTTTTTTAATAGCTAATTAGTTATTAAATTTCATAATAGCGTAGTTGAGTTATTGCTATAGCAATCCGCTTTGATTTTTGTTCGCCCAGCGTGGATAGCCATACTTCGGACTAGATTCATGGTACGTTCGGCGACAGTAATGGGTTTAGCCACTTTGCTACTCATTTGTTACTCAAAACGGTAGCCTTAAAGAAATACACTATATTTTGGCTATGTTGCCTAAACCCAAGAAATATTGGACACCCCAGCACTGGGCGAGTTGGAAGCCTTTCGGCATTGGCGAACAGTACCCTAACAACTACTGGGAGGTCTAGCTCCTATATGCAGTACCAATACTTTCAACGCTTTTTTTGATATCTGCTACTTGTTTGCTACTCAAAGCAGCTATTTTTAACCTTATCTTTGGCGATCCTCAACTGCGATCGCGCTACTCAAATGCTACTCATTTAGAGGAGTAGACTCTTAATCTATTGGTTGCGGGTTCAAATCCCTCGTCACCCACTACTCCAGCCCCCGGCTATTTGCCCTTGACTAATTCTTGACTAAATTGAGTTGGTGTTACGCTCCAAAAGCCCCAATTTTCAAGGGTAAACGCCACTAAAGCTTTGACTAATTTAAATAAAAACCCCTCTTCTCCTTAATAGTCCCGTGGAATGTCTAATTTGTCCATTGGACGCTTAAAATGTGACAAAAAAGTAAATTATGCAAACAAAACACTATTACAAACTTGTTTGATTTAAGATAAAAATGTCTAAAAGCAGATGGCAGCAACCATCTGCTCTTTAAGACTCCTAATTGTCATTACCAAGTAGGAGGTACATATATAGTGCTAAAAAGTTCTAACGATCTACATCCAAACAAAGATAGAAAACTTTTAGAAGAAATACCCCCAAAAAAACTACTATCTCTCAAAGGTTTAAAGGTACTTGCGGTAGATGACAATGAGGATTGTTTATGTATAATTGCGTTTGTTTTGGAAGATTACCAAGCACAAATTAAGAGAGCGCTATCAGCAGATGAAGCTATAGAAGCAGTAGTAGAATGGAAACCAGATATTTTGATCAGTGATATTGCGATGCCAGGCAAGGATGGTTATTCACTAATTCGCAGTATTAGAAAGAAAGAAATTTTAGAAGGTGGGTTTCTTCCAGCTGTGGCTCTTACGAGTTATTGGTGTCAAGATGAGTTAGATCAAGCAATGGATGCTGGGTTTCAAAAGCTTATCCGTAAGCCTTTTGAAGCGGACGAGCTAGTTGCAATTTTGATAAAGCTTACACAAGATACGTAGGCTTGATAAACTATGATCGCACCTCAAAAACGATATTGGTAAAAGCCCACAGCCCAGTGGACACCGATCAAAGTCCACTGGACTAATAAAATGTGACGAAATAGAGACTTTGTACCCTTTTTGTGGGAACAAAATTATGTTGAGGGGCCCACGGGCATGAGACGAAATGGAGATTATGCCCCCTGCCCCCAAAATTACTAGAGTGAATCCCCAGTAAGAATAAAAGGGTATCTGGGTACGTTAAGTCTGTACCTATTTACACCCAAATGAAAAAACTAATAAGGTTAACATTTGTAATCACACTATTAACAGGATGTAGCCCTTTGACTAATCCAGTATCTTCCAGCGGGCTAGATAACTACAAAGTTCAATGGACTGGAACTAATGGAAGCAAGCTATTTGGAAGCTATGTTATTGTTTCCAAAAATCCAAGTACACCTTCAAAGGTAGAAAAAATTACAGCCACACTCCCTTATACAGTTAACTTCTCTGCTCCAAAAAATGCCCTGATTTCTGCGGCAGGAGCAACAGGTAATCAGGGCGCGGTAGAAATCAAAATTCTAAAAAATGGTTCAGAGTGTGACCAAATATCTGTAGTTGGAAGCGGAGCTATGGCAAACAAAACTTGTCAATAGCATTAGAAAACAAACAATATATTAGTTATATCCCCTACAAGCTCGTATATAGGGGATTTGTAGTATTCTCCAAAAATCACTCTTGCTTCTTACGTAGTGTTGCGTCCGGGATTACACCATAACGAATTAAGTAGGATTTAATCTCTAAAACTTCTTTCATAAGATCCTCAAGGATTTCCTCAATCCCATCAAATCCATTAGCAATTCCCTCTGAGATTTGTTCTTGATTCCTCTTAAGGTGGTTGAAATCACGCTCTTCATTTAAGGCTTTTTCTGCCTGTTTTACAGCTTCTTGGGTTGCTTGTTGGCGTTCAAACTTTAACCTACCAGCCCACCACGCAACCCATCCAGATAAAGCACCGATAAAAGCTAGAATAAAACTTGCTACATTAGGGTCAAATTTCATTGTTCCAAATACTTACCTCAACAATCCATACCAAATTATTTATTTCTCTGGATTGACGCTTTTTAATTCCTATCCTGCGGTCAAAAAAACAGGCAGGAGAAATAAATTCTAAAATTACTAATTCATTTCTAGGGTATATTTTTTGAGGTTGGTAAATTTCTATTTGCTCATTAGTAAAAGCTGCTTGGCACACCAAACCAGACATAAAGCCGTGTGCAGTGCCAAGCAAGCTATGTTTAAGTCGAAAAAGATTACCATTGATAGGTGCAGTAAACTGCCAAGTATTAGTTACTTGAATAGCGCTAATTGTCTGCCACGGCATTATGTAAGCACCAAATCAGCTTCCCCTATTTGTTGTAGTCGTTCGTCATACTCTCCCCCATAAAGGTATTCTTCTAATTCTTCATCCGTCATTGGTTCAAGTACACCAGATCCAGCACGAGCGCAAAATGCAAAACCGTCTGGATCTTGTTGAGCTACTTGTCGCCAAAGGGGAGGGATTGAGGTTTGTAAAGTCCAGTCAAACTCCGGATCGCCGGGAAGAATAATTATCCTATTCTGGGAGCAAAGCATAATTTATGCCCCTAATGCTCCAGCCTTTTTCAACAGCCCCAGTGATAATACTTTGCTTTGGTTGAATAAAGGTACTAACAGTACCACTTGCATCTTTTTTAGATGCCCTTGGCGGTTTAGGAGTAGAACCCCAGATTAAATTTGCTGTATCCCCTGCGGCTTCTAATATTCCTAATTCCTCAGCATGAGATATTTCTGCTGCGGTAATATTCCAGGCATAATTGTAACCACCTGGCATCGGAACATAAACAGTTCTTGTTAACCCGGCTGTTTTAATACCGCGAATATTTGAACCTTTACTAGTTATTGTCCAACCAGCTTTTTGTAAGTTTTTCTCGCTGGCACTGGAACAAAAACTAGAAATATTTCCCGTAGCAATTAATTTACTAGCACGATTTGGCTTTGGTGAATTACAACCAAAAAATACACCAACTGCTCCAGCAAAAGTAGTTTGTCCTAACTCACTTTTGTATGTTTCGTGAAAACCTTCATTAATTTGAAAGCCATACTTCAAGCTTCCTTTAAAAATGACATAAGCTTGAACTTTATTCCCTCGTCTACGTACCATTTTGTTCTCCTAATTATTGTTCAAACCAACTAAACGTTTTTTCAAGTCAATTAAACGTTAGGAGAAGTAATTGTATTTTCATTGAGAGGAATCAAGAAAGTAGAGACATGAGTAACTGAAACTTTGCCGCTTATTGGCGGGCCATAACTGAAAGGAGGGTAAGAAGCCAATTGTTCACCAGTTGAAAGAGCAGCGTTAACTGTTGATTGAGCATTGCCAGCAGCAATACGAAGTTTATATAAAAGTTCCGCTACTCCTTCAACAGTTAGATCCGCAACGGTAACGCCGTTAACTACACTAATATCAACGTATAATTTCCCAGAAATTACAGTAAGAGCATTTGTCAATCCATTAGCAGCAAGGGCAGTCTCAAGCTCTTGAAAAGTTAGATCGGTTCTAGCTGTCATATCAGTAATTAATTTGTATTTCTTTTTACAAATTATGATATGTAGAAACTGAATGACAAGAGTAAATTTATAGGCAGATAAACCGCTTACTGCACAAGGATTATAAGCTATTAGGGATGTAACCACCCTATGGGTGGAAAATCTGACTAGTCCATTAAAACGTCTAGGTAAAAATGGTATGTAAATATTTGTTACATCTAACCCAGTGGTGATAAATCAGTTGGTTGTCGGTAAAGGTCAAGCCTGCGTCGTCTCCGTTTATAAGCTTGTTTTCCCCCAACAGGTACGCCTAAAATATCAGTTGGTTCAGTAACCAAGGTTGCATAACAAGGGTAAACGCGAGTTGCTATTTTAATCTGGTTGACATTAACCTTAATTTCTTCAGTCACACTGAGACGAATAATCTGAGCAGTTGAAAGGGTCACAAGCCGTTGCATTACTTCCTCAGCTTCTTCCTTTGATGCCGCATATACTGCCATCTGTCGGGCATTGTCTAAAAAAGCCGTACAGCGAAATTTGCCCCAAGTAAAAGCGCGGCATATTTCTTTTATTTGTTCGTATGTTAGCCCTTGTTTACAATCTGGAATACTGTAATCCACACTTTTAGGGTTAATCCCATTAATTCGCCAAGGTGGTTTTTCTACAGATTTAAAAAGTACCACAAGCTTCCGATCCATGTGCTTGGCTCGTGGTAAATCTTCGGTGGGCATCCCCACAATTTGCCCTACATCTTTATTCCAGATTTGGCGTTGAGCAGAAATAGCCTGAAGAATAGCTAGCTTTATATCTCGCTGCCTACCGAAAATTACAATATCACCTTGAGATTTTACTAATCCTGTCATGTTATGGATCTGGGTTAATACGTACAGCTTTTTGGTCGCCGTCGTTTACTTCGTGTCTTAAATCGTCCATTGCCCAAATATCATCTAATCCCATAGATAAGATATATCCCTGATCCCAAAACGCATTTTCTAACCCTCCAAGATATCCTTTAACAAACTCTTGAAGAACTTTTGGTTTAATACTTTGAATTCTTTTGTCAACTTCTGTTGCAAATGACCAACGTTCACCAGATTTTTCTACTGGTTCTAAACCGAATGCTTTTAAGCTACGAAGCGATAAAATTGATTGATAAAAAAGGTTTTGCGCTCCTAATTGACCAATTAATTGAATACCAAATTTAAATTGATTTTCAATATTTTTACCTGCTGTATGTTTGATGTCTCCTTTAATAACAGCAATTTTCTCTCTAGCAATCTCTACAGCTAATCTTGCTGGAATTATTGGGTAGCGGATGGGAACCCCATCGATAACTGCAACTGTTACCACACGAATAGATACATCACCTAATATATAGCCTGCAAGATTAGCTATCATCCCATTAATAGCTTCAATTTGACTTTTTAGTTGTTCATCTGACTGATTCCAATCAAAGTTATAAATTGTATAAGATGTCATTTGGCAGAATTGCCATAATGAAGTCCAACTAATTTGGATTCCTAAAGCATTAGCAATTGAGAGAGCGAAACCACCTAATCTTTTAAGTCCGCCTAACAATTTACCTAGTAAAGTTTTCCCATCACTTCCAGATGATTCAGCATACTGGCTAGAGAATGTACGCTTTTTGTACCAACGGTTTGCACCGTGATATTGAGTAGTTTGACCTACTTGCACATAATCTTTACCAGGTTCTAAATCAATGCTGCCATCTGGATTAATTTTCATGTTAGTTTGCTTAAGTGTTCTTGAACTCTAGCGGTAATGTCTTCAATGACAAGCTGAGGAATACCATCAATTTTCATGTCACCAGGTGGAGAATTAAGTAACTCTAAAAACTTCCTCCAATCATCAGCATTTTCTGTAAATTGGCCTAGTGCAGATTTAGCGATTATGCTCCCCATAACATCATCACCTGGAGCCGCAAAACCAGTTAGTGCAGCTTTAGTGATGCCAGCGCTAATTAGCAAGGTATTGAGTTTATGTTCTAGATGCCCGTTTCTGTGTGTGTAGGTAATTATTTGCTGATCTGATTCTTTAAGGAAGGCTTTGATATCTTGTTCACCTGGTGTAAATAGAGTTTTAACTGATTTAGGAACCTTGTTAAGCTGATATCCCAAATATTTAGCATTAGCAAAAGCTATGTCTTGAGTAATGAGTGATGAATTTTTTGTTGCTCCTACTTCAATTAAGGTTTTTACTCCTAACTGAGTATTAATTTCTAAATCATTATGCGTTAGCAAACTAATACCTGCTAATTCTGCTAGGGCATCACTCACATTGTCCATATAAATCTGTTTTTCTCCTTCCTCCGTATTAATAGTAATAGTAAGTGGGAATTCACCCATAAAAGCTTTGAATTGACCTAGCTGATAAGCATTAAAACTGACGCTATCAGATATTTTTTGATATTCTTGAGGTTGCCAATCTCTAATATTTAAAATATCCCCTGTTGCTGGATTACGAGTAATATTTGGCATCAGGCTAGGAGCCGCATTAATAGGTAATTTATGTAACCCCTCTCTACGCCACGTCACAGCTTGAAGGCTATAAAGCATTTGTGGCAAGTTCTGAACTTGAACTGTTTGAGGTGTAATATCAGCTTGAGGCGTTGCAGATTCTTGGTAACAACTTTTTATTTGTGATTTTATAGTTTGTTCTGGATTAAATCTTAGATTAAGATTTTCTCCTTCAAACCAGTCATTACCACCCATAATTCTGTAAGTCCTGCAAATTGTTTTGCTGACTGATTCTAATTGATTACTAACCTGCTGAATTTGTGCTTGTAATCCATACAGCCCCAAACCTCCATAAGGGTAAGTTTCAGTTTGATTAGTCACACAATTATGTGAGAATATTTCGCCTGCGATCGGAGGAAAGTTTGCTGCTATTCCAGCCGTTATTGCAGTAGTAATTTCTTCTGGTGTCACGTTTACTTCTCCTGGTGTCCCTGGTTCTCCTTGTGGGCCAGGCTCACCTTGCGGCCCTGGTTCTCCTGGAAGTCCTTGCAATGGAGGCAATGGGATTCCCGGTTCCCCTTGTGGCCCTGGCTCTCCCTGTGGGCCAGGTTCTCCTTGCGGCCCTGGCTCTCCTGGAAGTCCTTGCAATGGAGGCAATGGGATTCCCGGTTCCCCTTGTGGCCCTGGCTCTCCCTGTGGGCCAGGTTCTCCTTGCGGCCCTGGCTCTCCTGGAAGTCCTTGCAATGGAGGCAATGGAATTCCCGGTTCCCCTTGTGGCCCTGGCTCTCCCTGTGGGCCAGGTTCTCCCTGTGGGCCAGGTTCTCCTTGTGGTCCTGGCTCTCCTGGAAGTCCTTGCAATGGAGGCAATGGAATTCCCGGTTCCCCTTGTGGTCCTGGCTCTCCCTGTGGGCCAGGCTCACCTTGCGGCCCTGGTTCTCCTGGAAGTCCTTGCAATGGAGGCAATGGAATTCCCGGTTCCCCTTGTGGCCCTGGCTCTCCCTGTGCCCCTGGCTCACCTTGTGCCCCTGGCTCTCCTGGAAGTCCTGGAGGGCCTGGAATAATTGGTTTAGCAAGTGATGTTTCTGCTGTCGCTAACGCAAGTTCTGCTGTAGCGAGAGCGGCGGCGGCTTCCCCTTCAGCTACAGTGCCAAGTTGAAGCGCTGTCGCTGCTGTACCTTCGGCAAGTTCAGCAGCAGCAAGAGCGGCGGCGGCTTCCCCTTCGGCTACAGTTCCCAAATTGAGGGCCACTTTTACTTGTGGTTCTAAAAATGCAAGCTCCACCTGTTGAGCTTCTACTTGTGCTGCTATTGGCTGCAATTCAGCCATAGCTGTTTCAGCCGTAAATAAAGCAGTTGATGCCGTAGAGCCTGCTGCAATAGCTGTCTCTTCAGCAGTGCCAGCAAGAATTTGAGCAATTTCGGCAATTGATAAAGCTGATCCAGCCGTTCCTTCAGCTGCTACAGCCAAGCCTAATGCCGAATCTGCTGTTAAGTCTGCTTTTTGGGCCAGTGTTAATGCTGGTAACGCTGCTCCTAATGCAGAGTTAGCCGTCGCTTCAGCAGTTCCAGCTAAGGCTAGCGCAGTTCCAGCCGTACCTTCAGCAGTTCCAGCTAGGGCTAGCGCGGTTCCAGCCGTACCTTCAGCAGCTCCAGCTAGGGCTAAGGCACTTCCAGCAGTCGCCCCAATTCCCACAATTTCAGCTTCTAAAACGACTATTTCGCCTTGTGCAGCAGTAGCTAGGGCTAGGGCGCTTCCAGCAGTCGCCCCAATTCCCACAATTTCAGCTTCTAAAACAACGATCTCAGCCTGAAGACCAGCAGCCGATGCCACAGCAGCAGCGACTTCAGCCCCTAAAGCAGCGATCGCTGCAAACACACCTTCAAGTGCTGCGGCAATGAGCGGCGCGGCGGCAATGGCTACTAATCCAGCAATTGCCGCCCCAAAAGCAATTAATTTTGCTTCTAAATCGTGCAACTCGCTTTCAAGATTCCCAATTTGGATCGCGTCTTGGGCTATTTGACGGTAAACATCAGCCACTTGAGATTTTAAAGAATTAATTTGCGGCTGAACAATACCTAAAACTCGTTGCACAATTGCATCTTCATTAACTCCTTTAATATTTGCAACTGCTGCTTGCAACGCTGACAATTGGGAACTTATCTGAGAACAACAATCAGCCATAAATATTAATAATCGTCTGGGTCTAGTACTGGATTTGTAGTTGCTTTATCAAAGGCAATAGTCATGCTATCTCGCTTATAAAGTTGCCCATTGCGAGTTACATAGGATGGTTGGGCTACATCATTAATAATTGTTTGAATTGCCGGAATTGCAACTTGGTTAGAACTTGTCAGATATTGTTTCGCTAATAAAACTATTGCTGCAAATATTGCTTCACCATCATTGGCTCCACTGGCAGTTAATCCTACAGATGCGAGGTCAGCCTTGCTAATTGTTACTGTAGAACTAGTTTGAGTTGCATTTGCTCCTAAAACAGAAGCTAAAGATTGACCGGACATATTATTTATTCCTCACAGAAGCAGTTATATTTGCAATAGTTGATTTAAGTTCGGAGCAGGAAATGCAGCAGTATCCGGGATAATTATCGGATTCACACTTTAAATATCCATCAGGACAAGAATCTTTAATACAATCAACCTTAAAAGTAATGGGAGCTTTTCTAACATCCTTATAAATTATTTCTCCATTACGAAATGCACGAATAATATTTTCGGTTGAAATATAAGAAACTGTAAAATCCATGTCGCCGCTATTATCACTATAGAGACTGTCATACTCTGCTGTAATGCGATTATCAGTAATCAAAGCATTATCCAAAATATAAGTACATGGCAGTTCTGTAGATGGGTTGCTGGCAATTTGTCTAAAATTACCAATACAAGATACTGCTGTTATGCTGCCTGGTGCAAAGTGGTTTAGTGGAGCGTTGCCACTACTAAAAAAGTGTTCTTTGTTAATGTTGTTAACTTCTACATCTATCGGCATAGCACCCACAAACTTTACTGATTTGGTAATATTGTCGCCGTCAGTATAGGTAAGTAATGCGGCAGTGTCATCAACCAAACAATAACTCATAGAACTATCCTATTTTCGCTAATATAATATCTGCGAAAACTTCCGGTACGCCTGGATAAGACCACGGCGCACCCATGTTATAAGTACCGTCGTAATTACCTCCAGCCTGAAAATACTGTAATTGAATATCAGTACTTTGAGCTAAAGTGAATATGGCTTTTAAGGGAATGAGGTACATCATACTACCCCAATTAGTGTAGGTAAAATAACCACGCCCTAATGTTGCATCGTTTGTGACATCTTGCAATCTTGTCTTGATAAGTCCACAATCATAAAACTGCCCTACAGCGTCACAAACATAAATCCCCGCAGGGAGGGTAATAGTGTTATTACTCAGTAGCGCCAAACCAGTCTGATCGAACTTGATTGTATTGATTGGTCTAGCTGTCCACTGAACGCTTTGTTTACCTCCACTTCCCTGTCCGCTAGCTACTGTATGTTGCAAGTGAATGTATTGAGAGCCGGAGGGCGCTTGTGATATTGGGGCATAATTAGCAAACAGATTTTCTTTTGATATATGTCTGGTAATACCATCAGCCTGCTGAATGGGTATTAAATCAGTGTCATCAGGTTGTAATTTTTCACTCCCAAGCTGGGAGATTTGAATAGGATTCGGCAACGATTGTGTCCTTTATAAAAAGTTGATTTTCATCCCTAACAACATATTTTGGCTCCCAAATAAAAACATTAAGAAACTCATAAAATGTTCTATAGCTGTAGCCGATTGAGTTGCCATGCTCATCAGATAATTTATTGCCATGCTCATCCCCGATACTTCCTTCAAAAGCATAACTAGCGCGTAGTAGAATGGCAACTAATAAAGATTCAGCCGTGTTTGAAGGAGAAGCTGTCAGCCCAATAAGGTCACTTTTTTTAATTATCAAAGTGTCAATATCCTGTGTGGCATTCTCCCCAAAGATTTGTTGAAGATTTAAAATTGAAAAAGCCATTAATAATCATCTGGGTCAATAACTATTAAACCTTCTGGTTTTT
The DNA here is from genome assembly GCF_000020025.1 of Nostoc punctiforme PCC 73102. Taxonomy (GTDB): domain Bacteria; phylum Cyanobacteriota; class Cyanobacteriia; order Cyanobacteriales; family Nostocaceae; genus Nostoc; species Nostoc punctiforme. Next base: position 2,048,963 of record NC_010628.1, on the reverse strand, counting down.
CAACAGCTACGGTAAAAGTATCTTGGCGATATTGGATTTGGCTTGTCCCGCGTGCCACAAATGATGGGATAACCCCATTAGTGATTGTCACCGATTGATCGAGATTAATATCGTGATTTTCTGGTGTCAGGTTTTCTTTAGCTACGAGTAAAAGTGCAATTAGCAATGATTCAGCACTATTGTTTGAGCTAGCTGTCAAACCTACAGCAGTCAACGCTGCTTTTTGAATAGTTAAGCTGGCACTGTCTTGGACAGCCCCTGCCCCAAAAATTTGAACTAGTGTAGGTTCTGTGGTCATACAACGGATTGATAAGTGAATAAATCCTTTGTATGCGGGTTCTAATTTTCTGTAAATGTTCCACTTTTATGTAAAAGAGGAAGTAGTTTCACTTACCGTATGTGTTGCTATGACTAAATTACAGTGATATTGAATATTTGAAAGCTAAAAAGTATACCTATTTAACCCTGGAGACAGGCAAAACAAGAAGTCATCGGAAATTCAGTCCAGATAATATAAGTATCTGTACTGAATCTGCTAATAAAATAATTTATACAATCTTTAAAAACGATCGCAGTGACAAACACTTCTAGAGCGAATGCCCTGAAGGTCGTATTCAAAGCTATTCGGCGCGATCGCTCAAGGTACAAGGGCGATCGCGTTTTACTATGCCTGCCTACATCTCCTCAAATTCGCCCAAGTGAGAAGTGACAACTGTCTTCTTCGGAGTTGTAAAGATGAAATGGCTAACAGAGGGGCGATTGGGCATAGTTTTGAGAATGCAACCCTCAATCCACTCGTAGTCATCATCTCCGAGAATCTGCACCTTAAATTTATAGCTTGCATTTTCAACCTTGGAACTGAAATCTTTCCTTACCTTCTCTTCCCACTGTTGAATGACACCACATTCTTTAGCCAGCCTGGGCAGCACCTTTTTATCTGGGGTTGCCTTAATGCTCTTAGTTAATGCCTGCCCGTCCGGTGTCTTGAATATCAACCAGATTTTACTCTCACCACTTGTTTGGAATCGGTGATATGGTTCGGCGCTGACCTCAACCGCTCCAAAGTCTGACTCTACTTTGAATGTGAAAGGTTTAATACCCTCAAATGTTTTGTAATAGCTGCATTTCTCTGGGCAAGTGATAGCGCTGCTCTCGTTTCTGGTTTCTGTGTCAGTCGTCGTTCCTTCCGCTTGTACAACAAAATTATTTTCAGAAAAGTTGGGTAAAGTAGGCGGATCAAGGCGGATCACGGGCGGATCACAATGCTCGAAAGTCTCTTGTTGCAAGGGTTCAGGTGTGATCTGCCTCTGTTGAGTGCTAGGCGGATCACTTTGGAGGTTTTGGGGAAGTGATCCAGGTGATCTGCCTTGATCTGCCTTGTTACCCAAACTTTTTTGGTTTTCTAATTCAGTCTCAAGTTCAAAATTCTGGAAAAGTGATCCGGGTGATCTGCCTTGATCCGCCTTGTTACCCAAACTTTTTTGGTTTTCTGACGATGACTTCAATCGCCAAGCCCAGGGGCGACTATTACCAATTTTTTGTCTATATTGCTCCCAGCCATTGGATCGGAGAATCGCTGAAACTCTTTTGGTGTAAAGCATCTCCTGTCTGCCGAGTTCAATTCCTAGCGCTATTCTCAAAATTTCAGAGGTGGTTGTCTCTCCTTGCTGCCGAGCGTAAGCCAATACTGTATCTGTCCAGGGGTCAACGGATTGGAAGTCTTTGCTGGCTTCGTTGTGAATTTTTGACTCGGCTGGTGATAACCACCACTGGTATCCTTTCTCGTAAAGGGCGTTGGCAGATGCCCAGATTAAATCCCGCTCTCGGACTAACTGCTCGATATCAATTGGGATGTCGTCTGTTACAGGGATAATCCAAAATCGTCGGTTGCCTGTGGGGTCGTTGAGAAGTTCTGTCTCGTTACTTGTTCCGACCAAGACACAAGCGCGGGGATGCTCTTTTACCTCAAGTCCGTAGGGAGCGCGGAAGGCATCAACACTGGAAGACATAAATTTTTTGATGCTGCTGATGTCCTTTCTCTTATACATGTGTTCGATTTCTGGAATTTCCAGTCCCCAAAACTTATGCAGTTTCATAAGCTCGTCTTTCTCGTTGCCGTCGCTGAGTTCGTCGGTGAACCAGTCCCGCCCGAAAAGCTCACGCCAAAAGCTGGATTTGTTTATGCCCTGTTCCCCTACCAGGATCAACGCGGTATCAACTTTGCATCCAGGACGACGGGCCCGAGCTACGGCTGATATCAGCATTTTTTTCAGGTAAATGTTATGAAGTGGGTCGTCAGTGCCGAAGTATTTAGTTGCTAAGTTGTCAAGAATTGAGGGGTCAACTGTACTATATCTAGCGGCAACTTCATCTAGATATTCAACTACTGGATGGTAAGCATTTTGAGATGCGATCGCCTCAACAATCGCCTGTCCATCTCCTATTTGCACATCCATGTCAAACTCCCGTGCTATACCTAGCCGCAATTGATTCAACTCTATTTTTTGGTCGTTCAGTTCAATGATGTTTTTTAGTTGGTTTAACCGGAGATTGTCGCCCCATCCATCTCTGATGATTTTGTAGGCACGGTAAACTTTTGATGTGCGTTCCTCGTCATCATATTCTGTGTCGTTTTTACGTTGCTCCTCTAAATCCTTCTTCCACTCTTCAATGGTTGGGGCATCTTCTATTAGTTGCTTGAAAGCTTCTTCTCCCTTAGCAGCAATAAAGTCATCCATGCCTTTAAGTTCAATTGATGGTAATTTAATTACCATAACTTTTGAACCTGTCGCGGCTAAATCTCTGGCTATGTTGATTAAGGATTGCTGGACAGGACGTTTATGTAATATGTCAGCGTCAAAACATAGGTAGAAAGTTCTTCCAAATCCAGCAAAGGCTTCTATCCATGAGTGAAGTCTGCCCATCTTTCGGCAAGTCGATACACCAGGTATAGATATGGTTGGGAGTCCGATGGTTAACCCTGCACCTGCTTTCTTAGCTCCTTCGGTAATGATTATAGGGATTGATTTGTCAGCGAGGACTTGTTGCCAACAATACTCGACTCCTGTATCCAAAAATAAGGGAGAAGCACCATAACCAACGGCTCCCAAATACTTGTTTACTTTTCCATCTTTGCCTAATGGTGAGACATCTGGTTTTGCTTGTACGCCTTCTAATGTATTTTCTCCTGTCAGTGGATTTACCCCTGAAACCATCCAGCAAGGTACTAAATGCTCCGAGTGTTTTTGTCTGGATTTTGTATTGCGATTTAGAACTTTATCGACTTCTCTAGAGTCATATAAGGTTCTCACATTTCGCTGTATTATTTTTGCAGATACACCACTTAATTGCCATTCTTCCCAATGGTGAGATGCAATGGTATCGACTGCTTGAGGAGTAGATAAAATCATTGTTCTACCCTCCGAAAAGATGCTAAAATTGTTGTCATAAGTAATAAAAAACGAGTTTTTATTTTGTAAGTTAGCGGCTCTTGCCGCTTTTTTTTTGATTAATTAACAGGATAATAAGTATCTGTTAACTGTTATTTGAAGTTGGCGATCGCACTCACTTTTAAAATCCATCAGGACAATCGAGTTTACGTTGCTGTTGCTCCTGGAGCAATTTGAGAATCTGTTCCGCCGCGAAGGAGCGATCGTAGTGTGGCAGCCCAGAACTGGACATGGCAGCAAGCAGGACTTGGATTTGTTCGTCATTATCGACTTGCAAATTAGGCAGCAGATTTAACATCAGCCTTCCATAAGCTCGTACTTCCTTGTGGGTAAGCTTGTCGCCTTCTTTGTTGTCCCTGATTTGTTCAAGGAAATGAATGATCGCTTTGGTAGAACCATCGAAGCCAAACATAGGCATTGGTTATTGGGCATTGGGCATTGGGCATTGGGAAAACTTAGGAAAGGCGGATCGAGTTGGCGCTTGATCCGCCATTTTGTTAACCGAAAGAGAATGTCGAAATGAGTATCGAAAAATTTGGATTAGACCCTAACAGTAGGTTGGGGTTGACCACTGATGATGTTGTCGCATTAACGACAGCAGACTATGGCATGGAGAAAATGACAAAGCTTGGTCAGTTAATTCAAGGAATAGAGCAATGGTCAAACAAGAACAGTAACAACAAGGGCGCTGAGTCTCAATGGTTTTTCGACCAAGGGCGAGAGTGTGAGATTTTGCGTACAACAGGCGGAGGTTGGCAGAAAGGACGATTTCGTATACGACTAGAATTCATCCCTGACAACCCAGAGGTTTTTTTGCAAGAGTCCGCTCAGAAAGAGGACAAGCTAGAGTCACCACTGGATGACCTGCGATCGCAATTAGACCCCTAATAATCACAGATGCGTCGCCTGCTAAACAGACAGTAGGCGACATATCCATGAGAAAGCCGTCCTTGCCAGAGTAGGCAGGACGGCTTTATTCGTTGTGTCCGTTATTTTGGTTAGGCGGCTCTAACCTGTCTGAGGTGGATACCAAGTTGTAAATTTCTTGTTCAAGTTCTTGAATAGCAGCTTTAAAGCTTTCCTCTTCACCCCTAGTTTCATCTAGCTGGCATTCTAGTTTCTGTTCAAGTTTCTTGAGATGCGATAGATAACTACCCTCGATCAATTTGAGCCGCTCTAGGATTTTCCCAGGAGGAGTATCTCTGTATTCGTTTGTTCGCCCAAGGGGATTTTCCTTTGAGCTATTAACCTGATTAGATCGGAGCGATTCAGTCCCATAGCTTCGGCTTGAAGCCTGAAGTCCTCCCAGTCCTTCTCGCTGATCCAAAAAGTTGCCCGCATAGAGTCTTCTGCTAGTTTCTTGGGTCTGGCCATTCGCGTATACCACAACAACACCCCCATTTTATTGTATGAACGAAACTTATTTTGTACGAATAGAATGCTTGACAGGTTTCATTCGTACATTATACTAGCATTAGTTATGTGTGAACAAAACTAAGATATACCACCCCAAACCAGACAGAGATAGCAGCCTGCCAGCACTGAGCAAATACCAAAGACCTGCTAGGGGAAAGTGACAACCGACAACTGACAACCGACAACTGACAACTGACAACTGACAACTGCATTTACCCATAAGTCGTAGCGTCGCGGGGTTAGCGGTTGAACACGTAGCTTTCATCCATGCTAAATGTCTCATTAACAACTGTCTTTACCCGTAAGTCGTAGCGTCGCGGGGTTAGCAGCCATTAAAAATCCAGAGCAAGTGCCCTGGATATCCCAAAAACAATCGGCAAGTAAATAACGTTGAAAGAGTAGACGACATGAATCTAACAGACATAAAACCAGTTGACATCATTACCCACATTGAGCAGAACTTTAACCGCGCTCAAGCCACTGGGTTAAACAGTCTAATCTTCCTGGCACTGAGGGAACAGACATCAATCGCCTACCAGCATAAAGAATATTGCTTTGAGGACATTCCCGAACAAATCATTGCTGTGTGCGATTCTCTCGACGAATATCACCTCGTATTTCTGGGAGTAGAAATCGCAAGTTGGTTGCTAGGAGAGAAAAAAACTACCAAACAGGAAGAGGTAAAAAACGCTCAACCTATTGCTATACAAGCAATTGACGACCAAAAACAACCAACATTATTGAGTGACTATTAACGCACTATCGACCAAGTAATGAAGCACTCGTGACTAACTAATGAGGCACTATCGACCAACTCATGAGGTATTTGTAACCCACTATGACCGACCAACAGATAACAGATCGAGCCATTACTAACGGCAGATCGACCACCAACAAGAGCGATCGCAAAGGCAGACCACGAGAGTGGAAAGAGATGGCAGACGATCCGCTCTCAGAGGGATTTGATTCTCACCAAGCTGAATATGTAGTAGGCAGAACTCAGGTAGGCTTTGGAACTTTAGAACCCGGTCAATTGTTTTCTCGGTCAAAAACCGGGAAAAGCCTTTACGTCAAACTAAATGACGGACGGGCAGTTTGCCTTGATACTCGTCAACCAATCGAAGTTAGCCCAACAAGGCGAAAAACTTGGCAGATATGGCTTGTAACCCTTTTTAACAGCACTACTGCCACCAAAGCCGATTTTTAAAGGCGATCGCCATCCGCACAGATACGCGATCGCCAGATGCGGCACATCAATGAAACCACACTCCAAAAATTATATGACTCAAAAGCCAAATCCCAGTAACGAAATTCACCGCGCAGGGTTCCCAGAGGGACAGCTACTAGGCAATGGCGCAAGCGCTGAGGAATGCGCCGAAATCTCAGCCGCTTACATTGAGGGAAAGCCGCTACCTGTAAGCGAAAACCCAGTAATTAACCGCATCTCGGAAAGACTCACTCATACAAGCGGCTACGGGCAGTACAGCGATGGGGTCAAAAATTATGACTGAAAATAATACTACTAATCCTTGGCTTATTGCCGCGATCGCAATTTCTGAAGAACTTAAGAAACAACCACCAGAAGTCCAGGCAGAAAGTCGCCGGATGAGTAAGAAAACTTACCCCCAAACCTGGAAAGCAATCCGCGAAAAGGAAGAGGAGCAAGAGCAGGAGTGAATCAAGCAGTGATCCTAATTTGCACCACAGCGGCTTTAGTAATTGCGATCGCCGCGCTGCTCAAGCAGGAAAGTAATTGCCCGTTTTACCTCAAAATCGAGGTGCAGTATGGCAGATGAGCAAAAAATAGTCGTAGAGGTTCCCAGCGATCGGGGTTATTCCCCAGTCGCTAGTACAGCCCAAGTGTCACGGTTAGAGGAATTTAAAAAAGGATGGAGGAATGCGATCGCACTGCCAGACAATCTGGCAGACTTGGCTTTTGACCTCACAGCATCTCTAACGATTCCGGCGCTTTTTAGCAGCAGCTGGGTATCGCTTCCCCTGCCTAGCTTTATTCGTTGGGGAGTAATGGTTATGTTGGCGTTATCAGGCGTTATCGCTTGTTATCTCAGGCAAGCCATTCCAGAGATTGAGACGATCTTGCTGATCCGCCTTGGATTGATATTTGTGGGGGTGTTACTGGGGTTATGAGTAAAAAAGATATTGAGTCAGCGATTATCAGCGTTTTGACCGATGCTTGGTGTCCGCAAGACTTAGCCAAGAATGCTGCTAGTATTCTGAGCGAGTATTACCCAGACAATACACTTATTGGGGCCACGGAAGCTGAAGTGAGGGTAGTAAAGCAGGCTCAAGAATACGTGAGGGATAGTGATGACTGAAAACTTACACCCATCACAGTTACATCAGCACTTGCAAATGTACGCCTATGCAAAGTGGTCATCTTGGGGAAGCTTGCTTCTCACCGTCGGACTGCTATCCTTGGGTGCTTCGCTGCCCAGACAGAGTAAAACTTGGGTTCTGGCTGCATCAGTTGGCACTTTGGAAGTCGGGCGCAGACATCGCCAAACAGCGAAATTACTGCGGGAGTCGCTAGGCGATATTGACCGAGCATCGAGGCTTAACTTTCAAGCTTTGGCTAGAACCCAGACACAGACCACTGCACAGTTAGCCTTGACCGTAGGCAGTTTTGACCAAGACTGGAAACCAGAGAATCTGATTACAGATCCAGTTGAGTACATCCAGAAAAAACAAAAACACGTCGCCTTAGTCGGTGGAACTGGCGACGGGAAGTCAACCTTTACCCAGTATCTATCCTCCAAAATCGGTGGCAGGGTCATCGTCTACGACAGCGACGCTAAACCAGATGATTGGGCATGGCTGGATCAAGCCGATGTCATTGGCCGCAAAGGCAACTTCAAAGCCATAGACACCGCGATGGGTAATGACCTCAAAACCTTAGAGGAGCTTGTGGAGCTTCGCGGAGAGGGGGGAGATAACGCGATTACCGGTCGGGAGCGATTCATGATTGCTGAAGAATTCCCCGTTTTGGTGGATGAATGCGACAATTCCACCCCCTGGATCAAACGTCACGCCAAACGGGGCAGGCGATACAAACAATTCATTTGTGCGCTGGCCCAAAACGACACCGCAGAGAACTTTGGGTTACAAGGTGACAAGGACACCCTTTACAGCTGCTTCTGCCTCGTCCGTTTGGGGCAGTTTGGGCGCGACTACGCCAGGACTAAACTTAAAGATCCTCAACTAGAGCAGTGGTTAAAGGCAGGTGGTAAAAAGCGGTTTATGGTCGATGACTGCCCTTGTGAGCTTGACCTTAGCAACTGGGGAACTACTACGAGCGCACCTGTGGAAAACTCCGGCGGGGGAAATGAGGAGGCGCGATCGCAATCCTCGGTCATGAACGAGTATGAGCAATTTATCCTTAACTGGGGTCAACAGCACCCAGGAGAGGTTTTAAAGGCCGCTCATCTCAGCCGAGCTAGCCGACTATTCGATGGTATGCAGCCGGACGAAGTGCGGATCATCTTTGCTTCTATGGCTGATAGGGGACTGGGGGAAGTACAAGGAAATGGCGATCGCTTGGGCTGGAGGTGGTCGCAGTAATGTCTACAGTTTGCCTACAGTTTGCCTACAGTCCGTCTACAGGCTGTAGGCAAAGCTTTACAGGCGAATTGGTTATCAAGCTTCAAATACTTTGATATTTCCAACCAATGCCCAATACCTAATGACTAATTGAGTTATAGACCGTCTACACCGCCTACAATTTTTGAACCGCAAAAAATTGGCTGTAGACGGCTAAAATCTTTCCCAGAGCGGGTTTTGGCGATTGTAGACAATTTTTTCGGGGTTTAAAAAACTTAAAAAAATCAAACAATTTTTAACTCTGCAATGACAACTTGTCCAATTGGTTTAATTTGTAGCGATTTCAAGTGCGATCGCGGCTACTGTCAAACTTTAGCCGATCCGTGGCCATTGCCTTACCACATCAATCCCGTATGGTTGCCAGGGGTCAGCTTATGGGTGGAAATTCCCGGATTTGATTACAACTCGCCCAATGTGGAATATCTGATTATTCAAGCTGAAGAACATAATCGTTGGGCAGAAAGTGTCAGGCAAGAGATGTGGCGAGGTGGCTGGTGGAAAGCTGAAGACCTCCCGTATCAACCGCATCCAGAAGGCGGACTAATGGTAATTCACCATTTAAGACTTGATGAAGAGATAACTTTCTCTAGTCCCTGGGTTTATAACCCCAATAAGCCATACAACTGTTCACCCACCCACTGGGAAGAGTTTATGCCACCTGTCCCGCTAGACGGCTACAGACGGGCATTTACGGATGATTACATTGAGTCGGATGGATTTTATCGTGCTTTCCTATTGCGCTGGCCTAGCGATTTCGTGGAGCAATATGAATATGACGACGACTAATGAAGACCAGTGGATTAGCGCTGATAATCGAACCCAAAAACTGGTTATTCGTTTCTGGGTAAAAGGATTCCCCAAGCAATTTTTTATCAGTACTGGGCTGAAGGATACCAAGCGCAACCGAGAGATTGTGAGGAGTAAGAGAGACGCGATCGCCAACGACATCGCCCTGGAGCGCTTCGACTCCACCCTAAAAAGTTATCAATTTATAACCGCCGCGGCTCTCGACCTCAAAGAGCCACAGATCCAATCTGGGCAAAACTTGCAAGAACTTTGGGAACGATTTACCCAATTCAAAGCAAGTCAAATCGAGGAAACCACAATTTTAGAAAAATACCGAACAATTGCTCGATACATTCAGCGGCTGCCCTCCCAATCCCCAGAAGATGCACCAGCGATTCGAGATTGGATTTTAGATAACCTGACCCATTACATGGCTTGGGAGACTTTAAACTGCTTGAGTCGCTGCTGCGAATGGTCAAACGACTCAGGACTGATTACTCACAACCCATTTTTTAAACTCAAAATTCCCAAGCCGAAAAACAAGTCAACTGACGATTACTACAAAGCATTCACCTTGCAGCAACGGGATTTGATTATTCAAAGCTTTGAAGAACATTCTTTGTATGCCTACTACGCGCCTTTGGTGAAATTTCTGTTTTGGACTGGCTGCCGTCCTGGGGAAGCTTTCGCGCTTACCTGGGGTGATGTCAGCCCAGATCGCTGTCGAATTGGGATAAGCAAATCCTGTAACCTTCACCGCATTCACAAAGGAACCAAGAACGGTAAAAAGCGAATTTTCCCGTGTCAGAGCGGGTCGAGAGTCCAAAAGTTGCTTTTGGATATCTGCCCAGCGCATTCCCAGCCGCACAATTTAGTTTTTGTGAGTAAAACCGGACGACCAATGACTAGCAGCATCATGTTTAGTTTTTGGAATGAATGGAAGTCAAAGTCCAGCACCTTCAAATATCTAGGGCTAGTCAAGGAATTGGCGAACGAGGGAAAGATACCTTACCTCAAGCCCTATGCTACCCGCCACACGTTTGCCACTTGGGCCATTAGCAGCGGCGTGTCACCTGATAAAGTTGCCCTGTGGATTGGAGACACGGTGGAAACAGTCTTAACCTACTACTGCCATCCAGAAATAGTTAGCGCCGAGTGTCCAGATTTTTGAAGTCATGCTACTTAAATGCTACTTAAAACGGTAGCCTAAAAGAATCACCACACAATCGACAGGGGCGCATCATGTTGCCTAAACCCAAGAAATATTGGACACCCCAGCACTGGGCGAGTTGGAAGCCTTTCGGCATTGGCGAACAGTACCCTAACAACTACTGGGAGGTTTTTCGGGCAATCTGGCTGTCTCGTGACAAACTACCTTATGCGTGGAATATTCTTGATAAAGGTGTTTGTGATGGTTGCGCTCTCGGAACAACCGGGATGAAGGATTGGACTTTAGATGGCATCCATCTCTGCAATGTCCGGTTGCGGCTGTTGCGGATGAATACTATGCCAGCTTTTGACCCTGTGCTATTGGAGGATGTCTCGCAGTTACAAAAGCAAAAAAGTGCCCAATTACGAGACTTGGGAAGACTTCCTTTCCCGATGATGCGTCAACGAGGGGAAAAAGGCTTTCGCCGTATTAGTTGGGATGAAGCTTTAGGGATAATTAGCGATCGCATTCGCGCCACTACACCAGATCGCCTTAGTTTTTATATTACCAGTCGTGGAACTGTCAACGAAACTTATTATGCCACCCAAAAAGCTGTACGGGCAATGGGAAGCAATAATATTGATAACGCTGCCCGCATCTGTCATTCTCCCAGTACGGCGGGACTAAAAGCTGCTCTGGGGGCAGGGGCCACCACCTGTTCTTATAAAGACTGGATTGGTACTGATTTATTAATCTTCATTGGTTCCAACGTTGCCAATAATCAGCCAGTCACCGTTAAGTATCTCCATTACGCCAAAAAAGCTGGCACGAAAATTGTAGTCATTAACACTTACCGCGAGCCAGGAATGGAGCGCTACTGGGTGCCCTCAATTGTAGAAAGTGCCGTTTTCGGTACAAAGTTTGCCGAAGACTTCTTCTTAATCAACATGGGCGGGGATATAGCATTTTTGAATGGCACAATTAAACATATAATTGCTAACAATTGGGTAGACCAGTCATTTATAGATATACACACAGTTGGCTTTGCTGAACTCAAAACATCTTTAGAAAGCCAATCTTGGGAAGAATTAGAGCGGCTTTCCGGTACATGCCGTGAGCAAATGTACGCCTTTGCCAAAATGGTCAAAGAAGCCAACAAAGCCGTATTTGTTTGGAGTATGGGCATTACCCAGCATGAATGCGGCGAAGATAATGTGCGAAGTATTATCAACTTAGCTCTCACGAAAGGTTTTGTCGGTCGGGAAGGCTGCGGTTTAATGCCAATTCGCGGCCACTCTGGGGTACAGGGTGGGGCAGAAATGGGGTGTTACGCCACCGTGTTTCCCGGTGGTAAACCCATTACCCCAGAAAATGCTGCCCAATTGAGTCAGCATTGGGGCTTTGATGTGCCAGCAAGTAAAGGTTTAATTGCTCCAGAAATGATTAATGCCGCATATCAGGCGGAATTAGATGTGTTGTTTTCCGTGGGAGGGAATTTTTTAGAAGTGCTGCCAGAACCGGATTATGTGGAAGCGGCGCTGAAGAAAATACCGTTGCGGGTACATACGGATATTGTTCTCTCCAGCCAAATGTTGGTGGAACCTGCTGATATTGTGGTGCTTTTACCTGCGACGACTCGCTACGAAATACCAGGGGGAGTAACAGAAACTAACACTGAACGTCGGGTAATTTTCAGTCCAGAAATTCCAGGACCGCGCATTGGAGAAGCGCGTCCAGAGTGGGAAGTTTTTCTAGAATTAGCAAGGCGCGTGCAACCAGATTTGGCAGATAAGCTGGCTTTTGCTGACACATCTGCTATCCGTCAAGAGATTGCTCAAGTTGTCCCCCAATATGCTGGGATTCAACACTTACAGCAGCCTGGCGATCAATTTCAGTATGGCGGGTCACATTTGTGCTTTGGTTGGAACTTCCCTACATCGGATGGGAAGGCGCACTTTGGCGTATTATTGCCACGCCAAAGGGAATTACCAGAAGGTTATTTCTTAGTAGCAACGCGCCGAGGCAAGCAATTTAATAGTATGGTACAGGAACGTAAGGATGCAATTACTGGGGCGGTGCGAGAGGCAGTGCTAATAAATGCTGCTGATGCGGCACTATTGGATTTAAAAGATGGGGATAAGGTAATTCTTAAGAATGAGTTAGGTGAGTTGTTCTGTGAAGTGTATATTGCACCAATTCAGTCAGGAAACTTGCAGGTCCATTGGCCCGAAGGGAATGTGCTACTAGATAAAAGTAAGCGATCGCTAGAAGGAGCTCCTGATTATAATGCGATCGCACGGTTGGAAAAAATCTGAATCAAGTCTCATGTTTTCAGCTTTAACATTTCCACCAGTATATCCATTAACTTATATCCCAAAACCCCGTATGAAGAATTACACAGCGATCGCATAAAGACCCTCTCCTGAACTTAAAATTTCTAAAATGGATATAAATGTAATTCTCAAACCTTATGCTGCTGGAGAAAGAGGCTTCCAAAGACTGAAGTGCTTTATCTGCTAAACGCGATCGCTAGAGTCAATAAAAACTTTGGTAGTCTAGAAAATTCAGCCTATCCGCTACAGATTTACCAGATTTCTTTAACTGGGGAAGTAAACAGCGTTTACTCAATAGCGATCAAACTTTTGACAAAAACCAGTGCTGAGTGAAGAAAAACACTCAGCATTGGTTTTTGCCAATCAAGTCAGAGGCAGAATAGAAATATATTGGTGAATTTTAAGAGCGATGCCTACTGCTGTAAACTACGCATTTTGTAGAATCATGGAATGCGTAGTTTATAGCAGTAAGTGCCAAATTTAACGCACAGTTTCCCGCAAAACCTCAGCATCGACGGGTTTAATCAGGTAAACCAACAGTAGGTTCCAAACAATTGCTGCAATCAAAGGTAGTTTGCGAATCAGCTTCACAACTTTGGGCACAGAACTACTCTCAATCTCTGCAATTTTCATGTTATAACCCGCACAGCGTTGCAGGCGTGGGAAAAACTTGGGATGTTCGGTATTCAACATTACAGGAAAAGCTCGGCCCGCAGTTTCATTGGTGTTACGAACAACTTCGCGGTCAAATTCCGTTGCATCAAGTCCCAATGACGTGTAGAAACCAGCCCGTTCATGAACTGTCAAAGTGTGGGTAGCAAATACCGATAACAAGAAAAAGCGACTCCACAACCTAGCTTTCCAGTTGTTCCATAGTTGCGGTTGAGAACGTAAAAGCGCCTTGAATATATCCCCATGACGGTTTTCATCCTGACACCAACTCTCAAAATATTGAAAGATCGGGTAAAATTCGTTTTCTGGGTGCTTTTCTAGATGTCTGTAGATAATAATGTAACGCCAGTACCCGATTTTTTCTGATAAGTAAACGGTGTAAAGTACCCACTCAATTGGGAAAAATGTATAGGTGCGGGTTTTAGTAACATTGCCTAAATCCAGGGAGAGTTTAAAATCGCCCATTGCTTTGTTGAGAAATCCGGCATGGCGAGCTTCATCACGTGCCATCAGTTGAAATATTTCCGCTAGCAGTGGACTGCGATTTTTCAGCTTGCGGGATAGTTCTTTGAATAGTAAGAAGCCGGAAAACTCAGAAATGCAAGAGCGCTCCAAATACTCAATAAACGCCTGTCTTGCTTCACCCTCAATATGTTCCCAAGACTGGTTAAACACCTCATCCCGAACAAAATGATGACGATTGTAGTCTGTCCGCATTTCTGCCAGCATTGCCTTTAACTCCGTCTCTTGGGCAGACAAATCCAGGTTGGCGGCAGTTTCAAAATCTGTAGTGTAAAACCGGGGGGTGAGTACAGTTTCTTTGCTGGGGGTTTTAATTTCTGGCTTGGGTAGGGTATTAACCATGTGTAATGCGGTAAGCAAGTAAATAGTTGTATAGTTATCAAGTTATAATAAATATTGTTCTTTTGCTAGACCTCTTTACAATCCTTCAGTAAAGGGTAAAATGCCCTATACACTAACCCGTATATAAGCCCTAAATTTATTAAGTTTTAAAAGTTCTTCAAAATTAATTACTAATTGGTTTTACCCCAATACGGTTCAGTTAAGGCTCAAAGTGATGTAAATTAGGCATTGTTCCCAAGAATAGAAATTAAGTATCGTGCATCTGAGGGATTTTTCGTTGGTGTCTCCTGAGATACAAAACGCTGATTTGCTCAAAGCAATCGAGATGGCTATTCCAGCAACAGCAATTGAACAGGCGATAAGCCTGCGGCATGGCTTCGCTTACCGCTAATATCCAAACTCAAGAAGAACGCAAACGATCATTACCAGCACAATTGGTGGTAAGCCTTGTAATTGCAATGAGTCTGTGGTCAAAAGACTCGATGCGGGATGTATTGAAGAATTTGATTGATGGACTCAGTGAGGCATGGCTTAAGGTTGGTAAATACTGGCGAGTAGCTTGTAAGTCAGCCATTACACAAGCCCGGCAGCGATTAGGTGCAAGGGTAATGTGCAAATTATTTCATCAGCTAGTAAAACCAATGGCGACACAGGAGACATTAGGAGCGTTTCTCCAAGAACTAAGAATTGTAGTCATTGATGGCAGCTGTTTTGATGTTCCAGACAGCGATGAAAATGCGAGAGTTTTTGGTCGTCCTGGTAGCCGTCCTGGGACAAAAGCCGCGTTCCCTAAAGTTAGACTAGTAATATTAGTAGAAGCAGGAACACATATAATATTTGATGCACTGATGTGGCCGTATCGCATCGGAGAGCGAGTACGAGCATTAAGATTATTACGTTCGGTCACACCAGGAATGTTGTTGATGTGGGATAGAGGATTACATTCCTACGCAATGGTACAAGCAACAGTAACCAAGGGATGCGATTATTTAGGCAGAATACCAGCCAATATCAAATTTATTGCCGAAAAACCCTTAGAAGACGGCTCTTATTTATCATGGATTTACCCATCGGGAAAGCTACGAAAAAAAGCTAGTCAGCCAATACTTGTACGCATCATTGAGTATACAATTGAGCATCCTGACAATCCAACCGAACAACTGACATATCGCTTAATTACTAGTTTATTAAACATTGAGAAATTTCCTGCCGAGTTGTTGGCGAGGGAATACCATCAGCGATGGGAAGTAGAAAATACCATTGATGAGTTGAAAATACATCTTCTAGGGCGAAAAACTCATGTCCGTTCCCAAAAACCACGAGAGGTTGTGCAAGAAGTATATGCTTGGTTATTGGGACATTGGACAGTACGATTATTAATGTTTCAAGCTGCAACCAGTGCCGGAGTTGCTCCATTACGTCTTAGTTTTACCGGAACTTTACGAGTTATCCGTCGTGCTGTACCTAAGTTTCAACGTCTTAACTCTCAAGATTTGCCCCTTTTTTTGAGTGGTTGATCATAGAGATTCTGGATACATTGTTACCTGAGCGGCTTCATCGGTGTAACCCCAGGGTTGTGAAAAAACCTGTATCAAAGTTTCGCTCCAAAAAACCAAGCCACAGAGGCACTGGACAGCGAGTTGAGGCTCCTAATTTCCATATCATTAATAACGCTTTCAGCTTTAACTTAACCGTATTGGGTTATATAGTCTTAATAAAATTTCAGATGTTTTAATCCCACATTCCACACCCTTAACTGTCACAATCGGTTATTACGGAAGTAAATTTAGGAAGAAAGAGTAAAAAATTACATCTATCTATAAAAAACACATTTGGGATAGAAAAATTGCTCAAATGTATTCTCAATAATCAGCAATAAATCACGAGGGTGGTTTGGGAGAAAAAATTAATAATATAACTTTATTCTTAGAGGTTGTTTGAAAAGTATTTTGCTGTAACTTTAAGCACTTTTAGATCCCCCCTAACCCCCCTTAAAAAGGGTGGAACCGGAATCAAAGTCCCCCTTAGAAAGGGGGACTTTGGAGGATCTAGAACTTTTGATACTGACAAGAGGACTTTTCAAACATCCTCTTAGAGACTAAATATATCATTGTAAATTATAATTATCTATAAATAAAGTTAAAAACGCCATAAACACTCTAGCTCACTAATTTTATTAATGAGTCAAATTAGATAACTAAAATATTAATAATACTCATAAATCAACTTATATATCTATAGTAATTACAGCAAGCTTCTAGGAGGAATAGGAGAATGTACTTCATTTCTGATGTTAAATTATAAAATTCTGCTTTTTGGTGAAACTTCACAGGATAAACTGATTGAAAACATTGAAATATCCACCGCATTGTCGGATTATTTATGGCTCTTCCTAATTGATTGTTTACAGTATAGTTTAAGGACTTTAAAGCCGCTCTAATCTCTCTTTGTGCTAAAGTATAAACTAGCAAACATAACCCCATTATCATTGCTAATGCTTCTATTCTTTCTGGGCTTTTCAGAAAAATATTATCTACTAAAAATAAAGGGCTTTTGAGAAAACTAAATCATCTCTCACATGACTGTTGTGCTTTATATTCAGACAGCATTTTCTCGTTGCTCAGTTCTTTATCTGACAAAACATTTGTAGCAATTATAAACCTTCCGGCACTTAACCTTTCTGGTTCAATAACATCTTTATTTTCATCAACTCTGGCTGATATTTGATAATATTTCGATTGATTCTCTTCTTTGATGCCAGGAATTTTTTCGGTAATTTCGATATTTTCTACCTGATGATATTTAAATTCTTTAGGGAGCATCCCAGTTTTTATTTAGTGAGCAAAGATTAATCCATTGAGATAAGCTCTGGCGTTGAGCTAAGACTTGAGGAACGTTATCAGATTTCCATTGTGCGCCAGAAATTTTGGTTCGACGGTCAATCTGTTTGACAGTAGACTCAATAGCACCAGAACCAATGGAACAGATTTGTTCTGCTTGATAATATTGGTAATTGACAATCCGGTGTCGATGTTTCTCAAGATAAGTACAGAAATTAAAAGCTTGTTTTAGCTGACAGTCAGCAAAGACAGCGATAGCATCATCAACTTTTCCTTGCCAGAGAAGGATTTTAGCCTGATTGAGCCGTTGATTAGAACCGCCAATCTTGTGTAGGTTTTCCATCAGATGAAACCAATCAAGTACTTCCCGACGCTGGTGTTCGGGAGCAAAATCGCGGACAATATTCCAAATACCGTCATGGCCATCGCCAAGACAGGTCAAGATAGGAGCAATTGATTGGCTTTTGACCCAATCAATTACAAGACTATTTTCTTGAAATGAGGCAGCAATAGCTTGTTTTTCATGTAAGCAGGTAGCTTTATAACCCTTCCAATCACAGACTTGTCCCTTGATTGTACGAATGCGTATATTTCCTCCATCCACACTCAATTCTTCCACAGTTGATTCTACTTGCGGTAATTCAAAATTTTGACGATGCACTAATCGTTACTGCACACTTTTTGATACTTCTACACCAGTTAAATATTCAATATCTTCTGCCGCACGTTGATACGATACCGACGCGCTGATTCGTAAGCAACAAGCTTCTAAATATGGACTCAATTGATTATGGGGTCTAATTTCTAGCTTTTGTGCTTGAGAGTTTGTAATTGGCAGTTCTCCAATAATACTTTTTATTTTTCGTTTGTATCCGCGGCTTTCTCCTGCGGCATTTTCGATAAAAAAACCCTACTTCTGGCATTACATGCTTCCGCATTTGAGAGCGTACTACTTCTTCTATTTTTGCCAAACTTGTGAGTTGCTCACCCGTAGTACTTTTGTACAGTATCTTTGCTATTGCACGAGAATATTCTTTTATCTGTTGTTCTTCTTCAGGAGTCATTGATACACCTAGTCTTGATGACTTCAAGGGGCGACAATGGAGCTAAAGTGCTTTCTGTATAAGCTTCATAGCCCTTAAACCCCTGAGATAAAAGCTCTGCTTATTGCGAATGGAAGCGACCAGTTCCTCAACCCATGCTTGACATTCATTCCAAGCGACTATCCAATTTTGACCATATAAACCTATCCAAAAATTACTATGTCGTTTAGAAGTTCGACTTTTTTCTTGAGTGCGACAAATATAAGATTCTTGTTTTTGCAATTTAGTTCTTTGTCCGTGTAACCAAGCACTTGTCATGGCTAAAGCAATTAAGAAAATTAAACGCACAAGTCTATCAGGATTAGCTTTAGAACCTTCGAGATTATAACCACCTGTTTTACAATCACGGAACATAGCTTCAATGCCGAAACGCGCTCCGTAGATTTGAGCAGCAGTTTCTAAATCAGGCAGATTAGTTAATAAATACCAAGGTTCTGTTTCCTGTTTATTGCGATATTTTCTTTTCCAATATACTGCTAAATTAAATCTGCCAAACCCTCGTTTTTGAGTCAAATTGATACCCAAATAAAACTGGCGGATTCCTGGATAAATATCAATGCTGCTTCAAGGCTGAAATTTTTGTCTTTTCTCTCGGAAGGTTGTGTCCTTTTTTTGACGGAATACAAAGCTGAGATTCTTCCTGTGTAACCACTCCGCTAATTCTATACTATGAAACTCTCTATCGCCAATAATCACTATTTTGTAATTTTTTAACAAGCGAATCACTGGGCGTAAAACTTTTTGTTGCTCTTGGAAGTTACTGCAACCATCTTTTTCTAACAAGTACCAATATATTGGCCATGCTCTTTTTTGGTAAATTACACTTACCATTAGCACATTATTTTCTTTCCATTGTGTTCTATCTAGTGCAATAATTACTTGTGAGCCAGCTTTGATTTGCTTACCAAGTATCTCTTCAATTATGGGAAACCACAGTAACACTACACTCAAAGCATTCAGCGTTAGGAATCTTTGTAAGTGTCGCCTCCGACTATTTTGCTGTATGGGTAAAGGTAGTGTTGCAGCCAGCCTTTCTAATCTGACTTGTTTTTGATTTTGTAACAACCACACCAACATCTTCAAAGTTATTAACTGTGATTGACTCAGGTATTTCTCTAAAAACTTTTGATAGAATGAGGGCAACATTATGATGATGGTCTTGTTCAATTTACGAGACCGTTCTTTTTTACCATAAAATAGATATCTAGAAGCGGGTCTGTGACACCTGCATATTTCATTCTCAATAAGCACTCCAGAATAGCCCATTTTTTCAAAGGGTCTGTGCCTTCTAAACCTTTATCTGGCTCGGTTTAGCAACCATTGTCGCCCCTTGAAGTCCCGGATGTAAGGCTCTCATACAAGGGATTTTTCCAGAATCTGTGAAAGCGCCAGTACAGTATGGAGCAAGAATTAGAGCAGTTGCGGCTTATCTATATCACCAACATTTTATTCCAGAAGACAGATTGAGCGAAGTTGTAGATGATTTATTCGGTTGTCGAATGACACCAGGGACAATCGCAAATATAACTTTGACTCTTGCCAAAATAATAGAACCAATAGTAATGGAGATTGCGTCCAAGGTCAAAACTTCCCCAGTTAAACATCTGGACGAAACTGGATTCAGGATTGGTGGTAAAACCAAGTGGTTACATGTGGTTTCAACTGAAAGTCTGACCTGGTATCGAGTTGCAGATAAACGTAAAGACATTGAAGTATTGACTGATATCAAGGGCGTAGTTGTCCACTACCACTGGAATCCCTATTATCAACTCGTCCAGGTCAGTCGCGCATTATGCAATGCCCATCACCTGCGAGAACTTAAAGCCTTAGAGGAAATTGAACAAGAGCCTTGGGCTAAGTCAATGAAAAAGCTTTTGCTCTTGGCTTGCAATTATAAACATCGCTATCAATCGGGTATTCCTAAAAATATTGTTACTCGTCTCAACCAATTGTATGAGCAAATTTTAAAGTGAGGGCAAAATTTTCATCAAAGCCAATTGCCGTTAACTCGTAAAAGTAATCGAGGACGAGTGAAACGACGAATTGGTCATAACTTGCTATTGCGTTTTCAAAATGACTTGAGCGATGTCTTACGTTTTTTGATAGACCCAGATGTTCCATTTACTAATAATCAAGCCGAACGTGATTTGCGGATGATGAAGTGTAAACAGAAAGTTTCTGGCGGCTTTCGCTCATTCGATTTTGCGGTTTTATTCGCCAATATACGTTATGCACCTTTCAACTGCATCTAAGCATGGTCTTAATTTGCTGGAAGTGATTACTGATGCACTACAAGGTAATGTCTCTGTTTTCTTTTCCTCAAATACTATATAGCTAGGCAGTTACGATAAAGCTTTCAATGATTTTGAACCACTTTTGACATCAAAATAACCTAAGAACTAAAATTGGCGTTGCATAATAGAGGGATGAATTGAGGCTATCTACTGTGCAATGTCCATACTGCGGAGCTACGGAAATTCGTAAAAACGGAAAGCGAAGAGGTAAACAGAATCACATTTGTACTAAATGCGAGCGCCAATTTATTGACGTATATGATCCACCAAAAGGGTATTCCGAAGAGCTAAAGCAAGAATGCTTGGAAATGTACCTAAATGGCATGGGTTTTCGCCCAATTGAACGAGTCAAAGGTGTACATCATACAACTATTATTTTCTGGGTTAAACAAATGGGCGAGAAACTGCCAGATGTCCCAGAAGAAAATGTGATTCCAGAAGTGGGAGAACTAGATGAATTAGAGACATTTGTTGGGTCAAAAAAAACAAAATTTGGCTGTGGACAGCAGTAAACCACTTTACTCAAGGTATTTTAGCTTGGGTTTTAGGAGACCATAGTCTTGTACTGAGCGAAGTCGAAGTAGCTGAAACTTTTAAGCCACTTTGGGAAAATATTGAAAAGTGGAAATGCTATTTCTATGTAACTGATGGCTGGAAGGTTTACCCCAGTTTTATTCCCGATGGAGACCAAATTGTGAGTAAAACATATATGACGCGGGTAGAAAATGAAAATACAAGGCTTAGACATTATCTTGCACGCCTTCATCGCAAAACTTTATGTTATTCCAAATCAGAACAAATCCTGAGATACTCAATTAAATTATTACTCCACTACTTGAAGTATCAAACCATACTTTTATAAATCAATTCATCCCTTCATTCAGCAACGCCCTAAAATTTTGTACTTAGTCGTAAATATTCAACTGTATATCTAAGTT